>NZ_BOPO01000087.1 GCF_017312725.1 Actinocatenispora comari | reverse complement strand
CGCCCGTCGGCCCGGCTGCACGCGCCGGCCGGCGACGGGCTCGACGGCGCGGCGGCGCTCGCCGGCAGCACCGACCTCGGCCCGTACGGTGGGCTGCTGCGGGTGGTGACGCGGTGAGGACGGGCTGCGCCACGGTGCCGCTGCCGGTCACCGCACCGACCCCGATGGGCGGCTACGCCGGCCGCGTGGGCACCTCGACCGGTACCCGCGACCCGCTCGGCATCACCGCGCTCACCTGGTTCGACGGGCGGCGCCGGTTCGCTCTCGTACTGGCCGACCTGATCTGCGTGAACGCCGACGTGGTTGCGGCGGCGCGGGCGGCGACCGGCGACGTCGACGCGCTGTGGCTGGCGGCGAGCCACACCCACTCCGGCCCGGAGACCGGCTGCGTACCGGGCGGCACCGCGACCCCGCCGCCCTGGTCGCACCGGATACCGGCCGCGGTCGCCGGCGCCGTCGCCGCGGCGGTACGAACCGAGACCGACACCGTCGGCCGCTGGCGCACCGGCCTGCTGGCCGACGTCGGCTCGGTGCGCAGCGCGGCGCCGGGCCTCGCCCAGGTACCGCTGGATCTGGTCGAGGTGGTCGACGGCGCCGGCCGCCGGGCCGGGCTGCTGGTCGTGTTGCCGGTCCATCCCACCGTGCTGCCCGCGGCGAACCTGCTGGTCAGCGCCGACCTGGTGGGCGCGGTACGGGCAGCGCTGGCGCAGCGGCTCGGCCCGGACACCTGGCTCGCGGTGGCCACCGGCGCGGCCGGTGACATCAGTACCCGGCACACCCGGCGCGGCCACGGTGGCTCCGAACTGGAGCGCCTCGGCACCGCGGTCGCCGAGCACTGCCTGGCCGAGCTGGCCCGTCCGGCGGTACCGGCGTGGGGGGCAGGTGATCGCCTCGACTGGCGGGCCGGCCCCGCCCGGCTGGCGCCCAAACCGTCGTCGGCGGCCGACCACCGGGCGATGGTCGAGGCGGCGACCCGCGCGGTGGCCACCGCGCGGGCCGGCGGCGACCCGGCCGCGCTGCGCATCGCCGAGGGCGACCTGACCGGTGCGCGGCTGGCCAGTACCGCCGAGGTGCCGGAGCACGAGATCGACGCCGAGGTGGCCGCGGCGCGCATCGGTGCGCTGTCGCTCGCCGCGCTGCCCGGCGAGCCGTTCCTGGCGCTGGCGGGGGAGATCCGCCGGAACCGGCCGGGGCCGACCGCGGTGCTCGGCTACGCGAACGGCTACCCCGGCTACCTGCCGACCGAGGGCGCGTACGCCCAGCCGCGGTACGAGGTACTCGCCGCGGCCGCCGCGCCCGGCTCCGGCGAGCGACTCGCCGGGATCGCCGCCGACCTGCTCACCGACCTGGACGGAGCGCACCAGTGATCGATCAGGACGCCTACGCGGCCGTCGCCCGTACCGCCATCGACAGGTTCCTCGCCACCCAACGCGACGCGATCGCCGCCGCCGGCGAGGTGGTCGCCACCGCGCTGCTGGCCGGGGGAGTGTTGCAGGCCTTCGGCACCGGCCACTCCCGGGCGATCGCGCTGGAGCTCGCCGGCCGGGCGGGTGGCCTGGTGCCGGCCAACCAGCTGTCCATCCGGGACGTCGTCTACTACGGCGACGCGCAGCCCGGCGACATCCTCGATCCCCTGGTGGAGCGGGAGACCGGCCTGGCCGAACGGATCTGGAACCTGGCCCGGATCGAACCGGCCGACGTGTTCGTCATCGCGTCGAACTCCGGCGGCAACGCGGCGATCGTGGAGATGGCCCAGCTGGCCACGAGCCGCGGCCACCGGCTGGTCGCGATCACGTCGGTGGAGCACACCCGCGCCATCACCCCGCGCCACCCCAGCGGGCAGCGGCTGGCCGACCTGGCCGACGTGGTCATCGACAACTGCGCCCCGTACGGCGACGCCGCGCTCGAGCTGCCCGGCGGCGACCGGATCGGCCCGCTGTCCACCGTCACCGGCGCGCTCGCGGTGAACCTGCTGGTCGCGGAGGTGGCCGGCCGCTACCTGGCGGCCGGATCGGCGCCCCCGGTGTACCGGTCGCTCAACGCGCCGGGCAACGAGGACCGCAACGCCGCCCTGCTGGACCGCTACGCCGGCCGGGTCCGGCTCGGCGACGCCTGAGCGATGGCCCGCACCCGGCACGACCGGTACCCGGAGATCGACCTGCCCGCCGAGCTGGCCGCCGACCGCGGCAAGGGGGAGCAGCTGCGGGAGATCCTCGAGGCGATGGTGGCGCAGGAACCGCCGGGCACCCTGCTGCCGTCGGAGCGCTCCCTCGCCGAACGGTTCCACCTGGCCCGGATGACCGTCCGGCAGGCGATCGACGACCTTGCCGCCCGCGGGCTGGTGCGCCGGGTGACGGGTACCGGCACGTTCGTCGCGCAGCCACGGTTGTCGCACGGTACGACGGCGGGCTCGTTCAGCGACGACATGCGGCGGCGCGGGCTGACCCCCGGCGCCCGGGTCGTCTCGGTACGGGAGGACCCGGCGAGCGCGCTGGTGGCCGAGCGGCTGATGATCGCCGCCGGCGACCCGGTCGTCACCCTGGACCGGGTGCGCAGCGCGGACGGGCAGCCGATGGCGGTGGAGCAGACCCGGCTGCCGGCCGCGCGGTTCCCCGGCATCGCCGAGCTGATCACCGACGACGTGTCGCTGTACGGCGTGCTCGCCCGGCACTGGGACGTCCGGGTGCGGCACGCCAGCCACCGGGTCTCGGTGGTCGGCCTGCCCGCCGGCGACGCGGTACTGCTGGACGTGCCGCCCGGGCTGCCGTCGTTCCTGATCGAACGCACCGCGTACGACGAGGCGGGTGGCGTCATCGAGTGGGGCCGCTCGCGCTACCGCGGCGACCGCTACGACGTGGT
This sequence comes from Actinocatenispora comari, assembly GCF_017312725.1. Taxonomy (GTDB): domain Bacteria; phylum Actinomycetota; class Actinomycetes; order Mycobacteriales; family Micromonosporaceae; genus Actinocatenispora; species Actinocatenispora comari. The sequence continues at coordinate 15,958 of NZ_BOPO01000087.1, read as the reverse complement.
CTTCGACACCACCCCCGACTGACCGACCCGCCGCCGAGGCCGTTCGGTTCCCCGGCGGGCGGCATCGTGCGCCTGCCCGTCGTCGCCGGTTCGGCGAGGCGTGGCGGTCGGGGCGGGCCACTAGATTGGGTCGGTGGACCTCTCCTTCCTCGGCACGCCGAGCGGCCCGCCGACCCGCGTGCACGGCGGCTACGCCAACCGGATGTACCGGCTCGACACCGAGCAGGGGTCGTTCGCCGTGAAGGAGCTGAACCTGTCCGACCGCCGCTGGCCCTACCGCGCCGACGACGTGTTCCGCTTCGAACGGGCCGCCTTCGCCGCCGGCGTCCCGATGGCCGAACCGATCTCGGCCGGTACCGACACGCTGGTCCACCGATGGGTCGACGGCGAGAGAGTGCCCGAGGAACCGGCGCCCGCGGCGTACGCGTTCGAGGTCGGTGAGGTTCTCGCCCGCATCCACGCGCTCGACGTGGGGTGGCCCCGCGTACCGGTCGAGGAGCCGCCGGCGCGGGACTGGCCCGAGCTCGCCGAGCGGGCGACGGTGACCCGGCAGCCGTGGGCCGCCGAACTCGCCGGTCGGGTCGAGACGTTCCTCGCGATCGCCCGCTTCGTCGGCACCTGCGAACGACCGGGCCCCGTCGTGCTGACCCACCGGGACATCCAGCCGTGGAACCTGCTGTCCCGGCAGGGCCGGCCGGTCGTGCTCGACTGGGAGCTGTCCGGGAGGCTCGAGGTGTCCGGTGAGCTCGGCTCGACCGCGCTGAGCCTCGCGAAGGGGCCGGGCTTCGACGACATCCGGCCCGCCGTCTTCCGTGCGGTCCTCGACGGTTACCTGGCAGCGGGTGGGGCACTGCCGTCGTGGGGTCCCGGTTGGTTCGCGTACATGGTCGGCGGCTGGCTGGGGCACACGAGGTGGAACATCCTCCGGTGCCTCGCCGGTGTCGAGGCACCCACCGGACCCGACCTCGCGCTGTCGCACGAGGCCGTGCGCAACGGCGTGCGTGGCCTTCCCGACCTGTTCGGCCGGCTGGCGGAGTGGGAAGAGCTGCTGATGCCCTGAGGCGTGCCTATCGGTGCCGGGGAGACGGTCTCGCCGCGGCGGGGGAGTGCTGCTCGACGGACCCGACGAGGGCCGTCGACCTCGCGTGATGCGATGGTCGACGGCCCTTCGGTGCTGTCGGGACGGCGGGATTCGAACCCACGACCCCTTGACCCCCAGTCAAGTGCGCTACCAAGCTGCGCCACGTCCCGAGGCCGCGCTGCCGCGGCCATCACAGCGTAGCGTAGCCGCGTCCCGATAGTCCGCCGGGGACACCCGTCGCCGTGGTTGGCCTGGTTGTGCACGGGCGGTGCCTCGTCGGCCCAGGCGCACCTCACCATGGCCGACTTCGCTCCACTATCCAACCAGCTACCTAGGAAGCACTAAGGTGTAGTGCTGCGCACCACACCCGCCGAACCGGCCGCGAGCGCACCGTATGCGTGGCTGACCGACCGGCACGGCTACGATGGCGTCGCTAACCGGGGGAGCGGGGCGTCCAGCCGGGCGCGTCCTGGGTGCTGGCCCCGAGCAAGGCCGGAAGGGCCGCGGAGGGGAGGCCAGATGGCGCGCCGGTCGGTGTCGACCTCGTCGGTCGCGGCCGGTACGGGGCAGGTCGTGTCGCACCGGGTCTTCACCCTGCCGAACCTGGTCAGCTTGATCCGGCTCGCTGGTGTGCCGCTGTTCGTCTACCTGCTGCTGGTCGCGCACGAGACGATTGCCGCCCTGGTGGTGCTCGCGGTCGGCGCGTCCACCGATTGGGTCGACGGCCAGCTGGCCCGGCGGCTCAACCAGGTCACCCGGCTCGGTCAGTTGCTGGACCCGATCACCGACCGGGCGTACATCGTGGTCTCCGTGCTCGCCCTGACCGTGTCCGGCGCGGTGCCGTGGCAGCTGACCGCGGTACTGGTCGCCCGCGAGGCGGTGCTGGCCCTGTCGTTCCCGGTGCTGTGGCACCACGGGTACCAGTCGCCGCTGCAGGTGCACTACCTGGGCAAGACGGCGACGTTCGTGCTGATGTTCTCGTTCCCCGTGCTGCTGCTCGCCACGGTCGGCGGCGTCGTGCAGGCGGTGGCCCTACCGGTGGGCTGGGCGCTCGCGCTGTGGGGTGCGGCGCTCTACTGGTACGCCGGGGTGCTGTACCTGATTCAGGCGGCGCAGGTGGTGCGCGCGGCGAGGCGGAGCCTGCGGTGAGCGATCCGCTGGACCCGCCGAAGGGCGAACCGGCCGGCCCCGGCCCGACCGGCAGGACGTGGGGGAAGGCGTTCGGCGCCGATCTGCTCGCCCGGCTGTACGAGACGTCGCTGGAGCCGGGGTACGCGGCCGCGGCGGAGAAGCGGCGGCGGGAGGGTCCGCAGCGGCCGTCCGCGCGGCGACTCGGCAAGGCCGGTACGGCGGCGATGGCGTTGCTGTTCGGGGTGCTGGTGGCGGTGACCTACCGGCATGCGGTGGCCGCCGAGCCGGAGTCGCATCGCACCCACGATCAGCTCGTTGGTGAGGTGAAGAGCCAGCGTGCCGAGACGGACGCGTTGCAGCGGCGGGCGGATCGGTTGCGGGCGCAGGTGTCGCACCAGCGCGACGAGGCGTTGTCGCTGGCCGGCGGGGACGAGGCGGCCCGGCTGCACGCGCTGGAGGCGGCGAACGGGTTGGACAAGGTGCGTGGACCGGGATTGACGGTGACGTTGACCGATGCGCCGACGCCGAAGGATCCGGTGACCGGCAAGGAGAGTTCGGAGAACCTGGGCCGGGTGCTGGACGTGGACATCCAGGAGGTGGTGAACGAGCTGTGGCGCGACGGTGCGGAGGCGGTGGCCGTCGACGGGCAGCGGCTGGGCGCCACCTCGACGATCCGTACCGCGGGGGAGGCGATTCTGGTGGACTTCCGGCCGGTGAACAGCCCGTACCGGATCACGGTGATCGGTCCGGGTTCGATGGGTGAGCGGTTCGGGTCGTCGGCCACCGACGCGCGGTACGAGGGGTTCGTGAAGCGGTACCAGATGGGGTTCTCGGTGCAGCGTTCGGCGCAGGTGACGCTGCCGGCGGCGGCCGACCAGCAGCTGCGGTACGCGCATCCGGTGCGTCCCGGTGGTTCGGCGTCGCCGTCGCCGTCGGCGTCGGGTACCGGGGGTGGCCGATGATCGCGTTGATCGCCCTGGTGGTGGGGGTGGTCGTCGGGTTCGCGCTGGAGCCGACGGTGCCGACGGGACTGCAGGCGTACCTGCCGATCGCGGTGGTGGCGGCGCTGGATGCGGTGACCGGCGGGGTGCGGGCGTGGCTGCGCAAGGAGTTCAACGACAAGCAGTTCGTCATCTCGTTCGTGTCGAACGTGTTGGTGGCGGCGCTGATGGTGTACCTGGGTGACAAGTTGGGTGTGGGCGCGCAGCTGTCGACCGGTGTGGTGGTGGTGTTGGGGATGCGCATCTTCGCGAACGTGGCGGCGATCCGGCAGACGTTGTTCAAGGCGTGACGATGGCCGACCATCAGGAACCGAACGACGCCGGCACGGACCCGGCCGCGTCTCCCCAGCAGCCCGAGTCCCCGGAGCGGCCGGACCAGTCTCCGACCGAGGACTCCGCGGAGCCGCGGGCGGGGACCGATGACCCGCGGGCCGATGAGCCGCGGGACGATGCCGCCGGCGAGGCGGGCCGGGACGAGTTGCCGCCGGTGCGGTGGTGGACGCACCGGTTGCCGCGCCGGTCGGCGGCGCTGATCGGGGTGCTGGTGGCGTTGCTGGGGTTCGCGCTGGCGGTGCAGGTCAACAGCAACGATTCCGACCAGGCGTTGGCGGGCGCCCGGCAGGAGGATCTGGTGCGGATCCTGGACACGTTGGATTCGCGCAAGGAGCGGCTGCAGCAGGAGATCGCGTCGTTGAACTCGCAGCGGCAGCAGATCTCGTCGACCGAGCAGGGTCGGGCGGAGGCGTTGAAGGAGGCGCGGCAGCGCGCGGACGATCTGGGGATCCTGGCCGGTACGTTGCCGGCGGAGGGCCCGGGGTTGTCGGTGGTGTTCTCCGGTGGCAAGGACGGGGTCGGCGCGAGCGTGTTGCTGGACGCGGTGGAGGAGCTGCGCGGCGCGGGCGCGGAGGCGATGCAGGTCGAGGGTTCGTCCGGTGGTGCGGTGCGGATCGTGGCGTCGACGGCGTTCGTGGACGGTTCGGGTCGGGCGGTGTTGGTGGACGGGAACCGGTTGTCGGCGCCGTTGACGTTGTCGGTGATCGGGGACGGTTCGACGATGCAGGCGGCGTTGAACATCCCGGGTGGGGTGGTGGACACGGTGCGGCAGGCGGGTGGTCGGGTGAGTGTGCGGCAGCCGTCGGTGGTGCAGGTGTCGGTGACCCGGTCGGCCCCGGCGGCGCGGTATGCCCGCCCGGTGTCGTAGCCGCTGGTTGTCGTACATTGACGGGGTTCGCCGGCGCAGGCCGGTGGTGGGGTGGCCCGGTTGCCGTGGGTGCGGCGGCCTTGGTGCGTTGAGAGGACACAGCGGTGATTCCCGACGATCTGCGGTACACGGCGGAGCACGAGTGGGTGCGGGCCTCGGGCAGCACGGTGCGGGTGGGTATCACGCACTTCGCGCAGGACTCGCTGGGTGATGTGGTGTTCGTCGAGTTGCCGGAGCCGGGTGCCGCGGTGACCGCGGGCCAGGCGGTGGGCGAGATCGAGTCGACCAAGAGCGTCTCGGACGTGTACTCGCCGGTGACCGGCACGGTGTCGGCGCGCAACGAGGCGTTGGGTGATTCGCCGGATCTGATCAACCGTGAGCCGTACGGCGAGGGTTGGATGCTGGAGATCGAGGTGTCGGATCCGGCGGAGCTGGACGGGCTGCTGGATGCGGCGGCGTACGAGAAGGTCACCGGCGAAGGCTGAGGTGCCGTCGGTGCCTGGCCGCGCGTAGTGTTGAGGCTGCTGGTTGGTTCCGGCGTGGGCCGGGTCCGCCCGGTGCAGGCGGTGGCTGGTGTGCGGGCCACCGAGGATCGCGATGGTCTTGAGGTGGTCCGATGACCCGGCCCGACGACGAGTTCCCCCCACTCGACGTCACCTCGACGTTGAACATCGGCGCGCTGGAGGACATGCTCGACAGCGCGGCCGAGGCTGAGGTCGTGCCGACCCGGCTGGCGCGGTCGTTGCCGCCGGGGACGGCGTTGCTGGTGGTGCGGCGGGGTCCGAACGCGGGTGCGCGGTTCCTGCTCGATCATGATGTGACGACCAGTGGTCGGCATCCGGACAGCGACATCTTCCTGGACGACGTGACGGTGTCGCGTCGGCATGCGGAGTTTCATCGGGAGACCGGCGTGTTCGCGGTGCGTGACGTGGGCAGTTTGAACGGAACGTATGTCAACCGGGAGCGGGTCGAGACGGCTACCCTGAGCAATGGCGATGAGGTACAGATCGGTAAGTTCCGGTTGGTTCTGATCGCCGGTCCGAGGGCGGACGACGCGTAGGGGGCGCAGTGGCCGGGTCCGAGGGCTCGTCGGCGCGGGTGTCCGATGGGGCGCGTGCGTCGATGAGCATCGGTGAGGTGCTTGCTCATCTTCGGGGTGAGTTCCCGGACACCACGATTTCGAAGTTGCGGTTCCTGGAGTCCGAGGGGCTGGTGGAGCCGGAGCGCACTCCGTCGGGTTACCGGAAGTACTCGTGGGACGACGTGTCCCGGTTGACCTACATCCTGACCGCGCAGCGGGATCACTACCTGCCGTTGCGGGTGATCCGGGAGCATCTGGCGGCGATGGACGAGGGCCGGTTGCCGCCGGGTGGTGCGGTGGTGTCGCGGCCGCCGTTGGTGGCGGTGGAGCAGTTGCCAACGGCGCAGGATTTCCGGCCGGTGTCCGTGGATGTTCGGCTGTCACGGGCGGAGCTGGCGGATCAGGCCGGGATCGACGACGCGCAGCTGCGGGAGTTGGAGCAGTTCGGGTTGGTGTCGGCGCGGTCGGGTTACTACGACGCGGATGCGTTGGAGATCGCGAAGGTGGTCGGGCTGTTGGCGCCGTTCGGGGTGCAGGCGCGGCATCTGCGGGCGTACCGGTCGGCGGCGGATCGGGAGATCGGGTTGTTCGAGCAGGTGGTGGCTCCGCTTGCGCGGCAACGGAATCCGCAGGCGCGGGCGGCGGCGGCGGAGACGGTGCGGGAGTTGGCGGCGTTGTCGTTGCGGTTGCATGCGGCGTTGGTGCAGGCGGGGCTGCGCGGCACGGTGGGCGGGTAGCCGCTGCGGCCGGGCGGCCCGGTTCGTGTCGGCTTGGGGCCGTTGGGGCTGGGCCGGACGGTGGCCCGGCTCGGCGTGTACCGTGCTAGGGAGACGCGGGATTTCCCTGTTCGTTGGCTGCCCGGTCCGAAAGCGTGGCGGTGACGGATGCGTGCGGTGGCGTTGGTGTCGGTCCCGGTTGGCCGTGCGGGTGGGGACGTCCGGGAACGACGGAGGCGGCGGTGCAGGAGCTCAGCGTGGTGGGTGTCCGGGTGGAGTTGCCGGGCAACCAACCGATCGTCCTACTGAAAGAGGCCTCGGGGGATCGGTATCTGCCGATCTGGATCGGTGCTGTGGAGGCGACGGCGATCGCTTTCGAGCAGCAGGGGGTGAAGCCGGCCCGGCCGCTGACGCACGATCTGCTGCGGGACGTGTTGACGGCGTTGGGGACTCCGTTGCAGCTGGTGGAGATCACCGAGTTGAAGGACACGGTGTTCTATGCCGAGTTGGTGATCGGTGACGGGGTGCGGGTGTCGGCTCGGCCGTCGGATGCGATCGCGTTGGCGTTGCGGGTGGGCGCGACGATCCAGTGTTCGGAGCAGGTGCTGGATGCGGTGGGCATCGTGATTCCGGACGAGCAGGAGGACGAGGTCGAGCGGTTCCGCGAGTTTCTCGATCAGGTGAGCCCGGAGGATTTCGCCGGCTGAGGCGGCTGCTGTTGCTATGGTGGCGCGCCGCGGCCGGATCGCCTGGTGTTGTCGGCGTGTCGTGTCGTTGAGCGCCCGGCTGGCCTCAACCAGCGGTATAGGGTTCGGGTTGTCGCGGGTTCTGGCAGCTGGTTGACCCCGCGCCGCGGTGTTTCTACCGTCGAGGGTGGCGCGACGCTTCGTGGTCGGGCCGGTGCGCCCGGCAGTGTGGTGCGGGGAGGTTGTCACATGGACGAGCGGCGATCCGGGCAGCATGCGACTGATGGTGGCGTGGCCCAGGGTGTGTTGTTCGGGTCCGTGGACGGCGAGCTCGACGGCGACGGTGTCGGCTATCGCGGGGTGACGGCCTGCCATGCGGCGGGGATCAGTTACCGGCAGTTGGACTACTGGGCGCGGACGGGCCTGGTGGTGCCGAGTGTGCGGCCGGCGGCGGGTTCGGGCAGCCAGCGGTTGTACTCGTTTCGCGACATCGTGGTGTTGAAGGTGGTCAAGCGGCTGCTGGACGCGGGTGTCTCGTTGCAGAACATCCGGAAGGCGATCGATCAGCTGCGCTCGCGCGGCGTGGGTGATCTGGCCCAGATCACCCTGATTTCCGACGGTACGACGGTGTACGAGTGCCGTTCGCCGGAGGAGGTGGTCGACCTGCTGCAGGGCGGCCAGGGTGTGTTCGGGATCGCGATCGGCGGTGCGTTCTCGGAGATTCGTGGCTCGCTGGCCACGTTGCCGGCGGAGCCGGCGGCCGGGGTGGATGCGCCGGTGTCGGCGGCGGGTGACGAGTTGGCCGCGCGGCGTGCGGCGCGCCGGCACGCGGGCTGAGCCGCGGCGGGTGTGGCGGGCCGGTCGGCCGGTGCCGCTGGTACGGTTCAAGGAAGCTGTTGACCCGTGTGGGAGAGACCGCCCGGCCGGTTGGTCGGGGGCGCCGAAGGGGCAATTCCTCCCCGGAACCTCTCAGGCAAAAGGACCGCTCGGGTAGGCGTCTCTGGAGAGTAGGTGGCCGTTGGCCGCCTCACCGACGGGGTAAGTCCGCGATGCGGGTGAAGCTCTCAGGTTTCGTGGACAGAGGGGGAGGACGCTGGCGCGGGCGTGTGCCCGCATGGTGGCGACCTCCTGGAGATCGTGATGACCGATCGGGCACCGGCGCAACGCGGCCCGGAGATTGACGAGACCGCCGGCCTGGGCGGGGTGGCGGCGGTGCCGTTCGCGGCCCGGCACATCGGGCCCGGTGCGGCCGAGCAGCAGCGGATGCTGGCCGAGGTGGGGTACTCCTCGATGGCGGAGCTGCTGGCTGCGGCGATGCCGGAGACGATCCTGACCCGGCAGGCGTTGAAGTTGCCGCCGGCGGCGGGTGAGGCGGAGGTGACCGGCGAGCTGCGCCGGTTGGCGGACGCGAACCGCACCATGGTGCAGATGATCGGCCTGGGCTATTACGGCACGCACACGCCGGCGGTGATTCTGCGTAACGTGCTGGAGAACCCGGCGTGGTACACGGCGTACACGCCGTACCAGCCGGAGATCAGCCAGGGCCGGTTGGAGGCGCTGCTGAACTTCCAGACGGTGATCGAGGACCTGACCGGGCTGGCGGTGGCGGGGGCGTCGCTGCTGGACGAGGCCACGGCGGCGGCCGAGGCGATGACGCTGGCGCGCCGGGCGAACAAGAAGTGCTCGTCGCCGGTGTTTCTGGTGGATGCCGACGTGTTCCCGCAGACCCTGGCGGTGTTGCGGACCCGGGCGTTGCCGCTGGGTATCGAGGTGCGGGTGGCGGAGCTGTCGGCGGGGCTGCCGGACGGCGAGTTCTTCGGCCTGCTCACGCAGTACCCGGGGGCGTCGGGCCGGGTGGTCGACCAGGAGGCGTTGTTCGCCGCGGCGCACGAGCGGGGCGCGCTGGTGACGGTGGCGGCGGACCTGCTGGGGCTGTGCCTGCTGCGCCCGCCGGGTGCGGTCGGCGCGGACGTGGTGGTCGGGTCGGCGCAGCGGTTCGGGGTGCCGATGGGTTTCGGTGGCCCGCACGCCGGGTTCATGTCGGTACGCAAGGGTCTGGAGCGGATGCTGCCGGGCCGGCTGGTGGGGGTCAGCAAGGACGCCGACGGGGCGGTGGCGTACCGGTTGGCGTTGCAGACCCGGGAGCAGCACATCCGCCGGGAGAAGGCGACGAGCAACATCTGCACCGCGCAGGTGCTGCTGGCGGTGATGGCCAGCATGTACGCGGTGTACCACGGGCCGGACGGGTTGCGGCGGATCGCGGCGCGCACGCACCGGCTGGCGACGATCCTCGCGGCCGGGTTGCGTACCGGCGGGGTCGAGGTGGTGCACGAGGCGTTCTTCGACACGGTGTCGGCGCGGGTGCCGGGTGGTGCGGCGCAGGTGGTGGCGGCGGCCCGGGACGCGGGGATCAACCTGCGGCTGGTGGACGCCGACACGGTCGGTATCGCCTGTGACGAGACGACCGGTGACGGTGACCTGCTGGCGGTGTGGCGGGCGTTCAGCATCGACGTGCCGTCGATCTCCGAGGTCGACGCGCAGTGCGGCGAGCCGCTGCCGGCGGCGCTGCTGCGTACCGCGGACTACCTGGCGCATCCGGTGTTCGCGGCGCACCGGTCGGAGACGGCGATGCTGCGGTACCTGCGGGATCTGGCCGACAAGGACTACGCGCTGGACCGCGGGATGATCCCGCTGGGTTCGTGCACGATGAAGCTGAACGCGACCACGGAGATGGAGCCGATCACCTGGCCGCAGTTCGCGTCGATCCACCCGTTCGCGCCGGCCGACCAGACGGAGGGGTACCGGGAGCTGATCGACGACCTGTGCCGCTGGCTGGCGGAGGTGACCGGCTACGACGCGGTGAGCCTGCAGCCCAACGCCGGCAGCCAGGGTGAGCTGGCCGGGCTGCTCGCGATCCACGGCTACCACCAGGCGCGGGGGCAGTCGCAGCGCGACGTGTGCCTGATCCCGTCGTCGGCGCACGGTACGAACGCGGCGTCGGCGGTGATGGCCGGGATGCGGGTGGTGGTCGTGGCCTGCGACGACGACGGCAACGTGGATCTGGCCGACCTGGACGCGAAGATCGCCGCGCACGCCGACACGCTGGCGGCGATCATGGTGACCTACCCGTCGACGCACGGGGTGTACGAGCAGCAGATCGCGCAGCTGTGCGGCAAGGTGCACGACGCCGGTGGCCAGGTGTACGTGGACGGGGCGAACCTCAACGCGCTGCTCGGGTTCGCCAAGCCCGGCCGGTTCGGTGCGGACGTGTCGCACCTGAACCTGCACAAGACGTTCTGCATCCCGCACGGCGGGGGTGGGCCGGGGGTGGGGCCGGTGGCGGCACGGGAGCATCTGGCGCCGTACCTGCCGGGGCATCCGATGCTGGCGGGCAACGACCCGCAGCGGCCGACGGTGTCGGCGGCGCCGTACGGGTCGGCGGGGATCCTGCCGATCTCGTGGGCGTACCTGCGGCTGATGGGCCCGGACGGGCTGGCCGCGGCGACCGGCACGGCGGTACTGGCGGCGAACTACCTGGCGGCGCGGCTGCGGCCGCACTTCCCGGTGCTGTACGCGGGGGCGAACGGGCTGGTCGCGCACGAGTGCATCGTGGACCTGCGGCCGGTGACGAAGTCGTCCGGGATCAGCGTCGACGACGTGGCGAAGCGGCTGATCGACTACGGGTTCCACGCGCCGACGATGTCGTTCCCGGTGGCGGGGACGTTGATGGTGGAGCCGACCGAGAGCGAGGACCTCGCGGAGCTGGACCGGTTCGTCGAGGCGATGATCGCGATCCGCGGCGAGATCGCGAAGGTCGAGTCGGGTGAGTGGTCGGCGGAGGACAATCCGCTGGTCAACGCGCCGCACACGGCGCGGATGCTGACCGCCGACGACTGGCCGCACAAGTATTCGCGGCGGGAGGCCGGCTACCCGAACGGGGACGGTGCCCGGCAGAAGTACTGGTCGCCGGTGCGTCGGATCGACGGTGCGTTCGGCGACCGCAACCTGGTGTGTTCGTGCCCGCCGCCGGAGGCGTTCACGGACTGAAACCCACGGGCCGCCGTCTGGCCCGCCGGTGGGTGGGTCAGGCGGCGTGCGCCGGGCTGCGGTGCGGTGCGGGGCCGCGGTGCGGGGTGATGGGGCTGCCGTCGGGTAGCAGCTGGCCGGTGTCGTCGAACAGCACCACCCCGTTGCACAGCAGGCTCCAGCCCTGCTCGGGGTGGGTGAACAGGACTCTGGCCGCGTCGCGCGCCGGATCGTCGGCGGCCGGGCAGGGCGGCTGGTGCTGACACATGGTGTGGGTCTCCCGTGGTGATGGTGGTGGCGGGGCGCCGTCGCCGCGCCGTGCACGCCTCATGGTGACGCGCCACATCAACCGAACGACGTGACGTGGCCGCGGTGACGGCCCGGATCCGCCCGAACGGGTGCCGTGTGATCGTTGGGCCACCGGCCCGGGCCGGTGGTGCTACCGCAGCGGTCAGTCGGAGGTGGGTGGGGCGCCGCTGAACAGCGCCGTCAGCAGCACCTTGGACACCTCGGTGGGGCTGCTCGCGGCGTACGTGCGGCCACCGGAGGCCTGCGAGATCGTCTGCAGCGACGACAGGTCGACGCCGCTGCCGTACCCGACGGTCACCACCGGCAGCGGATGGTTCTTGTCGGCGCCGGCGTTGAGGGTGCTGGTCAGCTCGGCCAGGCCGGTCTTGCTGGCGGAGTCGTTGCCGGAGCCGGTGACCACCACGATCCGGTTGCTGGCGTCGTTCTGGTAGTGCTGGCGCATCATCTTGTACGCGGCGGCGACCGTGTCGTACAGGGTGGGTTCGCCGACCGGTTCGAGCTGGTCGAGCGCGTTGTTGATGGCGACGCGTCTGGTGGTGCCCTGGTAGGTGCCGTTGAGGGTGTCGACCGGCACGATCTGCTCGTAGTCGGCGGAGTCGCCCTTGACGTGGCTGGCGTAGTCCCACAGGCCCAGCCGCGCGCCCGGCCCGAACAGGGTGATCGCCTCGGCGACGGCGTCGCCGGCCAGTTGCAGCTTGGTCTTGTTGGTGCCGGCGACCTTCTGCCCCATGCCGGCGGACACGTCCATGATCAGCAGCACGTTGCTGTCCCGGGAGATCGACGTCCACATCGACACGGTCTGCGACACCGAGTCGGGGCTCATCACCTTGCGCGGCAGCGTGGGCACCTTGCGGTCGACGCCGTTGGCGGCGGTCATCAGCGGGCCGGGCCGGCGGGACGCGTCCCGGTAGCCGGCGTCGCGGAACGCCTTCTTCGCGGTGTCCGACCGCAGGTCGGTCAGGAACTTGTGGGCGATGTCGGTGCGGACCCGCTGGGCGTCGTCGTTGATGCTCGGGGTCGTCTGGTGCGACCAGCTCAGCGTCAGGTAGGGGAAGTCGGCGTCGGCGCTGCCGTCGGACGGGTACACCGCGGTCAGCGGCACCTTCGGCCCGTCCTGGTTGTAGCTGATCACGTCCTGTTCCAGGGCGGGGAACGCCGACACCGTCTTGAGCACCGCGGTGGTGCTGCTGGAGTCGGCCGACTCCAGCTTCTGGATCACCTGCTGGGTGTCGGTCGGGTGGGCGGCGCCCACCTGCCAGATCTGGTTGAGGCTCAGCCGCTCGGCGGTGGAGATGTCGCCGTCGTCGTTGGCGTCGGCCATCGCGGTCACCGCGTGCAGCCCGGCGGTGGAGGTGGTGGCGTCGGTCATGTCGACCCGGATGCCGCCCCAGCTGGCGTGCCCGTACTTCGCCCACACCTTGCCGGCGTACTCGGTGGCGAGCTGGTTCCAGGTCAGCTTCGGGGCGACCTTCTTCATCACCTCGGCCATCGGCTTGGGCATCGCGATCACCGCGGGGCTGCGGGCCAGGCTGGGCCGCCGCTCGGGCAGCATCCGCGCCGCGTCCGGGCGCGAGGCCGCCAGCTGCATCCACAGGCTGGACTCGGGCACCCAGGCGTCCGGGCGGGTGCCGTCGGTGCGGGGGTCCCAGCTGGGCGCCAGTGCCGCCGCCACCGACGCGGAGTCGCGCGGGACGACGCTGATCTTCGCGCAGTGCCCGTCGACCGCCGGGCTGCCCTGCATCCAGGTCTGCGCCTGCTTGTCGATGATGCTGGACACGGCCGGATCGGCGTAGACGGTGGCGGTGACGGCGCTGCCGCCGCAGCCGCGGGTCACCAGCACCACCCAGGTGGTCGTCAGGCCGGCCAGGACCAGCACGCAGATCGCGGTGATGATGATCCACGGCGCGATGACCAGATGCTTGCCGATCCTGCGCCGGTGGGAGCGTAGGCCGCCCTTGGCGTGGTTGCCACGCGGCACGTCGCCTCCCTGGGGGTGTGGGAACGCCGACGGCAGCGGCCGCCGAATCTGGCACAGTGTAGGGCGTGCCGAGGCAGCCGGCGCGGCCGCGCGGGTACCGGGGGTGAAACGGCTCGCACAGCCGCCGTTCAGCCGATCTGCGGCAGCTCCGCCAGCCGGGCCTCCACCTCGGCCAGTTCGCGGCGCAGCTGCTCGGCCCGCTCCGCGGCGGCGTCACGGGCCGCAGCGACGATCTCACCGACCGCGTCGCTGACCGCGGGTGCGTCGAGCAGCTCCACCATCCGCAGCGCGTCGGCCGCCCGCACCGGGGTGGGTTTGGCCAGCACCCGCGAACCGCGCTGCGCCTGCACCGACCAGTCGCCGTCCTGCCAGGTCAGCGTGACCGACAGCTCGGCCGGGCCCTTCGCCTTGCCGCGCCGCGCGGCCGGGCGCGCGGCGGCCGGCTTCGGCTCGGCGTCGGCGGGTTTCGCGGCCTGGACCGCGGGTTTCGGGGCGGCGACGGCGGCGGTCGCGGGCGGCTGCACGCTGCTGGCGGCGGCCGGTCGGGACGCGTCGGAGGCCGGCTCCGCCGGCCTGGCCGCGGCCGGTTTCGCGGCCGCGGGCTTCGCCGGCCGGCGCGGCGCCTTGCCGGGCAACTGCAGGTCACCGGGCGCGAACTCCAGCTTGTCGCGGCCGAACCGGACACTGATGTACTCGTCGGCGGCGGCCGGGTCACCGACCGCGGTGACCTGACCGGTCTGGCCGGCGATCTGCCCGGCGGCGGCGGTGAACACCACCTTGGGGCGCCGCCCGGATGACACCGCGCTGCGCAGCGTCTCGATGTCGTCTACCGACAGTCCTCGGGGGGCGGCCATGGCACCCAACCTCCTGATCGTGATGTGTTTCGCGGGTCGTGCTGATTGATACCAGCACCCTGCGACATCGCGACGGTCAGTCCGGTACGTACCGGCCGGTTCGAGCGTCACAGGATCAGGCTGGCCACCATGATCAGGCCCAGGCCGACCACCGAGATGATCGTCTCCATCACCGACCAGCTCTTGAACGTGTCCCCGACGCTCATCCCGAAGAACTCCTTGACCAGCCAGAACCCGGCGTCGTTGACGTGCGAGAAGAACAGCGAGCCGGCGCCGATCGCGAGCGCCACAAGCGGTTTGTTGACGGTGATGTCGGGGGAGGCGACCAGCGGGGCCATGATGCCGGCGGCCGTGACGGTGGCGACGGTGGCCGAACCGGTGGCGAGCCGGATCAGTACCGCCACACCCCAGGCCAGCAGCAGCGGCGACAGGTGACTGGTCTCGGCGGCCTTCTTGATCGCATCCGCGATGCCGGAGTCGATCAGGATCTGCTTGAAGCCGCCGCCGGCGCCGATGATCATCAGGATGCCGGCGGCCGGCAGCAACGCGTCGCCGACGTACTCGGTGATCTTCCTGCCGCCGAAGCCGCGCAGCACGCCGAAGGTGAACATGGCGACGATCAGCGAGATCAGCAGCGCCACGATCGGTTCGCCGATGAAGTCGGCCCACTTCAGCAGGCCGGAGTTCTTCGGCAGGATGATCTCGGCCAGGGTGCGCAGCAGCATCAGCGCCACCGGCAGCAGGATCGTGAACAGGGTGGTACCGAAGCTCGGCGGGTTGTCGACCCGGCGGGTCTGCGCGACCTGGTCGAGCAGCTTCTGCGTCGGGTGCGGGTGCGCGAACCGGGCCGCGACCCGCGCGAACAGCGGGCCGGCGATGATCACCGTGGGGATCGCGATGATCAGCCCGATCAGCAGCGTCTGCCCCAGGTCGGCGTGGATGGCGCTGATGGCGACCAGCGGACCGGGGTGCGGCGGTACCAGGCCGTGCAGCACCGACAGGCCGGCCAGCGCCGGGATGCCGACCATGATGTACACGTTGCTGCGGCGTACCGCGCCCTCCTGCTCGGTGCCCTCGAAGTGGTGCTGCACCTCCCGCGCCATGGTCAGGATCAGCGGCAGCAGCAGCACCAGGCCGATCTCGAAGAACATCGGGATGCCGATGATGCCGGCGACCAGCGCCATGATCCAGGGCACCGAGCGGGGTTTGGCGTGCCGGAGCAGGGTGTCGGCGATCTGTTGGGCGCCACCGGACTCCGACAGCAGCTTGCCGAGCATGGTGCCCAGCGCGATGACCACGCCGACGTTGCCCAGTACCGATCCGACGCCGGTCTCGAACGAGACGGCGACCTTGTCGGGTGACAGGTCGCCGGTGATCAGGCCGGCGACCAGGCCCATGAACAGCGAGCCGATCATCAGCGCCAGGAACGCGTGCATCTTGATCTTCGTGGTGATCAGCACGATCACCAGCACGATCGCGGCCAGCGCGGAGACCATCAGCAGCGTGTCTTGCG
The DNA here is from genome assembly GCF_017312725.1 of Actinocatenispora comari. GTDB lineage: Bacteria > Actinomycetota > Actinomycetes > Mycobacteriales > Micromonosporaceae > Actinocatenispora > Actinocatenispora comari. The sequence continues at coordinate 381 of NZ_BOPO01000087.1, read as the reverse complement.
TGGTCCACATCGGTGACCACCCCATCCGAGTCGACGGCGACATCCGAATCGACGAGCATGGTTCGGCGGCCGTACAACGGCCGCCTTGGTGATCTTTGTACACCCTTTGGGCGGGCTGATGTGCTTTTAGCGCCGTCCCTCATGGGGTCAGGAGCCGTCCGCGGCGGGGGCGGACAGCCGCGCCAGCGCCGTGGTCAGGTTGGTGACCTGCTCGGTCAGCTGCGCCGACTGGGCGCGCAGCCCGGCCAGCTCGGCCCGGGCGGCGGCGAGTTCGTCGACCAGTTCGGCGCGTCGGGCCTCCGCCGCCGCGGCGGCGGTCTCGGCGGCCTGCGCCCGGCTGGTGGCCGCCTGCCGCTCGGTGATGGCGTCGGCCTCGGCGCG
>NZ_BOPO01000086.1 GCF_017312725.1 Actinocatenispora comari | reverse complement strand
CCAGGCGCGGCCGGGCCGCACCCTGGGCCAGGTCAGCGGGTGCCGAGGGCGGCGGCGTAGACCTCGCGGCGAGGCAGCCCGAGTTCGGCGGCGACCGCGTCCACCGCGTCGCGCCGGGACACCCCGGCGGCCTGCCGCTCGGCGACCAGCGCGGCGAGGTCGGCGGCCTCGCGTACCACCGGCTCGGCCGCCGGGGCGCCGGCCACCACCAGGGTGATCTCGCCGCGCGGCGGGTCGTCGGCCACCCCGGCGGACAGCTCACCGAGCCCGCCGCGCCGCACCTGCTCGTACGTCTTGGTCAGCTCGCGGCACAGCGCGGCCGGGCGGTCCGGGCCGAACGCGGTGGCCAGGGCGGTCAGGGTGCCCTCGATGCGGTGCGGCGATTCGAAGAACACCAGGGTGCGCCGTTCCGCGGCGAGCTCGGTGAACCGGGTCCGGCGCTCGGCCGTCTTGCGCGGCGGGAACCCCTCGAAGCAGAACCGGTCGCTGGGCAGCCCGGACACCGCCAGCGCGGTGGTGACCGCGCTCGGCCCCGGTACCGCGGTCACCGGCACGTCCGCCTCGATCGCCGCCCGCACCAGCCGGTACCCGGGGTCGGACACGCTCGGCATGCCGGCATCGGTGATCAGCGTGACGTGGGCACCGCCGCTCAGCTCGGCCAGCAGTTCCGGCGTGCGGCGCGTCTCGTTGCCCTCGAAGTACGAGACGACCCGCGGCAACGTCACCCCGAGCTCGGCGGCGAGCCGGCGCACCCGGCGGGTGTCCTCGGCGGCGACCAGGTCGGCGTCGGTCAGCGCGGCGCGGAGCCGCTCGCTGGCGTCGGCGACGTTGCCCAGCGGCGCGCCGGCGAGCACCAGCAGCCCCGCGCCGTCCCGGCGTGTGTGCACCGTCTCACCTTCCAGAGCCTGTGGGGAAGCCTTCGGTCGACCGGGCCCGGCAGCCGATCATGACGTTCCCCACCAGGCTCTCACTTCCTCGCTGCCGGCGACCGCGGCCGGGTCCGCCGACGATCGAACCCGTGGGCGTCGCGACGCGGTTGGTCGGCTCAGCCTACGATCGTCGGGTGCCCGCGACCGAGTTGACAGTCGAGTCCGGTCCCGACCAGGCGGCGACGGCCGACGGACCTGGCGGGGTCGGCGCCGATGTGCGGCGCCGGCTGCATCCGCCGATGCCGTCCGACCGGCTGGTGTCCTGGCTGGTCACGGCCGGGATCGCGGCGATCGCGGCGACGCTGCGGTTGATCGGCCTCGGCTTCCCGAAGACGAAGATCTTCGACGAGATCTACTACGCGACCGATGCGCACCACCTGCTGCAGCACGGGGTGGAGTGGGACGACAAGACCAACTCCGGCTCGTTCATCGCGCACCCGCCGCTGGGCAAGTGGATCATCGGCCTGGGCGAGCAGATCTTCGGGTACAACGCGATCGGCTGGCGGATCACCTCGGTGGTGGCCGGGGTGATCGCGGTGGTCCTGGTGATCCGGCTGGGCCGGCGGATGTTCCGCTCGACGCTGCTGGGCGCGGTGGCCGGGCTGCTGATGACGCTGGACGGGATGGCGTTCGTGTCCAGCCGGGTCGGCCTGCTGGACATCTTCCTGATGCTGTTCGTGCTCGCCGGGTTCGCCTGCGCGGTGATGGACCGGGAGCAGACCCGGCGACGCTGGCTGGCGTTCCTCGACGACGGCGGCGACCCGGAGCACGGCCGGCCACGGCACGGCATCCCGTGGTGGCGGCTGTCCGGCGCGGCACTGCTCGGCTGCGGGATGGCGGTCAAGTGGAGCGCCCTGTGGTACATCGTGCTGTTCGTGGTGCTGATCTACGTGTGGGAGGCGCACACCCGGCGCACCGCCGGCGCCCGCCATCCGTGGCGGGACGCGCTGCTGGACGAGTTCGGCTGGCTGCTCGCCTCGCTCGCCATCTTCACCGTGGTGTACGTGGCGAGCTGGGCCGGCTGGTTCGCCAACGACCACAGCTGGGACCGGCACTGGCTGCGCGACCACAACCATCCCGAACCGCCGCTGATCGGCTCGCTGTACAACCTGTTCCAGTACCACCGGGACATCCTGGCGTTCCACACCGGCCTGACCACCAAGCACGACTACCAGTCGTGGCCGATGCAGTGGCTCACACTGGGCCGGCCGGTGGCGTACTACTACGACGGCAACGGGCTGTGCGCCGCGTCGCAGTGCTCGGCGGAGATCCTGCTGCTGGGCACCCCGGTGCTGTGGTGGGCGTTCATCCCGGCGCTGGTGGCGGTCACCTGGTGGTCGATCGCCAAGCGCGACTGGCGCGGCTGGTTCGTGCTGCTGACCTCGGCCGCCGGCATCCTGCCGTGGGTCTACTACGAGTTCAGCGACCACCGCACCATGTTCTACTTCTACGCGCTGCCGTCCGAGCCGTTCCTGGTGCTCGCGGTGACGATGGCGCTGGGGATGATCATGGGCGGGCCACGGGCCCGACCGGAACGCCGGCTCGGCGGCGCGCTGGTCGCCGGCGGCTTCGTCGCGCTGGTGGCGCTGTGCTTTCTGTACTTCTACCCGATCTACGTCGGGGAGACCATCACGTACTCGCAGTGGTACGCGAGGATGTGGCTGGGAAACAAATGGATCTGACGGACACCGCAGGTGTCGCCTAGGTCCAACCGCGGTTAGATTTCCTTCACGGGTCGGTGTGTCGCATCCGCCGGCGGGTCGATCCGTGACCGACGCCTTGCCGCGCTGGCAGCTGCGGCCAGTGCGGCAACGACCAGCAGGGCGGCCCCCGGCCGGTGCTTCGCCGGGCCGGGTCGTCGAAGGGAGTGTGCGGTGCCGGACGCCGACGAGACGCCCAACGCGCTCGGACCGCTGCGTGCCGAGCTCGTCGTCATCCGCGCGCAGCTCACCGCGCTCAGCCACCTGCCCGACCGGCTGGCCGAGCTGCACAAGTCGGTGGCCCGGGAGCAGGAGCGGGCCGCCTTCCGCGAGGAGATCATCGACCGGCTGCACTCGGAGAACCAGCAGCTGCGGCGCAGCGAGGTGGAGGCCGCGCTGGAGCCGGTCCGCGCCGGGCTGTACCGGCTGTACGACTACGCCCGGCGCGAGTCCGACCGCTGGGCGCTCGCCGGCAAGGAGAACCCGGACCAGCACGACCCGCAGTCCGACGCCTCGCTGTACGCGATGTTCGCCGGGCAGGTGGGTGCGCTGTTCGCGGCGTTCGCCGAGGAGACCATCGAGGTGCTGGGCCGCACCGGGGTGGAACCGTTCGACGTGGCCAAGGGCGAGCGGTACGACATGGCCCTGCACCGGCCGGTGGACACCGTGCCGGTCGACGATCCCGCCTGGGACGGCCTCGTGGTAGAGACGGTGTCGAGCGGTTTCGTGCGGGGTGAGCAGATCGCCCGCCGCGCCGACGTGGTGGTGGCACAACTGACCGGGCGCTGACGCGGGGATCAGGCGCCGAGCGAACCGGAAGAGAAAGCGAACAGCGTGGCTGTCTTCGGCATTGACCTAGGCACGACGTACTCGAGTGTCGCGTACCTCGACGCGACCGGTCGCCCGACCGTGATCCGTAGCCGCGAGGGCGACGCCTCGACCCCGTCGGCGGTGTACTTCTCCACCGCCGACAGCGTCGTGGTCGGCACCAAGGCGAAGGACACCGCGGTGCTGGAGCCCGACCTGGTGGTCGACCTGATCAAGCGGGAGCTGGGCCGGCACCTGACGCTGCGCATGCACGGCGAGTCGTTCAGTGCCGAGGAGGTGTCCGCGCTGATCCTGCGCCGGCTGGTGGCCGACGCGGCGGAGGCGACCGGCGAGGCGGTCACCGAGGCGGTCATCACCGTCCCCGCGTACTTCGGTCTCGCCGAGCGGGCCGCCACCCGCCGGGCCGGTGAGCTCGCCGGCCTCACCGTCATCGACGTGCTGTCCGAGCCGCTCGCCGCCGCCCTGTCGTACCGGGTCGGCGAGTCCGGCGAGGACAGCGCGATCCTGCTGTACGACCTGGGCGGCGGCACGTTCGACACCACCGTGGTGCGGGTGTCGGCGGCCGGCCTGACCGAGATCGCCACCGGCGGCGACACCGAGCTCGGCGGCGTCGACTTCGACGAGCGGCTCGCCGAGTACGTCGTGGAGGCGTTCTGCGCCGAGCACCCGGACGTGTCGCACCCGTTCGACTCGCCGGCGACCGTGCAGGACATCCGGGCCCGGGTCGAGGAGGGCAAGCGGCGGCTGTCCGAGGAGGACGAGCACACCATCCGGATCATGCACGACGGCCGGGTGACCCGGGTGTCGATCACCCGGGAGGAGTTCCAGCAGCTCACCGTCGACCTGCTGGACCGCACCATCGAGGTGACCCGGCAGGTGCTGGCCGCCGCCGCGGAACGCGGCGTGGACCGGATCGACGAGGTGCTGCTGGTCGGCGGCTCGTCCCGGATGCCGGCCGTGGCCGAGCGGATCGTCACCGAGCTGGGGCACCGGCCGCGGCTGCACGACCCCGACCTGGCCGTCGCGCGCGGCGCCGCCTGGTACGCGTTCGAGGAGACCTACCGCCGGCTGGCCGCCTCCGGCGACGAGACCGCGGCCAGCCGGATGGCCAGCCGGTCCGGGCTGGACGCCGCGGCGGAGGAGCGGATCGCCAACCGGGTGATCCGCCGGGTCACCGCCCGGGGGTACGCGCTGACGCCGCGACCCGGTGCCGAGCTCGCCGACGGCGCGCAGCTGGTCGACGTGGTCGGGGCGCACGACGCGCTGCCGGCGACGGTGAGCAAGGTGCTCGCCAGTACCGCCGCCGGGGCCGGGCAGCTCGACTTCACCCTGCTGGAGCAGACCGCCGCCGGCCAGCCGTCCCAGTCGCGGTACGCGCCGGACGGGTACCGGGTGATCGGGGCCGGCGCGGTGCGCATCCCCGGTGACGCGCCGGCCGGCCACACCGCCACGCTCACCGTGCACCTGTCCGGCAGCGGCATCCCGACGCTGTCCGCGGTCGACGCCGACGGCGCGCCGACCCAGGTCGCGATGAACCTGGTCGGGCAGGGCACGGTGCCGACCGCCGCGGCCCGGGAGCGGATCGCCGACATCAAGGTCAGCTGACCGGCCGGTACGGCGCCCCGCCGGTCAGGCGAGGGCGCCGTTGTTCTCCAGCTCGCTGTAGCGCTGCAGCACGTACTCGACCAGCGTGATCAGCACGCCCTTGCTGGAGTCGCGTCGCCGCGCGTCGCACAGCAGCACCGGTACCTGCGGGTCGAGGTCGAGCGCGACCCGCACGTCCTCCGGCCGGTACCGCTTGGCGCCGTCGAAGCAGTTCACCGCGACGATGAACGGCGTGCCGCGCTGCTCGAAGTAGTCGACCGACGGGAAGCAGTCGGCGAGCCGGCGGGTGTCGGCGAGCACCACGGCGCCGACCGCGCCGAGCGACAGCTCGTCCCACATGAACCAGAACCGGTCCTGCCCCGGCGTACCGAACAGGTAGAGCACCAGGCCGTCGGTGAGGGTGATGCGGCCGAAGTCCATCGCCACCGTGGTGGTGGTCTTCTGCTCGACACCTTCGAGGTCGTCGATGCCGACGCTCTCGGCGGTGATGACCTCCTCGGTCCGCAGCGGCTCGATCTCGGACACCGAGCCGACCATCGTCGTCTTGCCCGCCCCGAAGCCGCCGGCGACCAGGATCTTGATCGCGTAGGGGATCTCGTCCACAGTAGACACTCCGTCGTCGTTCACAGCGCGCGCAGGCCGTTGATGGCGGCGCGCAGCACCCGCTTGGTGGGTGCCTTCGCCCCGGACATCGGCGACCGCACCTGTACGGCCCCCCGTACCCGCAGGTCGTCCAGCAGAATCCGGACCACGCCGACCGGCAGGTCGGCCCGGGCGGAGATCTCGGCCACCGAGACCGGCTGCCGGGCCAGGTTCAGAATGCTGCGATGCTCCGGCTCCAACCCCTCGGTGGACACCGGCCCGTCCGCCGCCACGACCAGCGCGATCAGGTCGAAGTTGTCCGACGAGGGCCGGGTCCGGCCGTGTGTCATCGCGTACGGGCGGACCAACGGTCCCGCGCCGTCCGCCGCCGCGTGCTGGCTCACCGTGTCCCCCGACCTACCGCGACACCGGTGCGTCGGCCTCGTCGGTACGCGCCGGCCGCACCGTCGTGCCCAGGTTGTTGCCGACCCGCTGGACCAGCAGGTTCATCTCGAACGCGACCAGCCCGATGTCGCTGTTCGCCTCGGCGAACACCGCCAGGCAGGCGCCGTGCCCGGCCGCGGTGACGAACAGGAACGCGGTGTCCATCTCGATCACCGTCTGCCGGATCTCACCGGCACCGAAGTGCCGACCGGCACCGCGGGCCAGGCTCTGGAACCCGGACGCGACCGCGGCGAGATGTTCCGCGTCGCCGCGGTCCAGCGCGCCGGACCGGCCGATCAGCAGGCCGTCGGCGGACAGCAGCACCGCGTGCCTGATCTCCGCCACCCGCCGCACCAGGTCTTCCAGCAGCCAGTCGGCATCCGCGTTCGATGCCTGCGCGTGCTGCGTCATCAGCCGTCCCCCCTACCGCTCTCAGCCTCGTTCGTGTCCTGTTCGTCGGTCACCTGCGCGGTGTCCGGCGCCGTCGGCGCCGGTACCCGGGTCGCGTCGGCGCGCCGGCCGCGGAGGGTGCCCTGCTGGTACGAGCTCATCATCCGCCGGATCTCCTCCGGCCCGCGCCCCGCGACCGGCGCCGCGTCCGCGGGCGCCACCGGTACCGCCGGCTCGGCCCGCAGTCCGGGGGCCAGGCTGGCCTGCCGCACCCGCCGGGGCAACCCCAGGTGGGTCTGCTCATCGTCCACATCGGACGGTGCCGGCCCGAGGTCGGGTACCGCGCCGTCGGACGGCACCGGGGCGGCCCGGCTCGGGCCCGCCGCCGACTCCGGCCCGGCCGCCGGTGCGGGTGCCGGACCGCCGATCGAGGTCGAGTCGAACGGCATCGACTCCACCGCCGGCGCGGGCTCGTCGGCCACCGGCGCCCGGACGGACTCCGCCGCGACCGGCGCCGGCGACACCGGCGCCGAGCTTGGCTCGGGCAGCGTCGGCCAGGCGTCGACCGAAGCCGCCGACCGCTCGCTCTCGGCCACCGGCCCAGACGCCCCAGCCTCGGGCAGGGCCGCCGAAGCCTCGGTCGCGGCCGGTGACCCGGTCGCGATCGAAGGTTCGGTCGGGGCCGAGGACTCGGCCAGAACCGAAGGCTCGGTCGCTGCCGACGGGCCGGACGCGGTGGCCGGCTCGGGATCGGTCGCGGCCGTGGACCGCTCGGACTCGCCGGCGGCCGTACCGGTGCGGCGCGCCGCGGTCGGCGACGGGCGGCGATGCGTCGGGGACGGCCGCGGCCCCGGTACCGGCGG
>NZ_BOPO01000085.1 GCF_017312725.1 Actinocatenispora comari | reverse complement strand
CGCCGGCCCGCCCACCGGGCGCCGGGGCGCGCCGCTGCGCCGGGTGCTGCGTGCCGGCGGTACCGGACGCGGGCGGCTGCTGCTCGCCGGCGCCGCCGGGGTCGGCGCGGCCGGATCCGCGGTCGGGTTGGGCGCCACCGCGGCCTGGCTGATCGCCCGCGCCGCCCAGCACCCACCCGTGCTGTACCTGATGGTCGCGATCGTCGCAGTCCGCGCGTTCGGCCTGTCCCGCGGCGTACTGCGCTACGCCGAACGGCTCGCCTCGCACGACACGGCGCTGCGGGTGCTGTCCCGGCTGCGGGTCGGCGGGTACCGGCGGCTCGCCGCGCTGTCGCCGGCCGGGCTGACCGCCGACCGTTCCGGCGACCTGACCGCACGCCTGGTCGGCGACATCGACGGCCTCGCCGACGTGTGGCTGCGGCTGCTGCTGCCGTACGCGACGGCCGCGCTGGTCGGCGCCGGCAGCGTCGCGCTGGTCGCGCTGCTGCTGCCCGGCGCCGGCGCCGCGCTGGCCGGCACGCTGCTGGTCGTCGCGCT
>NZ_BOPO01000084.1 GCF_017312725.1 Actinocatenispora comari | reverse complement strand
CGCGGCCGCAACGCGATGAGGGTGCCGATCGGGATCGCGATCAGCAGCGCGAGCAGCATGCCGAGTACCGCCAGCTGGACGGTGGCCGGAATGCGTTCGGCCAGGGTGTGGGACACCGAGTCGGCGGAGTAGAAGGACTGGCCGAGGTGGCCGGTCACCGCTCCCTTGACCCAGAGGAGGTACTGCACGACGACCGGCTTGTCCAGGCCGAGCCGGGCCCGGGTGGCGGCGATCTGGGGGCCGCTGGCGTCCGGGCCGGCGAGCACCGTGGCCGCGTCACCGGGCAACGCGTACACCATGGCCCACACCGCGATGGACGCGAGCACCAGCACGACGAGGAATTGACCGACCCGGCGGAGCAGATAGGCGGACATCAGATCGCCGCCCTGGTCGTCGCACCGGCGCTCTCGACGCCGACGGCGATTCGCAGGCCGTGCCCCACCCGGTCCATGCAGAACACGGTGATGGCCAGGCAGAGACCGGGGAACACCCCGAAGGTCGGGCTCTGGTAGAGGTAGCCGCGGGCCTCCTGCAGCATGCCGCCCCACGAGGGCGTGGGTGGCGGCACGCCGAGCCCGAGGACGCTGAGGCCCGCCTCGACCACCACCGCCAACGACGCGGTGATCACCAGCTGCACCATGATCGGACCGAGCAGGTTCAGCAGCACGGTACGGAACATGGTGTCGGGCGTGGTCGCACCCATTCCGCGGCTCGCGACCACGAAGTCACGGTCCCGGATGCTCAACGTCGCGGCCCGTGCCAGGCGGGCGAACTGCGGTATCGCGGCGACGCCGATCGCGACGATCAGGTTGATCCGGCTCGCCCCGATGACTGCGGTGATCACCAGTGCCAGCAGCACCGTCGGTACGGCGAGGAGCAGGTCGACGAACCGCATCGAGACGGAGTCGGTCCAGCGCCCGAGGTAGCCCGCGACCACGCCCAGCGGGACGCCGATCAGCGCGCCGAGCGCGGCGGAGCCGCACCCCACCGTCAACGACGCCCGGGCGCCGTAGATCGCGCGCGACAGGATGTCCCGGCCGAGATCGTCGGTACCCAGCCAGTGGCTGCCGCTGGGGCCGAGCAGCGAGCCGGCCGACTGGGCCGTCGGGCCGTACGGGGCGAGCAACGGTGCCGCGACCGCGCAGACCACGATGACCAGCAGGCCGATCGCCCCCACCACGGCCGAGCGGGACCGGGCGTACCGGGACAGGAACGTGCGCGCGCCCGAGCGCGCCCGCACCCGCTCGGCCGCCATCGACAGGGTCGTCATCAGGCCACCTCCTCGGCGAAGTGACAGGCCGTCCAGCGCCCGTCGACCTGCCGGAGCTCCGGCGTACGATCCGCGCACGCGGCACGGTCGCGGCCCAGCGGGCAGCGGCTGCGGAACCGGCAGCCGGTCGTCGCGGCGGTCGGATCGGGAGGATCACCGGTCAGCGGGACCCGGGACCGGCGAACCGACGGGTCGGGCACCGGGATCGAGTCCAGCAGCGCCCTGGTGTACGGATGCCGTGGCCGGCGATAGAGCTGGCCGGCGGCGCCGGTCTCCACGATCGCCCCGAGGTACATCACGGCGACCGTGTCGGCCATCTGCCGCACGACCGAGAGGTCGTGGCTGACGAACAGGTAGGCCACGCCCGTCTCGTCCTGCAGATCGCGGAGCAGGTTGAGTACCTGCGCCTGGACGGACACGTCCAGCGCGGACACCGGTTCGTCGAAGATCACCAGCGCGGGGCCGGGTGCCAGCGCACGGGCGATCGCGACGCGCTGCCGCTGCCCGCCGGAGAACTCCGCGGGCAGCCGGTCGGCGTGTTCGGGCCGCAACCCGACCTTCTCGAACAGTTCGAGCACGGTACGCCGCCGCTCGGTGCGCGGGACTCCGGCGAGGCGCAACGGCTCGGCGGCGTTGTCGCCCACCGACAGGCGCGGATTCAGCGACGAGTACGGGTCCTGGTACACCATCTGCACGCGCTGCCGCAGCCGGCGCAGCTGACGGCCGTTGGCCCGCAGCAGGTCCGCGCCGTCGATCCGGATCGAACCCGCGGTCGGTTCCAGGAGCCTGATCAACGACCTGGCAAGCGTCGACTTGCCGCAGCCTGACTCTCCGACCAGCCCGAGGGTCGAACCCTGCCCGATGCGAAGGTCGACGCCGTCGACGGCACGGGCCGTCGCGACGGTACGGGCCAGCAGGCCCCGGCGGATGGGGAAGACCTTGGCCAGCCCGGCGACCTCGACGACAGCGGGTGCGTCGTCGGGGCGCGCGGCTGACGGCCGGGCGCCGGGCTGCGGCAGCAGGGTGACCGCCTGGCCGGCGTGGTGGCAGGCCACCGCACCGTCGTCGCGGGGAACCAGCAACGGCCGTTCGGTGCGGCACTCGGGTAGGTCGCCGCCGATCGGGCAGCGCGGCGCGAACGCGCACCCGGCCGAACGTTCCCGCAGGTCAGGAGGCTGGCCGGGGATTGCCCGGAGTCGACCCCGGGGCTGGTCCAGTCGCGGCAGGGACGCCAACAACGAGGCGGTGTACGGGTGCTGCGGCCGGCCGAAGATCCGCGCCACCGGTGCCGTCTCCACGATCCGCCCCGCGTACATGACCGCGGCGCGGTCGGCCATCTCGGCCACGACGCCGAGATCGTGGGTGATCAGCACGGTCGCCGCCCCGGTCTCGCGGGCGGCCAGCCGCAGCAGTTCGAGGATCTGCGCCTGGACGCTGACGTCGAGCGCGGTGGTCGGTTCGTCGGCGATCAACACCGTGGGCCGGTTCGCGATCGCCATCGCGATCACGACGCGTTGGCACATGCCGCCGGAGAACTGGTGCGGGTACTGGTCGTACCGGATCTCGGGCTGCGGCACGCCAACCTGCGTGAGCAGCTCGAGCACCCGGGCCCGCGCCGTACGGGCGGTCAGCGCGCGGTCGTGTGCACGCAGCGCCTCGGCGATCTGGTCACCGACCCGCTGCACCGGGTCGAGCGCGGACATCGGGTCCTGGAAGATCATCGCGACGTCGGCGCCCAGACGCGTCCGGCGCTCCCGGGCCGGCAATGCCAGCAGGTCCTGGCCGCCCACCTCGGCCCGCCCGGACACCCGGTGGACGTTGCCCGCCGAGAGCAGCCCGAGCGCGGCGAGGACGGTCACGCTCTTGCCCGAGCCGGTCTCGCCGACGACCGCCAGGGTCTCACCGCGCGCCACCTGGTACGTGACGTGGTCGACGGCGCGGACGGTGCCGGCGGGGGTCGCGAACTCGACGACCAGGTCGTCGATCCGCAACGCCGGCTCACCGGGATGCTCCTCGACCGGGTGCGGTTCGGCCGTGGCGGGGCGGAGACGTCCGGAGCCGGCAACCCGCATTGACCCATCTCCCAACCTGAGGGATATCCTACAAGTCAGGGACCTTAGGGTTAGCCGAACGACCGTGTCAAGCAGTTCCCGACGATGACGCCGGCGAGACGCCAGCACCACCGACCAGAGAACGAGGTCACCAGGTGAGCGAGCACGTACCGGAAACACCGGTTCCGCGGTTGCGCCCGGCACCGCTGCACAAGGCGGTCCAGGACGAGATCCGACGGTTCATCCTGCGCGAGCGGTTGCAGGCCGGCGACCCGCTCAAACCGGAGGCCGAACTGGCGCGGCTGTTCGGGGTCAGCCGCAACTCGGTGCGCGAGGCGGTCAAGGCGCTGGAGTCGACCGGCGTGCTGGAAACCCGCCGCGGCAGCGGAGTGTACGTCCGAGACTTCTCCTTCACTCCACTGCTGGAACACCTGCCGTACGGGCTGATGCGGGAACCGCAGGCGTTGAACGACCTGATCGGCCTGCGCAAGACGCTGGAGTCGGCGCTGATCGGCGACGCGATCGCCGCGCTGAGCGACACGAACGCCGCGGCACTGCGCGAGCTGCTGGCCACCATGCGGCAACGCGCCAAGGACGGCGCCGATCTCAGCGACCCCGACCGGGCCTTCCATCAACTACTGTTCGCCGACCTCGGCAACACGATGCTGCTGCAACTGTTCGACCTGTTCTGGCAGGCCTATCACCAGGCGACGCTGTCGGTACCGCACCGAGACCCGATGCTGATCGTCCACGACCACGCCGCCATCGTCGAGGCCGTACTCGCCAAGGACGCCGACGCCGCCCGCGAATCGGTCCGCGCCCACTACGTCGGGATCGAGGAACGCATCCGCCAGGAACTCGATCACCTCGCGAACAAACGCTGATACGCATGGAAACACCTCGACGCCGTCGCTCGGCCGTTCAACCCGAACGTCGACCGGAGAAGGCCGACCCCGGCCACGATCGGCCAGCCGCCGCCACACCGGTTCGCTGGCTGCGAGGAAAGCGCTCGATGTCGGTGATGGCGGCACGGGGCGATAGGGTGACGGGATGACAGATCGACGCACTCGCGTCGCGCGGCGGGAAGGCGAGGGCCGCGTCGGACGGCCAGGTGGAACCGGCAAGCTGCGCGCCGAGTGGCTGTCATGACCGTGCTGGCCGTCGCCGAGGGCCCCTTGGTCTTCGGGTTCGGGGTCTTCGTCTTTCTCGCCCTCGCGGCGCTGATCATCGGTGGGCTCGCCTACGCGATCCGGCATCGGGACGCCACCCTGCGATCCGCGTACCAACTGGGCCTCGCCCGGCAGCCCACCCCGGCGCCGGTGCCCTGGCCCTACTTCTTCCCGCCCGGCAACGATGCCCGGCTCGCCTGGTCGTTTCGTGGCGTCTGGCGTGGGCGCCCGGTGCAGATCGCCGAACACCGTGACTCTCCGCGGCCGCTGACGGCCGGCGCCGGGCACACCCGCGCCGCGACGATCGTCGTGACGCCGTTGGGCGGGCCCGTCGCCGACCAGGATCTCGGCGTAAAGGCTGGATTACACTGGCGCGTGTACGCGGGCCTGCTCGCCGGCACCCGACGGTACCCAATCATGCCGAAGGCAATCCGGTCCGAGCTCGACGCGCTCGTCTGGATGGCCGACAAACTCGGTCCGCCGCCCTACCCACCCCGCGTCTGGTAGTTCCGCAGCGCCTGCGACGAGACGCGGAAGGATCGCGCCCGTTCGTGGACTGGCTCGCGACTACGCCCGGCGTCAGCGGCGGCCTCGACCCGGCTGCTACGCGCTGCCGCTACCGATGAGCGTCAGCCGGGTTACCTGCCAGTCATGCTGGCTGCCTGTCGCCGGCGGGAGCGAAGTGCTGGTCGTCGGCCCTTCTGGGTACGCTCCTGGGCGCTTGGGGTCGCCAACGCTGCTCAGAACGCCGCGATCGGTGGGCCGGCGCTACTCACCGCCCTGGTTTGGCAGGTGCTCCAGACCTTCGGGTCCGTCCTGGTCGCTCGGGAACTTCGCCACACCAGCGTGTTCGGCATCGTCCGGGGGCTGGCATCCGGCAAGTTCGGTACCGCCTGGGGCAGCAGCTCGGACCGCAGCTGCCGGCCGGCGCCGCGCCGGTCCGCGCCAGCGGCGGCGTCCGCCGCGGCGGTGCGCAGCGAATGCCGGAGCCGCAACACGTCGCGCCGGGCAGCGCATCGGTGACCGTGGCCCCGTCATCGAGCCGGGTGGCCGCGTTGGTCGCGTTGATCCGGCGGATCAGCGACTCCAGCTCGTCGAGCAGCCGCTCGGACTCGGCGGGGTCTCACCCTCCTGGTACCGCGCCGACCCGATGATCCGGGCGCGCAGCTGGCTGACCCCGGCGGACCGCCTCGGCGCGTTCGGGCAAGGCCTCGGCAAGCTTCACGGGACCTCCTCGGCTGCGGGTGTCCCAGTATGCAGCCGGGCTTGCTCGCGCCGGGCGAGCACCCGGCACCAAGCAACCGACACCGACTGGCGCGGGGCGGGGTGGTAGTGCGTGGTGCGGGCGGCGATCGCCTTCCGGATTCGGCCGAGTGTGCGCAGTGCCCTCATCGCCCGGCAGAACAGCGAACGATGGGCGGTACGGCAGTCCGGGACGAACGCGCGCAGCGTCGCCGCCGCGGACTTGTCGCCGAGGTCGCCGGACCGGTCGAGAAGACCGGGTCAGGCGATCGATCCGGGCGTCCAGATCCCCGTCCGGCAACGAACGCAGATTAGCGGGTTCACCGCCCGAACGTATCCGTGACCCGGCACGCGCTGCCGATCGCCGCGGAGTGAAGTGAAAGAGCAGCTCGGAAGTTGGCTACTAGAGCCCTGGTCAGTGCCGACACGTCAGATCGCGTCGAGAGGGAGGAGCGTATCTTCCGTCGATGACTGTCTGAACTTGCCAGGCGCCAATCCGAATGCACGTTTGAAGGCGTGAGCGAACGCGAACTCGGAGGTGTATCCGACCTTCGTGGCAACCGCGGCCAGGGGGACATCGCTGCCACGCAGGAGCCGGGCGGCAAGCGTCATCCGCCACCAGGTGAGGTAGGTCAGCGGCGGCTGGCCCACGAGTGCGGTGAATCGTCGAGCGAAAGCGGCCCGCGACAGCCCGGCCCGGGCGCCCAGCTCCTCCACCGTCCACGGCCGGGCCGGATCGCCGTGCATGGCCCGGAGCGCGGCATCGATCGCGGGGTCGCGGATCGCCGCTGCCCAGCCGCTCGGGGTGCGTTTACCGGCGTCGTCGAACCAGGCGCGCAGGATGTGCAGCAGCAACGCGTCGAGCAAGGCAGGCAGCATGGCGTCACCGCCGGGCTGTGGGCGACGGAGCTCGTCGCCGAGCAGCTCGACGGCGGCGCGCAGGCCCGAGTGCTGCCCGACCCGGGCCGGCAGGTGGATGATCTCGGGAAGGTCGGCCAGGAGCGGATGTGTCCGGGAACGGTCCAACAGGTACGCGCCGCACACCATCACGGTCGACGCATTCGGGGTCGGCGCGCCGCCCGACGAGGAGGTCAGTGTCGCCAATGGCGCCGAGGCGTCCGCTAACGGAGTGGACCGGCTGTCGGCCAGGCCATGACCGCAGCCGCGGGGTAGGAAGGCTACGTCCCCAGCCCCCAGAGCTATCGGCGGCCCGTCCGGGGGAACCAGCCAACACGACCCTTCCAACACGATGTGAAAGCCGGCGCCGGCGACCGGCGCGAACCATCGCCCGAACGGCGCCACCCGGAGTACCCGCGCCGCGTGCGGTCGCCCGGTACGCATCGCGAGGACCGCGTCGGAGAGCACATCCATGTAGCCATCGTATCTTCACAGGGCCACTAGAAGACGTTCGCATATGAATGCAAGACGTTGGCGCATTGGTCATCTCATCGCAGCGTCATACGGTGAGACATCAGCGAGGGCTTGGCCCTGCTGAACAGCGATGCCTAGAGCGAGGAGAAGTCACGTGAAGATCGCCGTGTACGGCGCCAGCGGCTTCCAGGCGAAGCTCGTCCTGGCGGAGCTCGCCCGCCGGGACATCCGTCCCGGGCTGGTCGGACGTAACGCCGAGCGCCTACACGCGGCAGCGGTGCAGGTGGGTCTCGTCGATGCCGAGCGCAGAGTGGCGGACACCGGCGACCACGACGCGCTCGTCGACGCTTTCTGCGGGTACGACGTGGTCATCAACTGTGCCGGGCCCTTCACACCGTCCGGGCACGCTGTGGTGCGGGCCGTCATCGCCGCCGGCTGCCATTACGTCGACACGGCAGGCGAACAGTCCTACATCAAGTCTGTCTTCGACACCTTTACCGATGAGGCACGGCGGGCCGGGGTCACGGTCGTGCCCGCCACGAACGATGCGTGCGTGCCCGGTGACCTGATCGCACGCCTGATCGCTGAACGCATTCCGCGCATCGACGAGATGGCCGTCGCGCACTTCATCGTCGGAGGCGGTGGGCCCTCGCGGGGGTCGCTGCGTTCGCTCATCGAGACGGCCGATGCGATCGCCGCGGGCGGGCTCACCTACGACGACGGCGATTGGCACACCGGCATCCCCGCCCGGCGCGCCGCGATCACCCTTCCCGGTGAAACGCAGCCGACGCCGGTCTCGGCGCTGCCGCTGTCGGAGGTGGTGACCATTCCCCGCCACGTGACGGTCCGGCACGTCGAAAGCCTCGTCGACGCCGCGCTCAGTGCCCGGTTGAGCACCCCGCTCACCGCGCAGATGATCGACAGCCTGCCCGAAGGGCCAAGCGACGGCGCACGCGCCGCGCAACGCTTCACGTACCTTGTGGACGCCGCCGGCCCCGACGGCGAACACGTCCGAGGGACCATCCGGGGTCGGGACACCTACGGCACCACCGCCGTGATCGCCGTCGAGGCGGCCCGCAGGCTCGTTGCAGACGGCGCTAGCCACGGCGTGCTCGCACCCGCGCAGGCCTACGATCCCGCCAGCTTCCTCGACTTCCTCGGCCAACACGGAATCACTTGGGCCATCACCGATTCCGACATCTCCCACAGCCAGCCGACATCCTGACAACCACACGTGGGCAAGCAGCCAACGCTGACGACCGGCCGGAGACGGTGCGGATACCGGCTTACTGGGCTGTGAGCGCGGCGCGATCGCGGCCGGTGAACTCGGGCCGAAGGTGTGCGTGGCCGCCGTGGAACAGCGGTGAAGGGATCAGGAAGTCGGCCGCGGCGACGTTCATCGCCACGGGAATATTCCAGACCGCGGCCAGTCGCAGCACAGCTCGCACGTCAGGATCATGCGATTAGGCTTCCAGTGACTCCCAGGAGAAGACGAGCATATCGACCTCGCCTTGGGTGATCCGGGCACCGATCTGCTGATCGCCACCGACCGGCCGGGCCAGGAAGCGTTCGATCGGAATGCCGAGCTCGTACTCGAACAGCTTGCTGCAGACAAAGTACCGGTTGTGATTCAGCGGCCCAGGTCGTCGAGTCGGCGCTGGAGCTCGTCACGTTGCACCGGATTGACGGTCAGGGCGATGGCTCGCTGGTAGGCCGCCGCCGCGCCGGTAGCGCCGGCACGGCGGAGCAGGTCGGCATGGGTGGCGTGCAGCGGCTGGTACTGCCGCAGTGCGGGGTCGGCGAGAAGCGGTTCGAGTAGTACGAGCCCGGCCCGCGGCCCGGCGGCCAACCCCACGGCTGCGGCGCGGTTGAGGGCGACGACCGATGATGGGGCGAGTCTGGCCAACGCGCCGTACAGGTCGGCGATCCGAGCCCAGTCGGTCCGGCCGGCCTGCAGCAACTCCGCCGCGATGGCCGCCTCCACCTGGTACCGGCCGGGGCGCCGCAGTTCCAGCGCACGGCGCAGGGCAGTCGTTCCCGCCGCGATGGCGGCGTCGTCCCAGCAGGCCCGATCCTGTCGCTCCCACGGCACGTACCGCCCGGCCGCATCGACGCGTGCACCCCGGCGCGCGTCGAGGAGCAGCATCAACGCCAGCAGCCCCCACGTCTCGGGCTGGTCGGGCATCAGCTCGGTCAGGAGCCGGCTGAGCCGGAGCCCCTCGGCGCAGAGAACGGTGCGTACCAGGTGATCTCCCGGGGTTGCCGAGTAGCCCTCGTTGAAGATCAGGTAGAGCACGTGCAGCACGCCGTCGAGCCGGCCCGCTAACGCGGTGCGGTCCGGGACCCGGTACCGGACCCGCGCGTCGGCGAGCCGCCGTTTGGCGCGGACGATGCGTTTGCCCATGGTCGGTTCCGCGACCAGGAACGCGCTGGCGATCTCTGCCGTGGTCAGACCGGCGACCACCCGTAGCGTCAGGGCGATCCGTGCCTCGGTGCCGAGCGCCGGATGGCAGCACGTGAAGATCAGACGGAGCCGGTCATCGTCTATCACGTCGTGGGGAACGGCGGGGTGTTCCGCTGTGTCCAGGCGCATCAGCTCGGCCAACCGGGCGGTCCGGTCGGCGCGCGAGCGGTCCCGGCGAAGCTGGTCGATCGCTCGCCGGCGGGCCGTGACGGTCAGCCAGCCGCCCGGGTTGGGCGGCACTCCGTCCTGACGCCAGACGCGGGTGGCGGTCGTGAAAGCATCCTGGACCGCGTCCTCCGCCCTGGTGAGATCGCCCAGCTGCCGGACCAGGGTGGCCAGGATCGCGGCCCGCTCTTGCTTGAACACGCGGATCAGCGCCACCGTGCTGGCGTTGCCCGGGTCGTCCGGAGCGCGGCTCGGATCAGGCATCGGTACTCATCGCACGCCGCATAGCGCTCACCGCCCGGCGGCGGCCGAGGTGGCGTCCAGGATCGCGCGTACCTCCACCGTCCCGCTCGCCGCGGTCGGCATACGAGCCGCGGCGGCGATCGCCTCGTCCAGGCTCGGGCAGTCCAGCACGTAGTAGCCGACGAGGACCTCCTTGGTGACCGCGTACGGCCCGTCGGTCACCAGTGTCTCGCCGTCCCGGACCCGGACGGTTCGAGCCGTCTCCGGGGTGTCCAGCGGCCCGTTCGCCACCAGCAGGCCGGCGTCGCGCAGCGTATCGGTCACCTCCTGCCACAGCGGCAGCTGCTCCCAGCGGTCGGCCTGCGGATCCGGCGGCGAGGCGTGCAGCAGCAACATGTACTCGGGCATCGTTACCTCCACCTCCGTCCGGGCGTCCCCGCCCGCGCCATGGCGCGGGCGGTACCGTGTCCAGTTCCGGTACCGGGATCGGCCGCCCACCGATGTGGATCCCGCGAGCGCCCCAAACTCATCGCCGCCCAGGCCGAAACGTCGCCAGCGACGGCGACGGTGTTTCCGCTCAGGCGGGTCCGAGTCGCGGTCCGACCCACGTGGCCAGCTTCCGGATCGCGTCGTCGGCCTCGGGCATGGTGCCGGCGGCCATCTGGAAGGTGTACAGCTGGTCGGGGAACACGTCGAGGCGAACGTCCACACCGGCCAGGCGGGCGTTCTCGGCGAGCTGGAGGCTTTCACCCAGCAGCGTCTCGTTGCCGCCCACCTGAACGTAGGTCGGCGGCAGGCCGCGAAGATCGGCGTGGACGGGGCTCACCTGCGGGTCGCCCGGATCGAACGAGCCCACGTACAGCGTTGCCAGCGCTTGGACGACTTCCCGGTAGAAGAAGGCTTCCCGGTCACGGTTGGTCTCGAACGTGGTGCTGCTGACCGTCATGTCGACCCACGGCGAGATGAGCAGCAGCGCGGCCGGGCCAGGCAATCCCTCCTGCCGTGCGCGCAGCGCCGTCGAGACGGCAAGCCCGCCGCCGAGCGAGTCACCGGCCACGGCGATGTTTCGGGCGTCGATCCCCTGCTCGAGCAGCCAACGGTACGCGGTGACCGCATCTTCGGCCGGCACCGGAGCCGGCGCCTGGTGGTACTCCGCGAGCAGCGCACGAGTACCGCTGGCCTTGGCGAGCTGACCGAACAGCTTGCGGTGGGTGTAGATCGATCCGCTGACCCCACCACCGCCGTGCAGGCAGAGCAGGACACGATCGTGCACGCATGCGGTGGGGACGGCCCACAGCGCGGGTAGGCCGGCCACCGAGGTCTCGAGGTAGTCGGTGCCTCCCGGTTCGGCCGTGAGGGTCGGCCAGTACGCCTCGACCCTCGCCCGGACCTCGTCGGGGGCCTGGTCCGGCTTCTCCCGGGCGGCCTCGGTCATGCTTCGCCAGTAGGCCTCGACCCGGTTCGGGGTGGTGTCGTTCATCGTGACTCTCCTTCAGCTGGGCGGTTTTCAGCTGGGCGGTTCCTATCCGGGGCCGGGCAGCTGTGGTACGCCTCGACGAGCCACCTGTCGCCGTGCCTGGACAGCGTCCAAGTAGCGAGCTCCCACCGAGCGGCATGCGGTTCGGCCTCTCCGGCCAGCGCGGTCGCACTCCGGGTGACGACGATCGTCACCCGGCTACCGACCGAACGGATGCTCTGCACCGCATGGATACGGCGGGAGCCCTTCAACGGGCCGGCGAAGGCATCTCGCATGGCAGCACGGATACTCCCCTTACCCTGCAGGAAGGTGCCGGGAAGGCCGACCGTCGCGTCCTCGGCGTACCCCCGGACGAACCGGTCGGCGTCTCCCGCCGCCCAGGCGTGCGACGACGCCTCGAACAAGGCCGACGCAGCCGCCTCCGCATCGACCGTCGCGGACGGCGCCTGGCGTACCGGTGGATCCGTACTCATCGCGTGCCTCCTCGCGCTGGGCCCCACGATCCGGCGGCCCCTGCTCAACCAACGCAGCAGCGATGCCGATTTGGACACCCGGCAGCTGGGATGTGGCCGCGGGTGCGCCGGAGCAGTCGGACGGGCACGTCCAGCGACCAGGGATGGCCACCAGGGACCGTCCCTGCGTTCGTACGCGCACACCTGCAGCCAACAGATCACCGTGACACCACCCCGGCCGCAGCGCGTCGTTGGCAAACGTCGCCCTCGCCCGCAACCGCCGCGGCCGATGCTCACCCAACCCGGGCCGGTCATCGAACAGCGAGCGCGAATCTGCGAGTCACCACGGGCCGGAGGCAGGCGCGGCCTGCCACCGGCCGCGACCGCCGGGCCGGAACGCCGGTCTGCGGAAGGACTCTGCAGCACGTACTGGCCGGCGGGTGCAGGTGGCGCGAAACCCGGGTCGGTCAGTGTCGAGCTCGGTGGGTTGTGGTCGGCGGGATCTCGCAGAGCCGCTGGTCGGAGGTAAGGTCGTCCAGCGCTGCGTGCAGGGCCTGAAGTCGCGCTCGTACCTCGCTTTCGAGGGCGCGGCGCAGCACACACCAGTCGTCGACGGTGATCCGGCGGCGCTCGGGCAGGTCTGCCATGAGCTCACGGATCTCCGCAATGGACAGCCCGACCCGCTGCGCCACTCGGATGATCTTGACGATGCACTCCTCGGCCTCGTAGAAACGGCGTTGGTTGCCGGCAGTACGTTCGCTGACGACCAGCCGGTGCTTCTCGTAGAACCGGATGGCCGACGGCGCGACGCCGGTGCGGTGTGCCAGCTCGCTGACGGTCAGGGTCGCCTGTCCGCCGTTCCTGGCGAGGGTGGCCGTGGTCATCGACGCGCTCCCTTGACTTCAACATTTGTTTAACTCCTACCGTACCGGGCGTGAGCGAGCTACAGGAAGCGACCGCAGCGCCGGCCCCCATCACCCGGGCAACGTGGGCTGCGGCGTCGGTCATGGCGCTGGGTGGGTTCCTGGCCAACATGGACGGTTCGATCGTCGCGGTCGGCCTGCGGCACATGCAGGACAGCCTCGGTGTCGGGCTGGCCGAGATCCAATGGGTGGCCACCGCGTACCTTCTCGGATTGTCGGCCGGGCTGCCGTTCACGCCATGGCTGGCACAGCGACTCGGCACCGGGCGGCTGTGGCTGTGGGCGCTCAGCGGCTTCGTCGCCACGTCGGTGCTGTGCGCACTGGCCCCGACCGCCCCTGTCCTGATCGCGGTACGGGCGCTGCAAGGCGTGACCGCCGGCATCCTCGTCGTCGCGGGGCAGACGCTCATCGGCGAAGTAGTCGGCCCGGCGCGGCTTGGCCGGATGATGGGCACGCTGGGTCTGGTCGTCGGGCTCGCGCCGATCGTCGGGCCGAGCGTCGGTGGCTTGTTGCTGGCCTGGACATCATGGCCGGCACTGTTCTGGCTCAACGTACCGATCGGTCTCGCCGCGGTCGGGCTCGGCCTGCGTTTGGTGCCGCGCGGTGCGCACCGAACGCCACCACCGATGGACTGGCAGGGCGCGGTGTTGGTGTCGGTGGGGCTGCCGCTGCTGCTGTACGCGCTCACCGCTCTCGCCGCGCCGGGCGGTCGGGCAACGCCGGCCGTCCTTGCGGTGCTCGGGGCCGGCGCGACCGCACTGTTCATCCGACGCTCGGCGCGCCTGCCGCATCCGGTGCTGCGGATACGGCTCGCTGTCCGGCCGGTGGCGGCGGCGGCCCTGGCCACCGTCCTCAGTGGGGGCGCCAGCATGTTCGCTGCGGTTCTGCTGGTACCGCTGTGGTTCCAGCTCCAGCTTGGTCAGGACGCGCTCTCGACGGGGCTGCTACTGGCGCCGATGGGCGCGGGCACGACGCTGATCATGCTCGTTGCCGGCCGGCTCACCGATCGTTACGGGGGCGGCGCCGTCGCCTCGGTCGGCGCACTGATCGTGCTGGCCTGCACCGCGCCACTGCCGTGGCTGGGCGCCGGAACGCCGATGGTCGCCATGCAGGCCATGCTCGTCGTGCGTGGTGCCGGGCTCGGGCTGGCGATGATGCCGGCGATGACAGCGATGTACGCGTCGGTGTCCACACAGGAGCTGGGAGACGCGACCGCCCTCGCCAACATCACCATGCGCCTGGGCGGCGCCGCCGGGGGCTCGGCTGTGGTGCTCGTCCTGGCCGCCGCGCGATTCCATGCCGCGTTCCTCGTACTGGCCGGCATCTGTCTGCTTGCCGCCGCAGCGGCCATCTGGCTCCGCCGCACCGAATCCACCTACTCCCGAAGGGGCCACCCAGCATGAACACCACCGCCGACCTGCGTGTCGCAGTCATCGTCGGCAGCGTCCGCGATGGACGATTCGGCACGTACGTAGGGGCCTGGGTCGCCGAGCGACTCGCCGCGTGGGGCGTGGACGCCGACCCGATCGACCTGGCCGGCGTGACCGTGCCGGCGACGATGATCGACCATCCCGATGTCGCTGCATTCGCTGCACGCATCGATGCGGCAGAGGCGATCGTGGTGGTCACGCCCGAGTACAACCACAGCTACCCTGGGCCGTTGAAGGCCGCGATCGACACGCTGCGCGACCAGTGGTTCGCCAAGCCCGTGGCATTCGTCAGCTACGGCGGGCTGGCCGGCGGCCTGCGGGCGGTCGAGGCGCTCCGGCTCGTCTTCGCCGAACTGCACGCCGTCACCATCCGCGAGACGGTCAGCCTGCACAACCCATGGGGCCCGGCCGCCGACACGAGCACCGCATACCCCGACGCGGCCGCCGACGACGCCCTCCGCCGGATGACCCACCAGTTGCTGTGGTGGGCCGAAGCCCTCCACCATGCCCGCCGCCGCACCCCGTACCCCGTCGCCTGAAAGGGCCACACATGCATCCGCAGAGCACCACCCGCCGGGCACTCGTACTCGGCGCCGGCGGCGTCGTCGGCACCGCCTGGATGGCGGGCCTCGCCGTTGGCCTACCTGACCATGGCATCGACCTCGCCGACTCTGACCTGTTCGTCGGCACGTCCGCCGGTGCGATCATCGGCGCCGTCCTGGCGACCGGTGAGCGGCCCGAGCGCCTCGCCGCCTTGCCACCGACAACCGGTCACCCGCACGTACCGGACCCCGCGGTGCTGGCCGAGGTGTTCGCCGTGCTCGCCGAACCCGGCCAGGACGCGACGGTGGCGCGTCGTCGGGTCGGGCAACTCGCCCGCACGGCGGACGTCGGGGGACCACACACCCAGATCGATCGGATGCGCGGTCTGCTCGGTACCACCCGCTTTCCGGAACGGCTGCTCGTCACCGCCGTCGACGCCGACACAGGAGAACCGGTGGTCTGGGACCGCGACAGCGGCATACCACTACCTCATGCGGTCGCCGCCAGCACCGCATTCCCCGGCGCCTCGCCGCCGATCCCGATCGGCGGCCGGTACTACCTGGACGGCGGCCTGCGATCGGCGACCAACGCCGACCTCGCCACCGACGCCGACACGCTGGTCGTTGTCGAACCCCTCGCCCACCTGTTCCCGCCCGAACAGCTTCGGCAGGAACTCACCGTGGCTGACGCAACCACCGTCGTCACCCTGCGCCCCGACTCCGCAGCCATCATTGCCTTCGGTCCCGACCTGTACGACCGGGCCGTCTGGGCGGACGCCTACCGGGCCGGCACGCGCCAGTCCATCGACGCCGCAGACCGGCTCCGTCACGTCGGTACCGGCGGGTAAAGCCCTTGGTTGCCACGGGCCCGCGCCGAGCACTCTGTTCCGCAACATGCCTCGGGCAACAAGGAAGGTAGCCGAGAGCTGCCGGAGCTCTCGCGGACGTTCGAGCATCAATGCCGCGGAATTTCGCCCAGTGCCAAGCGATGTCGCGCGCTCGCGGGCACGGCTCGGGCACCAGAGCCAGGAGTCAGGTCGTTCTGAGTCCCCCAGAGCGAGAAATGGGGCACGGCCACACGGTGAGATGCCCCGAGCACGAGGGCGCAACCAGCGAGGGTCGAGGGCAGTACTGCCACTCCCAAACTAGTTGTTCGGCCGACCACCGCGAAGCTCGCGCACCGTGATCAGCGACTCGACCGTCGATCCGGCCAGCTCCAGCGTCGCGCTCGACGACGGGGATGGCGGTCAGCGCGGTCGCCACCACCAGGATGTCGAGTACCACCATGAACGAGCCGAGCGAAGTCAGCGCGAGCGTCCACCCGCGGCGTGCGGCTCACCGGGCCGATCCCGTGAATTCCTCGGCATGGGCGCTGGCGAACTGGGCGAAGTGGGTCGGTGTCACGCCGAAGGTGCGGTGCGCGGCGAGCTCGACCCGGGCGATCGGTGTGCGGTGACGTTCCCGGAACTGCTCGTCGAACAGGTCCACGACGTGTGGCGGTAGTCCGGCCGCGGCGTAGCGGCGCCGCTGCTCCTCGAACGTGACTTCCACGTATCGGAACGTGGCGCCGGTAGCCGCCGAGACGCGGTCAGCCACCTCCGCCATGGTCAACGCCTCCGGGCCGGTGATGTCGTACGCCTTGTTCTCGTGGCCGTCCGTGGTGAGCACCCCCACGGCGATCTCGGCGACATCGGCCAGGTCGACCGGCGACAGCTGACCAGCGCCCAGCGGCATCACCAGCTCCCGGGTCGTGACATCGAAGCCGGTCACCGAGCTCGGGAGGTAGTTCTGCATGAACTGGCTGGGTCGCAGATGGGTCCAGGCGAGCCCGGAGCGTTCCAGATAACGCTCGATCTGGCCGTGCCACCGGGTGCCTCGGAATACCTCCTGATCGAAGCCGACGCCGGCTTCGCGGCCGGAGTACTTCACGATGTGCGGCACTCCGGCCGCCTGGGCGGCGTCGATGAAGCTCAGCTGGGTGTCGACCATCTCCTCTCGCGGCGAGGAGATCAGCAGCGCGCGCTTCACACCCTCCAGCGCGGGGCCAAGCGTCGCGGCGCGGCGCAGATCGCCGGCGACGACCGTGACGCCCGGCAGTTCGGCCAGCCACGGCACCCGCGCCGGATCGCGGACCACCGCCCGCACCGGCGCGCCCCGGCGAGCGAACGCGCGTACGACGGCAGAACCAGCTTTGCCTGCCGCACCGGTAACCAGAATCATCATGTCCTCCTGTCGAATGCCGCACTCGGCGGCAGATCCGTTCCGTGCTGAGCCGCGCTCCGCGACTCCGACGGGCGTCGCCGCCGCGACGTGCTGTTCACCGGGACGGGCCGGCGGTCCCCGTGCCGATGCCGTCCCGTTCACCGACCCCCTCTTCCGGGGCGTACCGCGTGCGGACGACCCGCACCGGTAACCGCGTGCCTCGGGCAGTACCGACCTGACATGGGGTTGATCCGAGCCACGGCGCCAACTCATCGCCTGCCAGCCCGCCATGCACCACATCACCAGCCGGCACGGTCACCGGCGAGTCGGCGTGCTTCCCACCTCACCGTCACGGCAGCCTGGTTCGACACACCACGACCGCGGCTCCGGCGGGTGGCTTCGCCACCGCGGTGGTGATGGGGCTCAGCGTCGAGCTGCCGCTCGCCGCGCTGTGTGGCCGGTTGGCGCTGCAGACGCTGAGTCGGCATACGTGAGAGCCCGGCTGCCCGGCCACGTACCACGGACCGAACCGACCCACTGGAGAACACCCTGCGCGGGCGGCCAGGCGAGTCTGCTGTCCTGGAGCCCGACCCACGGCCACCACTCCGACGATGTCGAGCGCAACCCGACACCCCCATCACGTGTCGTCTCCACGCTCAGGTGGCGGCGTCCGCCTCCAACGGCATGGCCTGTGACGGCGATTGCTCTCGTCCTCGCCATCTCTGGGCAGCAAACCGGAAACTCGCCAGCCCGAACGCCGACCCGCCGGGGACGCCAAACCGGGCCGACTGCTGGTGCGTCGATTCCCTGCTGTCAAGTCTGAGATGCGCGATCCGTCGTGGTACTGAGGGAGTCCAAGCGCTGCAGTGTCTCGGCCATGGCGGTGACCCAGACCTCCCCATCGCGCATCGCCGCACGTTCCTTGGCCGGCACCGTCGAGCAGTCGTAGGTCTCGGTCACCACCGTCGCGCCCGACCCGTCCGGAACCAGCTCGTACGACCAGCGATGGCCCCACCGCTGGTCCCCCTCCGCGTTGTCCCGGTGGCTCTGACCGGCAGCGGGCTCCCAGCCGATGCGCCGG
This sequence comes from Actinocatenispora comari, assembly GCF_017312725.1. GTDB lineage: Bacteria > Actinomycetota > Actinomycetes > Mycobacteriales > Micromonosporaceae > Actinocatenispora > Actinocatenispora comari. The sequence goes on along the minus strand of NZ_BOPO01000084.1, from coordinate 174,829 downwards.
TCAGCCACGTACTCGACCACGTGGTTGTTCATCTGGTAATCACCGAGCGGCTCGAAGTACATGTTCATCGTGAACACGTCACCAACCGCCGTCACGACCGCGTCGGACGCGGCACCGCGCAGCATCCCGGACCCATCCAGCTCGGTGTGCCGGCGCGGATCGGCCAAGATCCGGAAGATTTCAGCCGCCGGCGCGGCGATGCGCCTCGATACCGAGACCTGCCGACGTTCATCGGTGTTCATGCAGTTCCCTCCACTGTCCAGACCACGCCAAAAGGCCGCTGACCAGTGGTAGATCCCGCGCCTCAGCGAAACTCATCGGTACCCGGCTCGGCAGGATCATCGCCGCAGACCTGCCGCCGACCGATCCCGGTTCGTCCAGTCGGCGCCGACCAGGTCTCCCAGGTGCGGCTTCCGCAGCGGTACCAGGGAGAACTCTGTTGCGTCGAGTGGTTGAACGGAAGGCGTCAACCATGCCCATCCCGGCGACGCCCAGCCATGGCCGCACAGAGTCATTTCTCGTCCGCCTCGCGCACTCGAGTTCACGGCCGGCGTGCCTGATCGTCGAACAGGGCTCGAGCCCACCAGCTGGAGATCGGAGCATTGAGGGCCCCGGCATCGGCGCCGCGCGTATCGATCCGGCGTGTTGTCTCGACTCCCTGGCGGGTAGCCGCCCTATCGGCCGCCGCGGTCACCATCGGCGCGCATCGCGTACAGCGCAGGCAGGACGCCAGTACCCAGCAATTGCAGCTCGGCGTTGACCGCGCCGAGAAATGGCTGGAACAGCTGTCGAATCCTGACCCGGCGGCCCCCAAGGGCATCCCCGCACCACGCCAGCAGACCCCGCAGCAGTCCCCGAGCTCACCCACGCTGAGCTAGCTGAATTCCGACGGCTGCTCGCGGAGGCGACATCAGTACTCGGCAGGCTGCGCGCCTTCGAAGAGCGGTTGAACCGCTCCTCCGTTGTCCCTCAGCCCGACGCCCGAGAAGACAGTCGGCAATGAGGGACGAAGACTCGCCGCCACGCCCTGCGGTGCCAGTCCGCGGGCCAGAGCTCACACCATCACAGCCTGAGCTCGATCCTCCGAACCGCTTCCGCAACGCTGCTGGCCGGAATCGTCAGCTCAGCCCGCTCCCCCGTGCTTGTCGGTGAACACTGCGATCCAGGGCTCACGCGGCCGGGCGCGGTACAACACATGTCGGACCCGGCCGCGCCGGTCCGCGCCGCGGCGGTGGTACTCGGCGCCACCGTCCCGGAACTTCCAGCCGGGACGACCGCGTATCGCGGCGCGCAGCTCCTGCTCGACGTCCACCCGGTGATCATCGGCGAGGCGTTGGGGGCCGTGGGCCGGGTTACCGCTACTCACCGCCGCCGAGCACGATCTCGACCCCACATGCCTGGGCGCACGAGAGCTTCACGGTACGAACCTGCCGCACCCCGTTCTCGTCCACGCGAATCCCCGGGTGGTACACGAGAGACGGCGGCACTTCTCGCACTCCGGTCATTCCAACCGCCACCAGTCGGCCTCGGGATGCTCGCCAACTGTGATGTCTCCAGGCAGGGCGCCAAGTAGCTGTGCACGGACCTGACCGTATCGGCCAGGTCAGACAGTCCCAGCAGAGTCGAGAGAGACGCCGCACCACAGCGGCTTCATGCTCGCTACGCCGCGCGCCAGCCCTCCTCCCGGCGCAGCGCCTCGACGCGCTGCTCGGTGAGCCGCTCGACCGCTTCGCACACCGCCATCTCGTACGCCACCGCCGTCCGCGCGCCGGCGTCAACATCGCCCAGCAAGCCGAGGATCTGCCGGGCGGCCGCAGTCTGCGAGCGTGCCGCGGCGGCCTGTGCCAGTGCCCGCCCCAGCTCGCCGCAGGCACTCAAAGTAATCGTGATGTCGCAATGAGGTGGTCATGGCGGCAACCGTAGCGGCACCCATCGGCCGAAGTCGATCACCCGATCGGCCGAGCAACGCCGGGCCGGCCAAGCCGGGTGTCGTGGGCAACGAAGACCCCGGAACGGTCCCTGGTAGCCGCACGCGGCAGGCCACACCGTTGGGGTTTCGATCGTGATGGACGCCCGTCATCGGCGGCCTGGCCGCTCGGCGCGAGCGGCCAGCCGTCGGATGGATGCGGCGGCAACGCCTCGGTGGGAACCAACTCGCGCAGCTCCACCAGTGGTAGTCGCCCGTTCCGCGATCCGACGGCGTACTCGCCCAGCCCCACCACTCCCCTTCGTTGCATAGCCGGTACCAACCCAGCAGACGGCCGGGCACCACGGCGCTAACGTCGATGCCGTACGCGCGGACCCGCAGCTCGGCACCGCGGAAGTTCGCCGCGCGCGGCGACACGACTCTCCGTCAGGTCATGTGGAGCACCGCCGGGCGCGCCATGACGGTCGAGCTACGACCTCGACCTCGCACAACCCAGGCGCACGCCCCGCGGCAGTTACATATCGTAATCTCTCTAGGGTACAGAGAAAGATCCCACATTGTGGAATATGATCTTGGGTTCGACCTACCTCGGGCACCGCTCGGGCACGACTCGGGCACTGTGTCGATGATCATCGAACACGAGAAGGGTTCGCAAAGAAGTAAAGGCCCTGGTCAGGGCCTTTACAAGGGTTGAAAAAAGGGTGCGCCCGGAGGGATTCGAACCCCCAACCTTCTGATCCGTAGTCGGGAGGCTGGATACCTTGGGACACAAGGAAAGTAGCTCAGACCTACTGAAACTCTTGCACGCGTTCAAGTACCGATGCCGCCTGATATCGCCCAGTGCCAGGCGATGCCATAGGGTCTCGGGCACCGCTCGGGCACCAGAGTCAGATGCATTCTGGCCGCCGACACGACCTCGATCGGTCGCTTGGGGTCACGCCGAGCGCGTTGCGCCGGCGCGCATACTACCTTGCCAGCCCTACTAGGAGAACGAGCCGCCGTCGACCGGCAGTTACGTAAGATGACGGAACTGTGCCCAATCTGCGGCGCATGAGCTGGCGGTAGTCACCAGCATCCTGGATCTGGTAGGAATGCTCCGGTTAGCGTGTTTGTCTCCTGGACCACCACGGCGATCTCTGCTCGGTCACGTGCTGCTGGCCGGCGCGACTGTGCCTGTCCGCGCCGCTGAGCATGGCCGGATCGTAGTGCAACGAGATCCAGCACGACCCGATCCGTGTCGACGTCCGCTCCTGGTACGACCCGCCGACGCGTGGTCGCCTTGGTGTCGACAATGGCAGTACCATGCTGATCAGTGTCATTACCTTTCGCAAAGGTCGCCCACGAAGCTCGATGGCCGCGAAGTCCGGTTGAGTACTGGTTCTGAAGTGCGTTGGAGGGGCACCTGGATGTCGCTGCCGGACCTGAGCCTACAGCCCGCGTATCGGTCGGGGCGCGATCGGCTGCTCGATGACTTCTACGTGCCCTGCCTGCAGGAGTCGGTCCGCTACGACCGAGCCGTCGGCTACTTCAGCAGCACGCTGTACCAAGTGGTGGGGCTGGCATTCTCAGACTTTGTGCGACGCGGTGGAGGGATGCGGCTGATCTGTTCGCCGGCCTTGTCGCCCGAAGACTTCGCGGTCATGAAGGATGCCGACGAGATCGCTCGGCATGCACAGGCGACCGTTCGCGCCGATCTGGACACCCTGCTTCAACATCCTGAGGCGGTTCCCGCGACGAGACTCCTCGCCACCCTGATCGCCAACGAGATCATCGAGGTACGCATCGCGTTCCCGGAACACCCCAGCGGCCTGTTCCATGACAAAATGGGCATATTCGAGGACCAAGACGGCCGGCGCGTTGCATTCACCGGCAGCGCCAACGAGACCTGGCGGGCATGGGGCCTCAACAACGAGTCGTTCCAAGTCTTCTGTAGCTGGCGCAACGAATCTGAGCTACTGCGCACTCGAGACGAATCGGACTACTTCAGGGAGATCTGGCGCGGACGTGAGCCGGGCATCCGCACCGCCTTCCTTGAGGAAGTTACGGCCGAACAGTTGCGGGCCATCGCCGACGATGATCTGGACCATGCGATCGAGCAAGTGCGCAGCCACCAGGCGCGCGAGCGCAACCGCCGCACGACGACCAGCCGACCACTGATGGAGCACCAACGCCTTGCGCTGGAGGACTGGAAGGCCCACCATTATCGAGGCATCGTCAACTTCGCGACTGGCGCCGGCAAGACGCTGACGGCAATCGAGGCCGTTAAGCGCTGGACCGCGGACGGCGGAGCGGCCGTCATCCTCGTACCCGGCCGTGACCTCCACGCGCAGTGGATACGTGAGATCGAGACCGAACTGGACAGCGTGCAAGTCCTGCCAGCGGGGGCTGACAGCAACAAGAGCGCCTGGATGGAGCTTCTGCCCATCTTCAGTGCACCGGGTAATTCGGCCGGCGCACAGCGAGTTATCGTCGCGACGATCCATACATTCGCGAGCGCGGATTTCCAGCGTCGTTTGAAGAGCGGTGACCACCTACTGATCGTGGCGGACGAAATGCATCGTGCGGGCAGCCGGCGGGTGCTCCCGATGCTCGAGGCGACCGAGTGCGGCGCGACCCTGGGACTGAGCGCCACCTATCGCCGCCAGTTCGACACTGAGGGCACCGATCGCCTCTTAGAGTACTTCGGTCCGGTGCTGTCGCCGGTCATCGGGCTGGCGGAAGCGCTGATGCTCGGCCTTCTTGTGCCCTACGACTACCGGCTGCACGAGGTCCAGCTGGATGATGACGAGCTCGAGCAGTACGAACATCTCACAAAGCGGATCGGGCAGCTCGTTAGCAGCGGCGACTCGTTCGGTGAGATCGAAGGTCAGCTCCAGATGCTCCTGATACGCCGTGCTCGGGTACTAAAGCAAGCGCGCCAGAAGGTGCCGGCCGCCTCGGCCATTTTGCAAGACGAATACCAGCCGGGTGACCGGTGGCTGGTGTACTGCGACGACCTCACTCAGCTCAAAGTGCTATCCGAACAGTGCCGGGCGGCTGGTCTGCCGATCTTAGAATTCTACTCGGGCATGCAGAGTGACCGTGACGCCGTTATCCGCAGCCTGGGTGACCACGGAGGCATCGTAGTCGCGATCCGCTGCCTCGATGAAGGCATCGACGTCCCGGTTACGGATCATGCCCTTATCTTGGCTAGCTCCACCGTCGAGCGTGAGTACATCCAACGCCGCGGCCGCGTCCTGCGCCAGGCGCCGGGGACAAGCAAGGTCAGCGCTGAAGTCCATGACCTGATGCTGGTCAACCCGATCGGCGGCGCGCTGACGAAGAGCGAAGCGCAGCGGGCCTTGGAGTTCGTGCGGCTGGCCCGTAACAGTGCAGCCCGCGAGCGGCTGAAAATCGTCGTATCGCTCAGCCAAGATCCCATCGAGCTGCCAGACCTGCTCGACTACGCTGAGGAGGAATCCGACTGATATGACCGATGAACCTACGAATGAGCCCCAGGGCCGGGTGGGTGCTCTGGCTGCGCTGCGCGAGGTCGCGGAGGATAGCGACCTCAGGCAGCAGTTCGGCGCCGCCGTGGCCTCGTTTGTGCCGGAGGACTACGAGCAGATCGTCGCGCTCGCTTGGCGCTATCAGTTTGATGACGACCGCTCCAAGTTCAAGCGCGAGCTGCGGGAGCTGCAAGAACAGGTCAGCCGGCGCATCTTGGCTCGACTGGAGCTCGGCCAATGAGTCTCCAGTTTGAGAGCGTCAGCTTGCGCAATTTTGGCCCATATCAGTCCATCGCGGACCTCAACCTTGTCACGAACCCGGACGCACCCATCGTGGTGATTCACGGTGAAAACACGCTCGGCAAGACGAGTCTGTTCCGGGCATTGCGCTGGTGCCTCTACGGTGCACCTGAAGCGGGTAAGACACCCGCCGAGTCGACGCGCAGCCTCAGCGACTACATGAACCGTCCGGCCTTCGCAGAAGGCGAGACCGAGATGGAAGTCCGCATGAAGTTCAGCGCTAACGGGCAGCAGTTTCAGCTAACACGGACCGCACGGTTCGAGGGCGGCGCGCCGAAGGTCAGTGCCGACCTGCGGATCGACGCTCAAGTGATTCAGCCGGTCGCCATTGACTCCGAAATTGGTAGGCTGCTCCATCCGCAGATCTCCGAGTTCTTCCTATTCGACGGCGAGCTGCTGCGCGACTTCTACGATCGGCTCAACTCGGACCGCGAGCGTGACGTGCTCAAGCGCAGCATCGAGAGCGTGCTGGGTATCCCCGCCTTGCAGCTCGCCGAGCGGGACATCTCGGTGATGGCCCAAGACATCCTCAGCCGCCAAGCCAAGGCTCTCAAGAACCAGACCGAGGCAGAGAAAGCCCGGCGCAAGCTCCGTGACCTGCGTTCCAAACAGGAGAGCATCGAAAAGGATCGCTCCGAGGTTGAGGCGGCGCTCCACAAGGCCAAGACCGACCTGGAAGAGGTCAACGAGCGCATCGCCGCCGTGGACGAACTCAAAGCTGACGCCCGCGAGATGGAGAGCCTCGAAGCAGCGATCAAAGGCGGCGAGGCCGATGAAGCCAAGCTTCGCCACGAAATGCGCAGGCTGCTCATCGACGGCTGGCTGGCTCCAGCCAGTGCCAAGCTCACGGCCGCTCTTCAGCGGATCGAGGAACGAAACGACCAAGCCCAGCAACGACAGAAGGCAATCCAGACAGCGCGCGATCGCGTCGACGTGCTGCAGAAGCAGATCCAGGGCGGTATATGCCCGACCTGCCACCAGGAACTGCCACCACCAGACGACGCCACGCGCCGGACGCTCGCCAGGGCCGAAGATGAACTCGCCCGGCTCAAGGGGGCCGGTGGCGACCAGGCCGATATACAACTGGAGCGACGTGTTCGTGCCCTCATCGACACCCGCACACTGCCGGCATTCCATCGCGCACAGGAGCAGCTCAACGGCATCGTCAGTGCGCAGTTCACTCGGAACCGGCGATTGAGCACGATCAAGGACCGACTAAAGGACAATGATGCCGCCCGCATCCGCAAACTCGCGCACGACCAGCAGCAACTCGAAGATGCGATTGATGGCTACAACGCTCAGCTGCTGCACCACGACGATGAGCAGGCCAAGGTGCAGTCCGATCAGAACAAGCTGGCGGGCACCATCCGTAGGCTTGGCGGCGGTCAGCCGGACCTCGCGGCCGAGGCATACTTTTTCGAGTACACCCAGCAGCTCGTACAGCGCACCATCGAGCGATACCAGGAGCGGACGCGTGCCGAAGTCGAGGGCACGGCAACCGGGATGTTCACGAAGCTGATCCGTGACGCCGAGGGCTACGAGGGCATCCGCATCGGTCCGGATTACCGCGTCGATCTCGTCGGAAAGCGCGGACCTTCCATGAAGACCAGCGAGGGCGGGCGGCAGCTCATCGCCTTGTCACTCATCGGTGCCCTCAAGCGCGCCGCGGTGCGGGGTGGCCCTGTGGTCCTCGATAGCCCGCTCGCCCGGCTCGACCTCGAACATCGCGCTAACGTCCTTCAACAGTGGGTTCCCGAACTCGGCAATCAAGCCATCCTGCTGGTACAGTCCGGCGAGCTCACCGAAGCGCAAGCGCGGGATATCATGGATAACCGGATCGGGCAGGCGTACCGGATCTTCCGGCCGAACAACGACCCCGAGGAAGCCGAGATTGAAAGGACGCAGTAGGGCATGGCGACGGACCGGGGTGACAAGCAGCAGATCGGCCTGACTCTCGAGGGCAACAACGCGATCGAGACAGTGTCCAACGAGTATTTCGGCGGCAGCCAGAAAGATGCGTACTTGTTCGCGATTACCTACGCGATTGGGGCAGATCTCGCAATCGAGAACGCGCCGCAGGGTGGCTACACGACGAAGTACAACGGCATCGGCACGCTCGATCCGAGCGGCAGCGTGCGCGAGCTGTTGGAAATCCTGAACATCGGCGAGCCAGGCCGACCCATGGCCACGATGGAACGACTGGCCGAGCTTGGAGTGCGGGACCTTGCCCGCCGAGTTGCGGGCAACGAGACGATGGCCGACATCATGGCCAGCGTCGCCGCGGAGTAGGCACAATGCTCGGCTCTAGATACCTCGCTCACTGGACGGCTCGACCGCGGGGAACGCCCGCGCGAGCGGGGACGGGTCCGCCTCGTAGCTAAGCCAGTCGCTTTAGTGGCCGAGCCGCCGGCGCGGTCGGCGTTGGGCCGTACCGATGACCAGGCCGTCGGCGGGGTGGGCTCCGGCGCTGCCATGACGCCGATACCGCCGGCGCAGAGCACGACGGCGCCGGCTTGGGCGAGCTGTCTGCTGCCAGCGGCCGGGTACCGCTGACCCCTGTGGGCCAGTTCCGCGGCGCGTCGACAGCTGCCGTCCCAGTAGAGGCGCTGGGCTTGACCCAGCGCATGTACCTTGGAAGCGGGTCGTCCTCCGCCGAACGATCGACGTGTAGGTGGTCATGCCTCCGGTTCAACGGGTCGCAAGGAGGCCAGTTGATCTGGCCACGAGTTGGCCTTGAGGGTCAGATTGTCCTCGGCAGGTGGCTCGCCTTCGTCGGCCTCCTCGTGGTACCAGAACCACACTGACCCCTGACCGGCCCGCGCAGCGACAGGCAGAACAGGTTGCTGTACTCGTCGTTGGCACCCGGCACCAGCCAGTCGGGTGCCGGGCCGGCGTGGACCTCGAGCTCGGACCACAGGTTGGCCCAGTCAAACACCTATCCGACACCGAAGACGGTTTTGGCGGCCTGAACCGTCCCAGGTTCTTCGCCGCTTCTATGCGAGGAGCGGCTCCGGTGCGGGCCGCCGCGAGCTCGTCGCTGGTCTGACCTTCACGGTCGACGCCGTCGATCTCTACCTGCATCACCCACCGGCGCAGCGCCTCCGCCCCCGGGCGCCGGCCGCGATCGCATTCGCGGCCGGTGGGTACTCGGTGCGGCGATCGAGCACGACCCTGGCAGGCCGCTCACGCACCTCGGGATCGATCTTCTACGGCGACATGGGGAGTTCTCAACTCCTTCCCTTGAGGACGGCGTCGCGGGTAGCGGTCGACGTGGAACTCCGTGAGAAGCCGGACCGCGCCGGCCGTCGTGGCGCCCGTGCCGTCGTTGTAAGGACCTCAGTGGGAGAGCGCTCTTTGACAACCGGATCCCGCCCGGTAGATCCACCGAGAAGTGTCAGTGCCACACCCTAAGCTCAGCACTGGGCATCGCTGGATTTCCGACGAGGTCATAGTCTGATCACCGTGGGAGAGTGGAGGCCAAGTGAGAAGCAGCCATTGTCCATGCTCTACCAGCGATTTGTCCGGGCCCTAGGTGATTCTGTGCTGACCGACCTTGAGACGATCTCGGTGACAACGAAGCCGCTGGACCTCCTTTGCCGAGCGCCCCTGCCCCGGAAAGTTCGGCTATATGTGTTCAATTGCACCGATCATCCGTCTGAGCGTAAGGCTGGCGACTACCGGATTCAGCTGCGGCTGCCGGGGCAGCGGAGGCGGCAGCGGGCTTGTCTGGCGCTAGACCCTGGCGTGCTCGTGCTGCTGGCAGGCTATGTCGCCGAGTTCGATGTCTTTGTCTTCTGGGATGCCATCGCCCACTCGGAGTTCCCGTACTCCAAGGGCATCCAAGTGAGTGCCACCACCGTGCACCACGCCGCGATCCACGGCCAAGGTGGCCAGCGACGCGAGGTGCGCCGCAGTGGTGGCTATCCCGAGCAAGTCCTTGCGGTACGGGCAGATCGCCTAGTGACGGGCCTGCGACGAAGAGAAGAACTCACCCGCCAGTCCCTGTTGAAGAGCCCGATACGGTCGTCGGTGACATGAGCGGCCTGCGGGACCACGAATTCGCGCCGAGCTACGACAAGAGCGTCGATGATCTTGCCGGCGACTTCTACCTGCCCTGTATGCGAGTGTCGACTCGCTACGACCGGATCTCCGGCTACTTCTCCTCTGCCGTCTTCTCCATCGCCTGGCCAGCGCTTAAGGATTTCATCGAGGGCGGTGGGCGGATGAGGTTGATTTGCTCGCCTGTGTTCTCCAGCACAGATGCCGGAGCGCTGAGACAGGGATACGAAGCCTTAAGCGACGAAGAACTCGGTGCTGCACTGCTCGCCGAGCTGAGGTTCCTGTTGGATAGCGAGCGATCGCGCAAGCCTGCGAGAGTGCTGGCTGGTCTGATTGCGGCAGGTGCCGTCGATGTCCGGCTGGCGATCTTGACCGCGTCGGCCAGCCCCGGTGACCGTCGCCTCTTTCATGATAAGGTCGGATTATTCACCGATGACGCCGGCGACACCGTGGGGTTTCGCGGCTCGATGAACGAGACGTTTCTGGGTCTGTCAGCCGACGGCAACCTTGAGAGTGTCGACGTATTCCCATCCTGGGCTGGCGGCCGCGACGCGCGCCGCGTGAGCGACGCAGCAACTCGCTTCGAGGCGCTGTGGCGCAATGAAATCGACAGCGTCGACGTCCGAGCGGTTCCGGAGGTGGCCGCACAATTCATCCGAAACGCCGGCCCAGCGGATTGGGAGGTCCTCGTCGACGAGGTCCTCGCTGAGGCCGCAGTGCGTGCAGCGACACCGGCGGACGCAAGGCCGTTGCGAGATCACCAGATCCAGGCACTAGCCGCATGGGAACTTCACGGTCGTCGCGGCCTACTCGAGCACGCCACTGGGAGCGGAAAGACTTATACCGCCGTGCAGGCCGTGCGCACCGTTTTGAGCGAGGGCGGGAGTGCCATTGTGCTGGTCCCTAGCGCTTTGTTACTCGACCAGTGGCGCCGTGAGCTCACACAACGCCTTGCCGATCTGGCTCCCCAACTTCTACTGGCTGGCGCCGGAAACAACACGTGGCGCACCGACGACCTACTGTATCCCTGGACCAGCACTCGTACGGCAGGAAGCCCTCCACGCATCGTCGTTGCGATGATGCAAACGGCGGCCACTGACGCTTTCCTAACACGTGTCGCCAACAATGACCGGCTTCTCGTCATCACTGATGAAGCCCACAGACTCGGCAGCCCCGGCGCCGAGCCGTTGCTGACGCTGGCGGCGCCCTGGCGCATGGGCCTGAGTGCTACACCGGTTCGCGCCGGCGACCCTGATGGCACCGCCCGTCTTCTCAATTTTTTCGGGGGGATTATTCCGCCTCCGTATACCCTGCAGGACGCGATCCGAGATCGTGTCTTGACTCCCTATAACTACATCCCGCATGATGTCGCACTCGACGGCGGTGAGCAGGCTGCGTACGAGGATCTCTCGCGTAAGCTGCGGCGAGAGGCCGGACGACGAGGGGATGCACTTGACAACGTCGAAAGCAACGAGCGACTTCGGAAACTGGCGATCGCGCGCGCTCGGATTCTAAAGAGAGCGGCAGGCAAGGTCCCCTTGGCCGTGCAGGTACTGGCTGAGCACTACCAGCCAGGTCAACGGTGGTTAGTGTATTGCGACGGGCTGCGGCAACTCGGCGAGGTCCGTGCGGCACTCGCCGCCAGAAGCCTCGATTCCTTGGAATACCACAGCTCCATGACAGGCGATCGGGAAGCCACCCTAGCTGAGCTGGATATCAACGGCGGCATTCTCGTCAGTGTGCGCTGCCTGGACGAAGGTGTTGACCTTCCCGCTGTGAGCCACGCCCTGATCCTTGCTAGCAGTCGGAATCCGCGCGAGTTCATCCAGCGGCGTGGCAGAATCCTTCGCCGTTACCCAGGTAAGGCACTGGCATTCCTGCATGACGCAATTGTCGTGCCCACGCAGGATGCAGAGGCTCCAACGGCCCACGGAGACCGGCTCCTCGCGGGCGAGCTCCACCGTGTGCTGGAGTTCGCACGTGGCGCGGCCAACCCGCAAGCCCTGACGCAGGTTGAGGCCCTCTGCATCCGTTACGGTGTGCCGATCGAGCTCGATACGACCGTTAGCGCGGCAGGCGTCGAAGTAGACACCGAGATCGAGGATGAGGATGACTAACCCATCAGGCCCACCGCTGAGACTGCCTCAGCCGCCAGAGGAAGATGTCTTCACGGCGACAGAGGAGGTCCGGGCGGCTGACTTTCCCAACGTACCGGCTGAGCTGCTCGTAGCGGTCCTCACAGCCGAGCAGAACAATCCTGACAACCGCAGCGCCGCGGCACGGGCAGTTGCCCAGGTGGTTGACGCCTGGCTCATCGACCACGCCGATGAGCCAACGGCTGGCTCGACACTAGACAGTGGAGGAGCTGAATGAGACTCGTCGCGATGGAAGTGACCAACTTCGGCCCATATCGCGGATCTCAACGCTTCGAGTTCGCAGATCAGCCCGGCGTTGAAGTCGTATGGGGTGAGAACGGCCGTGGTAAGACAACTTTCCTCAACGCACTGCGGTGGGCTCTGTTCGGCATCGTGTTGGGTCGCGCATCTGGCCAGATCGACCTTTCCAAGGTAGGCAACCGCGATGATGCTGACAGCTCGACAGTCAGTCCCTTTAAAGTGGTTCTGACGTTCAACCACAGTCAACATAACTACAAACTGACACGGGCGTATGTCCGAGAGACGAGCAGTGGCGCGGCAACCTTCAGAACAACCGTGAGCCTGGTGAAGGACGGCGACGTCCTCGGACCAGACGATCGCGAGCGAGAGCTGGCAACGCTGCTCCCCCAGCAAATCGCGAGATTCTTCCTCTTCGATGCCGAGCTGTTGCAGGAGTACGAGCAGCTGCTGACACCCGGGAGCGAAGCCGGCGAAAAGCTGAAGGAGTCGATCGAACGGGTCCTCGGCCTGCCGGTGCTCACCCGAGCTCGGGATGATGTGGCGTCCTTGTTGGCGGCGGCACGAACCGCGCAAGCGAAGGCAGCGCAGCAAGACAGGACCACCCAGGCATTGGGTAACGACCTTCAGTTGGCGTCGGACGAAGCAGAGAACGAGCGTACGAACGTCCGCGAGCTCAACGACCTCGTCGTCGAGCTGCAGAATGATGTGAATGAGCTAGAGAAGGAGCTACGCAGCAATACCAGGTACCGCAGCATGCTAGCCACGCGTGACTCTAAACGAGACGAAGTCGAAAGGCTACGCGCGAGAGCCACAGCGCGAGTCGATGATCTTGCCGCCGCCGCTGGCGCGACATGGCGGGCAGTACTGGCCCCTGTCGTCGCATCTGAACTCGCGACTATCGAGGCCAAGGATGATGCGCTGACGAGCCGGCTAGCGGCGGCACTAGCCGCTCGTCAAGTTGCCACGGCGATAACGACGGGAACGTGTCCCACCTGTCGACAAGCGGTTAGTCCCGAGAAAACGCAGCAGTTGCACGCTCACCAGCAAGGCGAGGACGCCGATGCGGTGCAAGCAGAGCTCACCACACTACGTGCGCGACGTGACGCACTGCGAAAGATGAGGGCCGACAGCGGCGAGCTCGTGCGATTGGAAGAGGAAGCCAGTCAGGCACGAGTCGATCTTTCTGACGCCGAGGGAGCACTCCGCGAACTCGAAAGCGAGCTGGCGGATGCCCCCGAGGGAACCGCTGAGATCATCTCGAATCTGGTCAATGAACACGCCCAAAAGCACACCAGCCTGACGAACACACGGTCACGTTTAAAGGACAGTCGTGAGGAGCTGATCCGGAAAGACAACGCGGTCACCGCGTTATCGGAAAAACTCCGTAAGCTCGGCGCGTCAGGCTCAGGCCAGGAGGACCGCAAAGTCGCATGGCTGGTGCAGCTGCATAAGCTGCTCACCTCCGCCGTGAACGAGTTCCGGGATAGGCTGCGCGACCGCGTCGAAGAGCAGGCCAGTGAGGTGTTCCGGGCATTGTCGGCTGAGAAGGATTACGACCGTCTTCGCATCAACGATAACTATGGACTGACAATCTTGCATGCAGATGGGAGCGAGGTTCTCAATCGGTCCAGCGGGTATGAGCACGTGGTCGCCTTATCGTTGATTGCAGCACTGCAGCGCTGTTCGCCAATGAATGGCCCGATTATCACCGACTCACCGTTCGGGCGGCTGGACAAGACGCATAAAGAGCATGTCCTGGAAGCCCTTCCGCAGATCACAGATCAGGTACTGCTGCTGGTCCACGATGACGAGCTCGATCGGGAAGTCGCCTTGAACAAGCTCGGGACCGACCTAGTCGCGGAACATTATCTTCGCCGTGTAGGCGTTAGGCATACCGAAATCGAGTCAGGAGGCCACCGTGACCGATAGCAGCCGCCGTAGCTCCAGCCGGGTCAACATCGCATTCACACCAGATGCAACAACGGCGGCGAAACGCCTACAGCAACGGTTTCCGTTTGCCGACCTGGTCGATGTTGCCCGGGTGGGCACCGCGTATGCCCTCCGAGAGCAGTTGCCCCTCAACCGAGAAGCGGACTTCGGTTCAGCCAACGGATCGAACTTCAACGTTGGATCCGTTGACCCTCACGGCGAGATGCGAGACCTCCTTATTGCTCTTCACCCTGAGATCGACGAGGACCCGTACCGCGTCATCGAGACACTGATGAGCTTGGGCACCATTGCGTTGGATCGAAAGGTCGCCGACGGCGAAGTGCTATCCCTGCGCGACCTGATCGATCCATCGAGTACCTAAGACCTCGGAGTGATCCACGAGCTCGGCTCTTCGGCTGGCTCACCACCACGGCAACGGGCCCCAACCGCACCCTGGTGCCACGGTTCATCGTCTCGAGTACAACGGACACCGCGGCCAGATCGTAGCCTTCGAGAAATCGCAAGGCGACAGGTTCTCGAAATCTCCATTTAACTCGAATGACGACCGGCGCCGGTCGGCGAGCTCTGCGGCGTAGCTGGGGTTCAGAGTGAGTTTCTGAGACCCGCATTACTATTCTTGGAAATTTCGGTCGCCATCTGGACCCTAAAGGTGCCTTTTTGTCAATCAGGGGATGCTGCGTCACTCTATAAAGATAGAAGCGCAGTTGCGAGGGCAGCGGCAAGGACAGATTGGACACAAGCAGCTTAACTCGTCGCGTTTCGTCCTTCGGAAACTGGAGAACAGTTAATCCAAGTCCGCGGATCATGAGACGATGTAGATTGCGGCTCGATGGGTTGCCGGATGGTCGGTACAACTCCTGAAAGGCACCGTACGACATCTCCAGCCAGTCAGGTGACGCCTCGCCCATTCCGCCATCTCCTCTGCGCCACGGAGCTCGACTCGACCTGAGCCTTCACTGGAGAGGTAGCTCACGTACCTCCGACACGTCACGTTCAGTAATCTTGGATTACAGTAAGTAATATTACGCACTTGCGCCGCAGTCGATACCGTAAGCAACATGGCCGACCCCTGCTCTCCCTTCGGCATGGCTTCACCTTGCCGCTGAGGTCGCCCGGTAAGGTCGTTCCTGCTTGACCCTCTGGGAGGAGAACGATGCGCGACCTGCTTGATCACCTGAGGTCGGGGCGAGTGTGCTACTCCACTCGCCGCGGAGCGATGATCAGCGGAGACAGTCTCGAGCTCCTGGCCCAGTTGCCAGCCGACAGTGTCGACCTGTTCATCACTAGCCCTCCGTTCCCACTGCTGCGGCAGAAGGCGTACGGCAACGAAGACCAACAGCGCTATGTGGCCTGGCTTACTGAGTTCGCTAAGCTGGCCAAGGATGCTCTAAAGTCGACCGGCAGCCTGGTGATCGACATCGGCGGTGCATACCAGCGAGGGTTGCCCGTCAGGTCATTACACCAGTTCCGTGCCCTCCTAGCCTTCGTCGATGAACTGGGGTATCGACTAGCGGAAGAGTTCTACTGGTACAACCCGTCGAAGCTGCCTTCCCCAATCGAGTGGGTGAACAAGCGCAAAATCCGAGCTAAGGACGCCGTCAACACAGTTTGGTGGCTCTCAAAGACCGACGAGCCGAAGGCCGATGTTGGCAAGGTGCGGATACCGTACTCGGAGTCAATGAAGCGACTGCTAGCCGATCCAGCTCGCTATTACACGCCCAAGGATCGACCATCGCAGCATAGTATCGGAGAGGCGTTCGGGCGTGATAACGGTGGTGCGCTGCCCTCCAACCTTCTGGCAATCCCGAATAGCCAGTCAAATGATATGTACCTGCGAACTTGCAAGAAACTTGGATTCCCCAGCCATCCGGCGCGGTTTCCTCTCAAGCTTCCGTTGTTTTTCATCGAAATGTGCACTGATCCCGGTGACCTTGTGGTCGACTTCTTTGCTGGCTCAAACACCACTGGGCGAGCCGCCGAAGATCTCGATCGCCGCTGGCTATCCTTCGAACTTGATCGATCTTACGCAGCAGAATCGGCAGTGCGATTTATCTATGACCAGGGTCCGGAAAATATCCTCAAGTCCATAAGGCAGATGACTAAAGGCAAGGCGCTGGTCGTAAATGGCCCCTTCTGATCGCCAGAATCAGCGGACCCTCGGAGCGATTCTCCTCAACCCGCCTCTGACGTCTGGGCAGGCCACCATGCGACACTTGCAGGTGGCTGCTGATGTCCTCGGGTGCGGCAGCGTGGGTATCGCGAACCTGTTCGCGATACCCACTCGGAGCGTGACTGCGATTAATGAGGTGGGACGAAACTCCATGGGTTGGGAATCGGCCCGACCCAAGCTTGAGGATGTGCTTGCCACCTCGACGGAGTTGGTAGCCGGCTGGGGCGTTAGTGGCCTGTATGGCCTGGCTGCCGCTAATTTCCGTGCCCAGATTTCCTGGCTTCACGCCTGGTTTCAGGATGGCTCAAGGTTGCCATCGATGTGGACCCTAGACGGGGAATCCCGTCATCCCTCACGTTGGCATCAGTACGTTAGTGATCGACATGGGCGAGCTACCGGCGCAACGTTCCGCGAACGTCTTGAATCGGTTCTTCGGCATACCAGTATCCCGATGCACCCGCCCGCTTGTCCCCGATCGTAGCTAGATCTGATCCAGCCTCGCCACTCTGGACATGAGGGGTCTCGAATCATCTGGGGCCGCTCCGCCGCGATTCTGACCCTTTCCGGTGACGCCTCTGGCCGGTGCGCTCCTAAGCAGGCCGGCCACGCTACCGACGTCCACCTTGCTGGACCTAGGGCAGTGACCTTCCGCCTCCAGGCGCCGTCGGCGAGACCGGATCGCCCTGCGTGGGCGCGGATCACACCGGCCGTCAGACGCAGGGTCAGTGTCGGCAGCCGCAGAAATCCCGGTAAGGCGTCCTTCCATGGTCGTTCGCCGTGGTCCCGAGGGCTTCCTGCTTGCCGGCTAGAGCATCATGCCGTGATCTACCTAGCGCTCCTGGATCCGTTGAGCCTCAAACGATCTGAGCCTGCATCCGCCGGGCATTCGTCTAACCCTCCGGAAGGCCTACCGCCGAACCACTCATGCGGCAGGAGGAGCTAGCGCGGTGCTGAGGCCGTAGAGGTTGTCGAGGGTGTCGGCGATGTCTTCGTCGTTGAGGGGCAGAGCGTGGGCGTACTCGCGCAGGGTGGTGGCCACGTCCTTGTGCCGGAGGCGTGCGCTGGCTTGGAGGATCTTTCCTTGGGAGACAAGGAATGTGCCGACGGTGTGTCGCAGCCGATGCAGTGTCGCTTCGGGCAGGCCCGCGGCGTGGGCGAGTTTGCGGAAGCGTTGTCCGAGCCCGTTGGGCAGTAGCGGTGTGCTGCGCTCGGGTGTGGCGCTGAACAGCCAGGCGCCCTCGCCGCCGTCACCGCTGGACTTACGCGCACCGGCCGTGAACTTGGCCCAGGATCGGACGTGTTCGTGCCAGTAGGCGGCGGTGCCGGAGCCCAGGGTCAGCTGGCCGTTGAGGTGGTTCTTGACCGGGCCGATGATGCCGTCCTGCGAGGCCCGGTTGATGGCGAGTACCCGGCCGGTCAGGTCCGTGGTTCTCAGGGCAACCAGCTCGCCGCGGCGGGCGCCGGAGTCAGCTGCCAGCCGAATCAGTAGGGCGTCCTGCTCGGCCCGGAACAACCGCAGTATGTACCCGCGCATGTTCGGGTGCTCCTGGAGTTGGGCGCGGGCCTTGTCCACGGCCGCGTCGGCGGCGATCAGCAGCTTGCGGACCTCGCCGGGCCGTAGGTGCAGCCGTGGATGCGGCCGCGACGGTGTACTCATGCCTTCAAGGGGATCCTGCAGGATCAGCTTGTTGTCCAGCGCCCAGCTGATCGCCGCGTGCAGCACCCGAAACCGCCCGGAGATCACCGACACCGACAGGCCCGCCTGCACCCACCGGCTGATCGCGCGTTCCATGCTGTCGGGCGTCATCCGATCCAGCCGTACCTGGCTGAATCTGTCGCGGCTGATCAGCTTCGCCGCGCTGCCGTGGCTGCGCCACGTGTTGGGCGACCAGGTGTGCGAGCTGTCCAGGAACCGCCCCAGCAGCTCCCGGACCGTCATCGCCGCCGTCGACGGCGGCGCCGGCATCTTCCGCACCCCGTGCAGCGCGACCAGCTGCGCTTGGACCGCTTTGGCCGTCTCCTCGTTCCCATGATGGGTGAACGACCTCTGCTGGCCGCGTCCGGTCTCCGGATCCTGTCCGACCGTGACCCGCACCTCCCAGACACCAGGCCGGCGTTCCCGACTGGTCCCCTCACCACGTTTTCCACGACGACGCGCCATCGCTCCCGCATCCCTTTCACCCATCACGACCACCAACGGCAGCTTCCCTTCACGCCAGGATCCACGCTCCACTGCCGACTACCGACGCACGCACTGTGCGGCCCGCCGTCGCTGCTCAGGCGGTCAGCAGGTGCCGTTCGAGGTCGTCGGCGACGTCCTGGTCGCCGACGCCGCTGGTGTCGACGTAGTGCCGCAGCGTCGTGTCCAGACGCCGGTGCCGCAGCCGGCCCTGCGCCTCGGTCAGGTAGCCCAACGCCACCAGCGAGGTCGCCACCGTGTGCCGCATGGCGTGCAACGCCGAACCCGTCGCGTCCGCCGCCTCCGCCACATGTGCCAGCCGAGCCGCCAACGTCGCGGGATGCACCGGCAGGCGGGGATCACGCGGCGACGGGAACATCCACACCGGCCGCACACCAATGGCCGTCTGCGGCCCGTACCAGACGTCAAGGTGGGCCGGCCACAGCCCACCGGTCGCCGCGGTCACCGTCAACCGACCGTGCCGGTGCGACTTGGTCGGGCCGACCACCACGCTCCCGCCAGGACCGGCCTTGGCTGCCCGCTCCACCCACAGCTGCCGACCCAACAGATCATCGGAACGCAACCCGGCCAGCTCACCACGCCGCAGCCCCGTATCGGCAACCAGATACACCAACAGCCGGCGCTGCTCGGCAGCAAACCAGGCCCGTGCCGTGCCCGGCCCCGGACGACGCCGGTAGCGCTTCCGGGCGGCGTTCACGCCCTCAACCGCGGCCGCGATCAACCGGCGCACCACCGGGACAGGCAGATGCACCCGCGGCGTAATGCCCGACGCCGTACCCACCCGGTGTAGTGCGGTGCCGGCCACCAGATCCCGGTCGACCGCCCACCTCAGCGCGGACCGCACCACAGCAAGGCGCGCACGGACCTCCGCCGCACCAACTCCGCCCGACCGCCAACGGTCACTGACCGTAGTCAGCAACGCCGCGCTCAACCGACCCACCAGAACCGCGCCCAAGGCGTCATCCTGGACCGCTCGCGCAGCGGTCAGCGTCAACGCCAGCGTGGCCGGGCTCCGATAACCCGCCGACTCGACAAACCGGCCAACCAACACCGCCAACGGCCACCGATCGGCCAGGCCAACCGACGAAACCATTCACGTCTCCCCACCACGTCATCCCACAATATGGGAAACCATCTCGATGCGACGGCCCGGCCCAGTGGCGACCAGGGCAGCATGAGAGCCTGACACGGAGACTGCAGGGAGTGGTTCGGACCCCTCTGGAACGCACCCACATGGCCAGCTACCAGGGATGATCATCCAGAGACCATCCCTGTACGCCCCCCGCCAACCCTGTAGTTAAAGGGATGGATAAAGGGACACGCGCCGAAACACATCGACGCAGGACGCTAAAAAATCGTCCTGACCTGGTAAAACGTGGGTGCGCCCGGAGGGATTCGAACCCCCAACCTTCTGATCCGTATCAGATGCTGAGATGCCTTGGGCCACAACGAAAGTAGCGGAGACCTGCCGAAACTCTAGCACACGTTCAAGGGCCGATGCCGCCGCGTATCGCCCAGTGCCAGGCGATGTCGCGTGTTCTCGGGCACCGCTCGGGCACCGGAGTCAGATGCAACCGCTTCCCACATTTCAGGATGACGTGCTCTAGATGCTCGTAGCTCGTCCCGAGTGGTCACGTTGCGGTGCAGGCGAAGTAGCCGAATCGGAGTGCATCACGGACCTACTCATAGTCGAAGAACACGGTGCGCCGCGATGGTGTTGGCGGCTGTTCGAACAGAGTGTCGGAAGTCGTCGGGTCGGCCCGTGGGCGGTTAGGTCTGCAGTGAGGATGGTGATGTAGGCCGCGGCCAAACACCCCTGAAACTCACCAGGTGCAGCCTGTTGAGTGCGTAGTCGTCCGGGCGCGCGCAGGCCGAGTGATATATCCACAGTGGACAGAGCGCCGCCCGGATCTCATCAGGGGCGCTCATCGCCTACTTGGCGAACTTGATGGCAAGCCGAAGGACATCGAGAGCCTGACCCCGAACCCTCGTCTACGACAATCGGAGCCCAGCGCAGGCCAGCGAGCCGAATCCGGAGCCGGCACCGTCCACAGAGGCTCCGAGCGTGCCGCGGTCCCGGGCCAAGGCCGGGTGATACGCAGCGCGACGGTATGCCGATCACTCACTCAGACCTAACAACCTCCGGCCGTACCGGGTCGACGCACCAGTTCACCCTGGTCGTGGTTGAGACCGCGTCCCGCCGCGCGACCCGTCGGCCGCACCGAGAGATCCACCGCATGGTCTGGTTACGCGCGCAGGTGCGTGTTGCGGAGGTCGAGCACGGACAGCGTTGCGGCGGTGATTTCCGAACGGCCGCTCTCGGGTGAGCTGTTGCGCAGGGTCGTCCGCAGCAGGTGGTGAGAGGCGATCGGCTGGGTGTCTGTGTGGTGGTGGATGCCGATCTGGACCAGCTCGGGTAGGCCGAGAACGGGTTGGCCGCCGACCTCGCGGCTGAGCTCGACCGCGAGGCGCTGCGTGAGCGGAGAACGCGAGTGGGTCTCCGTGTCGGCGCAGCCCCACAACCGGTGGATGAGCCGGTCTGCGGCCTGCCATCCCACGAGTGCCTCGACGCGGCCGGCCACGGCAACGGCGGCGACCCAGACGCCCAGTTGAGTGAGTCCGACAGGCCCGGCCAGTCTCGGCGGGCACGGGAGCGACAGCCCGATGCGGTAGGCGCGTCGGACGTAGTGACCGGCCAGCTGTTCCGGTTCCAACGGCACGTCGCCGTGACGCGCGATCGATAGGAGCGAGTCGGCAATGGTGTACGCGCTGCCGGTGGAGTCTGTGTGTACGGCCCACCAGCGAGCGGGCCGTACGTGGCGGGTGGCAGTCTGGGCCCGTTCGTGCCAGGCATCGAGGATGGTGTAGCTAGTCCACGGGTGGCGGATGGTCTGCTCCATCGCGGCGACGTCACTGTCCTCGTCCGGCCCGGTCGAGCCGCCGCCGTCGTGTTGGTCGGTTAGCTCGACGTCCAGCTGCTCATCGCGTTGGTTGTGCATCGGCATGGCGGTCCTGTCCGGCTGTCGCCGCCGGGGTGAGCAGCGGCGAGGGTCGTGTTCGGTCTTGACGAGGGCCCATCCTCGCGCGAGGGCCGCATCAGGTGCGACTGTGGGTGCGGACACGCCGTCATATGTGCCGAGCGGCAGCCCCCTGTGCACATCCGCGATCGGCGTGGCGGTGCGGAGGGGAGCCGCGGAGCGCGGGCAGCACCCAGACGCAGTGCGACGCCGGCAGCGCACGCGTCGCATCGAGCTGAGCCCGTGCGTGTTCGCCGTGCTTAGCGCGTGCGCCGAGGGACCGGCCACGATAGGGCTCCAGCGGGGCGGCACATCGCTGCCGCATGGTAGGTTTTGTCTCATTGTCCCCGCCTATGCGGGGTTGTCGCAGGAGCGGCCTAGGTCGATTGATGGCTCTCGGGCCGTGATGCTTGTTCCCCACCTCTGTGGGGGTTCCGGGGCTCCCGCCTCTCGGTGGACGCCTAGACCGGCTGCCCACATCGCTCGTGTGCGCGGTGATCGGGCTGCTACGTGCTGCGCGCCTGCTGGTCAACGGTCACAGCCCGCTGGGTCACCTCGACCCGGCACCTGGCTGGGCCATGTCCCGCCGGCCGTTGCCCTTGCGGTTCCCGGTAGGCCAGCCCTGTACATCATCGTGATGTGACAAGCGGAGGTGAGGTGCCCCGAGTTTCTCGGACAGGGATCCAATAAGATGGTTCCTGAAACCGAGACGAGGAAAAGGTAGTGGCGCGGATTAGTTCTTACACTCCCGAGTTTCGTGAGGAAGCGGTCCGACTCGTCCGCGAGTCGAATCGCCCTATCGCGCACGTTGCGAGGGAATTGGATGTCAACGCAGAGACACTGCGGAACTGGGTACGCCGCAGTGAACGCGACGATCAGCCCGCAGGCGCCGAGTTAAGCGCCACCGAACGAGCCCGGCTGAGGGAACTCGAACGGCTCAACCGTCAACAGGCGGCGGAGATCGAGTTCCTGAAAAAAGCAGCCGCGTACTTCGCGAAGGATCGCCGATAACGGCGAAGTACGAGTTCATCGACCAGATGCGGGTCGGTGACACCGCGGAGTACGCGCACCCGGTTAAGCTGATGTGCGCCTGGCTCGACGTGTCGAAGTCCGGATACTACGACTGGCGCAAACGGCCACAATCAGCGACGGCAGCACGGCGGAAAGAACTCATGACTCTCGTGCAGAAAGCGTTCGATGACGCGGACGGCAGGTACGGCTACCGGCGCATCCACGCCCAGCTTGCCCACTGGGGACGCCACTGCACGCCGGAGCTGGTGCGCGCGCTGATGCGGCAGCTGGGCCTGGTCGCCTGTCAGCCGCGCCCGCGTCGCAGCCTGACCGTGCCGGCCACCGCTGCGGTCGACGATCTGGTGCGCCGCGACTTCACCGCCGAGGCGCCGGGCACGAAAATGGTCGGCGACATCACCTACATTCCCACCGACGAAGGCTGGCTCTATCTGGCTACCGTCATCGACTGCTGCACCAAAGAAGTCATCGGCTACGCGATGGACGATCACTACAAGACCCCATTGATCGAGGCCGCG
Source organism: Actinocatenispora comari (assembly GCF_017312725.1). GTDB lineage: Bacteria > Actinomycetota > Actinomycetes > Mycobacteriales > Micromonosporaceae > Actinocatenispora > Actinocatenispora comari. The sequence continues at coordinate 151,775 of NZ_BOPO01000084.1, read as the reverse complement.
ATCCGTAACGCTGCCCGTAACCGAACCCTCGCCGACGGCGCCATCTTTCATTCCGACCGCGGCAGCAACTACATGTCCGCCGACTACGCCGCCACCCTCGCCGAACTCGGGATCCGCCGGTCGGCCGGACGCACCGGAATCTGCTTCGATAACGCGATGGCCGAATCGTTCTTCGGAACCCTGAAGAACGAACTCGTGTCCCGCACCACATACCCCACCCGCGAGGTAGCCCGGCGAGACATCACCCGCTATATTGAGTTCTGGTACAACCGCAAACGCTTGCACTCGACGCTCGGGTACCGCACCCCACGCGAGATATGGATCGAGCATCAAAACAAGCGGCACGCCGCGTGAATAACCGGTCAATCCCCTGTCCGGAAAACCCGAAGCCCCTCAGAGGACTGTTCATGACCTCGGTGTTTGGACCGCCGATCGATCTCACGGATCTGCCGAGCTTTCACGTGCCCGAGCTTCGTGCGCGCCGTTCGGTGTTTGTCGGCCGTGTCTCGACGAAGGACAACCAGAACCCGGAGACGTCCATCCCACGGCAGGTGCACCATGCCTCCCAGCGGCTGGAGGCAGGCGAGAAGTTCGTCGCGTACTTCTGGGATGTCGAATCGGGGATGTTGCCACCGGAGTTGCGGGGCTTGGGTCCGCAGGAGTTGTACGACGAGCTCGATGTTCGCGTGCCTCGCGACGGCGGTCTGCAGGATCTTGTGGACCGGGCCGAGCACATGGGCATCACCCACGTGCTGGCGGAGCGGTCTGACCGGCTGGCGCGGGCCATGCTGACCAGCCTCACAGTGGAGCACGCGCTTGCCGGTGTTGGGGTGGAGGTGGTCTACGCCAACGAGCCGACAGGCGGCACCGAATCCGGCCGGCTGCGCAGCCGCCGGTACGGGCAGGTGGAGGCAGAAATCTACCGGACCATCATGCTGGAAAATTCCATGGGCGGGCAGGTGCAGCATGCCATCAACGGATGGAACCACGGCTACCCGCCGTACCCCTACACCGCAGTGATCGACCCGGACGCGCCAAGGGTGCAGAGCAACCGGTTCGGCGAGCCTCGACGGAAACGCAAGCTGGTGCCGCATCCGGATCCCCGCCGGTTCGACGCGGCGCGAGAGATCTGCCGCCTGCGGCGCGAAGAGCATCGGAAAGCCGCGGACATCATCGCGATCCTGGAGGCAGCGCCGGACCGATACCCGATCGAACACCACTGGACGCACAACCTGGTCGAGGGACTGATCGCCAACCCGAAGTTGACTGGCCACCAGGTGTACAACCGGAAAGCCAGCCGAACCGGCCGCCCCGGCTGCAGCAAGCTGAACCCGATCTCGATGTGGGTGTGGTCGCCGCATGTCGTGCATGAGCCGGTGATCAGCCTGGCGGAATGGAAGCAGGCCCAGCAGGTCACCGCGGCGCTGAAGGCTGGTGTACGCGGTGACGGGCCGCTGCAGCTGATCCGCGCGGCGGCCGGCCGGTTGAGACTTCCCGTCACCGCGATCCGCAGCAGCGACACTCACACGCTGTACCAGATCGGAGACCGACAGATCGCGCTGCCGACACCGATCCCCTACCCGCTTGCCTGCCAGCTCATCGACGACCTGCAGCAGACACCCCCAGACGAGCCGAGTCGCCCCGATAGCAACGCAACCATCGAGTGCCAAGCGACGCGGCGAGACACCCTGTGGATTGCGCGCGACGCGCACCGCAGGCTCTACGGGCACGGGAAGGCACTGAAGTCCGCACGCGACGCCATCATCGAAGGGCTCGCGTTCCTCGGCCTGAACGCAGACGTCAACATTGTCGCGACCGGACCGCAGATGCAGCAGCTACGCGCCATCGAAGACGCCTACACCACGGCTCTGCGCGACGCGGTCACCGTACTCGCCCGACAGCGCGCCACCGTGCAAGACATCGCCACAGCAACCGGAATCTCCACCACCCGCGTCAAGCAGGCGCTGGCAAACCAGCAATGACGCGCCGCTGGGCTGAGCGTTGCGTAGGGACAGAGCGCAAGCGCCTGCCGCTGACTGGGGCCCATCGGCTTCAGCCGACAACGGCGATCGTGGGAGCGGTCGGTCCGTCCATCTCCGCGCGCGGAGGGCAGCGGTGACGCCAACACGCAAAGGAGGTTCGGCGCCTGCGTCCGCGTTCGCCACCAGCGCGGCGAGCCGCGCGCGGCTGCGACTGACTACGAGCGCGCCAGGGACAATCAAGGGATGGGTTTCACTCGCATCAGTTCGTTTTTGGCGCCGGGCCCAATGCCGTCGCGAGTTCCCCGTTCCAACGGACCGCGCCGGGTATGCGCGCTGACTCGCACCAGGAGTGCGGCGGGCCGGCTGCGGTGTGGGTGATGCTCAACCCGTCGATGCGTTCGACCCGGCGTGGCACCAGCCGCACCGACCGGCCGCACAGAGGAGACCGGATGCGTGACAACATCGACCTGACCACAGCGATCAATGCTGCCGCCCGCGCGGTCAGCGGCAACGAGGCGCCCGACGAACACCAGCGCGCTGTGGCCGAGGCCGCGGTACGTGCCGCCGCACCCCTGATCGCCGCCCGGGCCTGCCAGCGCGCGGCGGACGAGATTTTCGCCCACGCCGACACCGCCGCGCCGCTCGTCGGTGGCGAGGCGCCCAGCGCGCTGCGTCGGCACCTGCACATCGGCGCCCACATCGCCGCCGGCATGCCGACCCCCGAGCAGATGGACGCGTACGAGGCCCGCCTCAGAGCCACAGGACCGCACGGCTGACCTTGGCTGACCCTAACGCGATCTAGACGTACAAGATCGCCGACGGCCCCGCACACACGGCGATTACCACATGCCGAGTCACCGACGGGCGCACTGCCGGGTTCGACGCCCCCATCCTGGGTGTCAGTCGCCGGCTTGACTCACCCAGCTCGCGGCGAATGGCCGCGCTACGACAGTCGTGCATGAGTACGGCGCGCCTCGGCCCGCACCGCGCCCAGAAACTGCTCTTCCAGCTGCGTGGTGTCGTCGGCTTCTTCGACGGCCTCTGCCTGCTCGTCGTCGTCCTCGATCAGATCAGCGTCGTCGTCAGGATCGTTCGCGGTGTCGAGGCACAGCAGCTGGCTGGAACCGAGGCCGTCAAGCAGATGCTCCAGAAGATCCCGAGCGGGCCGGAGCGGGCCCAGCAGCGTCGGTCCGCACCGTCAAGCCTTGTGCTTCACCGTCGGGAAGCTGTTCGGCCAAGCCGTCCAGATCTTCGATCTGGTCGGCGATCGCGTCGGGGTCAGGAACTCCGCCCCGGCGAACGATCGCCGCCTCGGCCAGCAGACCGCGCATCACCTCACGCGGTGTCTGGCCGCTGCCGCTGCTCCACCGGCGCCGCGGACCGCGAGGACAGTCCGCGAGGGTAGTGCTGACCGGCGCCGACTCGCGCCACAGGATGCTCGCGCTCTCAGCAGGGCTCAAGGTCCGTATTCTTGGTGGATGACCGGTCCAGATAGTGACGGCGTGAACGCTCCTGATGCGGTGATTGACCTTGATGTGGAAGGTGACACCGCGCCAGATGGCCGGGACAGCCGTCGGGGGTATACACGGCGGGAGTCACCGAGTCTTGGCGCTCTGCTGGTCAGGCCGGCGCCGGTCGGGCTGGTGGGGTTCGTTCTGGCCGTCACCGGGCTGGTGGGGTCGGACTTCATCCGCACCGTGCAGTACGCGCTGACCGGCCCGCTGATAACCTCCACCGGCAATGTGGACAAGCTGAACGCCCAGATGATGCACGCGACCGGCTGGACCGGGGTCGGGCTGGGCGTGGCGGCGTGTGCGCTGGCGGTGTGGAGTTTGCAGTGGGGACGGCAGGTCAGCTCGCCGTCCTGGGCGAAGGTGCTCGCCGCCGCGGCGGTGCCGCTGGGAGCGATTGTGGCCGTGTGCTACGGGCTGGTGTTGACGCGCTGAACGGGCGCCGGGAGCACCGGCGCCCGTCCCCTTCCGGGCGTGTCAGCACTTCGAGGCGGTGATCCCGAAGGCATTCTCGGGGATGGTGTAGTTGCGACTGCCGTCGGCACTGATCGAGTAGCAGCCGGTGTAGATCTGGCCGCCACCGGAGCTCAGCGAGTAACCCACGTGCGCCTTGATCGAGTAGTAGGAGCAGTTGCGGACCAGCACGATCTGGGCGTAGCCGTTGTCGGTGATCTTGTCAATCGACGGGGCCGTCGGGCAGGACGGGTCCATCGGCTGGGCGGCGGCAGACGCGGCGACCGGCGCGACGCCCAGCGTTGCGGCCGCGATACCCACGACCAGCGCCGCTTTCGAGAGCTTGTTCCGCATGATTCCTCCGTGAGGGGTAGGTCACGGTATGCCCGTGACGAGCCGGACCAAGCTATCGGCGCCACACACCGCATTGCAACCCTTACGTCATGTGTTGGAAGACACGACGGTTCTGTCCGATACCTGGTGGCCGGCGCCGCCGGCGCGTAACGCTTCAGCGGGCGAACGGGTTAGCGCCCCTGGGGCGCCCAGGTCACCAACATCATCACTCCGGGCGCTGCGGCCCACCACGCCGCAGCTTCTCGACCAACTCACCCGCGCCCGCGCCGCGCTTCGAGACCACAACCATGAACGCTTCCGCAGAGCCTGCCACGGCTACCTGCTCACCACCCTGAAGCGAGCAACCAGCAGTACGGCGAAGCCTCGTCACCCGAGCACAGCAGCTCGGGTGGACTGGGCGTGCCGGTACCTTGGCCAGCACGACCTTGCCGCTGCAGCAGCCATCGAACAAGCCAGCGCCAGCACCGAGACACCCACCAGTCCTGACGGCCAGACGGCAAGCGCAGCCGCCGACATGTTCATCGCACCGGCCGGCGGCCCGGCAGCCGACGCCCACGCGACGCTCCAGCCGGTCCTGGACGACCTGGTCGCCGACCCGACGCCTTCATCCCGAACAGACCGAGGAAGGCATCGCCGTCGTCGTCTATTCGCACGCCGCGGAGCTGCTGGACTATCGAGGCGTGCTTCGCTCGCGTCGTGGCTGGACCAACGAGATCCCCAGCCGCAAGAGTCGACGGCGACGATCCCCGTGGACCTTGACGAAGTCATCGCCGCGCAGCCCGGCCAGCAGCCCGCGCCCCCGACCGCAGCTGGGCCGAACAGCTAAAACCCCTGTGGCAGCCGCGCAAACCGCGATCGGTGGGACGGCCGCCGGGCTGTTGAACGTCTCGCGAGACGGGGCATCTGCTACCAGGAGCAGATGCCCGCGGCACTGTTGATCCACATGTTCAGGTCGCAGCGGCGGTGGCCGCCCCGCGACTTGCCGGCATCGAGGCGTCCGCACCATCCCAGCGCGAAGAACCGCTGGCCGTCGGTGACCCGTTCCAGCACTGCCTCGCTGCGAGATCGGATCCGCAGCCGCAGGTACGCGGCCGAACCGTCCAGCTGGACTCGCTGGCTTGGGTCGTGCATCAACCAGTAGCTGGTCCCCGCGCTCGCCACACCGCGTGCTTGGGCGATGCCTGAGACTGCGACCGGAAGGCGGGTGCGGTCGGTGCTAAGGCGGGAGGCAAGTTCGTCGTAGCGGTCAGGCAGGTAGCAGAAGTCGCGCCACGCGATGGCCGATCGGCCGCTTCTCACGGTGAACGCTTCCAGCGCTTGGGGCATGTGGTCAAAGCGTTCCAACAGCCGGGCGACCTTCACCGCGCTGTTGATCGCAGCGGACAGGCGAGGAGCGTCGGCCCGGCGCACAACGATGGACGCACGTCGACGGCGGTAGGTTCCGGGCGGGTCGTGCGGCGGCTGCGCCTGCAGTTCGTCGGGTAGCACCAGGCGGTAGTGGCCGCTCCGTTCGCGTTCCAGCGCGGTGGAGTCGGCTCCAACCAGCACCTGTACCTGCCGATCAAAGTCATACGGGCACGACGCGTCGTGGTGGACGCCTGGGTGTCGGCGGTAGTGCGAGCTGGTGTGTCGACCGCTGCCGGTGGTGTAGCCAGCGACCGCGGTGACCAGCAGCTTGCATCCCGCGCAGCTCAGCGGCTTACGAAATGGCTGCGGGGAGCGGTCGATGGCGCTACGCCCAAACCGATGACCCGCCGCGTCCACCGCGAACGGGATACCCACCTCGCCAGAGACCGCCATCAGCACACCCCTTTCTCTGCCGACAGAACCCGCGACGCGGCGCGGAGGTGGTGGCCAGCCGCGCATCCACCGCAGCGACCGACATCCATCCAGGGAGCCTGCCGGTGCCTGGGCTCCTGGTGCACGTCAGGATCCAGACAGAGATGGGATGGCCTCGACGCCCGGCTCGCGGATCATCAGGTCGATCGCCGCCAGCCACACCACCATCGGTGAGTAGCCATCCATCCGTCGCCCGCCGAGCGGGTGGCCGGGGTCCGTGGCGTGATCGATGATCCCGTTCATCAATCGCAGGAGCATCACATGCCGCAAGAACGGCTCGCGCCATGCCAGGTCAACCTCGTCGAGCTTGCCGGCCACTTTCCCGGTGAAGGCGATCAACTCGCCACGCAGGACGGGGTCGTGCTCGGACTCGGCAAGTACCTGGTCGGTGAACTCAGTCCGGATCTGCCGCAACGTGTGCGTCATCGGCGGCTCCCACTCGGGATGACGGCGATGGCGCCGTTCCTCCAGCCACCTGTGCAGACGACTTGACCGGGTGAACCACGTCAAGCCCACCAGCGCGATACCGAACCACGCTGCGCCGCTGGCACACCGCAGCAGCAGCGGGACCTGCCCTGGCAGCAGCAACTGCGGTGCCGCCAGCGCGGCCGAGATCACCATCCGCAGCGCGGAGCTGCGTGTGATCAGAGGGGTATCGGAAGCAGCCACATCGGCAACGTAGCGGCCCCGTCACTACATGTCGAGGGGTCGATCAGCAGACGCCCCGCTCCAAGCTGCTCGACAAGCACCGTCGTCGGACCGGTACATGCGCGGAATGCCCCCCGCCATTCGAGCCGATAGAGCCACCGCAAGACCTACCGATAGTCCGGCAGCAATCACCCGTCCTTCGAGCACTGCGGCTCGGTCGCTGTGGACAGAAGACGGGTTGTCGTCGCGTTCTCGACCTCGACAGACGGGGCGTTGCGCGGCGTGTCCACGGAGGCAGTATCCGCCGCCCGACGGCGGGCCGGTAGCAGCTCCATTTCGCCTCCCCGGGAGAGCAGGTTGGGACAACATCGGTGGACAGCCGGGAGGGCGACGGGGCGCTGCCAACGCCGTACCCGCCGGCGGTCGGTGACCTGATCTGGCTGACCGACCGGTTCACCGGGTCGGGGGCGGTGTACCGGGTGCTGGAGCGGCAGTGGATGCACGCCGGGTACGGGTCGATGTCGTGGCGGGCCGGTACCGCCGCGCCGGCTGAGGGGCCGATGCTGGAGATCGTGGTCGAGGCGGCGGGCGGCCTGTTCCTGGACGAGGTGGACGGCGGCGAGCCGCAGTGACCGACGTGCCGATGCCCGGCGAGTGGCACCCGGCGTACGAGCGGCTGCGGCCGATGCTGTGGCAGTGGCTCGCCGGCGAGGGGCCATTCGGCGACTACGAGCAGCTGGCGGTGCCGCGGCTGCCGCGGCGCCGACCCTGGACATCGGGGCGCTGTCGTCCGACGAGCCGTGCCGGCCGCTGTCCCACACGCTGAGGCGGTGGAGGCGTGCGCACCCGCGCCGTACGTCTGCCGGCCGTTCGTCTACGCGTGGTGGTGCGCGGCCGACGAGCTCGGCCGGGTGGTCGCCGGGCAGGTGGTCGCGCGGGTCTACAAGGACGGGCTGGGCGCCTGCTGACCGCCGGTCAGCGGATGTCGACCGCGCCGCCGGTACCGTACGCGCCGGGCATCGGCGGGTAGTGCGGAGACGGCGCACTGGACGGCTGCGGCGGTACCTGCATCGGCGGCGGAGCCGGCCGGTACGCGGGCGGAACGGTGGCCCAGCCCGCTGGCGGTACCGGGGCGGGCGGCTGCACTGGGCGTGGCTGCTGGCGGGCGAGCGCCGCCTGCTGCTCGCGGTGCTTCCGCAGACCCCACCGCCCGATGTAGTACGCGCCGAGGAACGGGTACGCGCACGTCCAGGCGAGGATCACGCCGCACCACCACCAGCCGGAGTGCTGTCCCGGGCGGCGGTGCACCACCTTCCGGTGCTGGCGGCGGCTCCGAGTGCGGAACAAGGTCTGCGACACCCGGAACGGTCCGACGCCGAATCCGATACCGATCCTCACGCTGAACCTCCCGGGGTGTGTTGGCGTAACAGCACCACGTTACGGGCCGGATGAGACGGAATCTGCCGGCCGCGGTCGACCGTTCGGGCCGACCGCAGTAACCGAACGGTGCCGGGTGCCATCGCTACGCTGCGCGTCATGGGCAAGAAGCGTCGTCTCAAGTCCACGGACCGCCGATCCCGTCGCCACATCAAGGTCTTTGACGCTGCGCAGGTCATCACCATGGCCGAACAGATGATCTTGCAGCGTGCCAACCCCGCCGTGCCTCCGGTGAATCGGCAGGCCGCTGCGGTCGCGGAGAACATCTACGGCGTGTGGCGCAAGACCCAGGTGGTGCTGCGCGTCGACCGCGAATTCGTCAACGCTCTGCTTGCCTCGGACACCGACGCGAAGGTCCCGCCCGACTGGCTCGATCAACAGCCGTTCGATTCCCTGGTTGTCTCGCTGTCCGAGCCTCTGTCCCTTCACGACGGCCACGACCTGTGCCACTACGTAGGTTTCATCGTGTGCGGCACGCGGGTTCGGGGATCCTCCACCCCGTCGGAGGGGCAAATCCAGAACGTCTGGACCACCTACGGGCCATTCGCCAAGGCCGACGGGATCCGGTTCCTGTGGCTGTACACCGCGGAGGGCGACCCGACGACCCGCTGTCAGACCCTCTCCTGCATGTTCCGCGGCGAGTTCTCTTCGCCGGACCGCACGATCACCGATCTGGTTGAGGCACAGCAGGGGTTGGCGGAGCAGCTCGGACACCCGTGGGGGCCGGAACTCAGCACCCTGACCCCGCTGTCTCTGCAACTGCTGCTGTACCTCACGGCGCAGCGGCCGGACCTGGACTGGCTGCCGGACAATCAGGTCAGCCGCCCCACCCAGCTCACCGGGGTACGGCTCGCCAACGTCGGATGGCGTGTCGGAGAGAACCTTCGGTCGTGGCGCCGCGACGCGCCTCCTGCTAGCCGCGAGGCTGGCTCCGGCGCGTCGCGACCGCATGCGGCGGTACGTGCGCTTCCGCCACACATCCGGCGCGCCCACTGGCACAGGGTGCGTGTCGCGACCAGAGGCGACGATGGCCAGATAGTCGGCAGCACCACCGGCACCTACGGTGTCGACTGGTCATACCAGATGCGGTGGTACCCACCGACCCCGGTCAACGTCGACTCGGCGCTCTCGCCCGTGGTTCGCGGGGTAGACCCGGAGAAGCCGTCCGGCTGATCAACGGAGAGGGCGTGGGCGCCGGTCAGTCGCCGTCCACCGGCTCCGACCACGACGCGATGTCGTCGGCGGTGACCGGCTGGCCCGGCGAGTACCGGGCCGCCTCTTCCCGGCTGGCCGGGCTCGGCCCGAATACCAGCCGTGGGCAGTGCTCGCAGGCGCCGGTCGGGTCGGCCTGCCACGGCCGGCCGCACCAGTCGCATGTGGACAGACCAACCGCGGCAGCCTGAGTGCGCGGGAACACCGTCGGGATCCGGTGCCGGCACCGGATCCGCGCCCCCTCCTGCTCCTCGTACAGCGCGGCGAGCTGGCAGACGTGCGCGTACACCTTATCGGTGGTCCGGGCGCCCATCTGGGCGAACAGCCGGCCACGGTCCGCGGCAGCAGCGGCGCGTGCGTACGGGTCGGAGTCCTGGAGGTGCTGCTCGGCAGCGTCGAGGCCGGTCACAATGTCGTCCCAGGCGCGGCAGCCGTCGATCCCGCGGTCCGCGTCGAAGATGGCAGGGGCGACGTCGCGGTCGGAGTTGAAGATGGCGCGGCCGTCGCGCGACGCTGCGACGCCGCGGACCTGGTTGAGCGCCTGGTGGTACGGCACGCCCTGCTCGGCGGCGAGCTGGCGGTCGCGGCGCTTGTCGGCGGGGCTGGTGGTGCGGGGCATGGCGGTCCTCGTCTCGGCCGGGCCGCTCCGACGCTGCTGCCGGCCGTTGAGATCGTGCCCGGGCAGGGAGTCACGAGCGCGGGTCGTGAGACCTCTGCCGGCGGCGCCATCTCCAGCGCGTCCAGCTCGACTGCCACCGTACCGGGCGGGTACGACAACGGCCCCGGCCGTGAGGGGCCGGGGCCGTCGCCTGGATTCACACCCGTACCAACAGATGTTGCGATCCTCGCCGGCCCGGGCCGGCGCTGGGCCCCCGCGGCGGCGGGGGCGTCTGACATGGCACTTCCAGTGCAACGGGGCCCTTGCATCACTTCGGGTGCTGATGGGTGGCGTCGCTCAGCTGGCGAAGGGTGCGGTCCAGCGACCGCAGCAGGTCGAACCGGCCGTCGCGCCAGCCAGCGTCGTACCGGTCCTGGTCGGCGGGAATCAGCAGGACCAACTCGTCGTCCTGGTCAACGAGGTACTCCCAGTCCACGGTGCTCGGGTGGATGGCGCACGACCAGCTACCTGCCTCGCGAACCCAGATCTCCTGGCTCGGGTAGCCCCAGTGCAGCGCGATCACAGCCCCGTCATCCGGCTCCTGAATCAAGGCGTCTTCCCTTCTACGATGATGGTATGGGCGAGAGAGGCGACGGCTAGGGCCGCCACTTGGTGAACAGCTGCTCGCCGGGTACCGCGCCCAGCACGACCGGGAGGCTCATGCGGTCCAGATCGAACTGAGCGCCTTCGTCGTGTACGCGAAAGCCCAGACGCTGGTAGTAGGCGCCCAGCCCCGTGCCGACGCCGAACTGGCCGTAGATCAGGAAGTAGTCGAGCTGGAAGAAGATGCGCATCGCGCGGCGTAGCAGCGCCTGGCCCAGCCGCTGCCCGCGGGCGGCCGGCGCCACGGTCAGCGTCTGGACCTTCGCGATGCGGGCGGCGCCCAGCATCGCCAGCGGCACGGGGATGCCGCGTTCGGCTGCTTCGGACATCACGTTGCCCGGCGGTACGCACACCAGCGTGCCGGCCAGCCGCCCCTGGCTGTCCTGGGCGACCAGCGGCAGCACCAGTCCGGGCATGGCGCGGCCGGGGTCGCTGGCGCTGGCCGCCTCCGCAAGCGGGCGCAGCATCGCATCCGGCCCCGCATGCAAGCCGCGCAAGATGGACTGACTGGTGCGGCCTGCCGTCAGATCCCGCGCGACGGCGTCGTCCAACAGCAGCCCCTCCGCGTCGATCGACTCGCGCATCTGCGCCACGTCGTCAGGACGAGCCAGCCGGATACGGGTGTCGCTGGGCCCGTCCCAGCCGTCGACGAGCCGGTCAGCCCTGATGGGCGGGCTCTTGCGCGGGGGCTTTCGGGACGCCATGTCCGCATTATCGCCTGCCGCTACGACAAGGAGCGGATCGTCTTGGCCGATCCGCCCCTGCCACAGCAGTGTCCGCGCTCGGTTCGGCCGCGGCGTACGCGGGCGAGTCATGGCATCCGCGGCAGGCAGCGGCAACCTCTGTTTGGTCGTGCCGAGAAGACGGCGCGGGTTCTCAGCATGCTTCGGATCAGCGCACGCCTGTGCACCGACGCGGTAGCCGCTACCAGCCGCGCCGATTGAGGCCGCACCAACACGCCAACACTCCCCACCCCTGTGATTGCATGGTCGCTACCCGCTACAGTCCCGACATGGTGAAACGGGCACCGCGGGACGACTCCAGCGACAAGCGCTACTCGGTCGAGACTTTCTGCCAGTTTTATCGGCATGCCGCACTCGGGAACGCCGAGACCCTGCCGAACGCGGCGAAGTCGCTGCTGAAACGAGGTGTTGAACCAGGGCCGGCTCTCACCGAGCTGGCAGGCATCGATAGTTGGGCGCTTCGCACGGCCAGCCCGCAGGTCAGGCAACACGCGATCGACCTGTACTACCAGGCGATCCAGGAACTGGGCGCCACCGTTCCAGACCCGCGGGCAACCCGCCTCGCCGAAGCGCGCAGAGCACTACAAATACCCGACTTGATGGCCGGCAGCTACACGCTCGAATCGTTGAACCGGTTGCTGCCCGACGACATGGCCGCGATCCAACCTCTGATCCACGAATGGGAACGCGCCAAAGCCCAATACCGCAGTAGGTTCCGCGCCGAGTTGGACCGCATCGAAGCACGCTTGGACACGCTCGACGGCCTCGACCTGGCCCCGCCGGCTCCCATCGAGACGTAGGACACGGCTCCTGCGAGTGCTCGACGTCGACGCTCCCACCCGTGGAGTCCAGGACACTGTCGGGCTGATCGACCCCGCTGACGGCACGGCGCCGTCTGATCCCTCACCGCCCGGGTCTTCAAGCACCGCTGGCCCGCGCTCGGCGCGCTGGTTGGCTCGCTGATTCGACCCAGCTACGACCTTGACGCCAAGCAGACCGCGCCCTGCCGATACAACGCCGCGGTTCGCAGCCCAGCTCCAGCCAAGCGCCCCGCCCCAGTGCGGCCGATCCTCGGCCCCGCCATTTCCCCTATCACCCCGGGGCGAAGGGCCTCCCATATCCGCAGGTCAGGGGTGGTCACCTGCGGCGATGCTGCGCCCAGGCAGTCACGGCCTGGGTCATCGCGGTACGCCACGGGGCGGGGTCGAGTTGCTCGAACCGCCGGTACATGGCGACCGTGGCGTCGGCGAACGCGTCGATGGCCGTCGGGTCGGCCTCGGCCCAGGCCGGGCAGCGTTGCGCCCAGCTCTCGGCGTCGGCGGGGTTGTGCCCGGCGGCGACGAGTTGGACGACCAGGCACGCCGGGTCAATGAACGCGGCGCCGCGGGTGGGCCACGCCCAGTCGACGACCACCGGGCCGCCGGCGCTGATCAGGATGTTGTCGGGGTTGATGTCGGTGTAGAGCAGCGCGTCGCCGGCGAACAGGTCGGGCCGGTCGGTGTAGCGGTCCCACCGGGACTCGACCCAGCCGCGGGCGATGTCCGGGAGGCCGATCTTCCCGACCGCTCCGACCAGGTCGGCGACGACGGCCAGGTCCGCCGGGTCGGTGAAGTCGGCGTGCTGCCCGTCGACGACGTCGAAGCCGAGCGCGACCCAGCCGCCGCCGTGGTGCTGCCAGCGCAGCGCCGGCGACACGGACCGCACGTACGGGTTGATTGCCTCCTCGCGCTCCAGCGACGAGACGTGCGGGCCGTCGGCGTGCGCGGCCTTGACGAACACCGACCCGGCCCCGCCACGCACGATCGCGGTCACGTCCGAGGTGTAGCCGCGGGCCGTGTGCTCGACGGCGTCGACCGGGCCGGTGTACGGCTCGATCAAGCGCCAGAATTCGGGGCCGGGATCGGGTTTCATCGCAGGTCAGCTCCGGGGCTGGCAGGAGGACGGCGGGTGCCCAGGCGAGCACTCCATCTCAGGGTTGCACACCGCGCGGGGCGCCGGAATCGACGCGACCGCGCCGGCCATCGCCCGGCCGGTCAGGATCTCCCCCAGCGGCGCGTCGAGCACGTTCCCGACACCCATCCACCGGGAGAAGATGCACGGCCACACCTCGCCGTCCGGGCTGATCGCCGCCACGCCCTGGCCACAGCGCCCGCACAGCTCGTTCGGGTCGTTGTCGCCGCCGCGGCCGATCGCCCGGATCCGGTCGACCGCGATGCGGGTCACGCCCATCGCCCGCAGGTCGGCCTCGGCTCCCGGTACCTGCCCGGTCCCGGCGTCGATGACCCCGGCCCGGATCGGGATGCCGTACCCGACCGCCTTGACCACGTTGCGGCGGGTCGCCGCGTGGCTGGGCCGGGCCGTCACCGCGTTGTGCTGCTCCGGCGCGTCGGAGTAGTACGAGAACGCCAGCGACACGTTCGGCGAGCGCAGCATCTGCCACACCTCATCGGTGATGTGCACGAGGTTGGAGTACACCTCGACACCGATGCCGGTACCGACGGCGTGGCGCAGGATCTCGGCGAACTGCGGGTGCATCGTGGGCTCGCCGCCGATGAACTGCACCAGCGAGGCGCCCAGCGTGTTCGCCTCGTCGATCACGCGCATCCAGTCGGCGGCCGTCATGCGGCCGTGCCCCTTGTCCGGGCCGGACTCGGCGTAGCAGTGGACACAGGCCAGCTGGCAACGGCCGGTCAGCTCGGCCCACAGCCGGTCCACCCGGGGTACGGGCGGCGTCGCGGTGACGGTTGCGGGTTCGCTTTGGTCAAGCACGGTTCATCCTCCTCGTCGAAAGACTTCCCAGGTGCGGTGGTGCGACCCTCCTTTCCGCCGGTGCTGACGGCGCGCCCGCCGGTGCACCGCACGACGACGCGATCGCCCCGGCCACAGGAGGTGGCCGGGGCTCCGGGCGCTCCAGGTGGCGGAAGGACGCCCAGCCGGGGGTGTAACAAGACTGCGTCCCTCGGACGGTCCGTCCGTGTACCGGTGCGGACGGGCTCGATCGCGGCAGCCCGCGGGGACCGACCCCATGTGGTCTGAACGAGGCGGCTCTCCGGCCGCGGATACCGCGCTCACGGTGCGCTATAGGTCGCGTCCGGCACCGTGCGCAGCTGAGCGAGAGCCGCCCGGTACGTCGTTTCGGTCTCTGGCCTGCCGATCTCGTACCCGTCGATCTGGACCCAGCCCGGGATTCGGTCGGGGCGAACGTCGAGCACCCGCACCGGACCGACCCCCATCCACGCGGGCAGCGCGACCGCGCCGCCGATCGTCGGCGCCCGGCCCATCACCGCACCGCCAGTACCGGTGTCGGTGCAAGCTCCAGCCGATCGGCCGGTAACCAGATCGCGTGGCCGTCGGTGGTGATGACCTGGACCTGATCGACGTGGTAGTACGCCTCGTGAACGGTGATCGTGACCGCGGGCTTGTGGCCGAGGATGATCCGGTCACCAGGGATGAGGATCATGACGACCCCCGGCGGGAGACGGCGCGCTGGTCATGCAGGCGCAGCGCGTTGCCGTACGGGTCGGTCGTTACGTTCTGCCAGATCGAGCGAAGAGTGTCTCCGCCCGCGCTGCGAGCGGGGTCGCCGGCCGGCCGGCATCGCCACCAGAGCTGTAGTCTGCGCCACATGACAGTGACGCTAAGCGCCATCGCAGGCCACAGGGAGTGGCCAGACTAGTGGCCAATGTCCGGGATCAGGCGGCGGTGGGTCATCCCGCCTTGATCTCGTCCATCAGCATCCGCAGGGTCAGAGAGTGCTTCTCCGGCGGCAGCTCGTCCAGCGCCGATTGCGCGTACGTGGCGCCGGCGTCCCGGTTGCCCAACCGAGCTAGCAGCATGCCCTGATGCATGTCGAGGTGGGTGCGGAACCGCGGCAGCGACGCGGGCAGTGCGGAGCGGGCCGCGGTCTGCGCCTCATCGACGAGCTGTTCGTCGCCGATCCGGGCGCCCAACAGCGAGGTGAACACGTTGAACCGCCACCACGGGACGCTGTAGTCCGACGCCTGCTCGTCGCTGCCGGCGTGGTCGAACGTGCGGCGGCCATCGTCGACCAGGCGCAGCGCGGTGCGCCGGTCCCCGAGGATTGCCGCGGCATGCGCTCGGCCCATCAATGCGTTGACCCGGGCCAGTGTCGGCCGACCATCGCCAATCGCGACCGCCTGGTTCGCGAACATCGCTGCCACCGGCAGACTCGCGCCCTCGTAGCCGAGCGCGATCGCTGCCCGGCCGCGCACCCATTCGCGGGTGTCGTCGTCGCCGGATCGGTCCGCCGCATTCGCCGCCAGCTGATACCAGCCGGCCGCCTTCGCCCCGTCGCTGCCCGGGAACGTCTTGCCGTACAGGGTCATCAACTTGGACGCGACCGCCCACAGCTGCGGGTGCTCCAGCTGTTGTTGCAGGAGCACCAGGTCGCCGGCGAGCCGCTGCCGGATCGTGCCGGCGCCCTGCGTCATGTAGTCGCGGCCGTACTGCTCCAGCCGCTCCTGCCACGCCTCGATCGACGGGCGCCCGGACCGCAGCGCCGCGGCGAAGCCGGACCGGATCAGGTCGGCCGCCGCCAGCGGCGCGATCGCGGTCGCGGCCAAGTCGGTGATCAGAGTGCGTCGATCCATCGTGCGTACCGCCTCGTCAAACGTGGCCAGGGGGGTCTGCAGGGCAGCCGCCAGATGCCGTAGCCAGACCGGCGTCGGTATCCGCCGCCCCGTCTCCCATCGCGATACCTCGCTGCGGGTCACAGTGCACTGGCCGGACACGCGGCACACTTCGCTGGCAAGTCGGCTCTGCGACCAGCCGTGTGTGAGCCTAAGACCGCGGATGAGCTCGCCGAGCTGGCCACTACTCTGGCCCCCCTCGCGCATGGCACGACCAGAGGACATGGGACCCCGCCTCCTCGCCTGTCTCGAACCTGAGCGTACGCGTGGCCATACGCTCGAGGCGCTCACCCGCTCAGTGCGGGTGCGTTGCCCGGCGCAAGAGGGGCCCCGGCCGGTTGAGCGCTTGGCGCTGGATGCGGGCCAGCATCGGCGCGGCAACGGACTGCTGCACGATCCCGGCTGTCTTGGCTGTCGAGGACATCGGCGAACGTGTCGTGGACCCGGTCGGCGACCGGCTAGGGCTCCTGAAGATGGCAACGCGTGTGTGCATTCATCCACGGCCAGTGCCGACCCAGGTTCGGCGGATCGGGTCGGTCCGTCAGCGCGGCCCGCCGTCTCGACGCCCTGCCCGCCAGGAGGAACCCGCCGGGCCACCCCTTGCTGTCGGTGATCCACTGGATCCGTTGTCAGCAGTGTGGCCGACCGATCAGACCGTAGACGAACAGGTCAATGCCGTAGACCAGTGTCTCGACGGTGAGCGCCGCAGTGTCGTCGCCGGCGTGCTTGACGCCCTGCAGCATCAGCATCGACGACCGCAGCGAGGAGGCCAGGTAGTCGACAGTGGAGGCGGGCACACCGCGCTGTTCGGCGATGTAGCGCACCCGCAGCGCCCGGGTGGGGCGGCCCTCGTGCAGATCGGCGGCCTTGCGTGGTGTGGTGGCCGGCCAGCCGCCGCGCCAGGCCAGCACGGCGTCGTGCGGCGCGAGCGCCCGCAGCGTGCCGTCCAGGACTTCGACCGCGTGGTGGGCGGCTGCTGACGGCCAGGCCGGCCCGCGATGGGTCATTGCGTCCCAGATTCCGTCGTAGTGCTCCCGGACGCGCTGGTCGACCTCGGCGAGGAACTGTTCGATCTGGACGCCGTGACGCGACTGAACCTCCCGGCGGCCCCGCGCAGCGTCGCGGGAGGTGCCGGTGGGGGTGTCGCGCTGCCGAACCAGGTAGGCGGCGGTGTTGACCGACTCCGTGGCGTGGCCGAACTGCTCCAATGCTTCGATGGTCGGCTCGTGGTCGGTGACGTTCAGCGCGTCGATCCACCCGCCTGTCGCGGCGCGTGCCGCCGGAGCCAGTGGGCTGGAGACCCCGGCCAGCAGCGCCGTCTGGCCGGCAAGGCGGTCAGTGATAGGCATGATCGTGCTGCGAATCGAGTCGGCGTAGCCGGCGGCGAGCACAGTGCTGCGCAGCGCCTCTTCCCACATCGACTGCTGCCGGGCATACATCTGCTGGATGTCGCGCTGCCACTGCATCATCGGGCTCGCGACGATACGCCCGGCGACTTCCTGGTTGAGCGCCCGCATCCTGTCGTGGAGCCGGGCCGCTTCCAACTCGGCGCGAAGCCGGCTGCCTCCGAGCAGATCGGCGGCGATCGTCCCCGACGAGAAGCCCCGGAGCATCTCGCCCGCCGCGGACTGCATGAGATCGAGCCCGAACGAACCAGCGACCGCAGCCTCCGCGATCAACTGTCCATGCACGGCTGGCACCAACGACGCAGCGGCCCTGGCCGGCAGCGCGCTTGGGGCGAGGTCGGCCGCGATCGAGCGCGCAACCGATCGCCCAAGCTGTTCCAACGGCGCGTAGCGCCGATGGGCGACGCTCGGCTGCGGTTCGACCAGGTTGTCGAGATCAAGATGTACCGGGCCAGGCGATGGCTCCTCCGGCTCGGGAGAGGGGTCGCGAGTCATGCACGTACGGTACCGGCGACGCGCGTCAGTGACCTGCTACTGAGCCTCGCCAAGGACGGCGCCGGTACGCGCCGACTCCCACCAACAGCGGGCGTACCGCCACGAGCGGTGCCAGGAACCCGCTCCGCGGGTACGGTTTGATGGTGGTAGCCATCCCTCCAGCGCAGCAGGTTGTCGCCGATGCCGCGGCCCGCATTGGCGGTCACCAGAAGCAGCTACGCACCCGGTACCCCCACGCCTTGACGCAGCTCAAGCACTTCGAGGACCAGCGCAATTCGTCTCCCGAGTTCAGCTGGCCTGACTGGTGCTGGTTGCCGATGGCCGCGTCCGCGGCGATCGTCCGGGAAGCTGGTCTGCCCGACCCCGCCGACATCGGCCGCATCGCCGCGGTCGGCCAGTGGACGCTGACCGGCCGGCACGTCGTACTGCCCGACCAGTACGTCACCGACCTCCACGTGCCCGACGCATCCCGCCTGGGAATGGAGGTGGCGGACATGGACCTCGCCATCGACCGCACTCTGCTGCTGCGGGAGTTGGAGGGCCACTGCTACTACCTGGCTAACCCCGTCGCCCCGCCTGACGACGGCAAGGTGTCGATGTGGTGGACGGTGGGGCTTTACGTGCATCTGGAGCACGACGTGAAGACCGGCCGAGCAGAGCTGCGGATGCTGCTTGACCACGACCGCGGCTGGGAGCACCTCACCCCGGTGTGGGTCCACATCGACCAGCCGAGTCTTGCGTGGTCAGCCCGTGATGCGGCTGCATCGATACGATCCGCTGCGGCCGGCGCGACGGCGGACATGGTGCGCGCACTGGTCTTCATGGTGTGGCCGATGCTGGCCGCGCTACTGAACCCGGGCATCACGCTGACCGGACCGACTCCGCTGCCCCAATCTGACACGTATCTGCCGCTGCTGCGAGGAGCTCAGGTGTGGCACCTGGCGGCAGGCGACCCGACTCTGCGATCCGTGTAGGCCGCGTCAGCGCCCGTCGTATCCGCGCACATTGACGCCGGCGGACGGTGGGCAGCTCCCGCGTCATTTCACTTCCTGCTAGCCGAGGCCGCGCACGACATGCCACTGTTGGGCCTCGACCCAGGTCACCGCCTCATGTGCGGCTGTATTCGATGGTCGTAACGGCGGCGGTCTCGCCGATCAGCACGGTGGCGCTCCATGTCTCGCCGGCATCGATCGGCCCCGCCGCGCGCCGCACCGGCCCGGACCACTCGGCGGCGGGCCGCCTCATAGACCGCAACCCCGTCTGCGCGGCGTACCCGCCAACCGGCCCGGCCACGCACCACCGCCCGCAGACTGCGCCGATCCTCGTCGATCATCCCGTGACGATCGGCCGGATCGGCAGCGGGCCGCTGCCGATCGGCGGATCGTCGCTGGTACGGGCGACAGCGCGGTGGCCGGCATCAGCTGCATAAGTGCAGGCACAACCGCCGGTTGCGGGAGCCGACCGCAAGCCGGAGCAGCCCCCACCACCAGTACGGGCCGCCGACCGACAGCCGGCACCAGCCCACCAGGTGCCCGGCACCCTGGCCCTGCCATCGCCACCAAAGGCGGCCTCGCGCACTGTGGTGGCCCTGAGGCCAGGCGGCCGGTAGCTATCGAACACGACACCGAGCCGGACCCAGGCCGGCCGCGGGGTGTCGAGACCCGATGGGCCTGCGCGAACATGCCCGGTCCTGATCGCGAGTGGCGATGCTGGGATTGTTGACCTTCGGGTTCCGTGCCTTCCAGATCTTGACCGCGGACGCTGTTGACGGTTTCGGCGGCGGGCGGCGAGCTGTCGGCTCGCGTGCCGTGCGGGTCTCCGCCTGCAGCCGCCTGCCGTCCATACAGACGCCGAAGTGCTCGACCGCCTGGTGCACCTCAGCGCTCATCGTCGGCCTCGGCGAGCAGGTGATGGAGGAACCGGTCCGGAGCGGCCAGGAAGTCGCGGGTCAGCTGCACCGGCAGCGCCTCGTCGTAGTCGACCGGTTCGACCCGGCCCGCCTCGTCGACCTGCAGGATGACCGCGCCGGGCAGTGCGAGCAGGATCGGCGAGTGCGTGGCCACCACCAGCTGGCACCCCTGCCGCACCAGCTCGACCATCCGCGCCAGCAGCGCCAGACAGCCCTGAACCGACAGCGCCGCCTCCGGCTCATCCAGCAGGTACAGCCCGTCCGGCCCGAACCGGTGCACCACCAGATCCAGGAAGCTCTCGCCGTGCGAGCGCTCATGCGCAGACACACCGCCGTAGCTGGCAAGCATGCCCCCGTCGACCTCGTCGAGACGCTCGATCTCCGAGGCCACGTTGTAGTACGACTCCGCCCGCAGGAAAAACCCGGTCCGCGGCCGACGCCCCGGCGCCCACTCCAGCACCAAGCTGTCGCCGAGCGACGACTCGCTCGCCCGGGTCGCGAACCGGAAGTTCTGGCTACCGCCTTCCGGGTTGAACCCGGCCGCCACAGCCACGGCCTCGATCAGCGTGGACTTGCCCGACCCGTTCTCCCCGACCAGGAACGTCACCCCGTCAGCCAGCGGCAGCCCCGGCGCCGACGCCAGCCAGCGCACCACCGGCAGCGTGTACGGGTACCGTCCCGTCGACGCCGCCGCCGGCAACCTCACCCGACGGACGAACACCCCACTATCCTCCCACCCGGCCCTGGTCTTGCCGGGCCCCGCAGGCCATGTGAGACGGCAATGTCGCAGGTCACCGCCGTCCGAACGGCGGATTCTGCCTGCGCTCCCCGCCGGTACGGTGTAGTTCTCGCCCCGGGGTCTGCACGGGGAAGGTGGGCGAGATCCGCGATGGGAACGGTCCGGCACTCGAGATGTGCCGGACCGTTTCACGTCCGCCCAAGCGAGGTCCCGGGCAATCTGCCCAATACGTCGATCGATACGAGAATCCTGCCGCCTTGATGTGCGACGGTCGGATGCGTCATCTCGCACCGCCTCACGAGCCTCGACGAGCTGGCCACTGTGCCGCTTCTCCCCGCAGGTTCCATCTGCGTCCTCAGGCCGGTGATCTGGGCCAGCGCCCCCGCGGTGGCGCCCCACGGCGCCATTCGCGTTCGTCGTCGAACGCTCGACGACGGTCTCCGCCTCAGCCCGGATGCGGTCCTCCAGCGCGATCATGGAGTTCCAGCGGCACTGTCCCGAGCGTGGTGGGCGCCCGCTGTCGATGCGTGTCAGTCCGATGGTGTCGTGGTGGATCGGGGCAGTTGGTAGATCTGGTTGATGCTGGCTGGGCCGCCGTGGATGGTGGTCGGCCGTACCCAGGTCCATTCGATGGAGGCGCGGCCGGCGCCGACGCGCTGGCGTCGCCAGTGCCCGCGGCGCAGGTGCGGGGCCACGTGCCGGTCACCGGCCGGCTGCGGGTGGTTGCGGCGGGGTGCGGTGGCTTCCACGTCGAGCACGTGCACGTCCACCTCGTCGCCGATGGGGACATTGCCGTCGATGGTGGTGTTGTGTGTGCTGGTGGGCGTGTGGCTGGTGCGGTGCCAGGTGCTCAGCGCGAGGGCGGTGATGATGTTGGTGACCTGGGCGCCCCAGCGGGCCTGCGATCGCCGCGCCGGAACGGCGATGCGGGCCAAGGGCAGTCCGAAGGCCGATCCGATCGCGATGCACCAGGCGAACTCGTCGGCCGGGTGACCGTCGGAGTCGGCGGCCAGCAGGAGTCCTTCGACTTCGCCGCCGGAGACGTCGAGGGTGCGCAGCGGGGTGGGCAGCATGTCGCGGTCGTCCAGGCCCAAGGCGTGCATCCGGTGCAGCACGGTCTGCAGCTGGGGTGGTTTCGGGTCGCTGGCCGGTTCACCGCGGGCGTGCATCAGCGCGAACGGTCGGGTCAGGATGCCTTGGGTGGCGGTCGCTGCGGCGCTGATCTGCCAGGGGTTGTTGAACCGGGCGAACACCAGCGGGAACGGCAGATGCAGCTCCACCCCGTCGGGCAGCGGGCGGGCGTCGGCGAACATGGCGCTGTAGGCGGCCGGCAGCAAGAACGGGACCGGCCGCTGCGTGCTGTGCCAGTCCTGCGCGAACGCGCTGCGGTGGTACCAGTGGGTCAGGTCCGCGGCGTCGGCCGGGGTCGCGATCAGCGGGCTGTGCCGCCACGGGGTCCGGATCGTCGCCGAGGTCGGCAGCCGCGGCCCGGGGAACCTGGCCTGCCGGTAGCGGGGTGCGCCGCTGGTGTGGGCGCCGAGCTCGGCGCGTAGGTCGGCGGCGTCTCTGGTGTCGGTGGGGATCCGCATCCAGGGCGGGATCGCCCACTCCCACCATGCTTCCGGCTCATCGCCGGCCGCGCTGGACAGGGCGTACGGGGCCAACGCGTCGAGTTCGGGGCCGACCGTGTCGGGAATCCAGCCCTCCAGGCTGACATCGACGGTCTCCTGCAACGCGCGCCCGGTCTGCTTGCGGTACCAGGTCCGCGCGTACTGCGTGCTCGCCGAGGTGTGCACCGCCGGGTAGCGCACCCGCAACCCCGCCTCGCCCGCGCTGAGGGCGACCTCATGCGAGCCGCGGCCCCCGGTGAGTGCCTCGTCGACCTGACGCACCGACTGCAACGCCCGTGTGACCTTCTCCCCCGCCGCCTTCAACCGGGCAGCGCGACGGGCCTCCAGCTCCAGATCGGCCGCCACCCGCCGCTCGACCGCGGCCTGCACCGCCGCCAGCTCGTCCCGGGCGGCACGCGTCGTCGCCGCCTGCGCGGCGGCCTGGTCGGCGCGTTGCCGTTCCGCGGCGAGTTCAGCCTCCAGGTGTGCGACCTGCTCGGCCAGACCACGCTGTTGACGTGCCGCGGCGGCCCGCTTGTGCTTGCCTTTCACCGCGCATCACCCGCCCCGTCGCCGGCCCGGTCGTCCTCGGCGTTGCACGCGGCCACGAACGCCCTCACCGCGTCCTGCACATCACCAAGCACAACGGTCTCTACCGCGTGGACACGCGGATCCTCCGGCGCAAGCTGCGAGGTGTTCGCCCGCGCCAGTAACCTGCCCGCCGCCGCCAACAGCTGCTCGTAATCGCCCACCGCCCGCTCCAGCCCCGACCGCGCCGACCGCAACCGCGGATGGGTACCCGCGTCACGATCCCGGCGGCGGTCGCCAGCGCCGAGCGTACAGCTGGCAGCCGCGCGGCTTCCTTCTCCTCAGCGACGCGCCTGCGCCGCAGCTGTGCCAGCTCCGCCTCCAACCGGCGCTTCACCTGCTGCAACGCAGCACGATCCTCCGACTGCTCCACGGCCATGCCAGCAACGGTATCGACACCGTGCGACACTCCCGGGTTCCCGCGCATCCTGCGATGAAGGCCAGACCCCCCGGTGAGCGCCGCCCCGTGGGCACGACGAACACGGGCGTGGCGCGGGCGTTCCGAGTCACATCACGACATGATCACCACGAAGGGCTCGGCTCGCCAATCGACGCGGCGTGCCGGGTCAGCGGTCAGCGGTCAGCGGTCAGCGGTCAGCGGCGGAATGGTCGGCGTCCGTCGCGGGCGGGCGTGTTGGGGAAGGTGCGGAACCATGCGGCGGGCCGGTAGTCGCCGATGCCCCGGACACGGTTGAGGTCGCTGCCGGGGTCCTGGATGCCGTCCACCTCGGCGTCGAACAGGCTCACCACGTCAAGGTCCTGCAGCAGCGTCTCGCTGGCCCGTTCCCAGTCGAAGTCGTCGGGGTGGGCGGACAGCTGCTCCAGCTCGGGTGACCGGCCGGGAGCGTCGGCGTCAGCCAGATCGGGCGCGTCGGCGAGCACCAGATGCAGCGCCATCTCCTCGCCCGGGCAGGTCGGCCGGGGGTAGGCGCCTGCGGCCAGATCGGCGGCGAGGTCGTCGAACGCGCGGGCCATCTGGCGGCGCCAGACCGCGTCCTGCCCCCAGGTCAGCCGTGGCAGCCGATCCAACAGCATCCAGCCGCTGCCGTCGATGGGCTCGTCGCCGTGTGCATCGACGTCGTCGTAGGCGCCATCGGCCAGCACCTGCGCCGCGGCATGCAGCACGGCCGCGGTGCGGGGTGTTAGCTGGAACCCCGCGCACGACGTGCAGGACTCCTTCCCGCACCGACAGACCGGGAACAACGTCGCGAAGTCCGGCGCCGTGTCGACCGGTTGGCCGTCGGCATCGATCTCCTGCGTGCTGGTGTCGGTGGCGGTGATGCTCACGCCCTCGGTCTCGGGCAGTATGCCGTGAGGGTCGACCAGCCAGTTGACCGCCTCCGCCAGATCCGCGCGGATCTCGTCCTGGTTGACGGCGCGGTCGGCGTCGTCGAACTGGTACTGATCGAGGACCTCCACCGCGGCGCGTACGGCCGCGTCCCGGTCGACGATCTCGACGGTCGCCTCGATTTCCACCTTGACCCGCCGCCGCTGCCCGGCTGTCTCGCTGTTCACCCCGTTGAGCGTAGAGCCGTCGGCTGCTCGCTGGCGGACGGCGGGTGCGGCAGGGCTGGGCGGGCCACGTCGCGGGCCCACCGCAGCAGGCGCCGCAATGTGCGGGGTGCAGCAGGGGTTGTCGGGAGGATCGGGTTGAGCGGGGTCGAAGTTGTCCGTGGCGACGGTGTCGGGGCGTGGTCTACGGTTCGTCGTCGACCAGCAGGTGCAGCGGCACCCAGCGGGCCAGCTGGGCGAAGTCGTCGAGGTCGGCGATGTGTTTTCCGTCGTGGGTGATCCGGTAGAACTGTTCACCGCCGCCGCCGTTGGCGTCGTCGTGTATGGCCCTCACCCGCCAGGCACCGTCGATGCTGCGCCAGGCCCCCGTTGCTGCGTCCACGACGCCGACGCTAAGCCGGGCAGGCGCTATTCGCGATACCAGGGCCAGGCGTTACACCGAGTGGGTGACCTGCCGGCAGAGCCTCTGAACGCCTCACCTGGCGACGGCGACGGGTGCGCGGCCCATGACCACCTCGCGGCCGGTCGCCACGCACCGTCTGGTCCGGCTGAGGGTGGGTCACTCCGGCGAGTGCGTAGTGCCGGTCGTGGTGACGTGGTTGTTCCACACCAGCCATTTGCGCGTGATCGCGTCCTGGATGTTCACATCGTGGTGTCGCGCGAGCAGCAGGGCGTGGCAGACCACATCCGCCAGTTCGTTGGCGAACAGTTCGTCGAGCTGTTGCGGCGTGTGCCCCTTGGCGCGGGACTGCCCGGACCGCATGAGGAATGCCTGGGTCAGCTCTCCCACCTCTTCCTGCAGCTTCAGCAGAAACCAGGTGGCATCTCGCTGAATGTGGTGTCGGGCGGCGTAGCCCCTCGACACCACCTCAACCTCGTCCGACAGCCGCATCAGGTCCATCCCGGCACCGTAGGACACCGGCACGGCTCACGCTGTCAAGGCCCACGCCCGGCCGCGGCTCGGCGGTCGAGCCGTTCGACGCTGACCCACCATCATGATCGTGCCGACGCGGGGCCGTCGTCGGTCAGCCACCGGCGCCAGGCGAGCTGGTCGCACCAGGCGTGGGGCGCGATCCCCCACTCGGCGAGGGCGCCGGGGTAGACGCGGTCGTAGGCGGCGGCGATCACGACGGTCTGTTCCGGGGGAAGCAGAATCCAGGGGGCGTCGGTGTGGAGGGTTCCAGGATCGACCTCCACTCCTGCGCAACGATACGGCCGTGCAGGAGTCCCCGGCGGATCATGCCTCGCCACAGCGGCTCTGCTGGCCCGTCGAACTGCGGGCCCCACATGTCCAGCTCGGTGACGGTCACCGGCAACGGGTGCACCGTGGCCTCGGCGGCCACCAGCGGCAGGTCGAGAATCCGGAACGCGTGGGTGCGGTGGGTGCCGTTGATGCTGATGCGGTGCACCGGCCCTGCCGGCCCGAGCAGCCGGTGCACGTGCACGTGCCCGGGCTGGCCCATCACTCGGTGCAGCATCCCCGCGGGATCGGTCGTGGTCAGCAGGGACCGGATGATGGTGGCGACGATGTCGGGCCGGTGAGAAGCGAAGTCGTTCCAGGACCGAGCGGGCCCGAGATGATCGTGTCCGGGATGATCCAGTCGAAGAACACGCCAAACCGCGGGAGTTGGCCGGAGCCTGGCGTGGTCCGGAAGTCTTCGTCGCCGATCAGCGGATGGCTGGCGTTCAGCTGGTGGGCGCGGCCGGTGATCTGCTCGCCGAGTCTGTCCAGGTCCCATCCCGCCCGCTGACGGTGCACGGCGTCGATGACCTGGCCGAGCCGCTCGGGGCGCGAGTGCATGAACTCGTCGAAACGGCCGAGCGCAGAGGCGATCAGTTTCGGTGCGCTCCAGATCTACGGCGCGCAGTTGCCATGCCGACACCAAGGCGGTGCGAACCGGCGAAGCGCCGTATCGTCCGCGCGACCGATGTTCACCGTGCGGGACGCTCCGTAGCCTGCCAGTCATGGCGGACACGGCGACCGAGTGACGCCGCCTGGACGAGCGTGGACGGTGCATGTGCTGCCGGGGTGGATCCGTGGCGAGCACGAGATCAGGGAGTTCTTCCAGCTCAAATGGCACGGCGAGTTGGTGGCCGAAGTCGACCACATCGCCGAGCTGGGCCGATGGGTGCTGGTGCATCTACTCGCCCGGGAGGGCTGACCGTCAACAGAGGACCGGCCGGCACGGCCGGTACCGCCGCGCCGCCGTCAGTGGCGGGACATCCGCTGCGGTGCGGCGGCTGGTTGGAGGGGATTGCATGACCACGTTGACGCAGCGCAGCGCGATCGATGACTTCACCGCACTGGGTGGAAGTCTGCAGATCGCCGAACGTGACCCGCGGGCCGATCCACGAACGGCGGTGTTGTCAGCCGACGGCAAACACGCCGAGCTCGCGCTGCACCCAGACGCGGACGGCCGGGTCGCGGAGGCACTGATCAAGACCGCGACCACGCGGCTGTTGTGGTTCCGGGCGCTCGGCCCGGACCGGGACGGCTGGCGGCGTGCGCGGCGACGCTGGCGGCTCTCCATCAGCGTCGCGCGCTGAGTCTCGGCGCTGCGCGCCCATCGATCAGTGACGACGCGCTTCGGCTCGCTCGTCGGGTTCCGGACGACCGATGGGTATCCGAAGGTCTTCACTGCTGTGTCCGGCAGCGCCGCGTCCGGTAGGGCTCGCGAGGCGACTGCACCTCCCGGATCATCACCGTGGGGAAACCGAACGTCACCGCGGCATGAGCCGGGACGCTACGCCGGTCAGGCTCTTCATGCCGGGCATCGAGTCCGTGATACCGGGGTTGACGGACGGGCTACCGGGCGTCATGACCTTCTGCGACAAGCAGATGCAACGGCACCAGGTGGGCCAGCTCGATGAAGGAATCGAGTTCGGTGAGCAGCTCGCCGCGATGGCCGACCCGGTAGAACTGCCCGTCGCGTGCGCTGACCGCGGACACGCGCGAGTCACCGTTGATGCTGTGCCAGACCGCCGAGTGCTTGTCCACACCGTTGAGGGTAAGGGCGGGCCGTGCTGGCCGCGATCCCTCAGCCGAGCGCAGATCGACCCGGCCGGTGGGGGGCGGGCCCAGCGCGAGCAGTGCGCCGGGCCCGCCGGGCGGTGCAGCACGGGGGGATGTGCCGCGCCGGGACGGACGCTACGCCGCCGAGTGCGCGACCACACCCGACCAGTACCGCCGATGTACCACGACATAGTGATCTGTGCGGGCAGTAATGGCGCCATCTGACGCGCCTGGACTAGCGTCTGTTCCCACGCGGCAGCCATCGCTGGGGGCTCTGGCTTGTCGCGCCCAGGAAGTCGTCGAGCAGGAGTGGAAGGTTCTGTTCGACCACCGGCTTCCTCAGGTCCCTGCCGGCTGCGGCCGGCAGGGACCTTCTGATGACCAGTGCCAGCCCTCGGGGTCGAGGGGCCCCGGAGGGCCGAGCTGACCGGACTCGAAGATGAAGTCGCTCCAGGTTGGGTGGCGGCGGTGCGGGACTCTGGGTGGATGGCCGAGCTGGATCCGGACGCTGCCGGGGCGAAGTTGATGATGGATGCGCGGGTGCTGCGCTCGTTGCTGGGTGAGGATGTGGTGCTCGACCCGAACGACGCGCTGGTGCACTACCTGCGGGTCACGATGCACACGCTCGGCGAGGTCCTGGACGAGATCGCGACGGCGTACCGGCCGGTCAACACCGGCGCCGCCGCCCGCTTCGACGCCGCGGCCGAGGCATCCCGCCGCTCCTGCCGGGAACTGTCCGCCGCCGTCGACCCCAGCACGACCTGACCGACACGGCCGCTGGCGCGCAACAGTTCGGCCCGTTACGCTGCCCGCACTGGTCGGGGCCGCACCGCCAGGGATCGATGTCGCGGCGGGCGATGGGCGCAGCCCGGTTGACGGGCACGTGGTGCGCCGGCCAACCGGGCTGGACGTGGAGTCTTCGTGTCGCGCAGACCCCCCAGACCGCCCGACGATTCCCCCAACACACGCGGGCCACCGACACACCCCCATCGGACCACCTGCGCACATCAATACTACCGATAGTGCCGAATCAGATACCGAACGGGGTCGCGACGGAATCGTTGTCGGATGCGGTGCTGGCCCGGGGCTTCACACGGTCGAAACGATGCGGCACGCCACGGTGCGGCGGCTGCAGGTCGTCGAGGTTGCCCCACGCTGAGCCCACGGGTCGCCGCGCCGGTGACGAACGGGCAGGATGGTCGGGTGCTGGTCAGCGACGTTCCGATGCCTGCCGCCGTGGCGGCACGTCCACGCGATGCCCGCGGTATCCCGGTACCGGCGATCACCCGCTGGCAGCACGGCGTTCCGCAGTTCACGGAGGCATCCGGCGAGCGGCAGCTACTGTGCGCGCTGACCCACCGGTGTTCGGTGTGCGGCCAGCCGATGGACCCAGACGGCACCGTGTGGCATGTGATGGATGGGCAGAGCTCGAAGTGGATCGCGTACACGTTGAAGCGCGGCGCCGAGCCCGCCGGCGAGTTCTCCACCTACGAGGCACCCGGCCACTACGCCGCATGCTGTATGCCGCCGTCGCCTGCCCCTTCCTGGCGACACCGACCGCGCGCCGCACCGTGACCGGCGACAAGCCGCGTGACCCGGACTGGGTCAGCCCCGGCACCCGCCGCGGCGCCCTGTCCGGCCTGGTCGAGTTCACCCACGCGGTCGTGGACGTCGGCGATGACTACAGCGGCTACGAGATCGTCCTGAGCCGGCCGCGCACAATCCACACCTACCACCACGGCAGCCAGCTGCGCACGCTGCTCGACCAGGCCGTCGCGCAACAGACCACGCACAGCGGCGGGGATCAGCGCGCTGCGAAGCTGTTCGGCCCGAATCCCGGCGCATCCGGCCGGTAGGCACGGGCAACCCGTAGCACCGCGAGCGGCTGGCTGCTCGCCCGCGGGATCAGCGACGCCCATGGTGTAGGCACGAGAAGAGCCCCTCGTTGCGCTCAGTGGCGTCCAGCTCCCGATGAGCGGCTGTGCAGCGTCCATTTGGTCGAACCGCGTGGTCGTCTCTCGTCCGGAGGATGTGACGAGCGGGCTGCGCTCGACGATCGGTCTATCAGGCCCGTTCGTGGCCTGGCTCGCGACTACGCCCGGCGCCAGCGGCGGCCACGACCCGGCTGCTATGCGCTGCCGGTGCCGATGAGCGTCAGCCGGGTTACCTGGCAGTCATGCTGGCTGCCTGTCGCCGGCTGGAAGCGAAGTCAGGGCAGTACGGGTCGTGGCCGCACGCGGTGCTGGTGTCGATATAGTTTCCGTGGATGCAGCGGGCCCGGTTGTACTCGGGGTCTTCTGCCCGGCGGGGCGCCTTGCGAATGGTGTCGGTCGGGCGCTTGTGCCAGCCCAGCGGCTCGTCCTGCACGTCGGGGTTCCAGATGCCTACCGCGGCGGCCAGTGCGTGAGGATCGGTGTAGCACCACCCCCAGGTGGCGCCGTCCATCGGCTCGGCATCCACGGCGACTCCAACCAGGCGCCAGTTGAACAGTTGCCGGACAGCAAGCCACCGAAAGCCGGTGCTCTCTGCGATCACGTGGCCTTGCCAGTCCGGGTCGGGGATCGGGGGGTCGAGCTGCTTCACGGCACCTCCGCATCGCAGGTGGGCCTGTGCCCAACCGCAGACCGCTGCCACGGTACCGGTACCCGTGCTGGATGAGAACGGCGCCTCGGACGACCTTCCCAACGGGTCAACGACACACGCGCAGGGCGCGGCGGCCCGATAGGACGCCCCACCCGGCCCGGTGCGGGCGGGCGTCTGGTCGGGTGGCCGCTGCCGTCGCAGCAGGAGCAGAGTTACGGCGTGGGGTCGCCGTGCTGGTGGCCACGTTCTGGACGAGACGTTGGGCCGTGCCACCGCCGGTAGGGCTTCCGGCTTCCTGACGCCGCCCATGCGCCCATGTCCCGTCCCACCAGTACCTCCGCTGGGCTGCCCATGATATCCGCGGGGTGGATGAGCAGGACCCAGTCGCCGCGGCCGGGTGGAACAAGGCCAGGGGGCAGGATCAGCCATCCCATTGGCGCGACCAGACTGGCCAGAGCACGGATCTTGGTCGCGCGGCGTCGCCACAACGTCCGGCGGCCAGGCAGCCGCACCTGGAGTGCGCCGTCGGGGTCGGCCGTGCTCGGCACGACCTCGTATCCGGCGGATTCGAGGGCTGCAGCAACCTCGGGCGGGTAGGCGGCTCGGGCGTCCTCCTGCCTGGTCATGACGAATTCTCTCCTTCCTGTCCGCGGGGTGTCTGCCCTCACTCACCGCGGACAGCTCCTCCAGCATCTCGTCCACGCCGACGCCATGCTTGGCGGCCAACACGGCGAGGACGGCGTCGCCGGCGCCGCCGCAGAGTGCCCGGTGCGCGGGGTGCGCAGCGTCCGAGCACGGCAGCCAGGCGCCAACTGCGGCGAGCCGGTCCGGGTCGGGCAGCTGGGCGGCGATGGCCTCCGCTGCGGCGGCCACGGCGCGCTGTGCGGTCCGCCGGTCGCAGCCTGCGGTGTCGGTGGCCGCGGCAGGCCAGGTTCGATCGTCGGCGGCTTCAGCCGCGGTTAACCGTGCTGTGGCCTGCGCGGCGAGGCGGTTGATCGGGCCGATATCGACTGGTCAGGCTGGGGGCCGATGGGTCATACACGCTGGCTGCGGCCAGCCCACAGTCGGCGACCAGACTGGCCAGCTCGGCCGGCCGTGGGGCGTGTCGCTGGCGGCGTGCTGGACAGATCTCGGAATGCACGGCGCCTCCTGACCGGGCGGGCTGGGTTCCGTCGTGGTAACGAGCCGGCACGCAGACGGGTGTCGAAACTCGCGAACATCGACCCAGTGACCGATTGGCTGGTGTCGAGTCTCGTGCGCAACCGGTGTCGGCTCAGCTCAGAGAAACCACACGATCGTCCGGTGCCTGCGCGCTGTTCGCTGCCAGATCGGTTTTGGTGCGTCGGGGCAGGGGCCGAGGAGCGGGCACGAGAAAAGCGCAGCATCGCGCCCGCCAGCCGCCGTCGAGGGACGGTCGTGTGTGTCTTGCCGGCGTCTCGGACTTGGTCTGCTGTCCAAGACGCCGGCAGGGCGCGGTCGGTTGCGGTGGACGCCTATTGGGTGTCAAGGAGGCTGATCGGCCCGTTGCGGAGGCGGTCGATCGCCCGGCCCAGGATCACGGTCGCTTGGTCGGGAGAGCTCGCTGCGTCCGCCAGGCGCGAGGCGAGGGCACGGAAGGGTTCGACCTCGGCCGGGTCGTAGAGGCTCTCGGGCGGGTACCCGGTCAGGTGCGACACGACGATGGGTGGGGCGGCTGGGTGGTCGAACTCCAGGAGCTCGAACCGTGGCTGGCCTCGGTGGGCTATCCATCCGTCACAGGGGATCACCTGCATCTACAGGGTTCCGGTCTCGGTGAGGCGCCGCAGATACTGCAGTTGGTTGATGGTGGTGTCGATGCTGCCGAACGGGCGTAGCAGCACCGCCTCGTCGATCACGACCCGCAGCTCGCGGTCGGCCCGCTTCGCGAGCTGCGCCCTTCGTGTGGCGTCGATCTGGCTGTAGAGGTGGTGTTGCTGGTCGGTCGGCGGCGCCCCGCCGGTCGTCGCGCGACGGACGTGACGGTTGAAGTCGTCGGTGCGCAGCAGGTCGGGGATCAGCAGAGTGTCGAGCATCAGGATGCGGCTGGCGCTGGTCTGGTAGGCGAGGTGACGGCGGGTGCGTAGGTCGAGGCTGGCCGCGTAGGGGCTGGTCCAGCCCGGCTGTCGGGCACGGCGGGCCCAGTCGCGTAGCGTCTCGTCGTCCTGCGGGTCGGTGAGCCGGTAGAGGCCCAGCAGGGCGTTGAGGTCGGTGATCGAGATGGTGCTGTCGGCGTTCTCGATCCGGTTGACCTTGTTGATCGACCACTCGGTTCGCAGAGCGGTCTGCCGCTGTGACAGGCCGGTCTTGTACCGCAGCTGCCTCAGGCGGACAGCGAGCATCCGCTGCATCAGCATCGGGTCGTAGTGGTCAAGCACAGCGTGGTTCCTTTCCAACGCTCTGAACAGTTACGGCACCCCCGGGAACAGGCTGAACCGCGCGTGGGATGGCTTGCCCGGGGTGGGCGGTCTGAGTCGGTCCGGCGATCTGGCGTACTGAGGGCCGTCGCGCCCGGCTGCTGAGCCGGTGGCAGCCGCCGGGTCGCACAAGGCGGTCAGCGCGGGTCTGTGGTAGCGAGGGGTGTCCAGCCAGGCGTGGAAGCAGTCGCCGTGTTCGCGTTCGATACCTAAGCTTGGCTGCAGGATCAGGGTGGGATGCCTGCCTTGGCACGGTCCGCGGCCCGGCCGTCCTCCTAGCTGCCAGAGTGGTGGGCATCCGGCGCCGGTGGTACTGGTGGTCCGGGACGCTTGCCGTTCACGTTGGCAACCCCGGTTCACGATCGGCGATTGGTACCACGTAGTTGTCCGGCTGCATCACATCCGGCACAACCCACCGACCGCATGCGTTGACGTGCCACGCGATCGGAGTCAGCCAGCGGAACCGCGACCGTGGCGGACAACGTCCACGGCATGTGGATGGTCAGTCGCATCACTACTTGCTCTCCTTGACGGCAGTCTCGATGTGTCGCAAGACCAGCCATCCGGCGGGATCGTCTTGGTCTTCTGTCTCCACCGCGACGGCAACGTAGGTGCCGGGTGTGGAGAGGATGTACTCGGCAAGTGCGCCGCAGACCAACTCGGACGGATGCATGATGGGGCCGTTGTAGCCATGCTGACCTGACCACCCGGTCAGTGCTTCCCATCCCTGTGATCGCAGTTCTGCCAGCATGTCGAGTTCGTGTTCGGCGAGTACCTGCCCGTCGGAGTCAGTGTTCATGCTAGCCACCGGCGCGTAGACGCCAGGCAAGTACTCCCGTACGGCAGAGTCGCCCGTGGACCTGATCGGGTGGTCAAACTTCATGATGTCGTTCAGTGCGTACGGGTCTCGGTCAAGGCTGATGGTTCGGGTACTCACGATTCCCTCTGGTTCTGTAGGGCGTTCACTCGTGCTTCTTGCTGTCGGATACGGGCCGTCTTGCTGGCGGCAAACGAGCATCCA
Source organism: Actinocatenispora comari (assembly GCF_017312725.1). Taxonomy (GTDB): domain Bacteria; phylum Actinomycetota; class Actinomycetes; order Mycobacteriales; family Micromonosporaceae; genus Actinocatenispora; species Actinocatenispora comari. Next base: position 118,378 of record NZ_BOPO01000084.1, on the reverse strand, counting down.
CAGCGTCTGGGTGGCGCCGCTCGGCGGCGTTGAAGGGTTCGGGTATGGGGCTGGTGGTCATGTGGTGGTCCTGTCGTGGGAGGCGGCGTGAGTGCAGCCGATCCCGGTCGGCGCGCCGCGGTGGCGGCGCCGGCGTGCGGTGGCCGCGTTGTGCTGCTGCCAGGTGCGCAGGCTGCGGTCGCCCTGCAAACGCAGGGCGGCGGGGATGCGGTTGGCGGTCACCCCGACCGGGGCCGGGCCGGTGACTGCGAGCAGGTCGCAGTCGGCCTGGGAGTGGTAGCCGGCGTCCTTGGCGTCCTCGGTGGTGGGGAACACGTCGGCGACCCGGTCGGCTGCGGGGTCCAGGGTGTGGTCTTGGGTGCCGCCGTAGGAGTAGACCCAGCGGAAGTTGGTGGGAGGGTCAGGTTCCACGAGTCGCCGGAACCGGCTGATTTCCTTGGTGTAGGCGTAGAAGCGCACGGCCGGGTGGGTGCGGATCAGCTGGAGCCAAGTGCGGGTGTAGTCGTCGGTGAAGAAGTCGCCGGCGTCGTGGATGCGTACCCACTTTCCCTGCAGGACCGGCAGTTCGAGGTCGGCGGCCATGGCAGCAGCGAAGGCGTCGGACTCGTCGAGGACCAGCCGCAGGTTCGCCTGGTGGCGGGCCTTGACGGTCGGGATGCGGTAGGTGCCGTGTAGGGCGTAACAGATGTGTCGGCATACCCCGGCCGACGGGCAGGTGTTGTAGGTGCGGCCGTCGGGTAGCCGGCCGGCCCAGGCGGGCAGGGTCCAGTTGAAGATGCCGTGGGGTCGCAGTCGGGAGTTTTGGGTCAGCAGCCGCGGCCTGCGCGGCGTGGAGGATGCGCTCATCCAGCAGTTCCTTCCGTTGTGTGGGCATGAAAAAGGGGCCGGCCAGCGCGACGGCGGCGCGTGGTCGGCCCCGGCTTCGGCCCGGCCCGCCCGATCGCGGATGTCGCCGTAAGCGGGGGGCCGGGCAGCGGTCGATCGCGTGGGAGCGATCAGGCCTGCGGGTAAAGAGGGAGATGCGGGTCGGTGTCTGCGTCGGCGTCGAACAGGACGAAGTCGCAGCCGTATCGGCGGGCATACCGTTGGATGGCCACCAGTGCGGCTGGCGGCGGGTCGATCTGTTCGGCGGCTCGTGCCGCGGGGTCGGCCGGCACCCACATCAGCCAGCCGTAGCGCGTCGAGTAGACGACCAGCCCGGACACGGTGTGCAACCCGTCCTCCAGGATCTGCAGCGGGATGTGCTGGGTCGACATGTCCAGCAACCGCCGAACCCTGGGGCCGGCGCTGCGGCCACGGCGGGTCAGAGACCGCACCGAGGCACCCAGCGACATCCACCAGCCCACGACACGCTGCACGATGGACAGGGATCTGGTTCGGGAGGCTTGTTTCAGGCTGGTGCGTGTCCAGCGGATGCGCGTCAGCGGCTCCGCCGAGTGGGTCGGGGCCGCGGCATCCTGTGGGAGGCCGGTCGAGCTGGGCGTGGTGTCCAGATCGGTGCCGGGGCGCAGGCAGGGCGCGGCCGCCGGGTGGCGTCGGATCAGGAAACAGTCCGGGATGGTGGGCCCGTCGTGCTGGTAGTCACCGACCCGGTCGTCGAAGTGGCACAGGGCTCGGCACTGGGGGCAACGCGACGGTCCGGTGGTCGGGGTGCCGTTGGTGTCGTGGGCGTTGTGATCGTGGCCGGGTGTCTGGCAGTCCAGTGGTTCGGTGATGGCCTCCACGGTGTAGCACCAGCCGAGGTCTCCGAGGGTGTCGGCGCCGGGTGTGGGGCCGTGGATAGTTCCGGTGCCGTCCCAGCCCGCGGTCGGGGCGGGCCGATTCGCACAGTGCACCAGTTGTTGGTAGGTGGAGCTGGGCTCGGTGTCTGCGCCGCCGGCGGTATCGCAGGGTTCTGCGGGGTCGTGGTCTTCTTCAGCGGCGCGTTGTTCGGCGAGGTAGTGCCAGGCATCAGCGGGCGTGTCGAACTCGGGTGGCGGCTCGGTGGTGTCGGGTAGGCAGCCGGGTCGGTGGATCAGCGCGGTGTACAACGGGTCTCCTTGTCGACTCAGGGTCACGGGTTGGTGGTTGGCGCACCGGCCGACCTATGCAGGTGCGCACCGGCCGTTCAGTGCCGGGGTGAGTTGTCGTCGGCGGTGCGGTCGAGTCCCACCGACCGGCTGGTGTGGTGGTCGTCGATTGCGGTGGTCTTCGGATCCGCGTACGTCACCGCCGAGGCCTGGCAGCGGGCCGGGCAGCAGTCGGCCGGGTAGCCGGCGGACACCGCCACGTCGGACCAGGGGCAGTAGTCGCCGATGTCGTTGGTGTGCTGGTTGATGACCCGCCCGCCGCCCGGCGCGTCGCACCGCTGGTGGCCAGTCACCTCGTTGTCGGGGTTCGCCACGCCGGGCACCGCAGGCCGGTCGCGGTGGCCTGTACTGGCCGCTTCCGCGCGCGGGGCGGCCCCGTCCCGGGTGTTGGCCGTGCCGTCGCAGCCCGGGCAGGACGGCTCGTGTCTGGTCTGGGCGCGCCGGACACCCTCGTGGGCCCGGTCGTGGTCTGGCGACAGGGCATAGTCGTTTCCGAGGGTGCCGATCACCCGGTAGCCGCGACCGGCAAGGCTGCTGCTGCCCTGCCTCGCGTGGTGCCAGGATTCGACCTGCACACGGTGTGTGCCGCCGTGGTGGTCGGTCCAGCTGTGCCAGATGGTGATGGTGCCGGCGTGGTTGTTGACGTGCGCGATGAGCATGACGTTGCCCCTCTCCTTCAGTCGCGGGCTGTGGTGTTCTCGGCGCGGTAGCGCCCGTCGGGTGGGACTTGGGCGGCGAGCGCGGGCACCGGCCGACGTGGCCGATGCCCGCGCAGGACGGTTCGCGATCATCGGGTGGCGGTGGGCCTGCGGCGACCAGGCGAGCTGGGCCGTGGCAGGCCTCAGTGGGCTGCGCGGGTGAGGAAGTCGGGCACCCAGTGCCAGCGCCGCCCGTCGGGCCCGGTGTGATGGCAGGCGGTGGCGCAGTTGCCGTCGAGGCCAAGCGCGCCCAGGGCGGCGGGGGTGTCGCGGATCCACCGGCCGGTAAGCGCATCGTCGGTGGAGGCGAACGACCGGCAGCCGCAGTTCTGCGTGCAGGGGTGATCGGTTCGGTCGAGCCAGTGTTCGGCGAACGGGTGCCAGCAGCCGCACATCCGCAACTCGCTGGCCTGCCATGCGGCGGGGGTGTGATGCTGCAGCGTCACCGGGCAGGCCATCTCCTGCACGAACCCGACGATCTCGTCAAACCCGTCCGGGGCATGATCGGCGCGGCCGATGTCCGCCTCGGCGTCGTGCCCGGTCGTGGCGGCGTCGAACCAGACTCCGTCCGGGGTGGCGGCCAGTAGCAGCCGCGCCCCGCCGGAAAACCCGATCGTGAGCCACCACGCCAACAGCGTGCCGGGCACCTGCTGCAGGAACTGTTCGCGGATGGTCGGCCGGTCGGCGTCGGCGACGGTGTTGACGAACCGCGCGAGCCGCTGGTCGGGCACCGTGTCGTCATCCGGCAGGCCAAGCTGCGCCCCGGTCAACAGCACAGCGCCGGCCACGGTGGTGGAGGTGAACACCCCGACCCGGGCGATGCCGTCGATGGGGATGGTGGGCAACTTCTCCGCGATCACGATGCGCAGCAGCTGTTCCGCGGGCGGCTGCGGGTGGGTGTGGCCGTTGATGCGGGCTTCCTTGCTCAAAAGAGAGGTGTCCTTTCTTGATGTCCGCCGGGCGGCGGGCAGTAGACGGCGCCGATTGGCTGATCGACGCTCGGGGGGTAGGAGGCGACCGTCGGGACACCGGGTGGGCGTCCCAGCGGTCACGAACAGCGGCTGGTGGCGACCGCGCAGAACGCGACCGGACCCCCGAATGCCGGCGGCGCGGCGGGTCGTATGTGGTGTGGGCCGCGCGTTGGTGATCAGTGCGGGTCGGTGTCAGCGGCGGTGGGGCGCATCAGGTACGCCCAGCTCGGGGCGGGCAGGCCGGCGGTGACCCCGGCGTGCAGCAGCCGGGCCAGCGGGTAGGTGGGGTCTGCGGTCAGCGCGTGGTGCAGGGCGATGGCGGCGGTGTCGGCGTTACCGCAGCACCAGCAGGTGAACGCCGCGATGGTCGCGGGCGCGGGACGGTCGGCGTGGTCGACGCGACGCGCGATCTCGGCCCACACCTGCTGGTAGCCCCGAGGGTCGCGGTCGGCGCGCAGCAAGGCGGCGTTCAGGACGGTCTCATCGCGCAGCGCGATGCCCAGCAGCGCGACATCCATGTCGTCGAGGCCGAGGTCGAGGCCGTGGGTGGGCTCGGATCGCAGGTGGTCGTCAATCTCGTCCAGGTAGCGCAGGCTGATCGCGCGCAGCGCGCGGCGGGCGGTGGCCTGGTCGTGGCGGTGTTGCTGGTCCCAGAAGCGCTGAGCGATGGCGGTGGCTGCGCTCATGCGGTCGCGGGCCGGCCCGGTGACGGGCGCGTACTGGGCGGCCAACTGTTCGCGGTCGGCCAACACGGCTCGTCCTTGGATGACCATCTCGGCCGCGACCAGGGCGTCGAGCTCGGCGCGCTGCCAATCTCCCCAGACATCCCGCACACCATCCAGCGACCGGTAGTGGCCACGATTGACCTGTACCTGCCCGACGACCGTCAGGCCCTCGGCGCGCACGCCGGCGCTCACGGCGCGGGCGTGGTCTGCCGCGGCATCCAGCGGGCTGTAGGAGGCGAGAAAGGCCAGGGGCAATTGCCGGCGATGTGCGCAGCCGATCAGATGCGGCAGCAGTTGCGGATCGTCGAGTTCGTAGGTGGCGATCGCCCAGTCGCCGTGCTCGTCGGCCAACAGCGCCACCAGTCGCCCGGACGGGTGATAGCCAGTCAGGTACGGGATCAGGGTCAGCATCCCGTCCGGGATGGCCACGGCAAGCGGCAGGGTGACACGGTCGTGGTCGGCCATGATGTCCTCTCCAACATGCGCGAACGCGGGCACCGGCCGAGGTGGCCGATGCCCGCGTTCGCAGGATCGATATCGGTGGTTGTTAGTGGGGTGCCGGCAGGTGGCAGGCATAGACGCGGAACGGGATCACGGTGGTGATGGCGTTGTAGGCGCGCCAACGGTCGTGGTGGAACAGCCACACCGCGCCGAGGCGGGTGCGGGCGGTGTCGGTGAGGCTGGCTGTGGGCACCGCCGGGTACAGCGAGCCGGAGAAGTCGACGCCATCGTCGCCGAGGTAGAAGCGGCCGTCGGTGCTGGTCTGCGCCTTCTGGCCGTCCGGCACGGTCCAGAGGTAGCTGATGCGTCGGGTGGCGCCGTCGGTGAACTCGACGAAGTCACCGACCCGTGGGCCGTGCTGGGCGTCGAGTCGGGTCCGGCGCCGGTCGAGGATGTCCTGGTCTACCGCGTCAAGGCTGGTAGGCATGGGTGAGCTCCTTCACCGGCCGTGGCGGGTGAGGAAGTCGGGAACCCAGTGCCAGCGCCGCCCGTCGGGCCCGGTGTGGTGCGTGGCGGTCGGGCAGCTGCCGCCCACGTTCAGCGCTGCCAACACAGCCGGTGAGTCGTTGATCCACCGACCCTGTTGGTCGTCGTCGGTGGAGCAGAACCGGTGGCATCCGCAGCCGTGGTCGCAGGCGTAGTTGGGGCCGGTCAGGTGGTGTTCGGCGAACGGGTGCCAGCAGCCGCACATGCGTGTCTGCAACGCCGCCCACGCCGTCGGGGTCTGGGGGCGCAGAGTGGCGGGGCGGGCCAGCTCCTCCAACAGCCCGGTGATCGGGTTGATCCAGTCCACTGCGCTCGGGTCGGCGTACTGGCAGATTGTCGGGTCGGCGTCGGCGTGGTCTGCGGCGGCGTCGTACCAGCCGCCGGCGGGGGTGGTAGCCACCGTCAGGCGTGCCCCGTCGCTGAAGCCGATCGTCGTCCACCACGCCACGACCGTCCCGGGATGTTCGTGCAGGAACTGCTGCCGGATGGTCGGCTCGCCGGGCTCGGTGACGGTGTTGATGAACCGTGCGAGTCGCTGATCGAGCACTACCTCGCTGTCGGGCAGAGGCAGGGGTGCGCTGGCCAGCTGAACGGTCTGCCCGGCGGTGCGGCGGGTGAACGTCCCGGCCCGGGCCCGGCCGTCGAGCGGGATGGTCGCAAACTGCTGGATCAGCGCGACACAGATCGAGATCTCCTCCGGCGGTGTCGGGTGGCTGTGCCCGTTGATCCGGTGCTGGTCGGTCATGCGGAGTGCTCCTTCCTGGCTGCCCGCCGTGCGGTGGCAGCGCGATGTCTCCGGCCGGTCGGCCGAAAGGTGGCGTGCGCACGGCGATGCCCGGGGCGCGGTGGGCGTCCCGGCCATCGGAGGCGGGCTCAGTGCTGCCGGAGGTGTTCGGTGAGCGCCTGGTGCAGGTGACCGATGACCTGGTCGAGCGGCGCGGGCCGCGACGGCCGGTCGTGGAGTGTGGACAGGGCCGTCAGGGTCGCGGTCAGCTCGTCGCGCAGTGGGGCCGGTGGCGGGCTGATCAGGACGGTGCGGTGGCTGGGCCAGTCGATTTCCCCGTCCACGGTGGCGGCCAGGCCATGCAGGACACTGCCGTCAGGAACCCAGACCTGCCTACCGCTGACCAGCGCCACCCCGTGCAGGACACAACTGAGCCGGCATCGACAGCTCGGCTGCAGCCGGTTGTAGCGGCGCAGTGGGCAGTCGCTGGGGCAGGTATCCCTGCTGGTGTCGGGCTGGCGGTGTGGGGCGGCGTCGCCGTGTTCCAGGTGCTCGCCGTGGCGAACCTGGGTGGCGATGGCATCGATCAGGCCGCGAAGCAGCCAGGCGTCGGCCGCCGCCATCCCCCGACCGGCCGGCGGGGTCAGCAGTGCGATCGCTTCCAGCAGGTGTGCCAGCACCGGGCGGGCCGACGCCAGGACATGGGTGTAGTGGATCTCTCCTGCGGTGGGCCAGTCCGGCTGGCCGTCGGTGTCGATGGCGACGGTGATCAGGGCGCCGGCCGCGTCGAGGAACATCGCGTACCGTGGCAGCCCCCAATCGGGGATCAGCAGACTCGCCGGTTGTGAGCCGCAGGTCAGTCGGCAGGAACAGCCCGCGTCGGTGTAGCGGGTGCGCGGCGCTCGTGCGTGGATGACGCAGCCGCAGTCGCAGTGTGCTGAGCCAAGCCTTGGCAACATCAGATTCCTTTCAACAGCGGGGAACGCGGGCACCCGGACCACAGGGGGCAGGCGGGTGCCCGCGTCGGGAACTGGGCATGATGCGCCGGCCCGCCTGGGCGGCAACGGCGCGGTGGACGGTGCGGCGACTCGGGTGTCGTCGGGGCGATGGAGGCAGAGCCGCACCCGGCGTGAGCCCGGTGCGGCTCTCAGCGCTCAGCGCTGTGCGGGGTGGCGTGGGCGTGCTTGTGCGCTCGGTCGTTTGGTGGGATCTGCGCGTCGAGCGCGGTACGCAACAGCTGGGCCAGCCGGTAGCCCGGGTCGGCATCCAGCGCGTGGGTGATCGCGAAGCCCGCGCTCACCGAATCGCCGGCCTGCCAGAAGGCGAACGCGCAGATCGTGGCGCAGGCGGGCAGGTCGTCGTGGTCGACGCGGCGCATCATCTGCGACCAGAGTTGTTGGTAGGCGGCCAGGTTGGTGTCGAGGTACTCGATCGCCGCGTCGCGTACCGCGACCTCGCGCAGGCAGATACCCAGCTGCGCGAGGTGGTTGTCGGGCAGGGCGATCGTCTGGGTGGGGTCTGCGCGCACCTGGCGGTCGATGGTGGCCAGGTAACGCAGGCCGATCGCGCGCAGGGCGTGGCGCGTCTTGTTCGCGTCGCGACGCGAACGGTGCTGCCAGCGCTGGTTGATCACCATGGTGGTGTGGCGGATGGCGTCGCGGGCGGCGCCGGTCACGGGCGTGAACTGCTTGTCCAGGTCGGCGCGGTGCGCGTGTGCGACGAGGCCGTGGGTGACCATCGTGGCTTGGATCGCGGTGTCGGGCCCGAATTGCTGCCAGCCGGTGCGTTCGCCGTCGTGAGGGTCGAGGACCTGGTAGCGGCCGTGTTGGATCTGCATCTGCCCCAACAGCCGGATGCCCGCAGTGCGTGCCGCGTGCGCGGTTGAGCGCAGCAGGGTGGTCGCCGAGCCCAGGTCGCTGAACAGTGCCAGGGCCACGGCGGGTGCGTGATGGCGTCGTGCGCAGTCGACCAGGTGAGTGGCAATGTCGGGCGTATCGAGCTCGTAGGAGAGGATCAGCTCGACGTGGTTGACGTTGAGCAGCAGGGCGACCAGCCGTTCGCAGGGGTGGTAGCCGAGCAGGTAGGGGATCGCGGTCAGCAGCGCCTCCGGTGTATTCAACCGTACCGGCTGGCGGTGTTGGCGGTCGTGGTCGGTCATGGCCGTCCTTCCTGGCGACGCGAACGCGGGCACCGGCCGCATGTGGCTGGTGCCCGCGTTCGTCGAGGGCGTTTGTTGGTTCTTCTCAGTGGGGTTCGGGCAGCGCGCGGTACCCGGTGTCAAGACGAGCCCCGCGCGGGGACAGGACCGGCTGGCCGTGGCTGTCACGGCGCCCGGTCATCGGTGTGGCGTCGTTGTCAGACGTCGAGTCGGGTGAGGAAGTCGGGCACCCAGTGCCAGCGTTGGCCGTCCGGGCTCGTGTGGTGGGCGGCCGTGGCGCAGCTATCGGCAAGCTTCAGCGTGGCCAGCATCTTGGGTGTGTCGAGGACCCACCGGCCCGGCAGATGGTCCTCGGTGGAGGCGAACCGGCGGCAGTCGCAGTCCTGGTCGCAGCCGTGCTCGGGGCCGTCGAGTCGATGGGCGGCGAAGGGATGCCAGCAGCCACACATGCGGGTCTCCGACGCCACCCAGGCGTCCGTGGTCTGGTGCTGCAGCGTGACCGGGAAGGCCAGCTCCCGCAGGCAATCGACGATCGCGTCGACGCCGGACGGTTCGCCGCCGTTGTAGCGGCAGATGGTCGGATCGCTGCCCGCGTGGTCTGCGGCAGCGTCGTACCAGACCCCGGCGGGTGTGACGGCCACCACCAGCCGCAGGCCGTCTGTGTAGCCGACCGCCATCCACCAGGCCAGCACCGGTGCTGCCGCTTCCTGCTGAGCCTGTTCGCGGATGGTGTGGCCGTCGTCGGTGACCGTGTTGATGATGCGGGCCAGCCGCTGGCCGGCAGCCAGGTCGAGGTCGGGCAGCCGAAGCCGCCGGCTCCTGAGCTCCAGTGGGGCGCAGGTGGTGGTGGTGAAGATCCCGATCTGGAGACGATCGTCGTTGGGGGTGATCTGGAACTGTTCGAGCAGCGCGACTGCGATCAAGGTGTCCTCGGGGATCGCAGCGCTGGCGTGCCCGTTGATACGGGGCTGGTTGGTCATCTGGTGTCGGTCCTTTCTGGTGTTCCCGCCATGCGGCGGGGATGTGTGGGTTCTCCGGTCGATCGGCACAGCAGACGGCAAGACAGCGATGGACGGGACGCTGGTGCGCGTCCCGGCCATCGCGATGAGCTCAGGCAGCACACTCTCGACACGGCGGAACCGAATCGCAGTGGCTGGTGAGGCGGCGGCGGACGCACCGCAGAGTCGGTGCGTGGCGCGGCGGGCTATCAGCGGCGCGTCGCCGGCGTCGGTTGACTCGGCGTCGTCGACACAGTGCCTCGGTGCCGTCCGTCGAGGTCTTTCCCGGTCAGTTGCTGTTGCGGGGTGGGCAGTCCTTCCGGGGCGCTGCCGGCCGCTGGTCGATCGGTTGGGGGTCGATGGGCTGGTGGGGTCCAGTGGTGGCCTTGTCGAGGTGGGCTGCTTCGGCGTGCAGGTAGTTCGCCCACAGCGACGGGCCGGGTGCGGTGGTGGGGCCGCGGTGGGCCGTCGCGGCGGCTGCCCAGCGGCGGGCGGTGGCGGCGGCGCGGGTCGGGTGCTGCAGGCGGTCGATCAGCCAGTCGAGCAGGGGCTGCGGATCGGCCAGCAGGGGTGTGGCGACGGGGCAGCCGACCGGTAGTGCGGTGTAGCGGCCGGCAACGATCTGCCACAGCTTGCCCAGGCTGCACACGCCGGTCGTGGTGGTCAGTTCCACGGCCTGGATGCGGTCGCGGGCGGGCTCGATGGTGCGTAGCCGCAGCGCCGGTGGGGTGTGGCCGGTCATGCCCGCCTCCCCTGCCGAGGGGCCGAGAGCTGACGCACTGCTCGCTGATCTGTGTGCTGGCTGGTGTGAGGTGGGGTGTGGTAGGCGAGGTGGGCGGCGAGCTCCGGGTAGCCGCCGTGGCGGGTGACCCAGCGGGCGAAGTGCTGCCACTCCCAGATCCGATCGCGGGGTGGGGCGGGCTGGTGGTGGCGGGTGTAGTCGACGGTGGCGGCGGCGAATCCGAGCGCGGCGCGGACCGTGGCCGGATCCAGGCTCGCGGCGAACACCCGTAGTTCGATGGTGTCGGCGTGCAGCGTGTTGACCGCGGCGTGCCCGTAGCCTCGGGCGGTGCCTTTGACGATGTCGGCGACGCCGGCTCGCTCGTCGGTGCTGAAGCGGGCGTAGTCCGATTGGCGGCGGGCGAGGCGCTGTACCGGCCGCGGGTTGCGGTAGATCAGTTTCATCCACCGGTACAGGTGTGGGTCGCCGTCGAATCCGGCGCGGGACAGGTGCACGTGCATCCCGGTGTTGGGTGATGTCTGGGCGCCGGCTGCCGCGAGCTCTGGGAGCAGCGACCAGGGGAACTGGCGCGTCGCGTAGGCGTGCGACATCGGGTGGGTGACGATCTCGAAGCCGGACACGGTGGCGTCGTACTTGAGATAGCCCTGCGTGCCCAGTCCGGTCGTGGCGATGCGGGCGAGCTCGCGGACCCGTTCGGGCGCGGCGTCGATTTCCAGTTCCACACCCAGATACAGCGGGCCGTCGCCGTGGAAGACCGGGGTCGGCGTGTAGCTGTAGGGGTGGATGAGCTGCGGCGGTGGGGTATCGCAGTGCCCGCAGCGATCACCGATCCGGTTCCAGGATTCGCAGTCGGTGCAGCGCTGGTAGAAGCGCACCGCGCAGCCGGAGCAGATGCGTGAGCCGCGGGCGGTGATGATCCCCGCGTCCGGCCGATGCGCCTCCCCGCACCGCTGGCAGGTGGTGCACACGAGGCAGGGCTGATCCAGGTGGTGCACGGTGCGGCAGCCGGTGCAGGTTTCCAGCTGCTGTCGGCAGTGGCGGCACACGCATCGGCGCCGGTCGAGGGCGTCGGGTCCGATCGGGTGTTCGGGTTGGGGGATCGTGCAGACGGTGGTCATGGCTTGTTGTCCTTTCACAGCACGGGGCGCCCGCGCCCCGAGGCCGGGGATGGCGTCGGGGCGCGGGCGCAGCAAGAAGGCCTCACCAGGCGTCGGATGCGCCTCGGCAAGGCCCAGTGGTGTGGTGGCCAGCTGCGGTCAGCAGCCGGTGTCTGATGGCGGTTAGTCGCCGTGGACCTCGGCGAAGCGGCAGGACACCGTTCGCCCGTGGTGGCTTCCGGTGCACGAGACGGCGCTCAGATGCCGGTCGGCGACCGCGAGCCGGCGGCGGGTGTCGGCCTCCAGCTCGTCGATCCGTTCTGCTTCCAGGGTTTCGTGGTGCGCGGCGTCGCCGGTGTCGATCGCGGTACTGGGCAGGCCGGCGGCGGTCCACATCCGCATGTACAGGCCCACGGCAGGGCTGCTGAGCGGGGTGGCCAGGCTGATGTCATGGCAGACGCAGCACACCTCGGCCGCCGTGCCGGGCCGGGTGTCTTCAGCGTTCACCACACGCCTCAGCAATTCGCGGCAGTGCGCACGCAACAGGTGGCCGGTGGCCATCAGCGAGTGAGTCGGGACCAGCAGTGTCAACGCGTGATACAGCAGGTCGGCGTCAGCGGGGTGTTCGCGGGCGGCACGGTCGATCTCCTCGTCGGCAATGGCCATCGCAGTGAACGCGGTGGCGAGTGTGTCGGTGATCTGGTGGACCAACTCCGCCAGATCAGTATCGGTGTGGGTCACGATGTAGCCCTTCTTGCACGGGGTTGAGCCGCACCAGGCGTGAAGCAGCGACACCGCTGCTGGCCGGTGCGGCTCAACGCGACCGATGTCGGTCTGGACTGTCTGTTGTGGACTGTCGATATCGGACTTCGGTGTCAGGCGGACCAGGTGTCGAGGTGATCCCAGCACTCGCAGGACGGGGCGTACCCGCCGCAGAATTGGCAGTAGCCGCATTGAAGGCACAGGCCGGTCTCGCCGACCGGGCCGTCGCACCGCAGGCACGCCCAGACGTCGCGCTCTCGTTCTGGCCGCCACGGGCCCGACGCGTCGACGAAATTCAGATTGGAGTACCAGGCACCGTCGACCCAGAAGCCGCTTTGTTCGTTGAGCAGGTACGCGGTGGAGTCGAAGGCAGGGTCGGCGGTGAGCAGCACCATCTTGTTGCCGGTGCCCATCCATCGCTCGATCTCGTGCCGTACTGACAGCATCTGCAATGAGCCCAGTCGAGGCAGGTAGCGTTCGGCCGCGATGCGCGAGTCGCTGCGCCGCTCCCCCTTCTTCGGGCGCACGTCGTGGGGCAGGATTCCGTTGTGGGCCATCACGGTGCGTCTGTCTGCGCCGAGGCGAAACGGGTGGCAGTTGGCGGTGTTGATCACGCCGTGGGTGGCCAGGCGGGAGTGAAACAGCGCCGCACCAGCCGGATGGGCTCGACGCGCGGTCAGGAAGCCCTCGACGAGCTCGTGCGCGTCCAGCCCGCGTTCGACCAGCAGGCGATCACCGTCGACGATGGCGTAGCCGTGCCCGTCGGGGTTGCAGTCCGCCCCAGCGACGAGAGCCTCCGCGTCGGGTTCGATGCCCTCGGGTAGGAAGGTGATCAGGCACATGCGGGCACCGCCTCGCCCAGCTCGGCCGCCAGGGGCGCGTACTGGTCGTGCTCACTCACCCAGCTGCGGAAGCTTTCCCAGCCCCATCCATTGCCGTGCGCGATGTCGGCGACGGTCAACGTGCGGGTGTATTCCACCGACGCGTCGGCAAAGCCCAACACGGCCTGCACGTGCTCGGGTTGGAGGGAAGAGGCGAACATCCGCAGCTCGAACGTGTCTTCGGGGCAGGTGTTGATCGCCCGGTACTTGCCCGACACGGACTGCTTCTTGGCGTAGTGGACGACCGCGCGTCGTTCCTCGTCGGTGAACGCCGCGTAGCGGTCGTTGTCACGGCGGGCGAGTTGCAGGACGTGGTGGCGGTTGCGGTGAATCAGCTTCATCCATCGGTGGATGTGGGCTGGGCCATCGAAGCCCGCGCGGGACAGGTGCACGTGCAGTCCGGTGTTGGGAGCGGTGTCGCTACCGCCGGCCGTGCGCAGTTGCGGCAGCAGCGGCCAAGGGAACCCGGACATCGCCCAGGTGTAGGTCATGGGGTGGGTCACCAGCTCGAACCCGTTGACCGTGCCGTCTTCTTTGAGAAACCCGAGGTCGCCGAGTGTGTCAACGGCGAGCTCGGCGCACGCGTGCTGCAGTTCGTTGGGGATCGCGATCTCCAGTTCCATGCCCAGATACAGCGGCCCGGCGCCTCGGAAGATCAGCTCCGGCAGATAGCCCCAGCTGTGGACCAGACCGTTGAGCCGTTGGCAGGAGCAGGGATCACCGTCTTCGACGGTGGTTTCGCAGTCGTCGCAGTACCAGGTGCAGCCATCGCACAGCTGCCGGCCGTCGACCCAGTACGAGTCGTTGTCGGCGACGCGATCTCCACAGCGATCACAGGTCGGGCACTCGCAGTCCTCGCCCTCCGGGATCCGAGCCTCGCAGTCGTCGCAGTAGTAGGTGCAGTCCTCGCACAGCGTTTTGCGGCCGATCGTGTACTGATCGCCGTCGCTGATGCGCGTGCTGCAGAACGTGCAGATCAGGCAGCCGCAGGTGTCGGCCGCGGCGAACCAGTCTTCGCAGTCGTCGCAGTACCAGTCGCAGCCGTCGCAGTCGGTGCTGCCGCCGGGCTGAATACGACGACGCTGCGACCCACAGGTCGGGCAGCGGCGGCAGCCGGTGCACGCGGCGCCGTCCGGGTCCAGCGGGGTGCCGCATCCGGCGCAGGCCTGGTGGTTGCTGACCGACTCCGGTTGGTGGCCGGTCAGTGTGGTGGTGGTCATCGGGTGGTGTCACCTTTCGGTAGGTGCACCAGCGAGCCCCGCGGTTCACGCGCACACCGGTACCGGGGTCTCCCCCCGGGCGGGCGTCGCGGTGATATGGAGGGCTCACCAGCGCACGGGAGAGACGGGAACAAGCAACAGGCCCGGCCCCAAAGGTTCGGGACCGGGCCGGGGACTCGGCGGTGTGGCGACAAGGCGTTGCGGCGGTGACCGTGCCCGCGCACCCGGGCGGCGGATCAGCATGTTCGCCTCGGTCGTGTAGGCGAAGCCGTGGCCTCTCTGTGGCTGTCCACTACGGACGCTCAGTCGGTGTGGTCGATGCCGTGGACGCCGCGTCCGCCGCAGCCGCAGCGCCGGTCGTGGTCGAGGCCGGGATCAGACTCGACCACGCGGGCAGGACCGGCGAGCGCCCGGGCCGGCTCGTGCCCGAGGCCGAGCGGGTCGCTGGCGTCGGTGATCAGGCCCGCTGTTCCCTCGGCGATCAGTCGATGAGGGCCGCGGGCGCCAGCCGAATCCAGCGCGCCCGGGATGGCGACTACCTGGTGGTGCAGGGCTGCGGCCAGCCGCGCTGGTGCCAGCTGCCAGGGCGCGTCAGTGCCGCAGATCTGCAGGAATTGCCCGCACATCGCCGCGGCGAGCATGTCCTGCCGGTCGGCAATGCCCGCCTGGTGGTAGTCGGTGTATCCGATCGGCCAGCACGACACCAGAGCGGCGTGTTCTGCGGAGCCGGCGAGGCGCTGGCATTGAGTGAGGTTCAGTCGCCCGCCAGGCCCGATCGGCAGCACCACGACGCTGCGGGTGCCCGACCCTGTCGCCGCGGCGAGGGCGGCGCCGCGGTGTGCGGCGGCGCCGGTGCCACTCAGCCCGGCACACACTGTGACTCGCTGAGTGGTCAGCGCATGTGCGCAGCGTTGCGCCAGCTCGCCGCAGTAGTCGCTGGGGTCCTGGCGTCCGACCACGGCGATACCGCCGTCGGTGGCGAGCAGGTCCAGCCGGCTGGTGCCGTGCACCCACAGGCCCAGCGGGGTGGTGAACGCCCCGCCGGCTACCTCGTAGACCGGGTGCGGCAGACGCAGCGGCCAGCCCGCATCCTGGGCGGTGAGGTAGCAGAAGCCGTGCCGGGCGGCGTAGTCGAGGATCGCGGTGGTGTCGATGGTGGTCGGATGCCGATACGGCATGCTCTCGCGCAGCCAGGCGGCATCCTCGTGGTCAGTGAGCCACGCGAGGGTGGCCAGCGCGCCGTGCTCGGCGACCCAGGCGGCGATGGTGGGGTATGCGGGGCCGACCAGTTCGGTCAGCGCCAGCCGCGCGTGCACCTGCGGGCTCCCGCTGGCAAGGGCGGCCGGATGCAGGTAGCGGGCCAGCTCCGGGGCGTCGGGGTCGCTGACGCTCACGTCGATCTGGTAGCCGCGGACCTCGACGGTGATCCCGTCCAGGTCGGCCGGGCTGACGCGATACACCCAGGCGTAGCGGGCGGCTTCCTCGTCGGTGTCAAGGCAGGCGGTCGCCTCGAACGTCCACTGGTGCAGGGTGTCGATCGCCTGCTGCGGGTCGTCGGTGTCGAACTGGTGGTCGTCGCTGTGACCGGTCGCGGTGATCCGGTAGTGGCGTGTCATGGCACATGGCCTCCTGTTCAGTCGGTTGCGGGGGTTGGCCGAGCCATCGACGCTGCGCCGCTACACGCGCTCGTTGTCTGGACTCGGCTGTCGCGTGTCGGTGGGAGAGATCGCGGGATCAGCAGAACCTGCGGGGATCGCGGAACCACGGCGCGTGCCGCCCGCAGACGGTCAGGACCCGACCATCGGTCAGGTCGATCACCGGGACGCGGTCGATGTCGTGCAGGCGCTGGTCGGAACGCAGAAACCCCGCCGGGTGGTAGCAGTCCAGTCCCTGCCGTGCCGCGGCGCGACGCATGCAGGTCGCGGTGGCGGTGCAGCATCGCCACTTCGGGGCCCCATCGGCGCCCGTGTGCGGGTAGTCCACATCGGCTGACAGGTCGCGTTCGCAGACATGCCGGGAGCCGAGGCTCTGCGCCGCCCGAATCCGCCACTGTCGGTAGGTTCGGAACTGGCCAACTGCGCGTCGGTTGTGGTGTCCGGCCGGCCACGCGTCCCGTTGCGTGTCGCAGGCGACCGACAGCCCGCCCGACAGCGCCCGCACCGCGTCGTCGAAATTGACGCCGACCAAGTGCAGCACGACGATCTCGCCGGCTCTGCCCTGCACGCAGCCCCAGACTTCGAGACGGGTGCGGTAGGTGCGCATCACACCTGCACCTGCCGCAGCGTGTACTGCTCGTTGCGGCGGGCACCGACCATCCACCGAGCCAGTGGGTAGTCTCCGTGGGACATTTCGCTGGTGTCATTGGGGCCGTAGGGGTAGATGTCCATGACCGCGTCAGGGCCGTCGGCGCCGACACCGTCGTAGCCGCCGTCGTTGACCAGCTCGGCGAACGCGGCGCGGGCGGCCGCGAGACTGGGCGTGTGCAGACAGGTGGCGGCCATGCCGGAGGCGGGGCTGCCGATGTGGCAGGTATAGGCGAACACGCCGGCTTCGGGACGGGCGTGGTTGCTGTCGGCGTGGATGTGGACGATCTCCTGCGCGTGCGCCCAGTTCCAGGCGACCGTCACCAGATCCAGCCGCAGCGGATACAGGCGCGTGACCCCGAGGACGAACACGGGGCCCGTGTCACGGCGGTGGGTGTGGCGCAGGGCGAGGTACCCGGCGCGCACGACGGTTTCACCGGATTGCGCATCGTGGTGGGACATGATCAGCTCCTTGTCTGGTCACCAGCGTCAGAGGGCGCCGGCGATGAGGCGATGAAGGGAAAGCGCGTCCGCTGCGACGAATCCCGGCGGATGTTGACGGCGATCGGTAGCCGCTCAGACGAGCGGATGCTCGGCGGTCATCACACGGCGATGCCGCCGTGCGCGACGTCCCGGCTGAGGTGAATCAGCTACGGCCCAGTAGTCGCCGTCCTTTGCCCCGGGCAGGTAGCCGCGCGGCCGTACCTCGGTTCACACCAGGGCCGTCAGCGGTTGGCCGTCTGCTTATGGCCTAGTACCAGGTGTTTGCTGCGGTAGAAGGCGACCGGGTCGACGGCCCCGGACGGGTTGGGGTCGTCGCGCAGATGGATTTCGAAGTGCAGGTGTGGGCCGTCGGCGTTGCCAGACTGCCCGACCACCCCGAGCGCGGCTCCGGTCGTCACTTTCTGTCCTACGTGGACGGTGGGCCGTACGGCCATGTGGCAGTAGCGGGTGATGATGTGATCGGGGCTGCGAATCTCGACGTACCAGCCGCATCCTGGCGTGGTGATCGACCCGTTGACGTTGCAGTTGCCGGTCGCTGGGTCGCAGTGAGCGACGGTGACCGTGCCGGCGTGCGCGGCGCGGATGGTGGTGCCGCGGGCTGCGGCCAGGTCGGCCCCGTTGTGATCGGGGCGGTCGGGTGGACGAAACCCTGAGGAGATGGGGGCGATCACGGGGCTGATCCACGTTGCGGCACTGCATCCGGCCGGGATGGTACCAGCGGGAGACGCCCCATTGTTGGTGTGGTGGGTGGACGGGCGGGTCTGGAGGGCGGCGGCGTCGGCCGCATCGACCGTGGATGGTTGGAGGATGATGGTGTCCACCAGGTGGGTGGCGTCGGTCTCCCACTGCGCGTAGGCGTGGGGGAAAGCTGACTTCTGGACCGCCTGCGCTGCTGCGGTCAGCGGCATGTGCTGCCAGCCGGCCACGCGTTGCAGGGCGTGGTAGAAGGCCGCGGCAGCATAGGACGGGGTGTGTAGCTGGTTGGGGGTGCCCCAGCCTTGACTGGGGCGTTGCTGGAACAGGCCGACCGAGTCGCGGTCACCGCCGACCAGGTTGTGCAGCGACGATTCCTGGATCGCGGTGGCCACCGCGATGACCCACCCGCGCTGCGGAACGTGCAGCTGCTGCCCGACCCGGATGATGGTGGCGGCGTTGGCGGTCTGGGAGGCGTCGTAGTGGCCGATCCTGCCCGGAGCGGATACCGCCGTGCAGGACGTGTTGGACGCGTCATCGCCGAGCATGGCGCCGAGCGCGCCGAATCCGAGGAACATGGTCAGGACAGATCCGCCCAGCAGGGCAGCGACAGTGCGCAGCATGGTGTTCTCCAATCAGACGAAACGACCCGGTCTCCGGAGCGCCGACGCAGGTGGCGTCGACTCTCGGAGACCGGGTGATGGTGAACAGCGGCCAGCGACACTGCCGGGCAGCCGAACTCAGGACGGACTGTCTACTGTGGATTGTGCCGCCTGGCGCCAGGCCGGCCGGCGCGTTGTCGATGCGGACTATTCCTGCTCGTCGAGTAGCGCCGGCGTCCACCTTGCCGAGTCGAGCGAGCCATGCCATCGATACCCGGAGTCGTGCTCGGGCTCGATGCATGCGCATTCGCGTATCGGCCGGCATCTACCGTCGAGGCCGGAGTGCTTGTCTTGCGTGTCCTGGTGCGAGACGTCGAAGTCATCCGCGCCGCGGTAGGTGGCCAGCGCGCTGATCAGCGTGGCGCGCGGCCAGGTGTCGAACAGCTCGCGCAGTACGTCGCGGTGTCCATGCCAGCAGACCGCGTGGATGCGCCGTCCATCTCGACCCAGCAGCCAGTACCGCTCGGACATGGGCAACAGGCGCAGCCTCACCCGGTGGTGAACTGTTCCGCGCACTGAAGCCTCGCAACGGATGCGCGGAGCGCACATCTTCTGGGGGACGACGACGGCGCGCAGACCGTGCCGGTCGACGATGCCGGCGAGCGCATCGAGCAGGTCTGCCTGATGTGGGGTCGACAGCCGCGGTATCAAGACGATCATTGTTCTCCCTTCCGTGCGATGTGGTGATCGATCCCCGCCGCGGTATCCGCTGCCGCCCTGCGTTGTCGGGGCAGTTGTCGTGGGGCTGCCGGCACGGGTGCACACCTGGAGCCGTGACGCTGCCTTGCTGGTGGGCGGTGCGGGTGACGGCGCGGGATCGCGGGCAAGCCTCCTATGGCTGGTGTGGCGCGTTCTGCACGCTGCGGCGCGTCTCGTGAGATCCTGTCCTTTCGCTGGGCTCCGGTCGCACCCGTGGCCGACAGCTCACCGCGATTCCACGCCAGCGCGCTCTCTGCGAGACAGTCGATTGACGGAGTTTGGGAGGCATGAGGGCAGCCGGCACCGCGCGAAGCACCGGTGCCAGCGGCAAGTGCCGTCCCTACCCAATCTCCTCGGACGGCGTCCGACTCCGAATGTCTAAAGTGGACTGTCACGGTTAGGGCATCCCGGATGCGCCTGGCGACACAGGTGCATGCCCAGCACCGTGACGCCGCCTGGTTGATACGCCGCGCGGGCGGCGGCGCGGGCGAGGGCGACGAAGCGTCCGCTGGTGCTGGGCCCTCCGCACAGCAGCAGGTCTCCCTGGTCTGCTGTCAGCTGCTTGACCGTGCGGGCAGCCTGCGCCTGGACTGCGCGGCTGGCTGGTGCGGCGGTGAGCATCTCCATCCTGATCGCGGCTTGCAGCGAGGTGTGCAGGATCGGCAGGGCGGGGTCGTGGTCGTTGGTGATGTGGGGTGGCGAGATGCTGCGTACCCGGCGGGCGGCGGCCATCAGCTGGGCGGTGAGCAGGACGCCGATGTCTTCGGCGCGGCGGGCGACGGCTCGGGTGTGGTACTGGCGGGTGTCGAGCCGGATCTCCAGCCACCGGTGTGCACCGTGCCCGGCCCGGCGGTCGGTGCCGGGTTGGCGGTCGTCGGTTTGGCAGAAGCAGTCGGGCTGCTGGCAGCGGCGCCGGGTGGCGGGGTTGGCCCGGTAGGTCGCGAGATGGCCGGCGATCATGGGGCAGGCGGTGCGGGTGTAGGCGGCGCAGGCGGGATGGGCGCCGGGTTCGGCGACCACGCCGTAGCGGACGTCGATCGGCCGCGCCAGCACCACGACGGTGGGCTGGTTGGTCAGGCTGGTGCCGCAGATTCCACACAGCCGGCCGGCCAGGCAGGCCTGGAGCCGCGGGCCGTCCAGGCGGCCGAAGACGGGCTGGCCGTCGGTGTGGCGGGCGGTGGCGATCGGCACGGCCCGGCCGCCGTGGGTGGGCAAGTGATGTAGGCCGGCCGGGATGGGCGTGCTGTCGGGCATGAGGGTGGTCTCCTTGCGGGAAGACTCGACCGGTCTGGCCGACGGGTGGCGCTGCTCGACGGCAGCACCACCAGGACGGCGAGACCGGTCGAGCGAACGGCATGATTCACAGCGGACAACGTGACCCCGCTGAGCGGGTCGGAGTAGGTGACCGGGCGCGTGGCCCTTGGCCGCGAGCTGGTGTGGCCGCGGGGACAGGCGTGCTGCTACGGCACGCCAGGCCTACCGTGCCCGGCCCGTGTGCGGTGTGACCGCGTTCGGCGAGGACGGCATCTCCCGGGACCGCACGGCCGGGCGGGCGCCGTCGGGTGCGGGGCTGCCGTCGCGGTCGGCGTCGTAGATCAGCGCGATGCCGCGGCGCCGTTTCGCGCTGCGCAGGGCGAGCCCGGCGCGGGCGCGGTCCTGTTCGTCGCTGCCGGTGCGGGTGCTGATGCCGGCGGTGGCGCTCATGGCCAGCTCGGCGGCATCGATCTGGATCGGCTGTGACAGCCAGTCCAGCAGGTCGTCGATCTGACGCTGCGCGGTCGCCGCGTCGGTGGCGTCGGGCAGGACGACCAGGAACTCGTCTCCGGCCAGACGCGCCACCTGCGCCCGGCTGACCTGGGCCCAGACCCGCATGGTGACCCCAGCGGCGGCGATCATCTGGTCACCGATGTGGTGCCCGTGGCGGCTGTTGACGGACTTGAGGTGGTCGAGGTCGACCATCGCGATACACGCCTCGGGGTGGGCCGGCATCAACTGCTCGTAGACCGCCCGCCGGTTGGGCAGGCCGGTCAGCGGGTCGTGCAGGGCGGCCTCGCGCCATCGGGCGGTGTCGGCGGCGTGGTGGTGGGCGGCGAGCAGGTAGCCGCCTGTGGCGGCCAGTACAACCACCAGTGCGGTGGTGGTGGAGTGTCGTATCGACATGACAGATCTCCGATCTGAACGGCCGTACGCGCCCGTGAACCGCGCACAGAAGACGCGGCGCCCGCTAGAGGGGCGGACGCCGCGGACGGGCGGAATGTGGAGGCGGGTGAACCCGGCATTGACCGGCTCACCTCGGTGGTCGGCAGCTGCGGCGCGAAGCGCCGTGCGCGGGACGCGTCACGACGCCCTCGCTTCCGGAGTCGGCGTCGTGTCGCGTGTGCCGGGCGTGTCCGTCGGTGTCGCGGCAGGCACGGTGACGGCGCTGTCGCCTATCAACACCGCCCCGTAGACGGTCAGCGCGAACCGCTGCAGCAGGGCGCTGCCTGCCAGGTGCGGGCCTGCCGGCCTGGCGGTGCCGCACTGGTAGCCGCAGGCGTAGGCGCCGGCGTTGCCGGGCTCGTGGAAGGTGGCTTCGAACAGCGGGCTGGTGGAGGTGGCGCCGTGCAGGTAGCCGACGATGAACGCCTCTCGCCGCGCCAGGCGCACCTGGCAGGGCGGTTGGATGTGTGGGTCGGGCTGGGCCAGGGTCGCGGCAGGCAGGCGCAGCAGGGTCAGGCTCTGCTGGTAGGCCTCCACCGATCCGTCGGGCAGGACGTGCAGGGGCACGACGCGGGCGCCGCTGTCGATGGTCGCGGGATGATCCAGCGGACACATTGCCAGCGGAAGCACCTCGGCAACCTGAGCCGGCGGACGAAGCTCCCAACGCAGCCGGTGCGGTAAAGCGGGCATGGCGAACTCCTCGGGACGAGATGGATGTGGGCATGGAGAAGGCCACGTCCTCGTGCCGGGCGGCACGCGACGTGGCCCGAGTGGAAGTGCAGGAATCCGTGGCTGTGAGGCGGTTACAGGTTGAGCACCGGCAGGGCGGTGTTGAGGTAGGTGATGATCGAGGCCAGCAGCGGGTGCAGAATCTCCTTGGCGTGGTAGCCGTCGCCACCGGCGATGGGTGCGCAGCTGGACCAGTCGATGCGGGTCATCGGCAGCAGATGCGCACTGAGCACCATGTGCTGGTCGGCGGGATCCAGAAACACCACGCAGTCCCATTCCCGGGCCACGACCGTGGTCGGCTGCGTGGCACACATCAGCGCGCATCGGCACTGCGAGTCGTTCCACACGGTGCGGGGCTTCCCGTGGTGGATCGGGCAGCCGCAGTCACACGACGCCGCCGAGGCGGCAGCGGTGGACTCGGTGTCAGTCATGACAGTCCTTCCTGTTCTCGGCGCGATCAGGCGCCGGGTCTGACCGCAGCGTCGTTGCCCGGACGTCTGTCCGGAGGCCGGCTGCGGCATGGGTGTGTGGTATGGCATTGCGCGCAGCCGGATCGGCTGGCGGAATGCAAGCGCGCGGTGCGCGGCGGGCCCGCCGTCGATGAGCGGTGAACGCTGCTGCTGCCGGCCCAGGGTTGGCGAGGTTGGCAGTCTGCGCGGCCTGGGTCTGTGGTGCCTACCTGCGGGTCTCGGTTCGGGCCGTCTGCGCCGCGCGGTCTACCGGGCGGTGTGGTGGTCTGGATCGGGTTCGACGGTCGGCTCGGTCGACGCCATCGAGGCGGGCGTCTGCTCTGACGTCGACGCCGGCGCAGGGGTCGCCGATGCCGGGCCGGCGGCGTGCTCGTCTCGGTAGACCGCCAGCCAGATCGACTGGCCTCGCCCTTCGTACACGGCGCCGTCGTCGGTGGTGAGGGTGTAGTGGGTGCCGTGCTCGCCGTGGCAGTCCTGCGCATCCACCGATGCGATCGGCCCGGCGAAGGTGCGCCACAGCCGCCGGCCACCACCGTGGTGTTCCCACACCCCGGCCACGAGATCCCCCACCTTCAGATGGTCGATCCGCACGTCCTGCGGCTTGCGGTCGGTTGGGATCCGCCACGCCGGCGCAAGCTCGTAGGCGGGCAGCGACGCGGCGACATCCGGCCACCGTTCACCGGCGTCCAGCCGCTCGTAAACGGCGAGGAGCCGGGCCGAAAGCGCCCGCTGCTGCTCCACCTCGGCGGGTGTCGGGAACGCCCTCACCTCCGCGTCGGAGGCGGTGACGGGCAGCCCGTACACCAGCCGCACTGCGGCGTTCACGTTGCGGGCCAGATCGCTGTGTTCGTCGTCTCGTCGCGACGCCCGAGCTGCCAAACTCGACCAGCGCGCCACCTTGACCGCGAGCTCCACCGGCCACGGCTGCCCGCTGGGCTGGTCGAGCTGCATCCCGTCCCGGCGCCGGCCGCCGAGGTCGTTGTAGCTGATCGTGCGCTGCTGCTCCTGGTCGATGATCGACACGGACTTCGCGTTGATGCGCGTGACGGTGTACCAGCCGCCGAACCGCGCGAGGCGCACCCGGTCTCCCTTCTGGAAGTGGTCGCGCTGCCACGGGTCGTACTCCCCTGCCTCGCGCATCGCGTCGAGCGTGCGCTGCTGGTGATCGATGTCGTCGGTGAGACGCGCGATCTCGCGGGCCATCCGCTGCTGGTACTCGCCGCCCGCTGTGGCCTCGTCGCGCCGCCGCTGGTAGGCGCGCCGTTTCGCCTCCAGCGTCTCGACCCGCCGCACGATCGCATGCGGGTTGTGCTTGGCCGTCTCGTTCGCCGCGGCGCCGGCCGCCCGGTCCGCTCTGCGGCCAGCCTTGTCGTCCAGGGTGCGCCCGCGCCGGTCGAGGTCGTTGCCGCGCTGGATGTCGGCCCGGTGCCGCCGTTCGGAGTGGTGGCCCTCCAGAACCGGCTGGCCGAACGGTCGCCGCGCGGCGATCTCGTGCGCCGCGGCGTGTGCCGCAGCCGCACCGGCAGCGGCCTTCGCGGCGCCGGCCTCCAGCCGTTCGACCCGGTCCGCGGCTCGGGCGACGCGGTCGGCTTCTCGCTCGGCGGCTGGCCGCCACTGGTTGTCGACCTCGATGGTGACCTCGTGCCCGGCCGCGCGCAGCGCCTCGGCCGCAGCGTTGATGTTCTGCTGTTGTGCGTCCTTGTCGCGGCTACCGCGGATGAAAATCCCGACCGAACGGCGCCAGGTGAACCCGTGCTGCCGGACGATCTCGTACACCCCGTCGCCTTTGGTTGATCCTTCCAGGATCGTGCCGTCGCGATGTGTATGGCGAATGATGATCACTGTCGCTCCTGACCGCTAGTAGGCGAGGTCGGGTCGGGTGTTGCGGAGGCAGGCGGCGATCGCGGCCATTTGTGGTTGCACCACGGCGCTGGTCGACCAGTCGTCATCGCGGGCTGTGACCTGGATGCAGCTTCCCCAGCTGATTCGTCCCGGGCTGCTCCAGATGGTTGTCAGCAGCCTGCTGTCGTTGGTGTCCAGGAACAGCAAGCGGTTCCAGGCACGGGAGATGAAGCTGGTGGGTTGGGTGGTGCAGTGCAGTGCGCACCGGCACCGCGCGGTGTTCCAGGTTCTGCGCGGGCATCCGTGGTGCAGTGGGCATCCGCAGTCGCACCGTGGGGAGCTGGCCCGGGCCAAGGGCGCGGTGCCAGGCGCGGCGGGAGCGAGGTCGCCGAGGTCGGGGAGGCAGGCGCTGAGCGCGGCGAGTTGGGCTTGCAGGACGCCCGCGATGTGGGCGTTGTCGGCACACATGCCGAACTCGTGCAGGCTGGCCCAGTCCACGCGGCCGTCGTCGTGCCAGCTGGCATACGACAGGGTCAGGTCGTCCGGGTTCTGGAACAGCACGCCGTGCAGGTAGCGGGTGACGATGGTGGGCGGTTGGGTCGCGCAGCTCAGGGCGCAGCGGCAACCGTCGTCGTACCAGGTGCGCAGGCGTACGTGATGGACGGGACAGCGGCAGTCACAGCGCAGCCGGACCGACGGCTGATCGGCAGGTGGCGCCGGGGTGACGGTCATGGGTGTCGGCTCCTTCTCTGATGCGGATCTGGTGGATGGCGATCTGCGTGTGTCCGGTGTGCGGGCACACGACAGCGCCGGCCCGGTCGGGGTCGGCGCTGTGGCGCGGTGATGGGGGATGAGTGGTGATGCGGGGTGTGTTGGAGTGCCGCCGGGTACTACAGGCGGGCGCACACCAACCAACTGCCCGGACCCATGCAGTCCAGGTGATGGTTCGCCTTGGTGAGGTAGGCGAACCGATCGGCCAAGCTGTCGGATTGCGGGAACCAGAAGTCGCCCATGAGGCTGCACATCTCGTCTCCGACCACCGACGACATCACTTGGAACCGCCAGTATTTGCCGCATCCGGCCTGAAACACGTCCAGGTTTTCGGGTGCCAGCCTGACTGGGATGTCCGTGCGGGCGTTGTACTCCAGCATCGCGGCGACCCTCGGCTGCTGTTCGAACAGCTTGGTGATCGTCTTCTCGTCCGCCCGGGGGTTGGCCTGGGTGATCTCATCCTTGGTGCGTGCCCTCGGCGTTCCCGCCGTAACCTGCGCCCAGGTCCACCACTCGTAGTCGGCGTTGCGGCCGGCCTGAGCGCGGATGCGGTCGAGGCGCAGCGATCCCACCCGCCCTCCGGCGGCATAGCAGTACCGGCCCTGACGGGTCGGGTTGATCAGCCGCTCGCGGCGGGTCCACCGATGCGCTCGGTAGACCGGCGCCAGCCCGACGGTGGAGTACCCGGCCAGATCGTTGAGCCGTTCACTCACGGTGTACCAGTCGGGCCGTTCGGCCATACACACGAACCCGACCAGTACGGTGCGGGGATCGTGCCGGCGCGGGCCGGTGGGGGTGGTAGGAATCGTGCGGGTGGTGGGCACGCTGCCCGCAGCGGTGGACATGGCCGGCTCCTTCCTTGCCCTGGTGGGCAGACTGACCGCCGAACAGTCGGCGGGGACGGTGCGGCGTGGGTAGTGCCAGTGCGACCAGATCGCTGTGTCGACAAGCCACCGGTGGTGGGTGTGGACAACAAGGCGACCGTGAGGGCCAGAACTGGGAATGCACAACGCAGCAACCGTCAGGGAAATGGGGAAAAGGTGAGCCGGCAGATTAGCGGCCCAATCGCACAGCACAACCCCTGTCCGCAGCTACGGGGAGAGCCCTGACCTGCACTGTTAGAAGGTGTGCGAAGGTCGCGTCGTCGATCGGGGACGCGGCTGTCCCCGGTTAGTGGTAGTGCACCGCCACCACGATCGTGGATGGGGGCAGGCCGGCCAGGACGGCATCGGCGGCGGCGCGGTAGACCGCCAGCGCGTCGGGGGTGTCGGCAACCGGGCGCAGCAGCCGCCCGCCGGGGCAGACCATCCGATCACCGGCCACGGCGCGGGTGATGCGGCGGGCGGTGAACGCGGCGCTGCCGGGTTGAAGGTGGTCCAGGGCGGTTGCGTACCGGTCGGGGGTGAAGCGGGCGAACACGGTGAGGGTGTCGGCCCGTAGGTCGAAGTCGCGCATCGCCCGGATGCGGGGCTGCGCGCCGAAGGCCCGTCGCGCGGCATCCAGAGTGACCACCTGGGGATCGGCCTCGTGTCGGGTGGCGAACAGTTCCCAGCGGCGTGCGGGTGGGGTGTTCCAGGTGACGGCGTCGAACAGCCGCCAGAGCACTTCGGCGGCTCGCTGTGCGCGGCGGGCGGCCAGAGCGCGGTCCACGACGGCGATCGGGCCGCCGGCGCACGCCCACCGGCCGGGTGCCTCGTCGGGCCGCGCCGAGACCAGCAGGGCGCGGTCGGTGCCCGGGTGGGTGGGCCAGAATCCGGTGGCGAAGCTCCAACGCTGCCCGCCGGGGCGGGCGGCTGTGCGCGGCGGGCGCGGCGAGTAGCGCGGTGCCGGCGGGTCAGCTCCGGCGGTCCGATCGGGGTGGCGGGACAGTGCGGCGCCGATAGCGGCGGAGAGTGGGGTGTGCGGGGTGAGGTCGGGCAGGCAGAGCAGAACAACGGGACGCATGGCGGCTCCTCAGGACGTAGCGGATCGGCAGCAATCTGGGCGTGGCGGATCTGCGATGGCGGGATGCATGGCGTGTCGGCCTTGATCTGCCGTGCCGTCGCGTGCCGTGCCGTGGTGTGGCGGGCCGTGGTGTGGCGGGCTACTCCAGGCCAGGGTTGAGTGGCCCGGGAAGCTGGTGCGGGCAGGGCACCTGGGCCAGTGGCAGCAGCTCTCGATGGCCCGGGACGCGCCAGAGGCACCCGGCGGGGTCGGGCCCGGTGACGATCAGTCCACGACGTCGACCGGGGACCCGGGCGGCGATCGCGACAGCGAACGGTAAGGGCGGCTGGTCGGCGAGCGCGTCGTGCAGGTGCTTGGCGCGGGTGGTCGTGGGAAGCCAGAACAGCACCGGCCAGGCTGGTCCCCCGGCCTGCGCGAGGCGGGTGTACGCGGGCAGTTTGTCGATCAGCCGCCGCAGGGTTTCAGTGCCGGTGTCGTGTTCGAGGAAGAAGCCGACGGTGTGGCCGCCAGCGCGCCAGACGCCGTGCCCGTCAGGGTGGATGCGGTGACTGAAGGCTTCGGCGGTCCGCCGCTCTGACCACCACCTGGTCAGCTGCGCGCCGGGGTGGGTGCGGGCGTGGGCGCGTAGGTCGACGAACGTCTGGTTGACGCCCAGCAGATGTTCCAGCCGCGGGGAGGCGATCAGCTGGTCACGCCGGTGGGTCACCGCCGCCCGCGCCGGTGCGGGGCGGCCGGCGGACAGCGCGATCAGCCTGGCGCCGAGAACGCCGATCGTCCAGTGCCAGCCGGTGACGTTGCCCGTGTGCGGGTTGTACCGCCGGAACCGATCCAGCAACCCGAGCCGGAACAGCCGGCGCAGCCGCCGGTCGGCGGTGCTGTAGGCGCCGAAGCAGATCGCGGTGATCTGGCCGGTGGTCAGGGTCCCGTGCTGGTCCAGCAGCTCCAGCAGCATTCGATCGCGGCCGGTGATGGCGCCGGAGGCCGCCGCCAGACCGTCCGGCCAGCCGGCGGGAGCCGGCCGGCCGGAACCGAGCGGGCCAGCGGACCCGGCGGCAGACAGACCAGGGTGATGTGGAGGGTCCGGGGTCCCCCGTAGGGGGAGTCGGACTCGCCGAGACGCCCGCATCTGGCCTCTGACCTGCGCTGTTACCGGATTCGGGTGGGCAGGAGGGTCGGTAGGCCCGTCGGTGACCTGGTCTGTGCCGTGGTCGGGAGGGTACTCAGCCACCCCTCGAACGGGTGAATGCGGCGTTGCGCGGTCGGGTGCATCGTTCACTGCGCATCATCACCGATCTCAGGCTCGGTGGTGGTGAAGCCGGCCTGCTGGTGCAGCGCCGCGACCTGCTGCTGCTCGTCGGTGGCAGCGCGGGCCGCAGCACAGCGGCGCAGGTGGTCGGCGGCGCCCAGCACCCGCCGCGGGGGCGGGGTCGCGAGGGTGAACGCGGCGGTCTGCTGGTTGGCGACCATCAGCCGGGCGGCGGCGGTGTGGGCGTGCAGGTGCGACAGGTCGTGGTCGTCGAGCTCCGGCAGCGTGTGCCGGGACAGGATGCGGGCGTCTTCGGGGCCGCAGGCGAAGTACAGCTTGTTGCGGGCGTTGGTGGAGATCGCCGCGGCGGTCTCGGCCGGTAGCTGAGACAGGTCCTGGTGCGCGAGTACCAGGCTCAACCGGTAGCCTCGCGCCTCGGCCAGCATCGTGTCCACCGAGTGCGGCAGGGTCAGGAAGTTCTGGCACTCGTCGGCATACAGCGACGCGTCCCGGCGTTTCGCTTCGGGCATGGCGGTGCGGGTGGTGGCGGTCTGCCACACCTGCGCCAGCACGAACGAGCCGAGAAGCCGGCAGGTGTCCTCCCCCAGCGCCCCCTTGGGCAGGCGGGCGAGCAGGAGCCCGCCGTGGTCGAGGATCTGGGACATGTTCAGCGTGGAGCGGGGTTGGCCGAGGGTGCGGCGGGCGAAGTCGCGCAGCAGCACCGCGCGCAGGCGGGCCAGGACCGGGCCGATGATCTGGGCGCGCAGCCCCGGGTTCATCTCCTCGTACCATTCCCAGAACCCGCCCAGCCCGTCCGGGTCGGTCAGGTCGGCGGTCATCCGTGCCCGGAACTGCTTGTTCTGCAGCAGCGGCGGCACCAATGTCAGGGTGGCGTTGGCATGCCGCAGCAAGGTCAGACACGCCACGCGGAGCACGTCGTCGATGCGGGGGCCCCAGTGGCGTTGGAAGATGCGGGCGAAGATGCCGCAGATGTTGTCGGCGACCAGGTCGTGGTCGTTGCCGTCGAGCGGGTTGAGCACCGGGGTGTGGTCTTGGTCGGGGTCGAGCAGCCACACCTTGTCGGCTGCGGAGGCGGGCAGCCGGTCGAGGATGTCGGTGACCAGGTCCCCCTTGGGATCCAGGACGACGGCGCCGCGGCCGGCGGCGAGGTCGTCGCAGATCATGTTGCACAGCAGGGTGGATTTCCCGGAGCCGGTGGCGCCCAGTACGTGCAGGTGTTGCCGGGCGTCGGCCACGGGCAACGCGACGGAGTGTCCGCCGGCGGCTGCGGTGCCCAGCTTCTTGGTGTTGCGCCCGCCCGCCGGTACGGCGACCGGGGCGGGGATGGTCTTGGCGCGGGCCCGATCCAGGCCCGGCACGGCGACATCCAACGGCAGGGCCGCGAGGCCGGCGAGCTCCTGTACCGACACCAACGCCCCGGAGGCCAGGCGGCGGGCGGCCAGCACCGGGGCCGGGCGGGCGAGGCGGCGGCGTCGCAGGTGGTTGCGGCCGGTGTAGACCGCGAAGCTTGCCGCGAGGGTGTGGGCGATGGTGGTCAACCGTGCCCGCACCACCCCCGGCATCCGGCGCTCGGTGCTGGTGCGTGCAGGGGCCACGGCGGCGGCGTAGCGGATCGCGACCTGCCAGTGCGGCAGCGCCGTCTTGTCCAACGCGGCCCGCGCATCCCGCTCCCGCAATGGATCCGCCATGGTGGTGGGGCTTCGGTGGTGGTGTCGGTGGGTGCCGCCGGGTGTCGCCAGATCCAGGCCGAGGCGCAGCAGGCTTGCCGGCGCCGAGGCGTGCGGACGGCCCGTGCGCAGCCCGGCTGCGGCGGTGCGCAGGCGCCGGTGCTGGCGCGGTGTGGCCGGACGCGCCAGGATCTGCACACACGCCGCCTCGTTGGCCTTCAGGCCGGCGCCGGCGGCGAGCAGCGGGCGCAGCGAGTCGGTCGAGTGGGCGACCTCGAGGGGGTAGGTGCCGGGCAGCGCCGGGATCAGCGCCCCGCCTCGCGCCCAAACCCCGCCCGGAAGAGGCGGCGCATCGGTGGCGGGCTGACAGCCGGCGCCGGGCCAGGCCGCCTGCACCGCAGCGATCACGGCGCGCATCGGGACCTGGACGGGGATCCACAACCCGATGGTCAGGGCACGGCCGGACCAGGTGTACTCCAGCGCCACGTGCGGGACCCCGAACAGCCACCGGCGGGTGCGGGGCGCAGCGAGCACCCCGGCGAGGGTGGCCCACAGCTGGCTGACGCCGTCGGGGTCGACCTGCGGCGGCGGCTGGATCAGCAGCCGGCGGCCGTGTCGGGTGAAGCGGCGTTGCCGCAGCCCGCGGCACACCGGTCCTGCCGAGCAGACCACGACAAGCAGTGTCGCGGCGATCGCCCACACGGCCGGCCGGCCAACGAGGGCGGCGAGCTGCGGCCAGTCCGGCAGCGTCGGCAGGTGGATGGTGGCAGCGTGTGCTGGGAGGTGCTGGGCAGTGGTGGTTGTGGTGGTAGTCATGGCATGTCGTCCTCATCCAGCCCGGCGCTATCCAGGCCGGGGAAGGTCTGCTCGTCGGCGGGAAGGGCTCCGAGATCGCCGTCGTCCAGCGCGCTATCCCCGGGGTTAGCGGCAGGCGCGCCGGCAGCGAGAGGGTCGGTGCGGCACAGCCGGTCCTCTGCCGGGGACGCGACGGCCTGGAAGGCCACCCGGTCGGTCCCGGCGACCAGGAGTCCCTCTCCCCTGCGGCAGGCCAGCAGCAGCTGCTTCTCGCCGTCGGTGAGGTCGAAGGTGTCGGCGACCTGGTCGATGGCCTGCGGCGCCTGGCGCAGCAGGATCTGGGTGGCCGCGTTGGACACCACCGCGCGGCCCAGTTCGGTGGACAGCACGTCCCCGACGTCCTGGGTGACCACGCTGAGCCCGCCGCCGCGTTTGCGGATCGCCTTGGACAGCCGGTACAGGAACCTCGCGCCGTGCTCGTTTTGCAGCAGGTTCCATGCCTCGTCGACGGTGACCAGCATCGGGGGCCGGCCCGTCTCGGTGACATCCACACCGCGCCAGATCGCGTCCAGTACCAGCAGCGTGGCGATCGGGCGCAGCTCGTCGGGCAGCGCCCGCAGCGACCACACGACCAGGTGCCCGTCCGGTCGGTGGCTGGACGGCCCGTCGAACAGCTCCGAGAACGATCCGGTCGTGAACGGCGCCAGCCGGGCAGCGAGGGTGTGCGCCGCCTCGTCGCTATCGGCCGTCAGTTGGGTGGCAACGTCGGCCAGCAGCGGGGCGGGGCGGCGCCAAGTGCGCGGGTCGTGGGTGATGCCGGCCGCGGCGTAGGCGGCGGCCACGGCCCGGTCCAGTGCGGCGCGTTCGGCCGGCGGTGGGGTCTCGCCGACCAGGACGGCGACCACGGTGTGGCAGAACAGGCAGCGGCGGGTCAGGGCATCTCGCCGCCGTTCGGTCGGCGGGATCTCCAGGGGGTTGATCCGCACGCCGGGCTCGCCGAGCCCGATCAGGGTGCCGCCGACCTGGCCGGCGAGGTCCCGGTACTCGTCTTCGGGATCGATGATCACCGCGGTGGCGCCCTGCGTGAGCCAGCGCAGGGTTTCCAGTTTGATCAGGTAGGACTTGCCGGCGCCGGATCGGGCCAGCACGATCGCGTTGTGGTTGTCCTGGGCGAACCGGTCCCACCACACCACCCCGGGCGAGTCGAGGGTGACGCCGTAGAGGACGCCGCCGCCGGCGGGCTCGCCCGGTAGCGGGCCGGGCAGCTCCGGGCTCGACAGCGGGAACGATGCGGCCAGGGCGTCGGTGTCGATCACGCGGGTCATGCCCAGGGCGTCGTCGCCCAGCGGCAGGGTGGTGCACCAGCCCTGCAGCTGCCGCCAGGTGGCCGGGGCGGTGTCCAGCAGCAGCGACGAGGCCAATGCCTTGACTTGGGCGGCGGCGTCTTGCAGCTCGGGCAGGGTCGCGGCGTGCACGGTCAGGTACAGGCCGAGGCGAAACAGGCGGGTGCCGCCGCGCGCGACGCGTTCGGCCAGATCGGCGGCGTCGTCGGCGGCGGCCTCGGCGACCGGGTTGGGCAGCTTGCCGCGGGAGGCGGCGATAGAGCGCGCCGATTCCAGCCGGGCGCGGCGCCGCCGCAGCTGCTGCGCTGCGAGAGCGGGGGCGACCGGGTCGATGTGTAGGGCGACGTCGAGGCGGCCGGGCCAGGTCAGCAGCGGTTCCAGCCAGTGCGGGCCGACCTCGGCCGGGTAGCCGGTGACCACCAGCGTGGTGGCGTAGCCGTCGCCGACCGCGAGGTGTCGGCCGGTGACCTCCACTCCGGCCGGTGCCGGCATCAGCCCGGCGGCCTCGGCGGTGGTGGTGGGCGTGCTGGTGCGGCGGCTCCACAGCCGCGACAGGATGCTGGTGGTCATTGCGAACCTCCTCGATCGGTGCCGTCACCCCGTCGCTGGTTGGCACCGGGGTCCCGGTCTGCGCTCCGGGGCGGCGGGGTGTCGCCGGCTCTGGCCGGTGTGGTGTCGGCGCTGCGGTAGCGCACGGGGGTGTGGGCAGGGGCGCGGTGGTCGTCGGCGGGCGGGTTGAACGGGTCGACCGCGGCGGCCAGCACCGCACCGACGGTGTCGGCGTCCAACGGCTTGGCCGCCAACCCGAGCCCGGACAGGGCGCGCGTGGTCCGGGTCGCGGCTCGCTGGGCGTCGCGGGCGGGGCCCGGGGTGCGGCAGACGATCACGCTGGTACGGCGCAGCGGGTGCCGGGTGTCGGCGAGCTCGGCCAGCCAGGCGGCGTGGTCGCGGGCGGTGGCCTCCAGCGCCGGGTCCGGCAACTGCCCTGCCCGCTGGGCCAGGGCGCGGGCCCGGTCGTGCAGGTCGACCGGCCGGGCCGACAGCACGATCTGCGTGGGTTCGGACAGCGAGTTGAGCCACCGGCCGAACGCGCCGACCAACGCCAGCTGCTCGTCGTCGGTGCGCAGCGACGCGTTGAGGGTGGAGGCGGCGACCAGGGCGGCGTGCCCGCCGTCGCCGGTGGCGACGATGCCGTCCGCGCCGATGCCGGCGGCCGGTAGCCGCAGCAGGGCCGGCGCCGGATGCGCCGCCGTGGTCGCCGGTGCCCAGCCGGGAAGCGGGCCTGGCGCACTGCCGGCCGGGGCGAGCCGCCGCGGGGCGCGCACACCGCGGATCGCCGCCATCAGCCATCGGTCGAGGCTGAGCCCGTCGCGGCGGCCCATCGTGATCGCCACGGTCGCCCCGGCGGCCGGGATCGCGGCGGCGATCAGGATCGGGACCGGGACGATGGTGTGCAGCGCCTGCCACACCAGCCAGCCGATGACCCCGGCGACGCCGAGAATGGCCAGCTGTCGGAAGGTGAGCCCGTAGGCGATCGTGTCGGGGGTGTCCAGATCGGCCGGTACCGGCGCCCCGACGCAGTGATCGCCTGAACTGTTGTGCGAGGCCATGGTGATCACTCACTTTCCTGGGCAGAGAACGGGCGGCAGAAATCGCTCGCGGCGTAGGGCGCGTGCCGATCCCTCGATTCCGCGAGGCGATGCACGCCGGTGGATCGAGTCGACGAGGTGGTGTTCATGGCCGGTTCCCTGTCGGGATCTGCGGGGCGCGCGTGGCCGGGCGCCGGGTCGTGGTTGTCGCGGCCTGCGGTGCCCGCGACACGGTGCGGGCACCGCTAGCGGCGGCGGTGGCCGTTCCGGCGCGGCGCAGCATCGTGAATCCGCGGCCGACGGTGTTGACGACCACCACCCGCATTGCCGTTGCTGCCAGCGACCCGCCCGATCCGGTGGTGCCCAACACGGCGCGGGAGACCAGGGTAGGGATACGTACCGCACCCCACAGCACAACCAGCACCATCAGCACGTTCATCACCTGCGACGGATTGCCGTTGGGGGTGTTGATCTGCAGGTGGTAGTTGGCTTTCGGGTCGGTCAGGATCTGCAGAGCCATGGTGATCAGCAGCGATTGCAGCACCTGCACGATCAGGCAACCCGCCACGATGCGCCCCCACAGCCGGGCCACCGATTCGGTCTGCGGCAGCGCCAAACAGGCCAGCGCCAACGGGGCCAGTCCAGCGGCCAGCACCAGCACACCCAGCCGCACCAGATAGGTGATCAGGGCGGCAACGCAGAACACCGCGAGAGAGATCGCCAGTAACAGGCCCACCACGGCGCCGGTGGTGTTCAGCGAATCGCGGGCCGTTTGCGCCAGTTGTTCGGCCGCTTTGCCGCCGGTGATCTTGTCTCCGGTCAGCTGCGCGACCAGGGCGTTGGTGATGTCGATGACGCCGGCGAGCAGTTTCTGCGACATCACCGACGCCACCAAACCCACCACCAGCCGCGGCGCGAGGCTGGCCGCGGAATGCCGGACCTGGAGGCTGTCGCGGCACATCGCGATGATCCCGGCGGCCACGAACGCCAGCACGTAGGCGGAGGCCACGATCCAGGTGGTTTTCCCGACCATGTGCTGCACGGCGGGCATCACGGTCACGTCCGGGCTGGAAAACGACGTCACTTTCAACAAGGCGAACAGGGTGTCCAGCAGCGGCTTGATCAGATGCCCGGCCAGCCACTGCATGACCACCGTCATCATCGCGTTGATCATCGACGCGTTCACGTTGGAAGGCATTTCTCAGCCCCCGATGATCGACTGGAGAACGGTCAACAACACCGGCGCCAACACCGCCAGCGCGTAGCCGATCAGCGCGGACTTCAGCGACGACTTGGCCCGCTCGACCTCCGACGGGTCGCCGCCGGCGGCCAGATACCGCACCCCGCCCACGACCAGGAACAGGGTGGCGACCCCGGCGAGCAGGCCCATGATCCACAGCCGCAGTTTGCTGATGATCGTCGGCAACGAATGCGGTTTCTTCGCTTTGTCGGCCAGCCATTCACCGGCCAGGGAATGGTTGGCTGACAAGTCCAGCTGGCCCAGCGGCCACCCCGAAACGTGCAGAAGCGGCACGTGCAGATCCGGCACAGGGGGAGCGGCGGGCGGTGCGAGGCCCGGCCCGCTCGGCGACGTGAGAGCCAGGACCGTGTGGCCGGCCGCGGTGTGGGCGGCGAGAGCGCCGTACAGGTCGGCGAGCGTGGACAGCAGCTGCGAGAGTTCGGTGAGTGCGGCGGTGGCAAGCATCGGGGTGCCTCCATCCCCCGTGGCCCGCCACGCGGGCGCCGGGAGGCGATCACGGCCCCGGACGGCCCGCCGGCCGGCAGCGGGGGCGCGGTCGGCGTCGACCACGCCCCCCGCGCCTGCACCCGGCGTCGGGTGGCGGCGGATCGTTGTCCCGGGGATCGCGCCGCGGCCCGAGAGCTCGTCGGGTGCGGCCTGCGATGACCCCCAACTGCCATCGCGACCCCGCCGATCAGGCAGGTGTCGGTCCAACAGCTCCCCACAGAACCTCACACCGCAGGCCAGAGCGTTATCCACAGCGTTGTCCACAGGGGTGCGGCGGGGTGTGGAGATCAGCCGATGCCGGCGGGATCAGGCTCAGCCGGCCCGGCCAGGCCATCCAGGCGGCCAGCGGCGATCATCTCGACCAGGCGGCTCTCGGCACGCTGCCGGCGGGACGCCGCTGCACACACCGAGATGCCGTGCGCGCTCGCCCAGCCCGCCAGGGTGTCGGCCTCCAGCCGAGTCGCACCGATCAGGTCCGCATCGTCGGCAGACAGCACCTTGTCGGCCACGGCCCGACCCAACAGCAGGTCCGGATGCCCGTACGGACGCTGCGGCGCCCGTGACTCAGGGTAGTCAGAGTGGGGGGTGGCGGCCGAGGCGTCGGCGTGGCGTAGCGCGCGGCCAGCCGCGATGGCCCGACGCACCAACCGCCGGCACAGCCAGCGGTCGTCGGGATCGGCGGTGCGCAACGCCGCGACGAACCCAGCCAGCAACTCGGCATCGAGATCGCACGGGTCGCCGCGCCAGCCGGCCGCCAGACGGCCGGCCGCCGCGCACAGGCCGGGCAGCGCCAGCCCGACCGCGGCGATCGTCCATTCCGGTCGGCCGGTCTGGGCGCGGGTGATCACGTGCGCCCAGACCGCGTCGCGGGAGTCTGCCGGGGTCTGGGGCGACAGCAACAGCCGCCGCAGCCGCCCGACCGACACCGGCCCCGCCGGCAGCCCCGTCAGGCCGGTGCAGTCCAAGCACAGCGGGTGCGGCTCGACCGACAGCCATCCGAACGCGGTCTCCGCCGCGTCCAGCACGCCGGCCGGCCAACCGCCGGCAACAGAAATGGTGGTGGATGCCATGACCAACCTCCTGGTCGCACGGCCCCGCCCTCTCGGGGCCCGATACGCCCAGCAGGCCCGAGCGACCCCACACGCCTCCCACACCGGCCCACAACCACGGCCGCGGGCGGCCCCCGTGCGCCCACACATCCCCACAGCGTGCGCGTCAGCACACCCCGACCGAGGCCATCGACCACGACCAGATGGGCATGTTCAGACCTCACCGCCCGGTTTTTCGCAGCTGATTTCCCACACGTGCCCACAGGCTGACTGATCAGAGGTGCGGCCGCGCCATTGGGGGACATGAGCACTCCACGACAGCACCGTCCAGCCCGGGCCACCTGGCGCAGCGGCGCGCATCCGGACCACCCGGGCCCGCCCCACAGCGGGCAACAAAGCGGGTTGAGCTACCCGCTGGCGCTGCGGCTGGTGGCGATCTACTCCCGCCGCCGCAACACCATCCACGACGCCACCGCGGACGCGACCATCGCCGCGGCAGCCGCCACCCTGTCTCGCGCCTACCGGACCCGCCCCGACCCGGCCGCCACCCCCGCCGAGCTGGTCATCACCACCCACACCCCAGCAACCGGGCCGGCCGGCACCAGCCTGGCCGAGCTGGCCACCCAGGTCAGCGACGGCGGGTGCCTGGTGGTCGTCGTGCCCGCCGATCGCGGCCACGACCGCAGCACGGTCCTCACCGACATCGCCGCCGCCGGGCTGATGCCGCTGCACTGCATCCAGGCCATCACCGATCCCGCCGGCGTCACCGGCGACCGGTTCACCTACCACACCCCCGACCGCGACCCCGGCACAGCGGCCGACCCGACGGCGGTCACGCACTGCTGGCTGGTGATCGCCACCGCCCCGCACCTGGAAGGCGGAATCGATGCCTGACACCACCCCCCTCCAGTGGGGGCGGCGGCCCTCTCCCCCCGCCGCCCCCACCCCCCGCAACCACCCCGACCGTCACGCAGCGTGGCTACGGCTGGTGGTCGGGGACGCCGCCGCGGCCCTGGCCACGGTGCCCGATGGCTCGGTGGACCTGGTGTTCACCAGCCCGCCGTTCTGGGGGCTACGCGACTACCACAGCCCCGGCCAGTACGGGCACGAAGCCAACCTCGACGACTACCTCGCCCACCTGCGCGCCGTGTTCGCGCAGCTGGCCCGGGTGCTGGCCGGCGACGGGACGGTGTGGCTGCACCTGGGCGACAGCTACGGCGGTTCCTGGGGCAACTACCACGCCGGGCAGCCCTCCCCCGCCAGCAGGCAGGTCCGCATGCCGCACTACGGCACGCACCGGCCACCCGCCAGCCGCTACCGCCCCAAATGCCTACTCGGCGTGCCGTGGCGGGTGTGCCTCGACCTGATCGACGACGGGTGGATCCTGCGCAACCACATCATCTGGCACCGCCCCAACTCCACCCCCACCAGCGCCACCGACCGGCTCCACAACCGCCACGACGCCCTGTTCCTTCTCACCCGCTCCCCTCACTACCGGTTCGACCGCGCCGCACTTCGCGCCGAAGCCGGGCCCGCCGGCGCCGGCGACGTGTGGACCCTGCCGTCGCGACCCCGCACCCAACGCCACCCCACCGGCGGCTACGCCGACCTCGCCCGCCGCGCCGTGCTCGCCGGTACTCATCCCGGGCAGCTGGTCTGCGACCCGTTCAGCGGCTCCGGCACCACCGGATACGCCGCCCTGACCACCGGCCGCCGCTACCTCGGCATCGACCTCGAACCCGCCTACCACCAACAACTACTCGACACCCTCAACCCGACAGGACAAGCCCATGAATGACCACGACTTCCGCACCCCGATCAGCATCCGACAACTGCTCGACGCGCCCACCGTTGTCGACCTGACCACCGCAGCCCGCGCCCTGGGAATCGGCCGCACCCTCGCCTACCAACTCGTACGCGACAATCGGTTCCCTGTACCGGTGCTGCCGGTCGGCCGCCACTATCGAGTTCCCACCGCGACACTGCTTGCCGCGCTCGGCATTCGCGGGCCAAATGCCGAGGCGAAATCAGAGGCAGCCGCCCTGGCAACGGAGGGGGCTGACCGGCAATCACCATCGCAACGGCTCTCACCATTGCAATGGCTATCCAGGCGCTGACCCTTCGCGCTCCGATCTGGTGAGCGCCCCCGAATCTGGCCTCCGGGACGCCGGCTACTCTCCGGATCAGCGGCAAGTACTCGTTCACCCGTTCTCCCTACAATGAGCCCTTTCCATCCTCGTGGGGAATGAAAAGGGCTCAGTTGAGCCGGCATCAACGATGCGTGAATCGACTGGTGCTGATGTCTTCAGATACTCGAGGTCCGCTATACCGGTCTCCCCGAAGATGATGCTCGATGCTGCCTGCGCCATAGTGCCGGGCAGTCGAAGAATAATTCTTAACCCCAAACCCTTGCGACAGACCTCCGGTGATTCGACCTAGTCGCGCATCCGAAGTCGTTTCGCGACTTTGAGGTTCGATTGCTAGATTACTGCTGATGCACAACAAGAACAGAGCTCTAAATGTTGCAACATCCATCACAGAGTACTGAACGCAGAGTCAACTTCTAAAAGCGACAATCCGTTCCCACGGAGGCCGAATGCCCAGCGGTGCACCCGGACTCGATCCCTTTACTATCTTTTCAGATTCCCTGGTGAGAGTGTAGACCGACTCACAAAATACCTTCGCCAAGAACTCCGCATGGAACGATGACTGCCCGGCTTCCGGGAAGGCAAGAAGCCTATCAAACGACTCGGGTATTGACTGGAGCCAATCAACATCGGCACAACATATGTACCAATCATCGTCAATGGACAGCCGGACTTTCGTGGCACCAAGGATTACAGCATCCATGAGGATCATCATCGCAAGTTCGAGCGGATTGAAATGCCCCGCCCGAAAGAACCCTTCCGGGTGTCGCTTGACAAACTCAACACCATTGAGACGTGGGATCTGCTCAGGGTAATACATCGATATCCCCACAATCTCTCAGGTCGTTGAAGAGGTCAAACGCCGAGTCGGGAACGTAGAACTCCTTACCCGCATAATTGAAGGACCTTGGGCCGCCGCTTGGCGGGTCTCGGAAATCCGCCCCAGCAGCCCTCAGCGCCTCGAACGCAGACTTGCACATCTGGATCTTAACAATGTTTCCCATCGCGCGAAACGCATAGTACTCAGTATCCTCCTGAGCGGTTGCCATAAAAATCCGTGACCAACGCCGTCCGTGTAATTGGCACTGGCTTGGGATGCATTCAACCCATTGTTCAGGATGTCCACAAGAGAATCAATTCCGCTCCCGTGGTAGAAGACCATGAAATCATCCGGCTCGCCATCACAGATCTGACCACCTGGCAGCCCTGGCGGGACTTTCCCACCACCTCCAGAGTCCCCAACTCCGGCACCATCGCTTTCCGTGATGGAAGTCGCGTCTTCACTTCGGGCCAACGAGGCGCGGCGCGTCGGCCATCGCACGGCCTCCGTCGCAACGCTCGCGATGCCGATCCCGGCACTCGGGCCCGAGGTGTCCATCCCTCGGGCCCGAGCTGGCCCAAGGCGCCCGCTCGGCGCGAGCATGCGCGCAGCGCACATCGAACGGAGATCTCGGATGGCTGCTCAAGGATCGATCTATTTCCGGTGCTGGTGCACCGACGGGGCCGGCAAGTCACTGGGCGCCGGATGCCCGCAGCGCGGCATGGCCGACCATGACACCACCAACTACCGCATCGAGCTGCCGCCTGACATCGACGGCAACCGACGGCCCCGACGTCGCCAGGTTCGCAGCGTCCAGTGGCCCCGATCCCCGACGAGGTCGTCGAACAGCTCTCGGCGCACCAGATGCTCCGGGGATTCGATCGTGATTCAGCGGGATCGGGCTGGCATGACAACGATTTGTTGTTCACTGGCCCCACTGGCCTGCCGCTGCACCCCGCCGGGCTGCCGCCGATCCGGCTGCACGGCCTACGCCACGGCGCGGCCACGCTCGCTCTGGCCTCGGGAGTGGACATCACCGTCGTGCAGAAGATGCTGCGCCACACCGACCTGGACACCACCTCCCAGATCTACACCATGGTGCTGCCTCAGCTGGGCCGCGAGGCGGTCACCCGCGCCATCGATCTGGTTCCCCGCAACCAGCACTGAGCGTACCCATGGCCCATTCGACGAAAGGCACTCCGACATGACGACCGTCGCCACACCACCCGCACGAACCACCAACCGCCCCTGCCCTCGCGGCGAAGCACCCGATGAGGTCCACGACCGGCTGCTGTGGAACCTTGCCGCCGACGTCCTGGCCGCACACCAGCCCGACGCCCGCGGCCACTGCACGAACCTGCAGTGCACCACCAACGGCCACTACCCATGCCCGCCCGCGGCCACCGCGATGTGCGCACAGACGCTCGCGGCGCACACCCCGCAGCGCGCGACCTCACCGCCGTCGGCCGTCACCAGCCGGCCGGGGCCAGCCCGGCCGCTGAGTATCCGGCCTGCCCGCCGGGCAGGCCGCACGATCGCCGTCGGTCGCCGGCGCACGCCCACGCCGTCGACCTGGGTCGGGTGGTTCGGTTCCCTGGACGCGCCTGCCCTCACCGCGTCGCCGCGCACCATCCGCGCTGCGGGGTCGCGCCGCCCGATGGCGCTTCCCTCCACGCTGCGCACGCCCGACCTCGCAGCCGGGCGGCGCAGCCTGGTCATCCCCAGCGCGGGAGTCGACACCGCGTCGGCTGTTGGGCCCGCGCGCGACCCCACTACCCCGCGGCCGTGTACACGATCGGGCGCGCCACACCGGATCGGGCGCACGGCCGCCCTGACGCCGCCTGCGAGGCCAGTCGCCGCCTAGCCACACCCAGGGCGCGGCGCCACGAGCCGAAACGTCTGCCGCCACGCCGCCCGAGCCTTCGGGAAGTTCGCACCGATCGTTTGACGTTCCACGGTGTGGATGTCGGTCACCTGAGCAGCGGGATGAGTTCCGCAGTGGCCCACCCTCACAGGGCACCGCCACACATCTGGGGGTTACATCCTCGACGCGGGCCCGTGAAACAGGCAATGAGCCACGCCGTCAGTGTTGGGCGTAGCGCGCCGGGCCGGGGCAGGGCCGTCTGCGTGCAAAGAGGTGGGGCCGGAGCTCGGTAAAGATGGTCGGCCCCACCCGCTGTCAGCATAGGGCAGGCCGTCGGCGTGGCAGCGGCCGAGGCGCCGGGGGCCGCTGTCGGCGGTCGCTGTCTGGGCGGTTCAGGACTCGGGGTCGTGCAGCAGCGTGCGGGCCAGTTGCTGCGTCTTTGGGGTGGGGACCTCGTCGATGTCGGCCAGCCGCGCGGTCAGGGTACGCAGCGTGGTGCGCACTCCGTCCGGGCTACGCAGCCGGTGATGGACCCGCATCATCCGCTGATAGAGGTCTTCGGTGTAGGGCGACCAGTCGATCGCGCGGCGCAGTATCTGCAGCGCCTTGTCGGGTCGTTCGGCCAGGTAGTGATCGGCCAGGGTTGCCGCGGCCACGAGCGCGTCCTGTAGGGCGCTGGTGCGGGCATCCATCACCCACAGGTGATCGATGCCCGCACCAAATTCGCCGTGGTAGCAGTCAACGGCGCGGTGCAGGGCGGCGATGCGCTGTTCCTCGGTGACCGCCGCGGTGGCGTCGTCGAGGGCGGCGCGCATCTGCCACCGGTCGACGCTGACGCGTTCGGTGTCGATGCGGTACCGGTTGTCGAGCAGGAGGATGTAGCTGCCGGGTGTGGGGTTGGTGTCGCCGGCCGCGGCGGCCAGCACACCCCGCAGGTTGGCCAGGTCGGTGTACATGCGCCGCTGCGCCGCCGATCGGCGCACGGTGTCCTCCACGGTCGCCTCGATCAGCCGCTCCAGCGTGGCGCCGGTACGCTCCTGCAGCACCAGGAAGGTCAGGATCTGCCCGGCGCGGGCGCGCAGCCCACTGACCGGCTGCCCATCAGCACGGTGCACTCTCGGTGGCCCCAGCACACGGACCAATGCCTTCGGCGCGGTCACTGGCGGGCCATCATCGTCCCGGTCCGCCGGTCCTGGCGCCGTGGCCATCGGGCCACCCGCTTCGGCCGGCCCGAGCTGAGCCGACCCGCCGCCGGGCTGCTGGCGGTCGCCTGCACCTTCGCCGCGCTCGGTCTCATCGCACGGCCCGTCAGTGTTCCCGGCAGGCCCGCCGGCAGCGAGCTGCTCCCGGTCACCGTCACGGTCGTCCCCGGCAGGGGTCGCTACCGCCCCGGCGCGCGATTCGTTGTCGGAGTGCGACTCGGCGTCGGTGTGACCGCGGCTCTCCGCTTCTGGCCTGTGCTTCTCGCTCGCGTCGGAGCCCGGTACGGCGGTCTGATCCGCCGGCTGCGTGCGGGGGCTGGGCGGGGAGTCGGGCGCCGCCACTGATCCGGCTTCCGAGTCGAGGGCGGTGCCGGGTTCGTCGAGGCTCAGGGCGCCCAGTAGCTGCCGCAGATCGGTGGCCGTCATCAGGTCGACCCGCGTGGAGGCGACGGCCGCGCCGTCGGGCTGGGTGAGCCGACCGCTGGCATCCACATGCAGCGCGGTGTCCTCGCCGGCGCCGGACGGGTCGCACAGCACGGCGTAGATGCCGTCCTGGGCCAGCTGCCCGGTCAGCCGAGCACGGGCTGCGCCGGTGACCGGCGCGGCGAACAGCACGCTCCGCGCACCCATCTCCTGCTCGTCGCTGCCGCCGGCGTCGGCAGTGGGCCTGATGCGGCGGCGGCCGATCAGATCAGCGTCCAGCAGAGTCAGCGCCTCGTCCACTGTCGCCGTCACGGCCAGCCGCGGGACCCTCGGCGCGGTGTCGACTTCCAGCAGCATCTGCGCATGCTCGGCGGCCATCACCACATGTGCCGCGGCGGTGGCGGCCAGATGCCGGGCGAGCAGAGCGCGGGCAGCAGGAACGGCGCCCGGGCCGGTCAGCGCCGTCAGCGGCCGGTCCACCAAAGCCAACTGGTCAGCAGCGTCACCGTGTTCAGGATCAGCACCCATCAGCTCATGGCGCCGCTGTGCGTCCGCGCCAGCGTCAACGGGGCCGCCGGCCAACTTCTCGGGCGCGCTGTGGTCGGGCCGGGGCGTGCGCGGATTGGGCTGGGCAGCGTCCCATTCATCGGCATCCCACTCGTCCGGGTCGCAT
This sequence comes from Actinocatenispora comari, assembly GCF_017312725.1. GTDB lineage: Bacteria > Actinomycetota > Actinomycetes > Mycobacteriales > Micromonosporaceae > Actinocatenispora > Actinocatenispora comari. Next base: position 74,944 of record NZ_BOPO01000084.1, on the reverse strand, counting down.
TCGCCGGAGTCGCCGTCCACGGGACGGCCGCGATCGCGCAGGCACTCGACGCCCACATGTTCTGGCGGCGAGGGGGCCTCCGTGAGCCCGTCCTGCGACAGGTCATTCTCCTCGCCCACCGGCCGGCGCTGGCCGGTCGAGGCATCGGCGCCAGGCTGCGGCCGGCCGCTCGGCACGGCGGCGGCGCGCAGAGCCCGGGTCAGCGGGATGTCGGCAACAGTAGGCCGGTCGTCGTTGTGCGGGCGGAAACGGCGCCGCCACCGCATCGCAGCGGCTGCGGTGATACCGGCCAGCAGCAGGCTCGCCAGACCAGCCGCCACCAAGCTCCCGCCGGGAAGACGGATGCGGCTATCGCCCGGCCCTGCCCTGCGCGGTGCCGCCTCGCTCGTCACCGAACCCTGGGGCCCCTTGGGCGTAGTTTCAGGCCGATGCCCGCCTCGCGCGGCGGCATGGTGCCCGGACCGATGCGGTGTGGTCGGCCGTGGGGCGGATTGCCGATGGTGGTCGGCGGAGTGTTGGCCTGTTGGTATCCGCAGACGCCATCCCGGCTGAAGCAGGTCAGGCCGGATCAGCCGCCGCCCGTCAGGCTGCAGGTGTCCCCGGTTGGCGCGATAGATCGCCCGCCACTGCTGCGGATCGTGCAGGTAGCGTCGCGCCAGATTCCACAAGGTGTCCCCTTCGACCACCGTATGGATGCGGGCGCTGCCGCGGTGGGCGGTGAGGGTGACCGGCTGGTCGAGGTCGATGCTGTGCGGCTGGTGCTGCGCGGCGACCGCAGCCGGCGGGGCCGGCGGCGCAGCGTGCGCGGCGGTCAAGCGGGAGGTGATCGCGACGGTGACGGCGATCAGCCCGGCCACGACCAGGCGTGCCGCGACCCGGGTCGGTGAGCGGCCGGGTATGCGAGGGCGCAGCCGCCGGTAGCGGACCGCGTCGACCACGGCCAGAAGCACCGTGTAGGCGGTGTCGAGCAGCAGGATGGCCCAGCAGATCCAGCCGACCGTCACGCCGGCGCCGATGACCAGACGGGGGTCTTCCCACGGGGCGCCGTTGTACCAGCCCTGGATACCTTCGCGGGTCAGGTCGAGGTGGTGAGGGATCGGCAGCGGCGGCCAGGGCGCCACGTGCAGCATCACGATCGGCAACCCGACCAGCAGGACCAGGGTGATGGCCAGGTTGGCGAGGTCGCCGGCCAGCTGCCGGGCACGGCTTGGCCCCGGCTCGTCCTGGTAGGCCCACGGGTACTTCTCGCGCGCCAGCTCGTAGGGATCGCGGGGCCGCACCATGGCTCACCTCCGAGGATCTCAGCTACCGGTGTCGGGCTGCGCGGCTGCTGTGGCGTGGGCGTGGAACGCGCGGATGCCGATCACGCTCAGCAGGCGCGTCCGGCCCGCGGCACTCACCTCGACACGGACCTGGGTGGTGGTGGCCTGGGCGGTGCCGGCCAGGCCGGCCGAGCGCACGTAGCGGTCGGCGGCGGCGGTGGCGGCGTCCGGGTCCAGTCTGGGCGTGAGCGTGTGCCCGGCGCGCAGGGCGGACAGGTCGAGTTGTTGGGCGCCGGCGCGGGCGGCGGACTCGGCGACATCCAACGCCCGGGTGTGCAGATTCAGCGCGGCGCCGCCGTCGACCACCAGACCTGCGAAGACGAGCAGAGCTGGGAGCAGGATCAGGTAGGCGACGGTGATCTGCCCGTCGTCGCCGCCAAGCCGGGCCCGCCGCCGTGCCGGGAGACGGTTCGGGATGCCACCGTGCTGGTCTGTGTGCTGGACGCTCATGGGTTGACCCCCCGGTACTGGTCGAGTGGGCTGCGGCCCGACCTCGCGATAGCGATGTCGCCGGGGATGCCTGGCAGGGCGAGCGATCCCAGCGCCACGTGACAGGTCACACGGACGGTGACCACACCGCCCGGGGCGAAGGCGCTGGTATCGACCAACACCGTCGCGGTGCGGCAGCTGGTCCCGCCACGATGCAGTGATCGCAGTGCAGTGCGGGTGGCGTCCGCGCGGGCTGCGGCCGGGTCGCGGTCGATCGAGGCGGCGCGGGCAGCGTCGTGGGCGGCGGCAGCGACCATGGTGGCGGCGTGGGTGCCGCGGCCGGCGGCGACGATGCCCAGCACGCTGATCAGAACCAGCGGCAGGATCAGGATCGCCTCAACGGTCACCGACCCCGCATCACCGTGGAGCCGGGCGAAGCGGCGCATCGGCCGGTGCGGTGTGTATCGGCGTGGATTGCACGGCCGGCGGGCGAGCTGCGCGGTCATGGGGTGCCTGCCGGGCTGATCGTGCCGGAGGGGCGGGTGTCGCGTTCGACCGGCCCGGTCTGGGTGGCCGACACGTGTAGCCGGATCGGCAGGATCCGCGGCGCGCTGCCCGTGACGGTGACGGTCACGGTGTTCGCCGAGCGCCTCACCTTTAGGGAGGGCTGCCTAAGCACGCCGGTGGTGTCGAGTCGTCGGCGTCCGGAGGCAGTGCCGTCAGCGGTGGTGGCGCCACGCAGCCGCGCCTGGTCCACAGCGGTGGTGGCCGCGGCGGTCGCGGCGTGCTGCGCGACCAGCCAGAACGCCAGCTGCGCGGCGAGCAGGATCACCGCGAACAGCACGGGCATCCAGATCGCGGTCTCCACCGTGGATGAACCGCGGTCGGTGTGCAGCCACTGCAGGATCCGGCGGGCCCGTGTGCCGGGTGTCGCGTCAGCCATGTGAGCCTCCCTCGTCGTGAACTGGTCCAGCCGGGGTTTGGTTAGAGGCCGGACATGGCGTTCTGCGCGATCGCGAGCAGTTTCGGGCCGAGGAAGTGCCACACGGTCAACGCCGCGGCGGCGGCCAGGGCGATGCCGATGACGACCTCGGTGGTTTCGGCACCGGCATCCGGGCGGCGGTGAAGCAGTCGCCAGTTCGCGCGGCATCGTGCCGGCAGCAGCAGCCACAGCGCGGCCAGCGCCGTGACCACGGCGATGCGCGCCCGGCGGGCCTGCGGCGCGGCGGGCCGCGGCCGATGGTGGTGCCGGATCCGAGGCCGGGCGAGTGGAGCGGGCGGTGTGTGGTGTGTGTTCATCGTGTCCCCCGTGGTGGTGCGATGTGGCGGATGGGTCAGGGCGTGGCCATCAGCCCGGCCAGTGCCGGGTAGGTCAGGAGAAGCAGGAACCCGGCCGCGAGCAGGACCATCGGCAGCGACAGCTTCTCGGTGGCCCGGTTGGCGGCTGCTTCGGTCTCGGCCAGCAGCCGGGTACGCAGGCTTTCCGCGCGCGCGGACAACGACTGCCTCACCCGTGCTCCCTCGGTGCCGGCCAGCTGTGCGGTGGCGGACAGATCGGTTAGCTCGGTGATGCCGGTGTCGGCGCCGAGCCGGGCCAGGGCCTCCCAGCAGCTGGAGCGGATTAGGTGCGCGGTGCGCAGCGCCCCCGCCAGGCGGGCCCCGGGCCAGCCGGCGCAGTTGGCGGCGGCGTCGGTGAGCGCCTGGTCGATGCCGGCTCCACCGTCGACGGCGAGCACCACCAGGTCGAGATAGGACGACAGCGTGGCGCGCATCTGAGCCCTGCGGGTGGCGGCGGCGTGGCGTGTCTGCCGCTGGACCAGCAGGAACCCGGCCGCCCCACCCGTCGCGGCGAACGCCAGCAGTATCAGCGGGCTGGCAGCGCCCATCATCGCGGCCAGCAGCGGGACCACGGCCAGGCCGACCGCGGCGACCACGGCCTGTTCTGCGAGGTGATCGCTGACGCTACGGCCGAGCAACGCCAGGTCCCGCCCCAGGTCGGCACGGGGCAGGCCGAGCCGGGCCAGCAGGGGAACGGCCGGGCGTCCGATCCGCACCAGCAGCCGCCGGTCGTGGCGGCCAGGTGCGTCGGGCGCCGCCTCGGCTCGGGTGTCGGCGCGAGCGGTGGCGGTGAGGGCGGCGAGGTCGGCAGCCAGGTCCCGGCGCCGTGGCAGCACGGCGAGAACTGCGGCGGCGACGCCCCCACCGATCAGTGCTCCGCCGATCACTGCAGCGGTGTTCATGTGCCGGCCCCCGCCGCGCGTTTCGCCGTCCACGCAGGCGCCGGTGCCGCAGGATCAGCCGCTGGGATGGTGGTGGAGGCGTGGTTGTGGAGGTTCAGGGTGTGGGGAGGCTCCTCGGCGGCGCCCAGCCTCCGGATCCAGGCGAGCCCGGCAGAAAACATCGCACCGACGGCCAGCAACACCAGCTGGCCGGCACCGGACTGGTAGGGGGTGAGGAACTCTTGATCGGCGGACAGCAGCAACACGAACCCGCCGACCACGGTGCCGGTGATGATCCGCAGCGTGGTGCGGGACGCCGCGCGGGCGGTGGCGACGCGTTGGGCGGCGGCGGCGTGTGCGCGGGCGGTGTCGGCCAGCCGGCCCAGCAGCGGGCCGAGCTGGCGTGCTTGGTGCTGGGATGCCTGGATCAACGCCGCAGCCACCAGGTCAGCGGCCGGGTCGTTGAGGTCTGCGGCGAGGCGGCGCAGCGCCGCCTCGGGCGGCTGGCCGGCGCGGATGCGGGCGGCCAGCTGCTGTATGTGGGGGCGGATATCGGCGGGGGCGGTACCGGCGGTGGTCAACAGCGCCTGCTGCAGCCCGGCAGCGGCCGACAGCACGTCACGCAGCCCGTCGGCCCAGCCGGCGATCGCCTCCGCCCGCCGCTGCCGCGTCTTCCCGACCCGATCGGGGCCGAGCATGGCGGGAAGCCACCACACTCCCGCCGCGGCCAGGACCGCGACGGCAGGCCAGCCGGTCGCCGCGAACCCCAGTACGCCGCCGGCCAGTGCCCCCACGATCTGTCGCCACCGCTGCCCCGCCCAGCCGTGGGCGGCGGTCGGGTCGCGGCGTGTGACCTGTGCATCCGACGGTGGTACGAGGGCTTCGGTGCCGGTGGCACGCCGGGGCGGCACCAGCGCAACGAGGATCCCGGCGGCGAGGCAGACGACCGCGACCGCGGTGACAGCCAGTCGGGCGGGTTCCATCATGGGTATCACCACCCGTCCGCATCGTGCACGACGCGTTCGTCGAGGCCGGCGGCGATCAGCCGGTCGCCCAGGCGCTGCGACATCGCCCCGGGCGCCGGCACCGCGCGTCGGCTGGCCGGGTCGGGGCGGAAGATTTCGTTGGAGGACACGGTGGTCCCGTCCGCGCCGGCGACCTCGCGGATCGAGGACACCACCCGGGTGTGGGTGCCCGGTGTGTAGTCAAGGTGCACGACCAGATCCACCGCCGAGCTGATCAACAGAGCCGAGGCATCCAACGGCAGCCGCTCATCAGCCTGCGCCGCATACATCCCCAGTTTCAGCAGCGCCTGTTGGCTGGTAGAGGCGTGGATGGTGCCCATCGACCCGTCGCAGCCCTGCGCCATCGCCAGCAGCATCGGCACGACCTCGCCGCCGCGGACCTCCCCGACGATGACCCGCTCCGGCGACATGCGCAGCGCGCAGCGCACCAGCTCCGCCGCATCAACCTCCCCAACGCCCTCGATGTTGGGCTCCCGCGCCTGCAACGCCACCACATCGGGCAAAGTGCGGCCCAACCCGAGCTCGAAGGCGTCTTCGACGGTGATGACCCGCTCCGTCGGGTCGATCTCGCCCGCCAGCGCCCGCAGCAGGGTGGTTTTGCCCAGTACCGTGCCGCCGGCGATCAGCAGATTGAGCCGGGCCCGCACCGCCGCAGCCAACACCGCGGCGGTACGCGCATCGACGGTCCCGGTGCGGCGTAGCGCATCGAGGCTGGTCTGGGCAAGCCGAAACTTGCGCATCGAAACGTAGACGCCGTGTTGTCCGAGGTCCATCACCGCGTGCAGCCGGGACCCATCAGGCAACTGCCCGGAGACCACCGGATGCCCGCGATCGAACCGGCGTTCCTGACTACCGTCGGGGCCGGCCACGACCCGGCGCACCCAGTCGATCAGCTCGGTGTCGCTGGCGGCCACCGGCGGCATCTGCTGGTTGCGGCCATCGGCGTAGCGCACCCACACCTGATCGCAGCCGTTGCAGTTGATGTTCTCCACGTCCGGGTCGGCCAGCAGCTGTTCGAACGGGCCCATCCCCGAGATCGTGGCCCGTAACGCTGCCGCCAGGCCCGATCGTGTCGGCCCATCGAGCGGGCCGCCGCCGTGCTCCACCTGGCGGGTGGATTGTTCGTCGATGATCTGCTCGATCAACGCCTCGAGCCGCTGCGCGCGTGTCGGGCCGACCAGCGGCGAGCCGGCCGCTTCGGCACGTTGGGCCGCCGCGGTCAACCGGTCCACCAGTTCGCGGCGCAGCACCGTGAGCTGGCCGGCGCCGAAGGTGGTGGCGGGGTCCCCGATCTTCGCGGGGTGGGTGAAGGTTGCAGTCATGGCGGTCCTCCATTCAGTCCGTGGCGTGCGGAAGCATGCGGCTGCGGTCGAACAGGGCCAGATGCGCCGGCGGCTCGGTCACGCCGTCGTGTCGCGTCCACCGGCGACCCGGTGCCCGCCGCACCAACCTCGAGGGCTGCGCGTCCGCTGTGGCGTCGCGGGCGGGTCCTGGGGCCGGGAACGGGGAGGCGGATGCGCGCTTCGCGCACCGGGCGGCCAGGACGGTGGCGGCGCGGGCCAGACGCGTCCGCGCGGCCAGCCCTCTCCCCGACCCCAGCAGATCGGCGGCGTGCGGGTCGTGGGGGAGCACACCCCACAGCGCCGCCGGCGCCGCCGCGGTGATCTCCTGCGGCGAGTACGGGCCGTCCCCGATCGCCACAAGAGCGACCTCGGCGGTGCAGCCAGGCGCAGCCTGGATCTCGCGGGCCAGGCCGAACGCGGCGGCCAGCCCGTCCAGACTCGGCGGCGCGCAGACCAGCACCCCATCGGCGCGGGCCAACAGCGGCCACGCCGGCGCGGCGGCGCTCACCTGCCCCGCATCCAACAGGACCGCCCGGTCGTCGCCGGCTTCCAGCAGCCGCGGTTCGCAGGCCAGCGCCGTGACCGCGGCCCGCGCCCGCGCCGCGGCCCCACCGGCCAAACGCGCGCCCCCGGCCGCCGGGTAGGCGGTGGCCGCGCTGTCCTGGGGTTGCTCGGCGCCGTCGACCGGGCCGGTCACCACCGCCACCGAGGTACCCGGAAATGGCCGGGACACCTGGTCCAGAAGCTCACCGGCCGGCCGCGGCGAGCCGGCCATCGCGGCCCACTCCACCAGGCCCGGCCCCGCTTCAAGGCCAGCCCGAGCGGCCAGGCTCCCGCCCGAGGCGTCGGCCTCTACCACCGTCACCGGCCCCGGATCAGGCCAACATGCGGTCACCGCCAACGCCGTGGCTGTCACGCATCCGCCGGCTTTCGCCCGGCAGAACACCACCACACTCATCACGCATCCCCCCGTCCGCGTGCACACTCGTCCCGGACCTGTGTCCGGCGACGGCCTAGTCCGGCTGTATCGCGACCAACGTCACCGCGGGGGCGGCGGCGATACGTTGCGCGGTCTCCACTGGCGCCCGCAGCGACACCACCCGCGAGCCCTCCCCGCTGCCGGCTGCGGCCGACACCGACGCGACCTGCGCCACCACCCCGGCCGGGCCGGCGTCGGTGGAGTCCCGGGCTCCGGCCTCCAGGTTCGGGGCGGTGGTGAACAGCACCTGCACCGTTTGCCCGACCGGCAGCCGCGGCGGCGCCTGCCCCGGCTTGACCACCACCGCGACCACCGCATACCCGGCGCCCGGCCACCGGGAGGTTCCGATCGAGTTCGTTGTGATCAGTTGCCCGGTGGTCATCGGCACCGCCGCGGTGTGCCCCACCACCGCGCCGCGCTGCGCCCAGCTGATCAGCTGCACCGACGAGTCCGCGGACACCTTCACCGACTGCACATCGGCGGCCGTGATCGTCTGCCCCGCATCAACATCGCGTGCCGCGGCCACCACCTCGCTGCGAGGATCACCGGTGCCTGCCACGAACGCCACGACCAGACCGCCGGCCACGATCAGCACCGCCGCCAGCACCATCCGGCCCCATCCATGACGCCGCCAGCCCCGCCGCCCCCGCGAGGTGACCGCAGCGCTGTGCTGGGTGGCCCGCGCCTGATCCGGCGGTGTTTGAAGACTCACCATGACTGGTTCCTCCCCGTACTCATGACCGCTGTTGGTCGCTCAGCGGGTGTTCACCGCCTGCGACTCAGCCACCTTCACCGACGTCGACGCCGACGTGGACAGATCGGCTACCGTGCCGGAGCGGTGCGCGCCCTGCCAGCTCACGGCCCAGCGCATCGTCGCGGTCACCGCAAACCGGCCGCCCGGACTGGATGTCGAGACGCGGCGAAACACATGCCCGCAATCGGGTGAGGACCGTGTCGGGTCGTTGCCCGGCTGCCAGTGGGTTCCCGGGCCTGAACACACCACCGAGCCGCCATCGCCACTGGCCCACAGCACCTGGGTGGGGTGCGCGGTCGCGGTCACCTCAACCCCTGGGACACGCGCCGTGGCGGTCTTGGTCGGCCACTGAACCACCCAAAGCCACACCGGCACCCCCACCAACTGCCGCACCGTGCGCGGCGGATTCATCGCCAGAACAGGCTTCGGCAGATCCAGCCGCCGCACCGCCATCTGCGCCACCTGCTCCGGCGACAACAGCGGCTGTCCACCCGTCGAACCCGGGCGCCACACAGGATGCGACAACGACTCCCGGCCGTCCGAACCGTTGCGAGTGCACGTCTTGGCGTACCAGCCACCCGGACCCGACGGCTGCTTACGTCCCTCAGGCCGCGAAGTCGGCTTGTAGTAACAGCCATCCGCACCCACCGAACCAAGATCTGGATCCTGGCAGGGGATCTGCTGATGCGACGGGTTCTCGCAATGGATGGACGTCCCACCCTGAGCAGCGCCGTTCGGTGGCGCGTCGATACCCCCTGCCGGGCTGCTGCCGTGGTGCCCACCATGGCCGGCATGCAGATCGCAACCAGCTGGAGACTCATCGCACGTGACGGATCCGATGTGGCCTCCAGCAAACGAAACAGTCGGCATCATCACGCACGCAGCCACAGTGACCAGGCAGATGCCGATGGCCACTCCCCGATTCATGTGCATGTCCCCACCTCATGTGCAGCGAAGGCCGTCACCTTCCACCCGTGGCGGTCCTCGACGATCGCGGTGACCGAGTGCTTCCCGCCAGGCTGGTCGTCAACGAGGCCACCGTTTTCGTGGTAGGTCAGCCAGTGACTGTCGTCTGCGCAGTCGCGAAGCGTGATCTGTGAAGGTCGTGTTCCTGGCCTGGCGCTCAGCACGATCGGGTGCGTGGACACGCGGCCCTTGGCGACCCGGTGTTGACGACGATCCTTGGTCAGGGCCGACTGGATGGTATGGAGTGCATCGCTGGTCGCGTACTTGGTCAGGAGCGGATCATTGGCGTTTGACGTGCTGGCGGCGTGAACAAACGCCCTCCACATTCCGCGGTAGGCTGCGAGGGCATCGCGTTCTGCCGCTGCCCTAACGTTGAGGCTGGGCGTCGGGCCAGGGGCCCGGGTAGAGCGCTGGGGCGCGGAGGCGTCAGAGCGAGGGCTGCTGCATCCGGTCAGAACCACAGCGGTCAGCACGGCGAGCGTCAACGTCGCGGTCATCGTGGCGGGTGAGGCTGGCTTCATGAGGATCTCCTTCACGCCGGGTCGACGTGCGTGTGGTCAGGTGTGGTCTATCGGTATCAGGTCGGGCATGCCGCGCGCTGGCCGTGGGACGAGGGTTGTTGAGGTGGCGGGTCGTGGGTGGCCGGCGAGGTGTGCGGGCCGGTGATGGGCGCGCAGCGTCCAGGCGTGCACGGCGGCGGTGAGTGCGGGCGCGGCGAGGGTGGACACGATCAGCGCGACGGCGAGTTGGGCGGTGGCGGCGGGTACTAGCGGCGCCCAGGTCGGATCGGCTGCGGCGACGATGCTGGGGGTCAGCGGGACCGCGACCGTGCAGGCTGCCGCCCCGAAGCCGACCGTCGCGGGGCGGTGCAGGACTATGCGCCATCCGGCGGCGACCAGCCCGCCCGACACGAGGGCGACGGCGACACCCAGGACTGCCCCGGCCACCAGCTGCCCGCCCAGGTGCCGCACCTGCACCTGGGTACCCAGGCCGAACGACAACGCGACGACCAACAGCGGTACCGCGGCGGCGAGGGCAGTCCTGCACGCTGGCGCCAGCCTGCCGACCACCACGCCGACGGCCAGGGGCGCGAGGGCGTCGATCATGCCGCACCAGGGCAGCGCGTGGTGGCGGGAGACGGCAGCCAGGATCAGCATCGGCGCGATGGGTGCGGAGTTGAGGATGGAGGCGACCGCGCCGCCCCAAGCGTCGGTGTCGCTGCCATAGCGTCGTGCCAGCACGAGCCAGAGCGCGTTGCTGGTGCAGACCGCGGCAGCGGCCACCGCCAGCGATGAGACTCCGTCGATGCCGTCTCTGCCGGCGAGCCGGGCGTAGACGAGGGCGCCGACGCCGGGGATGAGGGTCGCACCGGCGAGCACCACGGCGATGCGGGACGCGACCGGGCGCAGGCTGCCGGGGCTGATCTGGGCGCCGATGCACACCAGCAGCAAGCTGACGTAGCTGATCGCGCCGCCGGACATGCCCGTGGTGAACGGTCCGAGCCCGCTTCGGCCACCGGTGACTGCGGCGACGGCGATCCCTGCTGTCAGCGGGAGCAGGACCGCGGAGCCGGGCAACCGGCGCAGTGCGCTTACCGCGCGCACGACGACCTCACCGCAGCAGCTCCGACACCCGCGACCACGGGGACCTGGCGCAGTTCCGCGACCGCGGCCAGGTCCTCGTGCCTGTTGGTCTGGGAGCGCAGGGAACGGGTCTGAGCCTGGCGCTGGCGACGGCGAGCGTGGCAGGCGCGGGCAAGGCGGGTCAGCAGGGGGCGGGTGTCGTCCAGGACGATGCAGGCGTCGGTGATCGACTGCCCATACGTCAGCGCATGCGGCCGGTTGAGGTCGACATCCTGGCGGCCACCAACCAGGTTCGACTCGATCATCACCCCGGCGACCGGGTAGGCCGGATCCTCGATCAGGTCGGCCAGCTCGCCCAGCACAACCTGTTGCTGTGCGGGGTTCTTGCGGCTGTTGCCGTGTGCCGCATCGACGACCGGCAGCATGGGGAGTCCGTTCGCACGCAGCTGGTCTGCGGCGTCGGCCGCGATGCTCGGCGCATAGTTGGGTCCGGACTCGCCGCCGCGGAGCACCAGATGCGGGCAGGGGTTGCCGGGTGCGGCCTGGCGGGTGGGGCTACCGCTGGCGGCCAAGGCCAGGATGTGGTCTTCGGTCGCCGCGGTGAGCGCGGCGTTGATCGCTGGCACGACTGCACCGTCGAGCCGGTTCTTGAATCCGATTGGCAGTCGTAGCGACGCAGCGAGTTGCCGGTGGGTGGGGCTTTCCACGGTGCGGGCGCCGATCGCGCCCCAGCACACGGTGTCCTGGAGATAGGCGGCCACTGCGGGGTCGACGAACTCGGTCGCGGTGGGCATGCCTTCACGTAGCACCCCGCGCAGGGTCGCCCGCGCCAGCACCAGGCCGTTGCGCAGATCGCCGGTGCCGATCAGGCCGGGGTCGGCGACCATCCCGCGCCAGCCGAGTGCGGTGCGCGGCTTTTCGACGTAGGTGCGCATCACGATCAGTAGGTCGTCGCTCAGTTGGTCGGCGATGATGCGCAGTCGTTGGGCGTAGTCGAGGGCTGCGTTGGGGTCGTGCAGCGAGCAGGGGCCGCAGACAACCAGCAGTCGAGAGTCGGTGCCGGTGAGGATGTCGATGATCGCCTGACGCGTGTCGGTAACTAGGGTGGCGGTGCGGATACCCAGCGGGATTCCGGCCCGCAGTTGCCCGGGGGTCGGCAACCATTGGCCGGTTGTACCCGCCGCAACGTTGGCGTGGATGGTGACTGTCGGTTTCTGCTGAGCGTCGCCGGCTACGCCGGGCAGGACGTTCTGGTCGCCGATTGTGGTCATGGCGGTTGCCTCCCGTCCGCCCCGCATGCGTACGGAGCGTCGTCGTCTGCGCAGGCTGAACCGGCCGGGCGGGGGTCCGCTTCGGCTCACCCCACGTGGTGGGTTGGGAGGGGATTTGCAGTGCTACGCCGTGGCGGAGGGGTTGGCGTGCGCATCACTGTGGCCGCTGTCGCGAAATAACGGAAGAAACTGCCAGTGCAGATCGACAACCTTCTGTTAACTATCCGTGGAATTACCTGTGTGTGATCTGTAGTACGAGTGCAGATCTCCTCCAGACTGGCCACCTGCAGTAACGGTGCCGCGAGAAGTTCTCAGCCGCCTAACGATGCGGAACATCCGACCGTTTGGTATGTCTGTCCGGTTTGACATTGTCACTATCTGGCATGTCGAGCGATTGCTGAGGGTGATGATGGATTGATGGCGGAGGATCCCTCCGATGGGTGTCCATCGGTTGTTGGTTGGCGGTGAGCTGGGGGGCGATCGATGGTTCGAGCTGACGGCGAGAAGCTGACCGCTGGGCGGGAGTTGTCCGATCTGATGCGCATGGCTCGGCAGCGATTGCCAGGGCCACCCAGCCAGGAACGGATGGCTCAGCGCTGCGGGATGTCTACCACCTGGTACGGCCGGCTGGAACGCGGCGACACGAGCGCGCACTACTCGGCGGAGTCCGTTCATCGGGTTGCGCTGGCGCTAGAGCTCAACGCCAGCGAGACCGACCATCTGCTGCGGCTGACTGGACATGCGACCGGCGCCCGGCCGGAACACTTCGAGTTGTCCGAGGCCCGTCGCATCGACGTGTTGTCGCGTCCACTGCCTACTTACATCTCCGACTCGGCGTGGGATGTGCGGCTGGCTAACAAGGCGGCGATCTTGTGGCTGCCGTGGATGGCCCAGATTGGCCCCACCGGGGTAGGGCCCAACGTGATGAAGTGGGTGTTCTTGACCGCGGAAGCCCGGTACACGCTGGTGCCGTGGCGACGCATCTGGGCGCCGTTGATGATGGCGCAGATGCGCACCGCGTTTAGCCAGCAGCCGGACAACCACAGGCTCCGCGAGGTCATCGACGACATCCTCACCGAGCCGGACAACGAACAGATGTGGCACGCGCTGGCACCCTACGAGCACCCCGACGGCGACATCCGTCAGATCCGCCTACCGTTCTACTCCGACCGCATCATCGACATCGAGATCAACGCCGCCGACCCTATGCAGTCCCCGCACGCGCGAGTGATGTCGCTGATCCCGATACACGCCTCAGACCGGGACGAGATCTACCGGGCCCTGCGCCACGATGCCGACTACCCGCCCGACGACATGCCGCACTCGCCGTCTGCGGGCGCCCGCCACCAAACCATGCGGTCGTTACCGCCCCAGACTCGCGGCGATCTGGGCGGCGTCGGCCAGTAGCTCCAGCTGCGCCAACGGCGCAGGCGCCCCCACCGACCGATATACAGCGGCGACCAGAAACACCAACCGCTCCGGGTTACCCCATTGTTGGGCATACTCCGGGATCGGAAGCGTCCTGGCCGCCTCCGTGTACGGGGTCCCGGCCCGGCACGCCGCCAACGCATGCTCGGCGACATGCTCGAGGTAATGCATGAACTCTCGAAGCACGTCCGGGCCTACCACCGGGCCATGTCCAGGAACGATCGTGGTCGCGCCGGTGGCCAGCATCCGCTCGCACGCGGCGATCCACCCGTCCAGCGGGCCCGACCATGTCACCGGATGATCACCCACGAACAACAGATCCCCCGTGAACAGCACGCCGTCGTCGGCAACCAACACCGCGACGTCGCCATGCGTGTGCGCCGGGCCAAGCTCCAACAGTTCCACAGCCGTGTCCCCAACCCGCAGCGTGTGCTGCCCGGAGAACGTGTCGGTCGGCGGCACCGTCTGAATATCGGAGAAGTCGAACTGGCCGAAAAAGCGGTGCGCGTACCCGGCTAGCGGCTCCGGCAAGGAGGAAGTAAACACCTGCCGTAGCATCTCGGGACTCACCTCAGCGGCCACGTCAGCAGCGGTCTGCTTCGACGACCACACCCGTGCATCGGCAAATACCATGTTGCCGTGTGTGTGATCTCCGTTGGCATGGGTGTTGACCACATCGCTGATCGCCAGCTCTGGCAGCGTGTCGGTGATCGCATCGCGCAGCTGACGCGTCCATCCGAGCGTGAACTGGGTATCGACCAGCAGCCCCTGCCGCCCGGAAGCATCAACCACGACGCCGGCGTTGGAGTACCCCCACGTCGCCAACGAATGAACCCACGCGTAGCAGTGGTCACCGACAGACCGCAACCGTGCGACACTCTTCGTCATTACTGCATCGTCCCAACAACGGGCAGACCACGCAATCGCCCAGTTGGAAGGACAGGACAAGCCCTGATCCCGTCCCACGCGGACCGCCACGGCCCGAGAAGTCGTTGCACTCCCACGCGACGCTCACGGCGCACCATCAGATCCGGAACGGCCGATCAGGTTCTGGCAACCGCCTCAGGACCGTAGCGTGAACAGGTGGCCTGGAGCCGGATCGTTGTGGGAGCGGTCGTCACCGCGGTGTGCTGTTGGCCCTTGACCGTTCACGCAGCCACCGTGGCACCCGCAGCGTCACCTGCTCCCAAGCGCCCACGCTTCACCGCAGCGCCCGTGCCTGTCGCGGGGGCCGCGGCGGCATTGTGCGTGGCCGCTGTCGCCACCGCGCGTCTTGGTCTGGTCCCGTTGCTGCCCGTCGCCCTTGCCACCATCGCTGCCGGAACAGCACTCACGATCAGCGATCTGCGCGCTCGCAGACTTCCCGACTGGTTGATCGCGCCCATTTTGATCGTCTGGATGGCCACCGCCACGGCCACGGTGGTGCTGCGGATGCCAGACGCCCTCACTGCGCTGGTGCGGGCCATCATCGCCACCGCCGCCGTGTCCGTCGCCGTGCTGTCACTCGCGCTGATCCGGTCCGGGTTCGGATTCGGCGACGTCAAACTCAGCGGAACCCTCGCAGCAGTCACAGCGTGGGCCGGTATCGAACACCTGATCATGCTCATTGCCGCCTTCGCGGGGCTGTCGCTGATCGCCGCAACACTTACGTGGGCCCGCACCCGGAACCTGCACACCACGATCCCTGCTGGGCCAGCCCTGTGCGCCGCCGCGATCATCGCGATCCTCATCTAACCCCACGGAAGTCTCTGCACGTCCTGCAGAGGTGGGGTGGCCGACGTGATGATCGCGGCATCGCCTCAAAGTCGGCTGGTGGCAGGTAGTCGGCCGAGGATGGGGATCGGTCGAAACGCTTCGGCGTGTGCTGCGCCGATCCGGTGGCCGTGGAGACGGCTGAGGTTCTCAGCCATGGGGCCGAAGTGGCCGGCGATAGGTTGGGATTGATGAGCGCGCAGCGCTCCTGCCTTGGTGTCGACGGTGCTGGTGATGTCGATGATGATGGGCAGGTCGAGTGGCCGTCCGGCCTTGTCGAGGTTGTTGTATCCGTCGCAGGTGTAGACACGGCAGGGGCGGCCGGTGGCGATGACTGGCTCGGGGAGCGCGTCGGTGAGGGCCTGGGCTGCGGCTCGGTGCTCGGGGTGGATGTCGTCGGTGGAGTGGGTGATGACGACCTCGGGCCGGCGGGCGACGAGCAGGTTGGCGATCGTGGTGGGGTCCAGCCGTTCGACCTGGTGGAGTCGCGCACCGAGGATCGATGCAGCGGCGGCGGCTTCGGCGTCGCGCACGTCGTCGTGGTGGGCGACGACGATGGTGATCTCGGCGCCGTCGGCGGCATGTAGGGCGAGGGTGCCGCCGGCCCAGAGTTCGGCGTCGTCGGGGTGGGCCATGATGGTCATGATCGATGTGGTCACCATCTGCCGAGCGCCTCCACCACGTCCGCTGGTTTGGGCAGCAGTGGGCTGGGCTGTCCGGTCGGGGTCAGGGGCACGTCGAGGGTGTGGTCGAGCTGAATCATCTGCCGCCACTTCAGGGCTATGTCGTACTGGTCGCTAACGAGCCGGCCGCGGCCGGAGGCGAGTCGGCCGGAGGCGGGAAGGTCATCGAGGGTGAGGCCGCCGGCGAGAAGCTGCGCGGCGGTTTTCGCGCCGACACCACGAACACCGGGGATCTCGTCGGCGGGGTCGCCGGCCAGCGCCCGGTAGTCGGCCCACTGGGCTGGCGTGACTGCGAATCGGTCGTAGACCTGCGCCGGGTCGACGAGGCGTTTTCCGGCCCGGAACTTGGTGTTGAGGACGCGGACCCGGTCGTTGATGAGCTGGTAGTAGTCCCGGTCGCGGGACATGATCAGCACGGGTCGCGGCGCCGGGGTGGCGGCGACGAGCGCGGCGATTACGTCGTCCGCTTCCGCGGTGTCGATTTCGATCCAGCTGATGCCGCACAGGTCGAGGCCACGTTGCACGTCGGGCAGGTACTGCAACGGTTCCAGCGCAGCGTCGTCGGTGGGCCGGGACGCTTTGTAGCCGGCGTGTTCTTCCTTGCGGGCGGCGCCGCCGTGCTCGCCGTCGAACACCACGATGACCTCGGGCGATCCGCCGGGCACCTCCTCGCGGATCGCGACGCGCAGCAGCGCGAAGAACGCGAACAGCCCGGTGAGAGTTCGCGTCTTGTCGCGGGAGTAGATTGCCGCCGGGAATCCGAACGTGCCGCCCCACAGCAGGTTGTGGCCGTCGACCAGCAGCAGCGGCGGCGCGCCGTCGTCTGTGCCGGGTTGGAGCGGGATTGCGGTCTGGTGGGCACGCGGGACGCCCATCAGCTCACCACCTTAAGAAGCAGGTCAGCGATGTGGGTGGGCCGATAGTCCCGCGCGCGGTAGTAGCCAGCCCATGAAGTCGCTTTGCAGCGTACCGGGTCGCCCAGCAGAGTGTGCACGGCCCGCCACAGTCCGGTAGGACCATCTGCGTGGGGGACGGTGATGCCTCCAGCGTCGGTGAGGGCGGGCAGGTTGCCGATGTCGTAGCTGACGACCGGTGCGCCGCCAGCGAGAGCCTCCAGTGCCACGAGGCCGAAGGTTTCCTGGTGGGAGGGGACCACCACGACTGCGGCGCCGGCGAGCCACGGCGCAGCCTGGTCCCACGGTTTCGGCGGGACGATCGCGGCACCGGAGATGCGGCTGGCGCGCTCCAGACACGTGTGGAGGGTCTGGTTCTGGCTGCCGGCCTGAGCCTCGAATCCGGCGCTGGCGAGGGCTATCTCGATCGGGCGGTCGAGCTGGGGGTCGACCGACAGCAGGTCGGCGACGCCCTTCTCCGGCCCGAGTCGGGCGAGGACGCGGACCGGCCCCTGCTCGCGGAGGTGTTCGCGGTTGGCCTGGTCGGGGCTGGTGGGGTCGTCGAGCAGTGCGTTGGGGACGATCTGCCAAGTGCTGGTGTCGTAGCCGCGGTCGGTCGCCTGGTCGAGGACCGTGGCGGACGGGGCGATGACGGTGGTCGCGCGGGGAAGGGCAGCGGCCAGGTCGGTGTCGTGTCCGACGACGTGCGCGGCAAGGACTCGGCGGTCGGGTGATGCCGGCGGCATCACCCGACCCAGGCCCCAGAGCGCGTCGACGTAGATGGCGGTGTCGACCTGGTGCGTGGCGTAGAGGTCGGTGAGCTCGGCAATCAGGTCGTCGCCGGCGAGATCGACCTGCCGGCGCAGTTGCTGGTCGCTGCATGGTTGCGGCAGGTGCAGGGTGGTGAGGCGTTCGACCGCTGCGCCGCGGTAGTGCGGTGGTGCGGCCGGGTCGGCGGTCACGATGACCGAGCGGTGTCCACGGGCGGTGAGCCCGGCGACGGACGCGGCGACGGATCGTTCCATTCCGGCGGGGGCGTTGGGCCGCCAGGAGACGAGGACGAACGCGATGCAGGTCATGGTTGAACCTCGTGAGGCAGAGTGAGTGGTTCGGTGGCCTGGTCGTCGGGAAGTGTTGTTTCCCACGGGAAGTGGACCCAGTCATCGACGGTCCACACCCACAGGTCGGGCTGGTAGCGGGCACCGGCGTTGCGGCACAGCACCGCGGTGCGCACGACGGCGCCGGACGCAAGGTGGGGGGCGAGGTCGGGGAGGATCGCGTCGAGGGTGGCTCCGGTGCCGCAGATGTCGTCGACCAGCAGCACGGTCCCGTCCAGGGTGCGGCCCGCGAGCCGGGCGGCGAGCGGTTCGCCGCTGTGGTCGACGGTCCCGGTGGCCTGCTCGTACAGGTCATCGGTGGCGTTGTGGCGGGCCTCGACGTGCCCAAGCGGGATGCTGAGCGTGGCGGCGATGACCTCGGCGAGGGGTAGCCCGCCGTGGGCGATGCCGATCACCGCAGTGGGCGGCCCGTCCCGGTCGATGACGGCGGCGGCGACCAAGCGGGCGGCGGCGAAGAACGTCTCGCGGGACAGGGTGAGGACCCGGCGGTGCTCGAACACCCGGGCAGGCTGGTCCACGGGGCTGGTCGTAGCGCTGCTGGTGTTGGTCATGCGGATCCGTCCCGTCCGGTCAGGGCAAGGTCGGCGACGCCGGTCAGGGGGCGCAGTCCGGTGATGTGGTGGGCGGTGGGGTCGTTGCGCCAGACGTGGCTGTCGGCGCGCACGACGGTGAACCCGGCGGCGGCGTTGCGGGCGCGCAGCCGTACCCGCAGACTGGCCGGAACGGTGAGGCCGTCGAGGACACGGGTGGCCCGCTCGTCGGTGAGCATCTGGCCAGTCAGGGCGGCGCCGGAGCCGATGGGCAGCATCTGGAGGAAGGTGACGCTGGCGGCTCCGACCTGGGCGGCCAGATCAACGATCTCTTGCGCCCGGTGGGCGGTGGAGGCCATGAGCACGGTCTGGATCTGGACGGTCAGGCCGGCCTCGGTGGCCGCGGTGATGCCGTCGACGGCACGGCGGAAGCTACCGTCGCCGCGGATCCGGTCGTGGGTGCGGGTGTCGGGGCCGTCGAGGCTGACTCGGATGCCGTCGACGGCGGGGGCGAGCTCGGCGGCGCGGCGGGCGAGGTGCCAGCCGTTGGTGGTGACCGACACCGCGGCGCGCCGGCCGCCGGCGATGGTGTGGGCGAGATCGGGCAGGTCGCGCAGCAGCAGCGGTTCTCCCCCGGAGATGTCGACACCGAGGATGTCTGCATCGGCGAGGATGCTGGCCGTGCGAGCGCGCTGGGCGGGCCCGGCTTCGCGGACGCTGGCGTCGTCCAGGCACTGAGGGCAGGCGAGGTTGCAGCGCACGATCGGCGACCAGCAGATGCTGACCGGCATGTCGCGGTCCAGATGAGCCGGGACGGCGGGAGGCAGCGCGGTCACGGCGGCCGCATCGAGGTGATGCCTTCCCCGCGTGTACGGGGCCGGGGCGAGGTGGGTGAGACCGGTGACCGGGTCGTGGAGGAGCCGGCCGTCGGCGCCGAACACGCGGGTCATCGCAGGGCCTCGCCCTCGGCGAGCAGCCTGCGGGTGCGGGTGGTGAACTCGCCGCGGCGGCCGGTGGGCGCGGGCTGGGTGAGCAGCTGCCGGTAGTGGGCCAGGCGGGGTGGTGCGCTGGCCAGCTTGTGCTGCCACTGTTCGTCGGCGTCGGGAGGGTCGATGTGGTGGCCGCGGAGCTGGCGCAGGGGTGCGAGTTTGCAGCCTGCCGCGATGAGCATCGCGCCCATGTGGGTGTCCTCGGCGCCCCAGCCGATCTCGGTGAATCCGGGGTCGAAACCGCCGACGTCGATCAGGGCGTCGCGCGGGGTGGCGACTAGCGCGGTGACGGCCATCCGTGGCAGATCCCAGTCGTAGTAGGCGCGGCCGTGGCCGAGTTTGACGAAGTCGTCGGTGTCGGCCAGCGGGTTTGCCACGAACGCCTGGTCGTAGACCTGCCCGCTGTAGAACATCGGTTTTCCGGCCGGCGGGGTCCAGTGGGCCCGGTAGTCGG
Organism: Actinocatenispora comari; assembly: GCF_017312725.1. Lineage (GTDB taxonomy): Bacteria > Actinomycetota > Actinomycetes > Mycobacteriales > Micromonosporaceae > Actinocatenispora > Actinocatenispora comari. Next base: position 55,206 of record NZ_BOPO01000084.1, on the reverse strand, counting down.
CGTGCAGGTCTGGCTCACCAGCGGGCAGGATCGGCCGGCCGTCGGGTCCCGGGGTGTAGGGCACGTTGTGGCGGAAACCGACGAGGACCAGGTCGTCGGCGCCGCGGATGGCGACGTCGGCCAGCGCGTGGGCGGGCAGCACCATGTCGCCGTCCATGTGCAGCACGGTGGGCGCCTCGGCCAGCAGCAGGCCGGCGTTACGGGCGGCAGCGCCGCCCACCGGGCGGGGCAGCCGGATGCCGATATCGACGGCGGGGTGGTCGCGGATGATCGCGGTCGTCTGGTCGGTGGAGGCGTCGTCGACCACGATCAGCTGGGTGCTGGCTGGGGTGTAGTCGCGGGCGGCGTTGAGCGCGTCGAGCACGGTCGGCAGGCAGTAGGCGTTGTCCCGGACGGGGATCACGATCGAAAGGCGGGACCCGCGGCCGAGGGTCGGCGGTGTCGGGTCGTGCCAGCAGAGCCCGGTGCGGCACTCGAACCGTTCGACGTGTGGCCGGTAGTCGTTGTCGTGCTGTGCGATCGCGTCGCGCAGTGATCGGGTCATGGTCACCATCCCCAGTCGGTGAGTACGGCGGCGGCCTGCGGCCAGCCGTGCGGGTCGGGTATCCAGCGGATGCGAGGCCGGCCCGGGTGGGCGAGCAGGTCGGCCAACAGCACGAGGTAGACAGGTTCGGCGATCACCAGCACCTCGTCGGGCACGCCGGCGGCGAACTCGGCCGCCAGAGCCCGGGTGACAGCGGGCCGCAGGAACGCGGCGCGGGCCGGGTCGAGGCGCCGGTCGTACCAGACCAGCGGGGTGTCCGCGGCGATCAGGCCGTGTTCGGCGGACAGAAACCGGATCCGGGCTCTCCGCTGGGGCCGGTAGCCGAGCCGGTTGCGCAGTTCGGGCACACAGCCGCCCTGGTATCGATCGAGAGCGGGCAGCGGTCCCCGTTGGACGCTCTTGCGGTTGGTGCAGCCGGCGATGATCAGTCTTTTGGTCGGGGTGATGCCGCCGGCAACATGCGGCGGCCGTGCGCTGGCGATGCCGGCGGCATCAGGAGCGGCGGAGGTGGGTGCCGTGGTCATGCGGTCTTCACCACCCGGATGCCGATGCCAGGCGAGGACAGTTCGGCCGGCGCGCCGTTGAGGAACGTGCACTGGGCGTAGAGCGGCTTCGAGGCGTACGACCCGCCGCGCAGCATCCGGCCGCCACCGAGCATGGTGCTGGAGGTCCACTCCCAGACCAGACCGGCCAGGTCGTGCACGCCCTCAGGGGTCGCTCCGGCGGGATGCGCGCCAACCCGGCCTGGCCGGTCGGGCGCGCATCCGGCGCCGGACAGCTGGGCCAGAGGCGGCGCCCACGGTTGATTGCCCCACGGGTAGAGGCGCCGGGCAGGGCCGGAGGCGATCCACTCCCACTCCGCGGAGGTCGGCAGCCGTCCGCCGAGCGCGACAGCGAGCCGGTCTGCCTCGGCGTGGTCGGCGCCGGTGATGGGCAGATCCGGGTCGCTGCTGGACCAGCCGAGCTGGCCGTAGGTCAGCACGGTGGCGCTGACCAGCAGATCCCGGATCGGGCGCGTGCGCTGCGCGTCGCCGTACAGGCAGGTGCCACCTGCCACGGGGATCCACCGCAGCGGTTCGCCCGTCGGGTTGACCACGGTGCCTCCGTTCATCCGTCGATGAGGAACAGGTCCTCGGGGTTGGTCAGCTGCGGCGGCCGAATCGCCGACTTGCGAGGGTGCGGGGAGAGATCGATCGAGCGCAGCGCCACGGCGATGCGGTCGTAGGCGGACTCCGCGGCGTCGGCGTCCGGGGCGAGGGCAAGGTAGTTGTCGGCGAACCGCACGATCCGCAGCTCGTCGAGCTGCCGATCGACCTGGGCAAGCCGAAGGTGAAACACAGCCGGCCAGAGTCCCGTTCCAGGTACGAGCGGACTGGGCAGTCCAGACAATGCCCGGCCGAACAGGCTCAGGAAGGACCCGTCGGTGACGTGCTCGGCGAGCCAGTCCACGAGCTGGTCCACGCGCCCGCCGGTCGACGCGCCGGCCACATCCACGTCAGCGGCCCACCGATTCCCGGCCCGGCGGTGAGCATCGGCGTGCCGCTGGGCCGTGATGCGGTTGCGGCCCGGCCGGTACGCCGACACCCAGTCGGCGAGTACCTGGTCGAGGATCGGGTCGAGCGCGGTACTCATCGCCCGATGCACGATCCGGTCTTCCACGGTCGGGATCGCCGCCGTGAACACCTTGCCGGTGTAGGACACGATCTCGACAGGCCGGATGGGCGCGGGATGCCAGTCACCGCAACGGATCCGTTCCGAGAGCTCCGCCAGCCGCCCCCGTAACCCGTTGCGGTAGGTCGCCCACGAGACGCCGTCGCTGCCGGGCGCGCCGGCGCGCCGCATGCATCGCCGCGCCGCGCGCATCAGGTGCGACACGTCCAGCAGGTAAGGCATCAGGGAGTGCGCAGCGCGCCGAGTATGCGGTACGCTGGCGCCTGCCTGGACGGCAGGAACGATCCCATCAAGCCTGTGGATCATAGGGCCGCTTCCCAACACGCGCGGCTCGCTTCGATCGGAACGACGGCCCCGTCCAGGCCTCGGTAGCGTTTCATCGGCCACGTTGGTCTCCCCACAGCAGTACGTGCAGCCGCGGCGTGAGGTTCCAGCCCAGCGTGATCACCTCGTCGGCGATGCGACGAGCGCGGTCGATGACCACCCGCGAGGTGGTGCCTTCGGGCATCACCCAGATCGGGTCGAGCCCGTAGATGTGTTGTAGCTCAGCGATTTCGCCAAGATCATCCACAGTGGACACTACGAATTTCCACACCGCTTTGCCGCTCGCCGCAAGGGCGTTGATCGCGCTGGGGTTGATGCGGCGGTTGCGGTCGCGGTCCGCGGCGAAACCCGCCAGCTTGACCGAGACGTTGAACGCCGACACCGCCTCCGCCAGGGCAGGTGATGGTGCGATCGTGCCGTTGGTCTCCACCTCAACCTTCCGGCCGTGCTCGGCCAGCCGCGTCACCATCGGCAGTAGCTGTTCCTGCTGAAGCAACGGCTCCCCGCCGGTGACGACCACCAGCCGCGCAGAGTTGCTAAGCACCCAGGAGGCGACGTCGTCGGCGCGCCGGCGGGTCGACTCGGCACGCAGATCGAAACGGGTCGTGTCCCAGGTGTAAGGGGTGTCGCAGGCCGGGCACGACAGATTGCAGCGAGACAGCCGCACGAACAGCGCCTGCTGCCCGCAGCTGGGACCCTCGCCCTGCACGGTCGGCCCGAACGTCTCGGCGACCAGCAACGGCTGTACCGTCGCCGCGGTCACCGGTCACCACCGCCCACAGGCGGTGTGTATTCGGCGAAGGTTGCTGCTGTCTCCGACACTCGTACCGACCCGATCGTTACGCCGTCGTGGAGCGGCAGATGCTCGACGCACCAGTCGTAGAAATGCCGGGCCAACCGTTCGCTGGTCGGCGGGATGTCAAGGACGTCGTTGAGGTTGCGGTGGTCGAGCTGGTCGTCGATGTAGGACCGCAACGGTGACAGGTCGCCGAAGTCGACCACGAAACCCGGCGGCACGAGGTCGTCGGCCGCCAGGACAACGGTGACCTGGTAAGAGTGGCCGTGCGATCGGCCGCACTTGTGGCCCTCGGGCAGACCCGGGAGGTGGTGGGCGGCCTCGAAACTGAGGGTCTTCCCGATCCGGTAGCTCATGCCAGCCCCCTTCCCGGCGCCTCGGCGTAGCCGGTCGGGTCCTCGACGCCGGCCACCTGGAACGCCTCGGCGCGCTCGACGCAGGTGCCGCAGGTGCCGCAGTGCTGCTGATGCCCGCGGTAGCACGACCAGGTCGCGGCGAAGGGGACGGACAGCTCGGCGCCGAGCCGGACGATGTCGGCCTTGGTCATCGCGATGAACGGCGCCGCCACTGCGAACCCGTCGGTGAGGAACCCGTCGTTGGCGACCAGCACCGCCCTGCGGATCGCGTCCACAAACTCCGGTCGGCAGTCGGGGTAGATGGGATGGTCGCCGGCGTGGGCGCCGAACGCGACCAGATCGGCGCCGGTGGCGACGGCCAGACCGATAGCGACGTCCAGCAGCAGAGCGCTGCGGTGCGGGACCACCGTCGTGCGCATCGATGTGTCGGTGTAGTGGCCGGCGGGCACTTCGACGTCGGGATCGGTGAGCGCAGATCCAGACAGCAACTTGCCCACGCTGGTCAGGTCCACGGTCTGGTGCTGGGCGCCGAGCGCGGCGCCAACCAGGGCGGCGTAGTGCAGCTCGATGCGGTGCCTCTGGCCGTAATCGGCCGACAGCAGGGTCAGCTGTGCGCCCAGCGACTTCAACCAGTAGGCCAGGACGGTGCTGTCCAGCCCGCCGGAGGCGATCACGACCGCGTGCCGCGGCAAGCGTGCCAGCGGCTGAGGCTTCGCGGCGGGGGTGGTGGCGGTGGCGGTCATCGCGTGAGCCCTCCCGAGCGCATTGTGGGTACCGGCGCGAGGGCGAGGTATTCCGCCCGTGCCTGGTGGTCGGTGCGCAGAAGGCCCCGCCACGTCGTGGTGACGGTCTGCGCGCCGCGCGCCTCGATACCCCGCAGCGTCATGCACAGGTGCTCTGCGACGACCACGACACCAACGCCGCGAGGCGCCAGGGTGGCGTCGAGACAGTCGGCGATCTGGTGCGTCAGGTCTTCTTGCACCTGCGGGCGCCGCGCGAAGTGCTGGACGAGCCGGGCCAGCTTCGACAGCCCCACGATGCGGTCGCCCGGCAGGTATCCGACGTGCGCGACGCCGACGAACGGCAGCAGGTGATGCGCGCAGATTGAAGCGAACGGGATCTCTCGCGCTATCACCAGCCCCTGGTCCTCCGTGGTCGGGAACGTCGTCCACTCGAACTCGGCCGGCGACAGCAGCTCGGCGTACGCCGCAGCCATGCGCTGGGCGCTACGCCGTGTCGACTCCGTGTCGGCCGGGACCCCGAGCGCGGCGAGGAAATCCTCGGCGGCCAATTCAGCAGCAGGCAGGTCGATGCTCTTCAGCACCCTTGGTTGCTGCGCGGCGAGAGGGATTGTTGTCACGATGTCCTCCGATGAGGTCCACGGCGGCGCCGCGGAGTACGTGTGGGTTGGTGTTGCTGGTTGCCCGTGAGCTGGTGGGATTACCAGGTGAGTAGGTCGGCGGCGACGAGGCTCGACCACGCCGCGGTCGCCGCGACGGGCGCGGGGTTGCAGGTCGTGTCGGCGGATGGTCAGCGGGAGGGCGTTGACTTGACCGAGGTCGGCCAGGACGTAGTCGAGACCGCGGCCGCCGGCTGATGGTGTCGGTGGTGCTGTACCGCGCAGCGCGCCGGCCAGCAGCCGTACCAGCTCGACGCGCACTGCGGACGGGGTGATGGAGAGGCTGCGGAGGTCGTCGACAGCACCGGGCCACACCAGCAGGTCGGCCGACCCGCTCGGGAGCCCGCGCTTCGGCCGCAACGGTAGGGGACAGTCGGGCAGATCTAGCCATCCCGACACTGCGCGAAGTGTGCGGCGCAGGGTGCGGGCCGGGTTGCCCAGCCGGGCGGCGCGGTACGACGCGGTACGGCAGTCCCAACCTGACGCGGCATGCGCCATCAGCCGGCGCCACACCGTGATCGGAGCCAGCACCGCCTCCGGCACGCCGCGCATTCCGGCATAGACCGGCACCGACACCGGATCCTCACGCCAACCGGCTACCAGACCACTCAACGACGCCCGCAGTTCCGCCACACTCAGCACATCCGCGGCTCGCTCTTCGTGGCCGAGGGTGATGCCGTCGGCATCACCACTCAGTGATGCCGTCGGCATCACTGGCGCTGGCTGCTCGGAGGGTTCCGCCGCAGCATCGGCGGACGGGGTCTCCACGGTGTCCTCCGGATCGGTCGGGGCAGGGGCGGCCTGAACCATCGGCTCTCCTCTCCGGTCAGAGCAGCAAGTCCGCGCTGATGCGGCGGTGGTCGGATGGGCACTCGGCCGGGGTGCGGCCGGGCGGGATGTGCACCTGGTAGGAGCCGCCGGCCAGCCCACCGGCGCGCAGCCAGACGTCGTTGATCAACATCCAGTCGTTGACCAGCTCCCCGCCGGTGTTGATCTGTTCGTTGGTGGTCGCCCGGTACGCCAGCTCGGCCGGCGCGCCGCCGGCGTAGGCGAGGTCGGGCAGGGCGTGCCAGACGCGGCCGGTCTCCCGCCGGTCGGTGCGCTCGTCCCAGCCGCCGATCAGCAGGCCCAGCGCCCGGGTGTCGGGTCCCCACGTACCGTCGACGTCCTGCCGGCCCTTGTACGCACGCCGGTGCTCGGGGACCGCGGTCCAGTCCCGCTGCGGCAGCAGCTGCCCGTCGGCCGTGCAGTTGAGGTCGCCGGCGAGCAGGACCGGCAGTTGGCTGTCGCCGTACGGGGCGAGCTGGCGGGCGCGGGCGAGGCGGGCGTCGCCGTCGACGGGCGACCATTGGTCAACGATGATCGCGAACCGGGTACCGCTGCCGCGCATCACGAACCGGCCGAGCTGCCGCTTGTCGGCGAACTCGATCTCGTTCCAGGATTCGGGGGTCAGAACGGTCGGGTCGTAGAGGATCGCGGAGGCCATCGCGCTGGTTCCCAGCAGCGCCGCGTACGGCCGGCCGAGCGCGGCGGACAGCGCGTTGGTCGCCTGGTACAGCGGCGTGCAGCCGCGCCGGTGCCAGTACTTCGCCTCGTTCAGGAGGATCACATGCGGGACGCGGCCGGGGTGGAACGCCTCGACCAGGCGGTCGAAGTCGTACCGCCCGTCCGAGGACAACCCGCCGGCCTCGTAGTTGAACAGGTCAACCGCCAGCCGGTGCACACCGTTCGACGTGGTGGTGTGGTGGGCCGGCGTTGAGGCCGGCTCGGTGGCCGGGCCGCCCTGGGTGGCGGCCCGGCCAGCGAGCATGGAGTGCATGGTTCGCCTTTCGGTACGAGGTTGGTCAGGCCGGGTCGCCGGCGGCGCCGGCCAGATCGGTGATCGAGGAATCGCCAGCGCCCGGGACACGCCACATCCGGTACATCGACCCGCCGCCGGGCAGCAGCAGCTCGTCGCGCCCTCCGTCCAGCGGCCGGTACCCGTGCGTCCAGTACAGACGGGCGGACCTTTTGTTCGAGGCGACCAGGTAGGCCGGGCGGCCGGCGGCATCGAGGTGCCAGTGCCACTCGCGCAGCAGCCGGCCGCCGACCCCGGCGCCCTGGTGGTCGGGGTCGACCGCGAGGAACCCGAGGTAGTCGTGCCTGGTGTCCGGGGTGTGCTCGTGCAGCAGGTGCTCGAACCGCTGGAACCGGTGCAGCCGCTCCGGACCCACCGCACCGGCGAGCCGGGTGTCGTAGTCGGCCGGGCCAGGGTCGCCGGCGGGGTACCACAGCGCGGCGCCCACGATCGCCTGGTCCTGATCATCGAGGGCGACCTGCACGGCCGTGCCGTGCTCGACGGCGTGCTCGACGTGGAGGCCGAGGTAGCGCCGCATCACGTCGGAGCGTTGCGGGGTCTCGGGTACCAGCCACGTGTTCGCGTCCAGATGGAAGAACGCGCGGTCGATCAGGTGGGTGATCGTGTCGCGGTCGGCGGTGGTGGCGTTGCGTACGGCGGTCATGCGAGCGCCCCTTCCGTCGGGGCTGCTGCGAGGTCGGCGTGCTCGCCGAGGCCGATGCGCATCCAGGTGCCCGGCCGTACGCGGCGCAGGACGATGCCGGCCACCGATAGCACGACCAGCAGGGTGAACGGGATGCCTGGGATGATCCAGCGCAGCGGGTCGTCGGCCGGGACGCCGAGCATCATGTCGTAGTTGATCACCGACAGGACGACCATGGCGCTGAGCAGTACGAACGCGACCAGGGGCAGCACCGCTCGGACGGCGACCGATTCGGTGTCGTGTTCGCCGGCTCGACGTCGACGGCGGAAGAACACGAACACCGACAGGCTGGTGAGCGCGAACAGCAGCATGACGGTGAAGCCGCCGCCGGTGCCGAAGTAGTAGAAGAGCGTGACCACCGGGTCCCAGCCAGCGAGGTACCAGATCAGGATGACCACGAGCGCGATCACGGCCTGGACGAGTGCGGCGGCGGCGGGGACTCCGTTGCGGACCGAGGGCTGCCCGATGCGGCGCGGTACCCAGACGCGTTCGCGGCCACCGGCGAACAGGTATCGGTTGCTGATCAGCGCGAAGGTGATGAGCGCGATCAGCACGCTGGTGCCGAACAGGGCGTTGGCAACGTCGATCACGACCGGCCCCACGTAGGGGCGGGCCAAGTTAAACAGGAATTGCTGCGTCTCGGTCTGCGCGCGATGTACGACGTTGTCGTCGCCGGCCGCCTGGCTGATCGCCCACGTGGTGACCGAATACAAGCCGGTGATGATGATCATCGCAGTGGTGGTGGCGCGGACGGTCGCGCGCGCCCGGTTGCGGGTCTCGGAGGCCATCACGACCCCGGACTCGATGCCGACGTAGGCGAGGAACGCGATGCACATGGTGGTGGCCGCGCCGCCTCCGGTGCCGCCGAGCAGATGTGTCGGGTCGAGCGTGCCGAACTGCGGATGTCCCTGATACGGGTGCGGGATCAAGAAGGCGTCGAACACGACGACGAGCGCGACCTCGGCCAGCATCAGCAACGCGACGAACCAGCCGGTGACCTTGATACGGGTCAACCCGGAGATCAGCACGATCAACCAGGCGATGAGCTGCACCTGCAACGTGGTGACGTGCAGCCCGGTCCAGTCGGTCACCCGCCCGGAGACGAACGGGCCGATCATCCCGTACAGGCCGACTTGCAGCGCCATGTAGGCCAGGTAGCAGATCGGGCCGGCCGCCAGCGCGATCGACCGCGACAGGTGAGCGATCATCCCGTAAGCCGCACCCGGGTTGACCACGCGTTTGCTCATCGCGAGGTAGCCGGGCAGGTACATGCCGATCACGCCGGCCACGACCAGGAACGCCCAGGGCACGGCGGTGATGTGGGTGACCGCCCACATCGTGGTGACCACGCCGACCAGCACCGTCCACGGTGCCTGGCTGGACATGATGAACACGGTGGGATGCACCGTGCGGAGCTGATCGGGTCTGAGAGCGGTGAGAGCCACTGCGTCTCCTTCAGGGGTGAAGGGTCACCTGCCCGGAGGGCAGGAGGTCAAAGGGGTGTTGCAGCGCCGTAGGCAAACGCGGCGTGCGCGTGGTCAATCAGCTGTTGCAGCGGGGCGGGCAACTGCGGCAGGTACCGGCCGAGGTCGTGCCGGTAGGTGGTCGAGCGGCGCAGCCGGCCCGACAGCCCGACGCGCTGCATCAGTCCGGCGATCACCACGTCCGGGCCGTCTAGCGGCTTGTGCTGCGACAGCAGCCGCGGAATGCGGACCTCGGCGTTGAGCGCGGCGCCGGCGTACCCGTCGACCGCGACCATCCGGACCCGCTCGGCGCCCAGCAGCGGCCGGTAGACCTCGCGGCGGGCGACTCCGGCGTCGATGAGCCGGCGGGTCAGCAGCTCCTCGACCTGGTGGTCCAACCACAGCCCGGTGGTCTGATGGTGCGCCTCGGTCTGCTCACCGGACAGCTGGATGATCCAGTCACGGGCGCTGCGCGGCTGCCGGAACGCCAGGACACGCTGCGCGACCCACACGTGCGCCTGGTCGGGCAGGCGCAGCACCGACAGCCCGCCGTCGAGATCAGTGCGCCGATCGATGAGGATCGCGCCCGGTACCGTCCGGTCGCGCCGGCTGCCGGCCGGGACCGGCGTCGACACCGTGTCGTCCTGGCAGGTCGCCCAGCCCTCGATCATCAGTTCGGCGAGCACCGCGGCCACCAGCACCATGCGCAGCGTCTCCGACCGCGCCTGGTGCCGACCGGTGAACGGGTCGGTCAGGATGCGCAGCAACTCGCCGGCCACACCCCACCGGCCCAGATCGCGGCGCTGCTCGCGCCGCAGCGACTCGAACACCACCGCCAGGCGGTCCAGTTCGCGCCGCTCGGCGGCCATCGCTTCCCGCGAGGTCTGTTGATGCGGCTGGTGCTGGTAGTCGGTCACCGCTGCGCACCGCCCGCCGCCCGGTCGAGGGCTCCGGTACCGGCCGACACCGCGGCGGCGGCATGGGGGAGACGCGGCCGGACGGGGCCGGCCGGTACCGGAGAGGGGGCGGGAGCAAGGTCGTTCGGCGTCAGGTGCCTGCCGCGCGAGGGCGGAAGGCCGGCGCTTCCTACTGCCGCCACAGCGTCACCTCGCATGGCTCTGCTGGTGCTGCGAAGGTGATCTCGCCGTCGGTACGCAGTCTCTCCGGGCACGCGTAGGTCGGCCGAGGCACATGGACCCAGCTCTCCCCGACCGGACGGATCGACTCGGAGCAGTATCGGCACCGAGCGGGTGTCAAGTGCGTCCAGCTCCACGTGCCGTTCAGCAGTGCGAGCTGGATCGGGCGGAAGCAGTGTCGGCACGAAGGGAACTTGGCGGTCGCTGCCGGGCCGGTCGGTGGAAGGTAATCCAGCGCGGCGCTCATGGCCTGCCTCCGACCGTTGTTCCAGCCGCGGACGGCGCGACGCCTCGTACCTGCATCGCGAGTCGGGTCGGGAAACAGGGCCACGCCTGACCGCAGCATTGGCACCGAGAAAGGCCACCGGGCCGGCTGTCCGGATAGACGCGTCGGCGGTGGGTGCTGAGGATGCCCGCGGCGTTCGTGACGTCCTCGTCGTTGATGTGGTCACCGAACGCAACGCTCATGACCCCGTCGCCTCCCGAAACTGGCGGTGCTGTCGCAGTGGACTGGCTCGTGACTCCGCCGCCCCTGGTTTGGAGCCCGGGAGGCGGCAGCGACCCCTTGTGCACCACCGCCTCCCGGGGGCCTTCTGCTCCGTTTCAACGGAGCCATGGCGCGGAAGAAGGGCAGAGTCGCCCTTGTTAAGTCGTAGGTAGCATCACGCCAGACGTGTCCGAAGAACCCGTCTTGGTTGTACATCACAGTGGCAGCGTCCTGACGATCTGTCAACCCCGACCGCGAGCCGTTACACTGTAACGAGAGCTAGTCACAGAGCAGGGGATTGCGTAGGATTGCAGCGCGAGACTTCGCGGTGCCCCTGTCCAGCTCCAATCGGAGGGGAGACCGGCCCGTGACGACGACTCAGGAGGTGCCGATGCCGGCGGTGACCGGGCCAACCATCCCGCGGTGGCGTCTGGGCGAACAGCTCTCAGAGCTCCGGAAGCGCGCGGGGAAGGAGCCGACCGACGCGGCGAAGGAGATCGGCTCGTCGGAGTCGAAGATCCGCAAGATCGAGGCCGGCGACGTCCCCATGAAGCTGTCAGATCTGCGCGTCCTGTTGGACTTCTACGAGGTCGCCGATGCTGACGTCCGCGCCGATCTCCTGAACCTTCAGCGGCTGGGCAATCAGCGCGGCTGGTGGGCCGGTATGGGGACCGTCACCAGCTCGTACTCCACGTTCCTTGGGCTGGAGAGCGCAGCGACCCGGATGTGCGTGTTCGAACCACTGATGATCCACGGCCTGCTACAGACCGAGGACTACGCACGTTCGATCGCTCGGCTGGGCCTGAACATCACGCCCGAAGACGTCGAGCGACAGGTGCAGATCCGGATGGGCCGGCAGAAGAATCTGTGGGACAGCGACGAACCCCCGGTCATGGAGTTCATCCTGGACGAGGCGGCGCTCCGACGGCCGATAGGTGGCCGTGACGTCATGCACGCACAGCTCCTGCACCTCTTGGAGATGAAGGACCGCTGCCAGCTCCTAGTCATCCCTCTCCGAGGCGGCGCGCACCACGGCCTGCTCGGGGCGCTGACGATCTTCGAGTTCCCGGAGCGGCTGCACTCGCCCGTCCCATATGTCGAGGGCCAGGCAGGCAATCTCTATCTGGAAAAGTCTCCAGACCTGTCGCGGGCTACCCTGACATTCAACCGCCTCACCGCGGCAGCGCTCAGCCCGGCCGACTCGGCGGACCTGATCGCGGACATCGCGGCGAGGGACCCCTTGATCAAGTTGGAGCCGGGATCGTGAACATCGACCTCACCGGCGCCGTGTGGCGCAAGAGCAACAAGTCCGCGAACAACGGAGGCTGCGTGGAAGTAGCCGACCTCGGCCAGGCCATCGCTGTACGTGACTCAAAGAATCCGGATGGCGGCGTGTTGGTCTTTACCCCGCACGAGTGGGACTGCTTCCTCGACGGAGCCGAGAAGGGGGAGTTCCGCCGCAACGGCTAGCCTTCGTCGCTCCGCTGACCGGCCGACCAAGGCGTCGTAGGTGCGCCGGCGGCGGTTGCTGTGGTGGTGCCGGCGGAATCACCACAGCAACCCTAGCCTGCGGGCGTTCTGGTTCTCGTCCGTTGTTCAACTGTCAAGCAACGTGGCCATGGACCAGCCGTCCTGAGCGGTACGCCTTCCAGCGTTGCGAGGCTCCGCTGGCTGTGGGTAGTCGCGCCCAAATGAGCTAGCTCGACCGTGACGTACCCGGTGTATCGGCATTCTGCTGTTGTTCGAGGCGAACTTGGGCCCAGCGTTGCGCGACGCGGGCCAGTTCGTGTTGTCGGACATGTGCGCTGGTGGCCGCGTGTCGCGTCCACAGGCCGGCAGTAGCGGCTGCCATGGCGGTGATGGCATCCGGTGGTGCCGCCGCGTAGACAGGAACAGTGTGTGCCCACTGTTCGGCCTGTTCAGGCGTGTGGCCGGCGTCGATGAGACGGATGAGGCAGAGGGCGGTGTCGACCCACGCGGCGGCGCGGGCGGGCCATGCCCAGTCGACCAAGTGGGCGTTGCCGTCCTTGATGAGCCAGTTCTGCGGTACTGGGTCGGTGTGGATGAGGGTGTGGCCGTCGATCAGGGCGGGAGCACGCTGTTCTTGCTGTGCCAGCAGGGCGAGGTGGCTGCGGGTCCAGCCGTTCAGCCAGGTCGGCGGGTGATCGAGGAGCTTGCCCCATCCGAGTGGGTAGGCCCAACGGACCGCCAGAGGCTGTACCGGCTCCAGGGGGCTGGGCGTCAGACGCGCCGCGTTCTCGGTCAGGGCCGCCGCCAAGACCGCTAGGTCGCCCGAGCCGAAATTCAGGTCGGCATGGCGGCCGTCAAAGTGTTCTAGGCCTAGGACGAGCCAGCCGGTGTTCTCGACCGTCCAACGCAGGCGAGGTCCGACGCCGGCGGCAGCTGCCCGCGCCTCGGTGCGGTGCAACCACGCTCGTGGATGATCGCCATGGATCGCTTTGCAGAAGACGAGTTCACCTGTGCTGGTGTGCAGAGTGGCCGTCATGGCCGAGGTGGCACCGGCGGCAGCGGACTCGGCCTTCACGACCCGTCCGGTGTGTTCCTCGACGGCGGCTCGAACTGGCGCGGGCAGCTGTTCCCAGATCACGGTCCCCACCTGATGTGCCTCCTCGCAGTGTGCGGACGGTGCCCCGACTGCACTGCAGGCGTGGGCCGGGGCGTGGTCCGGGTGTCGGCAGGTTACGGCACCGGTGTGCTGATCACGGGCTGTTCACGCATCCGGCGTGGCACTGGGAGCACTTGCCTGTGCCGGAGCCGCCGCCACCGTTGCATCGGGTGGCGACCGGGGTGGTAGGCGTCCACAGTTCGATGTCGACGTGGTGCCCCGTGGCGGTCAGGGCGACGATCGTGTCCCGCAGCGCCCGATGGCCCACCTCATCGTCGACGGGTGTGACGGGAGGTTCGTCGTCGGGGACGTGGTGCAGGAACCGTCCCGCGATCTTTCGGCAGAACCGGGCGTAGTCGCGGGTGTAGAGGATGAAGGTGTGCCAGCCGATGTCGACCATCAGCGACGGCGCGAGCGGGCGGTCGCTGTGGGCGCAGGCGTACAGGAAGGCCAGCGCCTCGGTCATGATCCTCTCGGCCAGCCGGCTGTCTACGCCATGTTCGGTGACGATACGGCGGGCGAGCTGACCGAACAGAGCCGGCGAGATCAGCTCGCGGGCAGCGCCCGGATCGGCGTGTGGGGTGGTGACGGCGGGTGCACTCATCGGTATCTCCCCTCAGCGGGTGGTCTGGCCTGAGCCTGCCCGTACCGTTGCCGAGTCAGGAATGTCCTGATGTGGAACCGGTGTGGAACTCGTGCTGCCCTGAGGCGTTTCCTCGTGGTTGCATGGTGGGGTGACGGCGGGGCCATGGACAGGACGGGAGGCAGCGGCGCTGCGGACAGCGGCACGGCTCAGCGTCCGGGGGTTCGCCGAAACATTGGGGGTCTCGGCAAGGACCGTGTCGAAGTGGGAGGCCGCCGGCGCCGAGATTCGCCTTCTCCCGCTCAGCCAGCAGATCCTGGACACGTTCCTTGCCCGCGCTCAGGAGACGGTGCGGCAGCGCTACCGGGAGCTGACGGCGCCAGCAAGCACTGTGGCCGGCACCGGGCTGGTGCCTGGCGCCTGGGACACCGAGGCATGGGTCGACGATCTCGACCGGGCATTGGCCGCTCTGGCGCGACAGGAGTTCCAGGCGGCGGCAGCGTTGTTGGGCCGGTGGCCAACCTGTCGCCTTCCCGCTGGCGCGGATCCAACCACCCTGTATCTGTGTGGACGGGGCCTGAGCCTGCTCGGGGACCTGCGCCGCGACCGCGGGCAGCTGGTCGGGCCCGCCTCGGCGACCGTCGCTTACCGGCAGGCACGCGAGATCGCGGTCGCTCTAGGGGCAGGGCGGCGAGTCGCGCAGGCTGAACTCGCGCTGGCCGTGATCACCGAGATGCGCGGGAGCCTGCTCGACGCGGCGCGCGCCTACCGGAGGCTGGCCGACGACGACCGGCTTACCCGCCGCGACCGCGCCCGGGCGCTGTTGTGGGTTGGCACCGCCATCGACAAGCACGGCGAACACGACCTCGCCGCGCGGGCGATAACCACTGCGACTGCGGAGTTCGAAGCGCTGGAGGAGACCGGCGATTGGTGCGTCGGCCGGCAGAAACTCGCACTTGCCGCCCGCAACGCCGGTCGCCTGGATGCGGCTCTGCGACACATCGGTCAGGCCGTCGAGTACGGGGTCGACGAGACCCCGCTCCAGCAGGTTCGCCTCCATACCGCGCGGGGCCATATCCTGCTGACAGACGCCGGCACTCGGAACGAGGGCCGGCGCCTACTGGCCGCGGCCGAACACACCGCCACGCAGCACGGGCTTGCCCATCAAGCCAACGCCATCCGCAGCATCTGTTCCCGTTCCAAGGAGAGCCGTACCGCATGAGCCCCGAGGTCACCGACGCCGACTGGGCCGATGCCCGCATCCTGTGGAACTACCACCAAATGGGCCACACCCCGCGACCGGTCGATGCCGGGATCGTGTTGGGATGCCACGACCTCGGCGTCGCCGACACCGCCGCCACGCTGTGGCATGCCGGGCTGGCGCCGGTGCTGGTGTGCTCCGGCGCCGACAATCCCACCAGGGCCGACCTCTTCCCCGACGGGGAGGCCGCCGCATTCGCCGCGCGGCTCATCGAGCTCGACGTAGACCAAGCAGCGGTGCTACTGGAGCCGCACGCGACCAACACCGGCGCGAACATCCGCCTGTCCCGCAACGTGCTTGCCGCCGTGGGCGTGCACGCCGCTTCGCTGATGATCGTGTCGATGCCCTACATGCAACGCCGCGCCTTTACTACCTGCCGCGCCGTGTGGCCCGAAGTCGATGTCGTGTGCGCGGCCAACCAAACCAGCCTGGACGACTACGTCAAGACCATCGGCGACGACCACTTGGTCCTCGACCATCTCGTCGGCGATCTGCAACGCATCATCGAATACCCCGCCCGCGGCTTCGCCATCGCCCAAGACATCCCGCAGCCGGTCACTGACGCCTATCGGCGGCTGATCGCGGCCGGTTACACCCGTCGCATGCTAGGCGCCTGAACCGTGCGGCGGCCGGTCGTGGCCATCCACCAGCCCAACCTGCTTCCCCGGCTGTCGACCCTGGCCAAGTTGGCCGCCGCCGATATCTGGATCGTGCTCGACGACGTCCAGTTCACTGCCCGCGACTACCAACACCGAGCCCGCCTCGCTCCCCCGCACACACCCGACAAGCCGCAATGGCTGACCATCCCCGTCCACCGGCCATACGGCCGTGCCACCCGCATCACGGAGGTCCGCATCGCCGACCACACGATCGCCGAACGACGACTGACACTGCTCAGCGCACAGCACTACGGACGTAGCCCAGGCTGGCCCGACGTTCGCGCCATCATCGCCGCCACCCTCGCCGAACTCAACATCAGCAAGTGGATCGCACCGGTCGCCGAAGCCTCTTCCCTGGCCCTGTTAACCGCCGTCGGCTGGACCGGCACGATCCGCCACAGCTCCACCATTCCCGCCAGCAGACAACGCAACCAAAGGCTGGTCGACCTCTCAGCCGCCGTCGGAGCCGGCACCTACCTGTGCGGCACGGGCGGCGCCCGCTACCTCGACCCACTCGCCTTCCACGACGCCAACATATCGGTCCAGTTCACACAGCCCCCCGCCGGAACGCACTGCCGACACGCCGCAATGCTCAGCAGCATCCATCACCTCGCCGACCTCGGCGCCTGCGGTGTCGCGGCAGGCCTGGGCATGACCCAGCGACCGCGGTCAGCTCGGTGACCCGGGCGCTCCTGCGACGCCGAGCTCACGACTCGTCGCTCAAAAGGCTTGCTGACCGAAGGGACGTGCAGCTTGCCGTCGGAAAGTATGGACGCACGGCTCGCACTGATCGACGCCAGCCTCCGCGATCTGGAACAGGCCCGTCGACTCTGCCAGCACGATGCTGCGAGTAGCAGACGGCATGGAATCACGGCGGCTGGCCAACCGGATCGACACCGTGCTGGGCACACTGACAGCACACCGCAACACCACCGTGGTCGACGACCTACTCAGCCAGGCCGCCGATCACGGGATGTCGAGGGGGGACCGATGAACTGGATCGTGCACAGCGAACGTGACCTGTACAAGGACCGGTGGGTCCACGTCGCCTCCGCCGACGTCGAACTCCCCGACGGACGCCACCTCGACCACCGACTCATCCACACCGCCGCACCCGGCGCCGGCTGCGTCGTCATCCAGGACAACGCCGTACTCATGCTGTGGCGACACCGATTCATCACCGACACCACCGCCTGGGAAATCCCCCAAGGCAGCATCAGCCCCGGCGAAGACCCCGCTGACGCCGCCGCCCGCGAGACCGAAGAAGAAACCGGCTGGCGACCCCACCGCCCCCTCACACCCCTCATCTACGCGCAGCCCTCGCCGGGGCTGATGACCTCCCAACACCACATCTACCGCGCCGACGGCGCCGACCACATCGACCCACCCGAAGACGCCTTCGAATCCGACCGCATCGCCTGGATCCCCCTCGCCGACATCCGATCCCTCATCGACAAACGCCACATCGTCGCCGGCACGACCCTCGCCGCCCTGCTCTACCTGCTCAGCAAGCCCAGCACCCGGCAGCATTAGCAAACGTGCTGAGGGCTACGCCAGTACGCAACGCCCCCGACCGCTACGTTGGAACGGATCCGCGGCCTGAATCGGGGCCAACTTCGCTCGCGTCGTTCGAACGCCGCGTCCAGCAGGGCACGTCCCCTGCGAGCACTACAGCACACCGCTCTCCGATGCGGAGCTTTCGAGGCCGCCTCAGGCGCGCCCGGTTAATCGCGGCCCGGAGTCGCAACATGGCCGACAGCATCACGCCGCCGTGATCGACTCGTGCGGGTGGACTCCGCTTACGAAACCGAACATACGTTCGAATACCTAGGTATGGCTGACGTCGCCGAGCTGCGCAAACTCATCGACGATCGGCAGATCGAGCGCGGATCCTCGGCGGCCGGTCTGCGCCGGGACCGCTACGGTCGCCGCTTTCCGGCGGGCTGTCTCGGCAGCGGGCGACCGCGATCACCGGAGGGATCGGGACACTGTCGTTGGCGATGATGCTGGCCGCGGCCGGAACCGATCACGGCGGATGCAGGCCGTCGTCGGGATCCCGTACTGGGGTGGTCGCCCCGCAGGAGTTGGGGGTGGCGGCCGAGCGCACCGTGCCGGTACCCGAGCCCGGTTGACACTGGGCGGCGGTCGTGTCGGCTCCGGCCCGCGAGATGCGGAGGTAGTGACGGCCAACCATGCCATTGGTGCAGCGGATGCGCATGCGGTTACAGGCCCGCGTCCGGCAGGCCAACTGCTTGCTGCAGATCCTGAGTGATCAGTAGCGCGAGACCGCAGTGCGTTGTCGACCACCGAACGCCGCTGGAATGGCATTTACCCCAACGGCCGTAGCCGACGTGCCCGCCGGGAACTGACATCCACGCCGCACCCCGCTCCGCCCGGCCAGCGATCAAGACCGTGTGGCTGCCCAACGGGCACGGCAAGACCGCCGAGATCGCCCCCACCCAGCTGGTCTCCGGCGGCACGGGGCAACCTGTTCCGCCGCATAGACGACCGAGTCGGGGGCACCCACAGCAACCACCTGTATCTCATCGAGTTGTCTGTCGGTGCCGATCGCAAGCTTTACTGGCTCTACCGATCTGCCAGTTCAAGGCCACATAGAGATCGGCGGGAGTCAATTTATAGTCCTTGTTTCGCGTCGTAGCTCCGGGCTCGCTCAACTGAGCATTAGCCCAAATATTGGGACACGAGGTGCGGTCATGATGTTCAGTTTCGTGGGTCTGCGGGCCGCAGCGGAGCGTTCCTCGCGGCGGCCCGCAGGGGTGGTCATGGAAGTTGGCGCTTATCGTCGTGTGGTCGCCTTGACGTTACTGCCGAAATGGAACTTGCCCTGACCCGGTCCGCGCCGTCCGTCGGCGGATCGAGCTAGAAGCAGGCGCTGCGAATCAGCGTCAAGGCGTGCGATAGTAGGCCGGAAGCGTGGTCAACATATTCACAGAGATGGATGTCCATCATATCCATCCATTCTCTGATGCTTAGCGTGATGACGTCAGGGGTTGTGGTCACAAGAGGGTGAATCGTCGCCGAAATTGTCTCGGCGAACGAGATTAAGCTGTGGATCATGACGTCACATATTGCCCTATGTGCCTTATCGCGGTTTCATCGGCCTAGGGGGTAGCGATTGACCGGCGCCTTATGATTTGCTGTTGGGTTGGGTCACGGCGGGCCACCTGCGTTTAGAGCGACTCTGGGACATCGATTTGTGTTGGTTTGCTTGATGCCCCTATCCTCGCCGCTCGGTGTTCTGGCCCAAGTGTGTCGCGGCGAGGGGCGACGTGGTGAACGCAGTGGCGTGGAGTGTCGTGAGGATCTGCCGTGCGTCGGCTGCGGCTTCGAGGTCGTGGAGTTGGTCGGCAAGGTCGATGGCATGGCGAGCGGCGTTGATCGCGGCTGAGGTGTCTCCGAGTCTGCTGTGGATGGCGGCGAGTGTGGTCCAGGTGTGGCAGGCGGCTGCCTGGTCGAGGCTTCGGGTGTGTAGTTCCAGGGCGCGTTGTGCGTGGGCGAGGGCAAGGTCGAGTTGTCCGAGCTCAAGGCGCAGTCGGGCCAGCTCGGTGTGGGTAGCGCCTTGTCCGCGTAGGGACCCGACTTGTTCGCGGAGGGACAGTGCTCGGTGGTACCAGCCGAGGGCTTGGCTGAGGGTGCCGTTTCGGCGGTGGGCGTCGCCGAGTCGGTGGGCGGAGAACGCTTGGCCGGCGGGGTTGTCGAGTTGTTCGTGAAGGCGCAGTGCTGTGGTGTAGAGCTCGATGGCGTGGTCGGTGTCGCCTAGTTCCAGGCGGAAACGGGCCAGGTTGTGGGTGCAGACGGCTTGGCCCATCAGGCTGCCGTTGGTGCGGGCGAGGCGGAGCCCTTCCTCGAAGTGGGCGGCGCCGCGGGCGTAGTCGTGGACGGCGAAGCAGGTGGTGCCGAGGTTGTTCAAGGTGCCGATGACGGCGATTTCGTCACCGGTGTGGCGTGCGCAGTCCAGGGCGATCTCGTGGGTTTCCAGGACGTCGTCTTGTGAACCGAACCGCTCGAAGATTTCGTGGACGTTGGCGGGTAGTCGCCATGCGGTGTTGAGGTCCTCGTGGCGGGCCGCGTCCCGGACCAGGGCGGTGATGTTGTCGCGTTCGGCGCGGCACCAGGTGAGTGCGTCGGTGTCGTCGGTGAAGCTGCGGGGTGGGGCGTCGGTGTCGGTGACCGGCGGCAGGCCGGGCACGGGCGGGCGCGCGGGGGCCAGGGTGTGGGCGGCGTTGGCGGTGGTGTGTAGGTACCAGCGATAGAGGCGCTGGCGTGCCTGGTGGAGGTCGTGTTCGGGTTGTTCATCGCGGAGCCGGTTCGCAGCGAACTGGCCGAGAAGGTTGTGGACCCGGAAGTACCGGCTGGTGTCGGCGTGGCTGATCAGGTGGGTCGCGGCGAGGGCGGTGAGCTGTCGGTGCGCCAGGCGCGGTGTGGTGTGGGTGATCGCTGCGGCGGTGTCTGGTCCGATGGTGCTGCCGGGAAACAGGGCCAGGAGCCGGAACAGGCGTGCGAGGTCGGCGGGCAGGGCGGTATAGGACCAGGAGAAGACGGTGTGGATGATCGCGGCGTGGGTGTCGTCGGCGTCGGTGAGGTGCTCGCCGAGGTCGTCGGCGAGACCAGCCAAGTCGTCGCGGGGTTGGCTGCGGACGCGTTCGGCGATGACGCGGACGGCGAGGGGCAGTCCGCCGGACAACTCGGCGAGGCGGTCGGTGACCTGGGCGTGCTGCTGGTCGCCGTGGTCGTGGCCGAGGATGTGGTCGAACAGCTCGACACGGTCGGCGTGGGGTAGCGGCGGAGTGGTCAGAGTATGCGCGGCGTCGAAGATCGCCAGTGAGGGTAGCTGTGTGCGGCTGGTGGCCAGGGTGAGGCAGCGCTCGGCGGTGGGGACCAGGGGGCGTAGCTGGTCCGCATCGCGGACATTGTCGATCAGGATCAGCATGGTGCGATCGGCGAGTGTCTGGTTGAGCAGGTCACGCCGCCCTTCGGTGTCGGTGGGTAGCTGGTCTGCCGGAGTCCCGAGGGCGTGGAGCAGTCGACCGAGTCCGTCGTGCGGGTCCAGCGGTGCGGAGGGCCCGTAGCCGCGGGCATCGAGGTAGAGCTGCCCGTCGGTGAACAGGTGCCGGTTGCGGTGTGCCCAGTGCGTGGCCAGTGTTGTCTTCCCGACGCCCGGCATGCCGGTGACTACGACCAGGTGTGTGTGCCCGACCAGGTCATCCAACGTGTCGAGCAGGTCATGGCGTCCGGTGAAGTCGTGCAGATCGCGTGGCAGTTGCCGCGGTACGGCAGGTTGTGGGGCGCCGGGGGCCTGTGTGGGCGCGGGTGTGACGTGCAGGCTGCGGTGGTCGCGGGCGGTGCGGTAGAGCTTGACGAGTTCGGGTGTGGGCTCTTCGCCTTCGGCGCGGAGCCTGGTGTTGAAGCTGGTGTAGTAGGCGCAGGCGTCACCGTGACGGCTGGTGTGCATCAGCGCGGTGATCCTCTGCGCGGCGAATCCTTGGTCGAGCGGGTGGCGGGCCAGCAGCGGTTCGAGGCGGACGAGGGCAGCGTCGTGGTCGCCGAGGGCGAGGTAGTTGGCGATCAGGCGTCGGCAGCAGGGCAGCAACACGGTCTCGGTGAAGTGCAGGCGGGCTTGTTCTGCGGCGCTCGACGCGAGATCGGCGAGGGGTTCACCGCGCCACAGTTGGAGTGCTCGGCGGTCGGCGTCGACCGCGTCGTCGAGCTCGCCGCGGCTGGTGGCCTGTTGCGCGCGGCGGGTCAGGGCCTCGACCTGGTGCAGGTCGACGGTGTCGGCCTCGAGGTTGAGCCGGTAGGTGTGGGTGCGGGCTGAGGTGATCAGCGCGTCCGGCCGGTCGAGGCGGTGCAGGACTGCCCGGGTGCGGCTGACGGTCTGATGGAGGGCGCTGCGGACCTGGCTCCAGTCCCGGTCAGGCCACAGCTGCTCGGCAAGGGATTCCGCGGCAACAGGCTGGTTGAGGTGTAAGCCGAGCCATGCCAGCAGCTGACGCTGTTTGAGCCGCACGAGGTCGACGGGCTGCCCGTCGACGAGTAGCTCGGTGGGTCCCAGGATCCGTAGCAGCATGGTGTCGTCCCTTCACCGGTCCGACTCCCACCTGCAGTCTGCTCCCCAAAATGCGTCAGATGATATGTCCTGTACATGAAATGCCCAAGATCTGACAGACCGTGATGAGGGGTTTGACAACGTCTTGGCAACGTGGGCGGCAAGTAGGCCTTCCAGCCTTCGAAGGGTCAGCAGTTTCCTTCGACGAAACGGGGAGGCCGCCATGTGCACATCCGAGTGGTTGCCGATGCCGGTCGGGTTGGACGCCGACCGGTGGGTCACGCGGCGTGGATGCCGGACGGTGTTGGTGGTGGTGCACACGCTGGTCAGCGGGTTCCGGCTACTGGATGTCGTGGACGACATCGAGTCCGATCCGCGGATCCAGGTGGTGTTTACGGTGGCGCCGGACGCCTTCGCGCACGGGGTGGCGTCGATGCTGCGGGAGCTTGGTGCGCTGGTGTTGCCGTGGCATCAGGCCGTGCGAGAACGGTTCGATCTCGCGATCGCCGCATCGCGCGGCGCGTTGCACGAGTTGCACGCGCCGGTGCTGCTGCTCCCGCACGGAGCTGGCTTCGGCAAGACCGTACGGCCTGGGCCCGGCGCCGATCCCACATCGCAGAGCCTGCAGGTGTATGGGCTGGATGCCCAGCGGCTGCTGCACAACGGCCGGGTGATTCCCGCGGTGCTGGCGTTGCCGCATCAGCGGCAGCTGGAGCTGTTGGAACACCAGTGCCCGCCGGCGGTACCGGTAGCCAGGGTGGTCGGCGACCCCTGTTTCGATCGGCTCGTCGCGAGCCTGCCGCACCGCAGCCACTACCGTCAGATGTGTGGCGTGGCGCCGCGCCAGCGGTTGGTGGTCGTCAGCTCCACCTGGGGCTGTGACGGGGTGTTCGGGCACCATCCGAACCTGTTGCCGCAGCTGATGACGGCGCTTGCCGCCAGCCGGTTTCAAGTCGTGGCCCTGCTGCATCCAGCGGTGTGGACCGCGCACGGCCACCGGCAGGTCCTGGCGTGGTTGCGCGACTGCCGCGAGGCCGGCCTGATGGTGCTTGATCCGGCCGAAGACTGGCGCGGGCTGATCGTGGCGGCTGATGTGGTCATCGGGGACCACGGATCGGTCCCGGTCTATGCCGCAGCCATCGGCCGGCCCGTGCTGCACCTGGCCCCGGCCACCGCCGGCGCCACGGCCGCAGGGTCAGCGCAGGCGCTGCTGGCCGAGCGGGCCGACACATTACGCGATGACCGGCCGCTGCTGGGGCAGATCTTGGCCGCGCGGCCGGTGGACGCCGACACGCTTGCCGCCGCGCTGACCTCTCGTCCGGGGCAGGCCGGTGTGCTGATCGACCGCGAGATCTACCGCCTGCTCTCCTTGCCCGCCCTGGGGCAGCACCGCCGGCCGCGCCCGGTCCCGACGCCGAGCTTCTCCGGCGAGAGGGCGGCCTGATGGACACCGCGGAACCCGTGACCGCCACCGCAGGCAGTTGCCCGTCACAGGTGGCGCTCGCCGACATTCTGTTGCTGCCTGCAGGCGACGGGGCTTGCCCGCGCTTCGCGGGGCTGTTCCGGCGATGGCCGGGGCTGAGTCTGGCCGCTGTCGCCCTGCGCGATGGGCGGGTGCTGATCGCCACCCGGGACGGGCTGCTGATCACTCTGCCGCCCACGCAGGCGACGCCGGCTGTCGTGCTGGCCGATGTTCGCGGCGTGTATTGGTGGTGGGCGCAGGCCAACTGCTGCTCACCGGCGGCCGCCGTGCCCCGGCTGCTCGGGGCTGGCGGCCTGGTCACGGTCGATTGGTGGGACCTGGGTGCCTGGCTGGTGCGGCAGGCCAGCCAGACGGCGGCTAAGCTCCGCAGCGCGTGACGGTGCGCCTGCCGCGTCGAACAACCGGCGCGCCTCGATCCAGGCTGCTGCCGCGGCCCGGGCGTCGTCCTGGGCTGCGGCGGCCTGTCCGAGCAGGTTCAGGGCCTGCGCCTGTTCAAAATCCGAGCCGAGCCAGGCCATCCCGTCGGCCGCGCGGGTGGCGGCGCGACCGGCCCGGCCCGGGTCGCCCTGGCGAAGCAACGTAGCCGCCAGAGCGGTCTGTACCCGCACCCCGTTGTAGGGGTCGACCTCATCCAACTGGGTAAACAGCCGCTCGGCCTGCGTGAGCAGACCAAGCGCCTCGTCCGGCTGATCGCCGTGGGTGAGAAGCTCGGCGAGCATCAGCAACGCCAACCCGGTACTGCGAGGATCATCCAGTCGACGATTGGCCTCCAGCACTGCCCTGGCGGTTGCTGTCGCCTCTCCCAGCCGGCCGGTTGCCCGATACAGCGAGACCAGCGCTGCCCTCGCGTCGACACGATCCCGCTCGTCACCCACCTGCTCGTACAGGCCGATCGCTTGGTGAAGATGATGTTCGGCCGCGACAGGGTCGCCGGTGGTCACACAGATCCGGGCCAGCCGCTTGCACATGTGCGCCTCGGCAAGCCGGTTACCCCACGCCTGAGCCGCCGCCATACCACGCTTATCGATCTCCAGCCGGTCCCGGCGGTGCTTGCGATACAGCAGCAGCGGCCACATCACATCCGCCAGCTGCCATGCCAGCTCGTACCAGCCTTCCCGCATCGCAACACGGCCCGACTCGATCAGATTCAACCGTTCGGTCTCCAGCCACGCCAGGGCGCCCGCCCGGTCCGACAGCTCCGGCAGCCCCGACACCGCGGAGACGAACCGGTACGGCAGGCGCCGTCGATACGGCGTGACCACCCGGTCGGCGCGCATCGCCGCGGCCACATACCACTCCACCAACGCCCTCAAAACACTGGACCGTAGCTGCGGCGGGTCGTCGGCCTCAGCCCGCCGGCGCGCATGCAGCCGGAGCAGGTCATGAAACCGGAACCGGTCAGCGTCGATCTCCTCCAGCAGGCTCGCCCCGACCAGCAGATCCAGCGTCCGGCCCGCCCGCGTGCCGCTGACACTCTCGGCCACCCCTGCGCAGAACTCCCGCCCAGGATGCAGCGCCAACCGGCGATACAGTGCGGCGCCCGCAGCCGGCAGCGACCGGTAGGACAGATCCAGCGACGCCTCCACCGACACGTCGCCATCACCCAGGCTCAACACTTCCAACCGTCGCCGCTCGTCTCCCAACTCGCCGGCCATCGCACCCACCGGCAACCGCGGTCGCGCCACCAACCGCGCCGCGGCCACACACAGAGCAACAGGTAGCCCGCCACACAAGGCGGCCATCTCTCGCGCGCTGTCCGCCTCCGCCTGCACCCGGGCCGCACCGACCGCCCGCGACAACAACCGCACCCCGTCGGTCACGCTCAACGGGCCGACCTCGAGCAGCCGGGCTCCGTCAGGCACGAGCCCACCCAACCGCTTGCGGCTGGTGACCAGCACAACGCCCGACACCGACGCCGGGACCAACACACGTACCTGCGCCGTCGACAGCGCATTGTCCAAAACCACCAACAACGATTTGGTCGCAGTCACCGACCGATACAGCGCCGTAAGCTCTCCCAACCCGACCGGGATCCGCTCGCTGGCCACTCCCAATGCCCGCAGGAACGCCCCAAGCGCCTCGGCCGGATCGACCGGCTCACCGCCCCACCCACCCAAGTCGCAGTACAGCTGTCCATCGGCGAACCGGTCCTTGACCAGATGCGCGAACCGCAAAACCAGCGCCGTCTTGCCCACACCACCCGGCCCACTCACCACCGCCAACATCCGCGACTGCTGATCGACCGCATCCAACAATGCCGCAATCTCGGCGTCCCGATTGATGAACAACGCCGGTGACGCCGCCAACTGGTGCGGGATCCGCTCCCTGCCACCAGACTCATGAAGGTGGACGCCGCCGTGGATCACACCCGCCTGAACACTCGGCCCCAGCACAACCCCGGAAACCTCGTTGCGCGCACCAGGACAAGCCGACGCCGGGAGATTCTCGACCCCCGGAACGCTCGGCCGCCGGCTCTGCGCGTCGGCGCTCAGAACGACACCCCACCCTGAATATCGCGAGCCTGCACCACGTTCCGGCCAGAGCCGGTGAACACGTTCACCACCCCGCCCTCGACAGCAGACAACTCCACCGACGCGTCAGCCCACAGCCGCCGCAGCATCGCGGCAAACGCCGGATCACCATCCATCGCCCGCGCGATGCCCGCCGCAAAAGCCTCGATCGACTCCCCCGGCCCCAGCAACCCACCACGATCACCTGGGCCTGCAACACGATCGCGAACACACCGGACCAGCGCCGCCACCGCGCTCCGAGCGCCGGACACCAACGCCTCAGCGCCCTTTGTTGCCACCGTGGTAGCCACCGCCAATGCCAGCTCGTCCACCGCCACCACCCCGCGTCGAGACATTCGCGAGCATCAATTTGTCCTCCACTGTACCGAAACAGCTCACCTGAATACATTGAGCAAATGGGTCAGACCGTGATCTCGGTGACCGCGTTCGCGGCCTCAGACCCGGCCAGGCGTCCACCGTTCTGGCGTTCATCGGCATGGACCCGCGCCATCGCGGTCCGTCCGCCGAAGGCACTCCCGATACGCCGCAACGCTCAGCAGCCAACCTCGGCGCCGCCAGTGCCGCGGCAGCCCCGGACAGCACTCAATGACCGCAGGCTGTCCGTGGAGATCACGTCCTCGGCCGACCTGGTCGAACGTGCCCGCACCGCAGGACTGATCGCATGACCGACGATAAGGCCATGACCGGCCCCAGCATCACGCTTCTCCAACCACCCCAGGCCCGCGGCATCGCCGAACAGGTGGCCGAGCTGTATGCGGAGGTGTACGCCGAACCCCCCTACAACGAAGGGCCCGACGACGTCGCCGCCTTCACCGACCGCTACCGGCAACAGACCCAGCAACCTGGATTCGCACTCGCCGCTGCCTACGACGGCCACCGCCTCGTCGGCATGGCCTACGTCGCCACCCTCGAAGCTGGCCGCTGGTGGCGCGGAGCACTCGACACCCCACCCCCGGACATCCACGCAGCCGACAAAGCCGGCCTCTACGAACTCGCCATCCGCCGCCCTCACCGCGGCCGAGGGCTCGCACGCCAACTCGTCCACACCGCGCTGGCGCACCGCCCCGAGGCCTGGGCCGTACTACTGGTCAACCCCGACACCACCGCACACACCATCTACCAGCACTGGGGCTGGCAACCCGCCGGCCTCGTCCAACCACAACCCGGCTGGCCCGTCAACCAAGCCATGACCCACAGCCTGCCGATCAGATAGCCACACCACGCCGCTTTCTGGAGACCGCCCTCGCCACGCTCGGCAGCCAGGCATCTCTGCGGCAACTGACCGATGAGCCAGCATCGTCGTGACCCGCTCGGTGATGCCCGTCGAGTCGACCGACGAGAGATTCACGGTTTGGATGCGCAGCAACCTGGACCGGACTGCAGCCGGTCGGTGAGCCGGCGCTGGGAAGGCCGTCGACCGGTGCCCGCCCGGCCGGCGATCTGGCCACGCATCCGCCGATCACGGCCCCGATCGTGGCAGCGGGGCCACTTCCCCACGCACGTCGGTGCCCAACTCGCAGTCATCGATCACCCGACGCGCATCGCTCGGGTCCACCTCGACCCAGTCGCCACCCTGCTCGATGACCCACTGGACGGTGCCCAACGCCTCGTCGAGCGCCTCGTACACCAGATCACCACGACGGGCAGTGCGACCGGTCCAGTTCACCCGCCAACGCCCACCCTCGCCGGACAGCTCGTCGAGGTTGATGAACTCGGCCTCCCATGGCCTCCCGCGCCGCATCCACCGCCGCCGTGGTGCTACCACGCGATCCCAGGGCACCCCGTCCGGCCACAACGTCCCCACCACTGACCAATACGAACACATGTTCGAAGGCCATGTCCAGCGCGTCACCCGCGAGCGCTACAGCACGCCCACGACCCGAACGAAGCCGCCGAAGACTCCCGGCTTTCCCGCAGGTGCGATGCCCGGGCCCGGAGCACCGGGACAGCACCGACAACAGCTCGTCCATGTGATCGACTCGTCCGGGCGGGTCAGGTTGACGAAATCGAACGTACGTTCGATGATCTGACTCATGGCTGGCGTCGCTGAGCTGCGCAAACTCATCGACGACCGGCAGATCGAGCGCGGGATCATCGGCGGACTGCCGGTGCCGGAGCCACTGCGGCCACTGCTTCCCGGCGGGCTGTCACGGCAGCGGGCGACAGCAATCACCGGCGGCATCGGGTCACTGTCGTTGGCGATGAGCCTCGCGGCGGCCGGTACCGACCACGGCGGGTGGGTCGCCGTAGTCGGGATCCCGCACTGGGGTGTGGTGGCCGCGCAGGAGTTGGGAGTGGCGGCCGAGCGCACCGTGCTGGTACCCGAGCCCGGCCCTCGGTGGGCGGCGGTCGTGTCTGCCCTGGCCGACGGGATGCGCATGGTGGTGACCCGGCCAACCGCGCCGCTGACGCAGCGGATGCGCATGCGGCTGCAGACCCGCGTGAGGCAGGCCAACTGCGTGCTGCTGGTCCTGGACGATCAATGGTCCGACGCGGCAGTGCGGTTGTCGACCACCAGGCCCCGCTGGCACGGCATCTATCCGAACGGCCGCGGCCGGCTGACACGCCGGGCACTGACCATCCACGCCGCACCCCGCTCGGGCCGGCCGGCGATCAAGACCGTGTGGCTACCCAACGGGCGCGGCCAGATCGCCGAGATCGCACCCACCCAGCTGGTCCAGTCTTGGTGGTCGGGTACCTGGGGACGCTGGAACCAGATCCGCCTCAAAATCGAAGACGCCGGACCCGACGGCTGGGTAACCGACCAGCAAGGACCCGACGGCATCGACCGCCGGACCTACCACCGGCATGACACCCAGGCGCTCAGGCAGGTGCAGGAGGTCATCGACGAATTCGACTACCTCCCTTGGCGCGACAGCACCAGCATGAGTCAACGACCAGCACATCGAGCACCCTCCGCCGCTGCTACCGCGCGGGCTCGGCCATAGCGGACAGGAACCCCGTGCCGGTTTGTCATATATGAGCCGGCCTCGTGGCGCGCCGACATACCGGCTTCGGCGGCTCATTCGGTTGTGTCCCAACGGTGCTGCAGCGAATACCAGGCCGACAGGCCCAGCCGAGCTATCGACGGACCGCGGTATTCGGGGCTCGCGCGCTCAGGCCGTGGGGCAGGTCAGCTCGTCGAGGCGCGTCATGACGCGACGTAGCTAAACTCAACCTCCCACAGCCGGCCACGAGCACCGCAGAACCTACGGGCCGGAGTTCGTTCTCGGCATGCGATCAGTCTGCGATATCCCAGCGGTGGGGCGGAGTCGACCGCGGCGACAGGTCTGCTCGAACTCGTTGGTACCGCGGCGGATGTCGCCAGCGCCCCAGTTCGAATGCCGTGTCAGCCGACACCTCCACCACGAGGTCTGGTTCGACTTGCTTGTAAGGCAACGCATCCCGCTGTCCGAAGCGTGTCAGGCGCCCGGCTGGAAGTGGCTGCGGCCACGGATAGGTAGGGCGTTGGCGGCCGATGCCGGGAGGTTGAAGCAGTGGCGCGATCTCGGCGGCTTGCCCGTCGGACAGGCGGGTCGTTTGGCCGACCACACGCAGTCGATTCTCGGCGTCGAAACGGCCCAGCAGCAAGGCTTCCGGCCGGGCACGGCTACCGGTGATCCCGCCGACCACGGCCTCGGCGGAGTGTCGTAACCTCCACTTGGTCCACCGATCCACGCTACGGGCACGAGCCCGCCCGCCCCGATAGCGGCTAGCGGCGGGTTTGATGACGAGTCCTTCTGCCCCCAACGGTTGCATCTCGGCCGCCATGGCCTGTGCTTCGGCGAGATCGTCGGTCTGCGGGCACAGCAGCAACCTATCCGGCGATGTGGCCAGCAACTGCTCCAGCGCTTCCCTACGCTCGACCAGCGGCCGGTCACGCCAGTCGCGGGCAGCGATGATCAGGGCGTCGAACACAATGAGGTAGGCCGGGAACCGGGCCGCGTGAAGCTGTAGGCCACGGCCTGCAACCAGCCGCCGTTGCAACGCAGCGAAGTCCATGTGGCCGCGCGGATTCCAGGCCACCGCCTCGGCATCCAAAACAGTGCATGCGGGAAGCTGTGCGATCGCCCGACGCAGGTCCGGCAGGTAGGCGTCGAGGCGTTTACCGTTGCGAGATCTCAATTGTGGCCGCCGCTCCTCGGTGCAAACCACGGCCGCGCGCCAGCCGTCCATCTTCGGTTCAAACCGATTGCCGCCGGCCGGGCTCGACATCGGTAGCTCGGCGACCGGCGCGGCGAGCATCAGTTCGATCGGCGGGTGACCCCACGGCACATCGTGATCATCGGCCCGGCCACCGCAGCCACAGGCCAAGAACCCACCTGCGCACCCGCCCGAGCGACAATCTCAACCCGCGTCCACATCCGGCGAACAAGCCCACCGCCAAACCCATCCGTGCCTACGCCGGAAGCTATCGGCTCGTTCCGGCGCGGTTGAGCGGTTTGCCGTACGCAGTCAGGGCAGGCTTCCGGCGCCTTGCCGTTCGGCAGCTGCTCACCTGGCGCTTGATCGTCGTCGAAGTCGGCGCCGATCAGATGGGCCCCACCACCAGGGTTGGTACTACAGCGATCCCGGCAGTCTGGCCGCCCTCGCACGAATGAGTCGCTGGGCGGGCCCAAGCGCCCACCCTCACCATTCGCCAGGCTCACCGTTGAAGAGCGACGTGTTCAGACCCCGGGCTGCCGCGGCGGTCGCTACCGGTACACCCTCGCCGCGGCGGTGTGCGACAGCAGCACGACGGCGCGGCCGGGAAGTACGTACTCCACTATCAGCACTCCCGTTTGGGGATCACCCGCCCGGCCGTCCGCGTCCCGCAGCCCAGCTACGACGCCCCGGGCCCGGCTGCACGCGGCGACACCCGCCGCATGATGGTCAGGAGTTGACGGCGAACGCGCCGGTCTCCGCCCGGATGGCGTCGAGTCCCTGCCGGTAGGTGGTGACGGCAAAGTCGGGGAACCGCTGGGTGAATTTCGAGGCGTCGAAGACGTTGTCATGCGCGTAGCGGGGCAGCAGTTCCCGGATCTCTCGCGCCCGCGGTGAGACGATGCCAGCCACGGTGAGCACCCGCTTCGGGACCAGGGTGTACCTCGGGTCCGTACCGAACGCATCGGCCGCCAGCGCGACGAACTCCCGGAAGGTGAGCCGAGCGTTGTCGACGGGCAGGTGCCAGGTCTGCCCGTACGCGTCGGGAGTATTGCCGAGCACAGCCAGAGCGCGGCTGGCGTCCGGCGTCCAGATCAGGGTGCGGAGGCGGTCGTCGCGCACCGGCACGAGGGGCTGCTTGCCGGCCTTGAGCCGGTCGATGATCAGTGAGTTGGTGAAGCCCTGCGTGCGGCCGGGTCCGTAGAACTCTGGGGCTCGGGCGATGAGCACGGGGATGTCCCCGCGCGTCATCTCGGCCAGGGCCGTCGTGGCCATGCGGGCGCGGGCCCGGGCCTTGGGTCCGGCCGGTTCGAACGGGGTGTCCTCGGTCTGCATGCGGTCGTCTTGCGGGTACATGTAGGTGTTGTCGAAGTAGGCGAACCTTGCCCCGGCGGCCCTGGCGGCGTCCAGCGCGTTGCCCAGCATGGTCGGGAACTGCGCCTCCCACAGGCGCGTGTTCGCGGGCAACCCTGCGGTGAAGTAGACGATCTCGCTGCCGGCGACCGCCTTCGCGGTCTGCTCGGCGTCGAGCAGGTCGGCGCGCATCAGCTGGTCGGCATCGTTGACCTTGCGTGGACTGCGGCTGACAAGCCTCAGCCGGTCGGTGTGGGCGTGGCGCAGCTCGCGTGCCAGCTCGACCGCGATCTGGCCGTTGGCCCCCAGGATCGTCTGCATCCCGATCCGTCCTCCCCGCGCGTCCGGCACCGTCCCTCGGAGTGCATGGTGACCTCACGGCAATGTTAACACTGCTTACGTCGAGATGGCGGGCCGACACCATCGAGCGATCCCCGCCTACAGGCGGCGCCGAGTGTCACTCGTGTGGACCCACCTTCGCTGACCGTTCAGCGCCTTGGCTCTCCCGGCGTTAAAGTGATCGTTGCTTACATTCCTTCGCGGAGTCGTCTGGTGACTGACCAAGTTCGGGAGAGGGCAAACATGATGACGGACGCCGAGACCGTCGAGGTCGAGCTCGGCAGCCGGACGGTGCGAGTGCCGGCGGACGGGTTGTTCGCCCGGTACCGGATGAACACCGACCTCGACGTGGTCGAGGCCGATCCGCGAGTCAGAAGCGTCGACTTCTTCCGCACACTGCCCAAGACGACCGTCGAGTCGGCGATCGGCAATACCCTGACGCCGAACTTCTACTACGCCATGTCGAAGGCGCAGATCACCTACCTTGCGCCGGTCCGAGCGCTGCGTAGCCGACTCCCGGAGGGCTTGGATCCGTTGACGGTCGCGCCGGGGATCGGGTTGTTCTCGGTGGTCTTCTTCCGCTACGACGTGTGCGACATCGACTTCTACACCGAGGCAACGGTCGGGATCGCGGTCAAGGAAGTACGGCACGGCAACCTTGCGCCGGTGGATCTGCTGTCCGCGCTGGGCAACGACCACCTGTACAGCTACGTGCTCTCCTTGCCGGTCAACACCGAGATCGCGCAGGTGCGCGGTCACGATGGTTACGGGTTCCCGAAGTGGGTGACCGACATCGACGTCGACATCGACGACCGGTACGTCAGGGCGCGGGTGGCCAACGACGACGGCGGCACCGACATCGACCTGTACGTGGCGACCCCGAAGCAGAAGCGCGTCCCGACCGGGACGAGCGTATCGACGCTGACCTCCTATACCGAACTGAACGGCGGCTGGCACCAGACGCTCAGCCAGACCAACAACCTTGTGTTCGGCAGTGCCTTGCTGCCCAACAACGTGGGGCTCGAGCTCGGGTCGGGGCGCTTGAGCGATGACATCCGGTCGTTGAAGCCGAAGCGTCCGCTGCGGTTGGACGTGTTCACGCGGTGTCAGAACGCCCTGCACATCCCCGTACCGGTTTCCTTCCCGTCCCGATGATCGGCCTTGCGACGAAACGAGAAGGCGACATGACGTCTGTGTTGATGGTGCTCTCGGCGGCACGCCACTGGACCTTGCGCGACGGCACCCTGCACCCGACCGGGGTGTGGGCCGAAGAGTTCGCGGTTCCCTACCAGCTGTTCGTTGACGCGGGGTTCGAGGTCACGGTGGCCACACCCGGCGGCAACAAGCCGGTCATCGACCAGCTCAGTCTCGGCATCTCCGGTGGGCTGCCGGGCAAGACCCGCAAGATCGCCGCCGACATCCAGCGCCTGCAGCCGGTCCTGGACCGTCCGGCCGATCTCGCCGACATGGATCCCGACGACTTCGACCTGGTCTTCTACTCCGGCGGGCACGGACCGATGGAAGATCTGGCGGTCGACCCGGTCTCGGGAGCGTTGCTCACCAAGCGGCTGGCCTCCGGGCGGCCGCTCGCGCTGCTGTGCCATGCACCGGCCGCGTCGTTGGCGGCCGAGAACCCCGATGGCAGCTGGCCGTTCCGCGGCTACCGAATGACCGGACTGTCCAACCGGGAAGAGCGCCTCAACAAGTTCGCGTGGAAGGCGCCGTGGCTGCTGGAGGACCGGCTGAAGCAGGTCGGCGCCGACTATTCCAAGGGACTTCCGCTGCGCCCGTACATCGTGCACGACCGCAACCTCTACACCGGCGAGAATCCGCAGTCCTCCGAGAAGCTCGCCCGCCAGGTCATCGCCGACCTGCAGAGCCACTCGGCAGCCCACTGACCGTCAACCGCCACAACCAGAGGAGCGCAACCATGGCCGAGATTCCCGCCCCGATCACGCCCTACCTGGAGCCAGCTGCGAAGGCGTTGGCCGACGCGACCGATCCGCACCCGCGCATCTACGAGGTCCCGCCCGAACAGGGGCGCAAGATCCTTTCCGACCTGCAAGGCGACCAGTCGGTTCCCCGCCCCGCAGTCGACGAGGATTGGGTTGATGTCGATGCCAGCAAGTGGGGCACGGTGCGCACCCGCATCATCCGACCCCAGGGTTCGACCGGGCCGCTGCCGGGGCTGTTCTACATCCACGGCGCCGGCTGGGTGTTCGGCGACGACAAGACCCACGACCGCCTGTTCCGCGAGCTGACCGTCGGGGCAGAAGCAGCCGGCATCTTCCCGGTGTACGACCGGGCGCCGGAGAAGCGCTACCCGACCCAGATCGAGCAGAACTACGCGGTCGGCCAATGGGTGGCGCAACACGGTGCCGAGCACGGCATCGACACCTCCCGGCTGGCGGTCACTGGCGAGTCGGTGGGCGGGTGCATGTCGGCGGTGTTCGCACTGATGAACAAGGACCGCGATGGTCTGAACCTGACCGCGCAGGCGCTGCTCTACCCGGTCACGAACGCCGACTTCGACACCCCGTCATACATCCAGTTCGCCGAGGGCTACTACCTGACCCGCGACGGGATGAAGTGGTTCTGGGACGCCTACACCCCCGAGCCGACCCAGCGGACGGAGAAGTACGCCTCACCGCTGCAGGCGAACCTCGACGACCTCACAGGGCTGCCGCCGGCCCTGGTGATCACCGACGAGGCCGACGTGCTGCGCGACGAGGGCGAACAGTACGCCAACAAGCTACGCGAGGCCGGCGTGGACGTCACCTCGGTCCGGGTCGCGGGCATGGTCCACGACTTCCTGCTACTGGACAGCCTGCGCGAGACCAAAGCCGCCAACGTCGCCCGCACGCTAGCCATCGAATTCCTCCACCACGCACTCCACGGCGACGGCGCACCGTTCACCGGCTGACCGCCGCCCGGGCGGGTGCCGTGAACAAGGGGGCGACCGTTCTCGCCGGTGGACGTGCCCGCCCCGACCTCGGCCCGCACTTCTACGAGCCGACGATCCTGACCGATGTGGACGACAACATGGAGGTCTTCGCCTACGAAACGTTCGGGCCGGTGGTGTCGGTGTACCGGGTGGTCGACGAGGCGGAGGCGATCCGCAAGGCCAACGACAGCGAATACGGCCCGAACTTCAGTGTCTGGAGTTCCCATCCCCGCCACGGTCGACAGGTCGCCACCCAGCTCCAGGCCGGCACAGCCAAGTCAACGACGCCTACGCCCCAGCATGGGGATCGATCGATGCCCCCATGGGAGGCATGAAGGCCTTCGGCATGGGACACGGGCACGGCGAGCACGGGATCCTCAAATACACCGAGCCGCAGATCGCGGTCGAGCGGGTCTTACCCGTACGAGCACCGGACGGCCGGGACTCCGCCCGCTACGCCCGCCTCGCCACCGCGGGGATACGCCTGCCCAAACGACTGCCCGGCGTGAAGTGAACGACGATACCGCCGCGACATCGCCACAGATCAGGCGAGCTTCGCCGACACCAGGGCCATGACGGCCTGCCGTACCCGGTCCCTGATCCCCTGCTGCGAGGAGGTGTCAAGCTTGCCGTCCAGGTGCAGAAAGGCCAAGCCGTGGACAACCGACCACAGGCCGGTCGCCAGCGCCGACGGGTTGTCGGTTTCGAAGATCCGCCCGACCGCCGCCCCCAGATAGGCGTGCACAGCCTCCACCGCAGCCACCCGGTCCGGGCTGGTCCGGTCGCAGCCTTCGGCGAACATCACCCGAAACAAGCCGCCCCGCGCCAGCGCAAACTCCACATACCCGACCGCCAGATCGCCCAAATCGGCCGCGGTCTTCGGCTCCGGATGCCGAGCCACCAACTCAGCCATCAGCTCCCGGTAACCGACCGCCGCGATCGCCGACAACAACGAAATGCGATCCGGGAAGTGCCGATACGGTGCACCCGACGAGACGCCCGCACGACGCGCCACCGCACGCAAGGACAGCTCGACATCACCGTCCTCGTCGAGCATCTCCATCGCGGAACGCACCAGCGTCGCGGGCAGATCCCCGTGGTGATAGCTCGACGTCGCCTTCTCCACCATGCTCCCAGCCTAGTTTTCGACCCGGTCCGACCCTGATGAGGACACGGCCGCCAGGTGTCGGTGTGCCCGTCACGGCGGTCAACCCTTGCGAGCTTCTCCCGGATCGCCTCGACGGCATAGGTGGAGGCGTCCCGCTAGCCGCGCAGTCGTTCGGACTCTTCGTCAGTGAGTCAGGGTCGGTGTGACTGCCATGCCGCGACGTACCGGGCACCGGCCGCAGGCCCAGGCGACGTAACCCTCTGCGAAAGGAGGGGGGTTTAGCGGTGTCCATCATGTCGGGGCCACGGCAGGCCATCGGACAACGGGTATAGCAGCGGCAAGCCAGGAACCTCATGGGAGGGCTCTCCGTCAGCCCCCGTGCAGCACAGCGGGCTCCGCCAGGACTGTCCGAACTGCGACCTCGACCTCGCACAACCCGGGGCACGATCCCAGTAGTTACATAAGGTAATCCACCAACAGTTACAGAGGGTGATCCGCATCGCGGAATATGATCTTGGGTTCGACCTACCTCGGGCACGACTCGGGCACCGTATCGATAATCATCGAACATGAGGGTTGCTCACAAACTAGTATCGACACTGGTCAGGGCCTTTACGAGCACGGAAAGCAGGGTGCGCCCGGAGGGATTCGAACCCCCAACCTTCTGATCCGTAGAGATGCTCAGCATCCCGACACCCGTCCACGTTCCTAGCGACCACAACCATTGGTGACCGTAGATTGCCCGCGCGTCAGGCATCGATGACGGTTCGCGGTGACCTCCCTGCAGGCACATGAGCAGCGAGGGCGTCTCACGACTCGGGCCCGAGACTGGCCCGAGTGGTCGCCTCGGCGCGAGCATGGCCGTCCACCCGCTGACTTTCTCGGCCGGAAGGACCTGCTCATGGCGCAAGGATCACTGTCTCGTCGCTGCTCCTGCCGCGACACCACCGGACGTCAACTCGGCTCGACCTGCCCGCAACGCCGACGCCGCGACCACGGCGTCTGGGGCTACCGCATCGAACTCGCCCCCGACACCAACGGAGCACGCCGCCCGCGGCGACGATCCGGCTTCGCCACCCGAGACGCCGCCCAAACCGAACTCGACCATGTTCGGACCCTGCTCGCCTTGCCCGAACGCGGCGACGCCCACACGGCAACGATCGTGTCGGATCTGATCGAGAAAGCCCTCACCGACAAGACCGCCCTTCCCAACCTCGAAGAGGTGCGCCGCCGGATCCACTCCGGTATCGGCGCCGCCGACATGCCCACCATCGCCGACTGGCTGCACACCTGGCTGCCCACCCAACGCCACTTGGCGGCCAACACCCTGCGCAGCTACGAATCCCACATCCGCCTCTACCTGACACCCACCATCGGCCACCACCGCATCGACCGCCTGCGCGTCAGCCATCTGGCCGACATGATCGAAGCCATCGACGAGTTCAACGACCGCATCACCGAATACCGCGCCAGCAGCAACCCCGCCCTGCAAGCCCTCGCCCGCTACCGACGACCCGTCGGACCCACCTCACTGCACCGCATCCGCGCCACCCTGCGCGCCGCGCTCAACGACGCCATGCGCCAACAACTGATCCCCCTCAACCCCGCCACCCTGCTCAAACTCCCCCCACCCGACAACGCCAAACCCGTCGTGTGGAGCGACGAACACCTCGACTACTGGCGCCGCACCAGCAAAACACCCTCCCCGGTCATGGTCTGGACCCCGCAACAGACCGGACGGTTCCTTGACCACGCCACCCATGACCGGCTCTACGCCCTCTACCACCTGATCGCCGTCACCGGCCTACGCCGCGGCGAAGCCTGCGGACTGCACTGGCACGACCTCAACCTGACCACCGGCACCCTCACCGTCCGGCACCAAATCCTGCAACTCGGCTGGCACACCCAACTCGCCCCACCCAAAACCGACGGATCCGCCGCCACCATCGCCATCCCCGACCAGGCCATCACCAGCCTCACCGCACATCGGATGCTCCAACAAGCAGAAACCGCTCTCGCCGGTGACGCCTGGCACGACACCGGACTCGTGTTCACCCAACCCGACGGCCAAGCGCTGCACCCCGCACGGGTCACCGCCCACTTCCGGCACCTACAACACCAAGCAGACCTGCCACCCGTCCGCCTCCACGACCTGCGTCACGGAGCCGCCACCCTCGCGCTGGCCGCCGGCGTCGACATGAAAACCGTCCAAACCATGCTGCGGCACACCAGCATGAAAACCACCTCCGACACCTACACCAGCGTCCTACCCCAGACCGCACGCCACGCAGCCAACACCATCACCCACGCCATCCCCCGCAACCGCTAAACGCAGCACCGCGGGTGCTTGAGGCACGCGCCGCAAACCGGGTCGCTACCGGCCTTCACACCCCGGTGACATCCCGTCGCCGGGGTGTTGGCGTCCACGACCGTCGAAGTCCGGCAGCCGACCTTGGCTTTGATACCCCGAGCTCAGCCCACACCTGCGTCGCTACGCCACCGGCTCGCCCGAGAAGCCCCAACAACGACCAGTCCCGCCTTCAGACAACTTGCTTTCCGCGACACCGGAACGCCCGGAGATGCCGAACATGGCGAGACCCATCAATGCAAGGCCGAGGCGGGCTACTCCGGACTGTCCACATCGTCATAGACGGCTTCGACGAGTTCCTGACGCTTGTCAGAGGTGCCGACGGGAGGGGGCTGTGCGCTCCGGTGGCCGACGCGTAGCCGCGCCATCTCAGACTCCGTGCCATCGCCGGCGACAGCGAACTGGCCGCGTCGGATCCAGTCAGGTGGCCCGCCGAACGCCAACCACGCCTGCTCCATCTCACACGCGCGGCAGCGTACATCGAGCTGGTACGGATCACCTGCCGGCACCAGCCACACACGACTACGGGTCGCGGCGCCCCAACCCACACCGCAGCCACCACATCGTCGAGCTTCAGGGAGTCAGCTGACTGTGTCGTCGCGTCCCACGCGATACCGCACGGTGTTGCCGAGCATCCCCGATTCATGTGTCACCACTTCGTACGTGGTCGTGGGTCTGGGTCTCGGACCCCGCGTTCCGTGTTGGTCGTACTCCATTTGCATGTGCGGTATTCAGGTCGCCGATACAGCGTGCGGTTGCTACCGGGTACATGACCTAGGTCCCACTTTGGACCCCGCGAAATCGTGTGCCAGAACTTCGCACAGTCCACTTGTCCCGTTGCGACGATGGGCACCCACTTACGACGAAGCTTCTGGTGGGTGCTCCCGTACCCCTTGGCGGTTGTGTCACCCGCTGTCCTGTGACTTGGCATCTTCTTTATCTCCGGGTCGGTCACTCGCTATCGCGTCGGCGGTCTTCAAGAAGGTGTTGGCGTACCGAAGGGAGTTGACATACCGAACTGCATAAATCGTGGTGCGAAGCCGCTGGCTCTTGATCTTCTCCGCTGGTGTCACCGCATCGCCAAGCTCGGTGCGGGTTGCGAGCGTTAGTAGTTCGGGGTAATCCTCTCGCGGATTGGGAGCAGGTTCGACTCTGGTAGCGACATCCAACCATGCCTTTGCTGCTCGATGTAGCTCTGGGCTAAGTACCCGTAGCGCGGTCAGCGGGCGGTCAGCTTTCGCGCGAAGCTCTTGGATGTATCCCGGAAACTCGTACATCATCTGTTGTTCAGGGATGCCTGAGTGTTCCTCCCAATCGGTGATGTACTCGCTTCGCATTGCTTCCAGTTGGTAGGCAATCTCGGTGACGTCAAGTACGTAGTCCATACGTCGGTCGCGGAAGTGCATGCGGTCTTCTCGCCTACGCGAGGTCCGTTGCTGGATGTTGTCGACGACTACCTTGATGATGTAGCCGACCACTGCACCCAACAGGGCAGGCAACCAACTGTTCTGGCTGAAGAACTTCAGGATGTGGGACATCAGTACTCCGCATCCGCTGTCTTCTGTGAGTCGCCGTCTTCTTCCCAGGTGATGTTGATAGCCATCTCTTCGGGCGCAGGCCACCTCACGGCATCGCCAAGTTCTTCTTGTACAGCATGCACAAACCTTGTTTCGAACTCCCCGGTTTTTCTGTTCTCGCGAAACACGGCCATTGCCCAGTCATGCCCAGGCTTTGCAAGGGATGGACTGACAATCCGAAGAACGGCTAGTGCGCGAAACGCGTTGCGTACCCGATCAAGGCGCGCTTGGTAGTACTGAGTTAGTTCTTCATTTCTCTTCCGTTCAGCGTCGTTGGCGATTTGAGAGATTGAGATGGAAGTTGAGTACTTGTAGTCAACTGGGTCATCGATGTGGTCCACTGCCGACATGAACTCAGCGGCGTACTCAAGTCTCTTGTCTCGGAAGTGGCGCTCATCTTCTTCGCGACGTTGTTCGGCACGTTGCTTCTTCTTGCTTCGCGAATCCCATGCTGCCTTCACGGCAAAACCAATCACGGCGGCAAGTAGCGACGTGAACCATGTGTTGCTTCCAAGGAACTTCCAGATATGCGACATCAGGACATGACCGTTCGACGTGACTCTTCTCCCAGTTCCTTTCGCACATGCTCCGCGAAGATGTCGAGATGGGTGTGTGAGTCTTTTTGATCTTTCACGAAAGCCATCACCAGTTCGTGGCCGGGGTCGCCGAGCGATGGGCACAGCATTTTTAGTACCGTAAGCGATTCAAGTGCAGCATTGGCACGCTCAATCTTGGCCTGTCGTACCTCATCGGGCTTTGGCGCCGCCTTCATGTAGTCGAGAAGATCAGTGATGTGTTCATAGCCCAACGGATCTCCGATACGCCTAGCCTTGACTATGAAGTCCATCGCTAGGTCAAGTCTCTTGTCTCTGAAGTGACGTTGGTCTTCCTCGTGAAGTTGCTGTGCACGTTGCTTCTTCTTACTCCGCGAATCCCACCACGCCTTCACACCAAAGCCGATGACCCCAGTGAGTAGCGATGTGAACAAGGTGTTGTGAATCAAGGTACTTGCGATGGACACCGACACCCCCGGCCTACGAACGGACAGTTGGGTCAGTGTCCCGCGTTCCTGCTACGTCTGGGCATCCACTGTCAGGACAGCGACTTGTACGGCCGACACGGGCCACCTTCGAACATCACTCCGTCATCCCTGGTGGTGTACAACGACTTGTACCGCCCGCTACGGCGTGGAGATGTATCTTCTCCTGCCTCGCAATGCTTCTCGGCGCGCTACAGCCGTCCTGGTGGCCTTGACGGTGCACTTCCTCGCGGGTGTGGTCCCGAACTGTGCTTCGTACTTGCGTAGGGCCACACCCAGCGGCACGTTGGCCTTCCGAACGTCCACCATCGCGCGATGGCAGGTCATGCATGACCGGCGGGTGCGGTCACCGGGATACGTGTTGTGCGGACCGATGGCATGTCCACGCTTACAGGTTGGGCGTAGGACTCGGTAAGGCCGCGCCAACTGCATGTTTCGGTCGTGGGTCACCTGCCGAAGGTGGGCAGGGTTGATGCAACTTCGCACCCGACATCGGTGGTCAAGTTCGCGTCCCTCGCGGATCGGACCGCGTCAACGTTCCCAGTGGAAGCGGTGTGCTTGCTGGCTTGTCCGCGGTTCGTGGATCGTGACTCGTCCATAACCATCGGCATCGATGATGCCTTGCCAGATCCAGCATCCGTTTCGGACTATCGCGGCCGTCGCCTTGTCAAGGCGACCAGTGAAGCCGTGACAGCGGTAGCAATTCCGACGTTCATCTCCGTTCTGACCAGTGCCGTCAAAGGCGGCGATGGGGAAGGGACGCTGAGGATCGCCGCTGTTGAGATCAACGCCGCCAAGCTGCTTCTCGCACATGAACCGAACTTGGATCCTGCGCTGCGTACGGAACTGGAGATGGTCGCAGGAGCCCGCGTCGGAACCGTGGTACACGTCAAGGTGCTGCACGCCGCTCGGCATCTGGACCCGCAGGTCGAACGTGTGCGTGAACATGAGACAGCGAGGGTGGCGGCTCCCGGCCTTGAGATCGGACTCTCTCTATGACCGCCAACGCCTGCCAGGTGCTGTGATTCGTGAGGTTGTAGTACGGGGCCGGCGACGAGGAAGGACCCGCTCGTCCGCGAGGTGGCCGGATCCACCGCCCTGAAGGGTGCCGGCTGCGGCGACGCGTCGGGTGCTCGAGTTCTCCCGGGCCGCCCTACTGGCAGTGGCTGGCCGAGCCGATCAGCCAAGCATGTGGTCACCGGCCACAGCATCGACCCCCACACCCGCTCACCGCACAGAGATCTCGGCCGCCCTACCGCCAACCCCAGTTCCATGGGCACCCGCCACGCAGCCGACCCGCATACAAACCATGCGCTCGATCGTCGACGCCGTCGATGACCATCAGGGAGTCAGCGGGACGTGTCGTCGCATGCCGCGCGACGCCGCGCGATGTTGCGGGGCATCACCGACTCTCGGGCACCCCTCGGGCGCTCCATCGACGATCTTCGAACATCCAGGGCGTGCGAAGATGATCTCTGGGTAAGCAAAAACCCAGGTCAAACGGTACGTCTGGCCTGGGTTGGTGGTGCGCCGTCAGGGACTCGAACCCCGAACCCGCTGATTAAGAGTCAGCTGCTCTGCCAATTGAGCTAACGGCGCAACGGGTAAGAACTTAGCATGCCCCGGCGGGCGGCACGAAACCGATACCCGGGTCCGGGCCGACCCGGGTATCGGTGGTCCGCGTTCAGCTCGACTTGTCCGGTTTGACCGGCGGGTCGGCCGGCGTGTCGAGCAACTCAACCTGCGCCAGTACCAGCGGCGCTCCGCCGGTGGTGGCGGTCACGTCGAGCCGGTACCGGGGGTACGAGCCGGGCTTGGCGACGGTGAACGGCCGGGTCTGTCGGCGCCAGGTGAACGTCTCGTCGCTGCGGGTGTCCAGGACCGTCCAGTCGCTGCCGTCGGTCGAGCCGGACAGCGTCCAGGCGACCGGGTCGCCGTGCTCGGCGGTGCCGGAGGTCAGCGTGTAGTGGGTGACCTTCGCCGCCGTGTCGAGCCGGTAGTCGATCCTGACGGTGGCACCGCCGAACGTGGCCTGGTCGGCCGAGGTGTCGTTGGCGAGCGTGCCGACGTCGGTGCCGTCGCTGGCGCTGGCGTCGGCGTCGCCGGTGACGTCGGTGAGCGGGGTGGCGATCTCGGTGCCGGTGGTCAGGGACGGCGGCGCGGCATCGGGGCCGCTGCCCCACCGCGACGGCGTGGCGGACATCGTGAAGTCCAGCCGGGCACCCCGGGCGAGGGTCGCATGGTCCACAAAGGACTTCTCGTACCGCTTTCCGTTGACCCGAAGGCCGCGAACGTACACTGTGGACACCGAGTTGCCGGGAGCGTTCACGACCAGGTCGTGCCCGCTCTCCAGGTGCACGGTCACCTTGCGGAACAGCGGCGAGCCGATGGCGTAGCGGGGGCTTCCCATCTGCAGCGGGTAGATGCCGAGGGCGGAGAAGATCCACCAGGCGGACATCTCGCCGTTGTCCTCGTCACCGCAGTAGCCCTGGCCGATCTCGGAGCCGATGTAGAGCCGCTGCAGCACCTCACGCACCTTCTGCTGGGTCTTCCACGGCTGCCCGGCGTAGGTGTACATGTAGGTGATGTGGTGCGACGGCTGGTTGCTGTGGCCGTACTGGCCCATCCGGACGTCGCGGGCCTCCAGCATCTCGTGGATGGTCCCGCCGTACGAGCCGGGATACTGCGCGGTTTCCGGCGTGCGGAAGAACTCGTCGAGCTTGGCGGCGAGCTTGTCGCGCCCGCCGTACAGGTTGGCCAGGCCGTTGCCGTCATGCGCGACGTGGAAGGCGAAGTTCCAACCGTCGGTCTCGGTGTAGTCGTTGCCCCACACCCGCGGGTCGTACTCGTTGGGTTCCAGCCGCGGCTGATGCTTGGCGTCGAAGCCCTGGAAGAAGCCGATCGCGGGGTCGAACAGGTAGACGTAGTTGCGGCAGCGGCGCAGGTAGTAGTCGGCCTCCTCGGCGTAGCGGCGGGCCTCGGCGCTGCCGGCCTTGGCGCGCTTGGCCAGCGCGGCGGCCATGTTGCCGATGCCGAAGTCGTTGAGGAAGCCCTCCAGCGCCCAGGACACGCTCTCCCCGGTGCTGTCCGGGGTGTAGCCGAGGAAGATCGACGTGGCCAGGCCCTTGCGGCCGATGGCGCTGCTGGTGGGCGCGACCGACGCGTTGCGCACGGCCGCGTCGTACGCGTCCTTGGGGTCGAATCCCTGCACGCCCTTGAGGAACGCGTCGGCGAACGCGACGTCGGAGCTGGTGCCGGTCATCAGGTCGGCGTAGCCGGGCGAGGACCAGCGGGAGATCCAGCCGCCGTCGAGGTACTGCTGCACGAAGCCCTGCACCAGTTCGCCCGCCACGCTCGGGTAGAGCAGCGCGTACGCGGGCCACGCGGTGCGGTAGACGTCCCAGAACCCGTGGTTGACGTAGATCGTGCCGTCGATGATCTTCGCGCCGGTCTCGGTGGCGGTGGCCTCCTTGACCGGCTTGGACACCGGGCTGGCGTAGCGGTACGTGGGCTGCCGGTTGGTGCCGACGTTCTCGAACCCGGAGTTCGGGTACAGGTTGAGCCGGTACAGGTTGGAGTAGAGCGTGGTGAGCTGGTCGGGCGTGGCGCCCTCGACCTCGATCACGCCGAGCCGCTTCTCCCAGGCCTGCCGGGCCCGTTCGCGTACCGATTCCAGGCTGTCGTGGGCGGAGATCTCCAGCGCCAGGTTGTGCTTGGCCTGCGCCACGCTCAGCAGCGAGGTGGCGATGCGCATGGTGACGCGATGCGTCGCGCCGGCGTCGAACCGGAAGAAGC
Source organism: Actinocatenispora comari (assembly GCF_017312725.1). Lineage (GTDB taxonomy): Bacteria > Actinomycetota > Actinomycetes > Mycobacteriales > Micromonosporaceae > Actinocatenispora > Actinocatenispora comari. The sequence goes on along the minus strand of NZ_BOPO01000084.1, from coordinate 10,614 downwards.
CGGTGACGTCCTTGCCACCCCCGCCGGGCAGCATGCCGGAGTCGGTGACCGGGCGGTCGAACTCGGCGTAGACGAACAGCCGGGTGGCGCCGTCGGTGCCGACCCGTACGTCGGAGTAGCCGTGCAGGCTGCGGCCGTCGGCGTCGAGAGTGAGACCGCCGTCGTTGTTGACGTTGTCGAAGATCAGGCTGGCATCGCTGCCGGGGAACCGGAACCGGAAGATCGCCGCGTGGTCGGTCGGGGCCAGTTCCACCGCGATGCCGTTGCTGAAGGTGACCGCGTACCGGTGCGCCTGTGCGGTTTCGTCGTCGTGCGAGAACGCCAGCGCCCGCTTGTCGCGGTCGGCGTCCGGGGTGCCGCTGGCCGCGGACGGCATGACCTGGAAGGTCTGCCGGTCCCCCATCCAGGGACTCGGCTCGTGGCTGACCGAGAAGGCCTGCAGTTCCGGCAGGTTCGCCGCGTTGTTGGCCTTCTGGTACGCGTACAGCCAGCTGGTCGAGCCGGCGTCGGTGACGGGCACCCAGAAGTTGAACCCGTTGGGTACCGCGGTGGCCGGGATGTTGTTGCCGCGGGAGAAGTCGCCGGAGGCGTTGGTGCCGCGGGTGGTCAGCACGTAGTCGGTGGGCCGGGATCGGTTGTCCGACACGGGATCACCGAGCCGGACGTCGTCCAGCCAGCCGCGGAACTGCGCCGGCCCGGCCGGCTTGTCGTAGCCGAACAGGATCCGCTCGACCTTCTTGCCGGCGGCGACCGCGCCGACGTCGATCACCACCGAGTTCCACTGGTTCGGGTACAGGATGTTGCCGGCGCCCTGGCCGCTGGGCGAGGCGGCGATGCCGTGCTGGTCGAGCGCGGACAGCTGGGACAGGTAGGTGCCGTCGGAGAACGCCAGGTCCAGCGCCACGTAGGTACTGGCGTAGGACAGGTCACCGACGCCCATCACCGGGAACACCTTGTACGCCAGCCGCGTGTGCCGGCCGACGGTCAGCTCCACGTCGTAGATCTTGTTGTAGGCGTAGGCGTGGCCTTCGGCGGTGTGCTGGCCGGCGAACTCCAGCGAGGCGAGGCCGGTGAAGCCGACCTTCGGCCGGATGTTCGGTCCGCTCGCCGGCCCCGTGCCCACCGCGGTCAGCATGTCCTTCTGCGGTGGCGGCGCATCGTCCCCATTGGACAGTTGCAGGTCGGCCAGCTGCACGATGTCGCCGCTGCCGTTGGCGGTGACGTTCAGCCGGTAGTAGGTGTACTTGGTGGTGTTGTCGACGCTGAACTGGCGCAGCTGGTAGCGGTGGTCGAAGGTCTCGCCGGTGCGGGTGTCCAGGTCCGTCCACTGGGTACCGTCGGTGGAGCCCTGCAGGGTCCAGTTCTTCGGGTCGCGCTCGGCGTGGTCGTTGGCCGAGGTCAACGCGTAGGCAACGACCGCGATCGGTTCGGACAGCTGCACCTCGGCCCACGCGGTCGCGGTGAACGCGAGCCACTTGGTACTCGGGTCGGCGTCGAGCAGGTTCGCGGCGATCTCGTTGGGCGGGTTCTCCCCGCTCGCCACGCACTTGGTGATCTTGTCGACGATGCTGCCGGGAATGCCGGTCGGGGCGGCACCGGTCACCCCGGACATCCGCGCGGTGCCGTGCCTGTCGGTCTCCACCGTGCTGGTCCAGTCCAGCGGCCGGTCGTCGGCCTCGAACGAGGAGGCGAAGACCAACCCGCGGGCCGGCGCGTACCGGTCGGACACCGGCGACGCGGACGCGACCGACGGCACCCCTTCCGCCAACGCCACCAGGGATGCCCCGCTACCCACCAACAACGCTCTGCGTTTCACGCCGCGCCTCCATCGACCCGTACGGTTCGAGGACCGGCACGAACCGGCCCTCGCCACCCCAACGGTTGACGCACGAGGACAGGCCGGCATCAACCCGTAAGCACACAATCGGAATATGACAGCGTTGTCAAGATGCCCAGGTGACGGGGTTTTCCACCGCCCGGATCCGGGTGCCACCACAACCGGCACGAACCACGCGTACCGGATCGGAAAGCCCGCCCGAGCCGGCCGGACGACGTCAGGCGGACGGCGTGGTCGAGGCCGGGAACGGGGGCGTTCCGGCACCACCCACCCGGTACCGGCCCCACGGGTCGACGTCGGTGAGCGTGGTGGTGACCGAGCCGTACGGCGTGGTCAGCGTCAGGTTGCGGGCCCGCGCGGCGGCCAGCTCGGTGACCGCCGCGTCCGCGGCGAGCCGCCCGTACCACCGGTAGGCGCCGCTGATCGGCTCCAGCGCACCGCGCAGCTGGGCGCCGACCCGCACGCTGCGCGCGCCGTCGCCGAGCTCCACCTCGCCCCGGTACCCGTCGCCGTCGAACTCGTCTGCCCTTGTCTCGTCAGTCATCCTCGCCTCCGGAAAGCAGGGGCAGCTCGGGGTCGAGTTCGACGCCGCGGGCGCGCAGGTGGCCGTCGATGACGTACCAGATCGAGTCGCCGAGCGACTCGACCAGCCGACGCTGGCCGATCAGTCCGCGGTCGCCGAGCTCGTGCCGGCGCACCCACCAGTCACCGGCCGCCTCGACCATGCCGATCAGCCCGTACGCGATCGGTTCCACCGCGTCGTCGTCGACGCCGAGCAGCGTCATGTAGTGCCCGAGCAGGTCGGCGAGCTGCGCGGCGAACAGCTTCTCGCCGGCGGTGAACGCCTCCCGGCCCGCCGGCACCGCGGCGGAGCGGGTGGCGATCAGCCGGTACAGCTCGGGGTGCTCGTCGAGCCAGCGCACGTGCGCGCGCACCAGCGAGGTGATCAGCGCCCGCGGCGCGGCGCCGGAGTGCAGTGGCCGGGTCAGCTTGGCCAGCAACAGCTCCACCGCGCGCTGGGCGACCGCCACCTGCAGCTCGTCGCGGGAGTCGAAGTAGCGGTAGAGCACGGTGCGCGAGACGCCGGCCTGCTCGGCGATCGCGTCGAACCCCACGTCGATGCCGGCCGCCTCGATGGCCGCGACGGCCGCATCGATCAACTCGGCGCGGCGTTGCTGCCGGTGCGCGGCCCAGCGCCGGGCGCGGCCGTCGGTCTGCTGGCTACCAGTCACCCCGACAGCTTACCTGTGACGAACTGTCACACAATCCTTGACGTGGCGGTCGCGGCGTCGCATAGTGGTTGTGCGTGACATCGTGTCACAGACACCTCGGTGGCGAAGGAGGTGACCCGGGATGGTGACGGGCACCGATCAGACCCGGACCCGCGACCGGTTGCTCACCGCATCGGCCCGGCACAGCTACGATCCCGACCTCGACATCGACTGGTCGGCACCGGTACCCGACGGCGTGCCGAGCCTGCCCGAGCGCCGCGTCTCGCTGTACGGAACGCCGCTGTGGCAACGGCTCACGCCCGAGCAGCGCATCGCGCTCGGCACCCACGAGTGGTGCTCGATCACCCGGTTCGGCATCTGGTTCGAGACGCTGCTGATGCGCATGCTGCTGCGCGACATCTACCGCCGCGACCCCGGCAGCGACTACGTGCAGTACGCGCTGACCGAGATCGGCGACGAGACCCGGCACAGCATCATGTTCGCCCGCGAGGTCGAGCGGCTCGGCGCGAGCGAACACGCCCCCGGTACCGGGCTGCTGCGGCTCGGTGCGCTGTTCGGCGCGCTCGCCCCGCGCGGGCCGGCGATGTTCGCCGCCACCCTGCTCACCGAGGAGACCCTCGACCGGCTGCAGCGCGAGCTGATGGCCGACGAGACCCTGCAACCCCTGGTACGCATGACATCGCGCATCCACGTGGTCGAGGAGGCGCGGCACGTCAAGTTCGCCCGTACCGAGCTGGCCCGCCAGGTCGCGACCACCTCGCGCCCGACCCTGTTGCGGCACCGGCAGCTGACCGCGGCGGCCGCCTACGTGGTGTCGGCGAACCTGATCCATCCCGGCGTGTACGCGGCGGTCGGCCTCGACCCGCGGCAGGCTCGCGCGGTGGCCCGGGCGAACCCGTACCACCGGGAGACGTTGCTCTGGATGGGCAAGCCGGTCACCGACTTCCTCACCGAGGTCGGCATGATCGGCCGCCCCGGCCGCGGCCTCTGGCGCCGCTCCGGCTTCCTCGCCTGATCACGGAAGTCGAGGCGGATCGGGAAGTGGCCACCCGCTGCCCGACGGACCGGCGGCCCGACGCCCGGACGGGCGCTGAAAGCGGAGCAGGTAGCCGTCCGGGTCGGTGACCAGGAACTGTTCGACCCCGGCCGCCTCCGCACCGATCCGGTACCAGCGGGTCTCCGGCGGCCGGAACAGCGGATAGCCCGCCGCCGCGAGCCTGGCCAGGATCGGGGCCAGGTCGGCGACGGCGAGCTGCAGGTTGATGCCGCGCCCGAGTGGCGGTACGAGCGGACCGGTGATCCAGTCGCGCCCGGTACCGATCTGGTCGAGCATGACGTGCGCGGTCGCGAGCGACAGGTAGGCGAACCCCTCCTCCGGCCGCTCGTACTCGACGGTGAAGCCGCACAGGTCGCGCCAGAACCGCAGGCTGGCGGCGAGGTCGGTGACCGACAACTCTGGTACCAGCGCCGGTTCGTCTCCCACGATCACCTGGCCATGGTGACAGAGGTACCGGCGCCGGAGCGGAGTCAGCGGCCGGGCAGGTGCAGGGCGCGGCGGGCGAGGTGGAAGAACTGGTCGCCGCGCACCACCGTGTACGGGTCGGACAGCGACGCGGCGATCGTGGCGACGTCGCTGGGGTTCAGGTTCCAGGACAGGATCCCGATCGACAGGAACAGCGGCGCATCGCCGGACCAGCCGGCGGCCGAGGCCGCGATCGCCGCCTGCGCCTCGGCGACGCTGCTGGTCAGGTAGCTCACCGCCTGCGGCGTGTCGCGGTGCAGCACCGACAGTTCGGTGTGATCCGTCCAGTCCTTGAACAGCCCGAGTGGTCGCACGTCACGGAGGTAGCGCGCGGCCTCCGCGTCGGACAGCGGTACGTCCGCGCCGTCGATGCGGTTCAGGATCACCGCCGCGTCCATCCCGGTGCGCCGCATGTACCGCGCGGTCATGCCGGTGAACGCGCCGAGCGTGTCGTCCGGCCACGGCGACGGGTACGCGTAGCCGGCGCCGGACGGCCCGGCCATCAGGTAGTCGTTGCGGGTCGCGGTGCGCTGGTAGTAGCTCAGGAACACCGGTGCGGCGTCGATCAGCAGCGGGTTCGTCGACCAGTTCAGCGGTACCGCGCCACGGCCCGGGTCGTCCCACAGCTGCCGCATCTTGTGCTGGTTGTACTGCAGGTTGTCGCCCTCGGTCATCGAGAACGTGACGTACACGCGGTTGGCCAGCGGCGGTGCCGGCAGCGAACGCTGCCCGCCGGCGACCGGCGCCGGCGCCCCGCCGTACACGGTGAGGTTCTGCGAGTGGTCGGCGGCCAGCACGATCACGCCGTGCCGGGAGGTCAGCTCGGTACCGTCGCTCTCCCCGCCGACGCCGGCCGGCCACCAGCCGAGAAACGCCGTACCCGGCGCCATGTCGCTCATCACCCGCTCGCCGATCGCCCGCGACTCCGGTACGTCGGGGTGGATCCACAGCGTCAGCGCCCGGGTCGCGACCGCGTAGTCGCGCAGGTCGCACAGGGTGTTCTCCGGGTCGAGACCGACCAGGATCCGGTGCTCGGTGTGCGGCCACAGGGTGTCCACCGCCCAGGTGTAGGCGGCGATCTCGTCGGCGAACCGACCACGCAGGTCGGCCACCACCGGCAGGTCGCCGAGGCCGGCCAGCTGGTCGGGCGCGGCGATGATCGCGTCGTGCAACCCGGCGAGCGTGGTGGCGAGGTTGCGGGTGGCCGGCAGGTCGGGGTCGGTGACCACCACGCCGCGCACGACCGATCGGTGGCGGCGCAGCAGCTCGGCGGGCGAGGCGACGGTGCGGTAGCGCAGCCCGGCGGTGTGCAGCCAGGTCACGCCGCCCTCGTCGGCCGGGCGCAGGATGGCGATCCGCGGCCGGGCCCGGTTGACCAGCCCCTGCAGGCTCGCGACGAGCAGCTGGTCGGCGTCGCTGGCGTCGGTGAGGTCGATCAGGTCCAGTACGTCCGGCGCGGCGAAGTGCGGCAGCACCTGCCCGCGGGGCCAGTCGATGCCGGTACGGCCGGGTGCCGCCGCGGCGGGCCCCGACCCGGTGCTGGCGCCGAGTGCCGCCGCACCGGCGGTGGCACCGGCTCCGATCAGCAGCTGGCGGCGGGTGGGAAGGGAACGTGCCGAATCCGCAAACATCTACCTAACCCCTCGTCGACGGGATCCGCAGGTGATGTCCGACAACGTTGTCAAAGCATCGGAATCCGTGTCAAGATCCGGATGCCGGGCATCGGTGTGCAACCCGACACGGTGCCGCGCGGCCGCCGGCCACCGCCGACGGCCGCATCGACGGCCGGGCCGGGCGCACGGTCAGGGCAGGCTGGACACCGGCAGGGCGAAGAGGGTGCGCCCGCAGGCCTGGCCGTGGTCGGAGCACACCGCCGACGACCACTCGGTCACCGACCACACCAGCCCGGTCGCCCAGTCGTAGGTCAGCGCCTCCGGATGCATCCCCCAGCACGCCGGGGTACTCGGGTCACCGCAGTGCGACGGAACGCTGGCGCTGGTGGTCTGGTCGTACAGCTGGCCGTTGGTCACCGCCGAGGAGTGCGCGACGTACCAGTGGCCGTCGTGGCCGAGCACGCCCTGCATGTTGCCGACCCCGCTGCGGTACGCCTCGCTCGCGGCCACCGTGCCGCCCGACCCGGCGGCGAGCAGGAAGTCGCTGCCCATCGGGTACCGGTAGAGCCGGCCGTGCTTGGTCTGGTCGCTGAAGTACTCGGTGGTGACGATCGAGTCGGGCGAGGTGCTGCGGTCCAGCGACATCGAGGAGAAGCACGGCACCCCGGTGTCGGAGTCCATGTCGCAGGTGCCGCCGGCGTAGGAGTAGTAGCCGACCTGCATCGCCGCGTACTTGTACCCGTAGGCGGCGTACCCGTCGGACACCTTGCCGATCGCCGCGGCACTGCTGGACAGCTGCAGGATGTGCGTGGTGGAGAAGACCCGGATCGCGGTGGAGGTGTTGCCGACCGCGGTGACGTAGATCTTGTCGCCGTACCAGGCCATCCCGCCGACGTGCGCCTTCGCGGCGGAGAACGTCGACCCGGTGCTGTTGGGTACCGCCAGGTACACCTGCCGGAACGCCGCGGCCGACGGGGTGTCGTCGTTGACGAACATCAGCCGGGCGTCGTCGTAGCGGCTCTTGCCGTCCGAGCCGGTGCCCAGGCTCGACTCGCCGTGCCAGCCGGAGATGAGGATCTTGTCGGCACCCCACATGCCGTCGTCGTCGGCGTCACCGGAGGTGGTGATCGACTGCGGCGTCCAGGCACTGCTGCCGGCCCGGTCGGCGTCCCAGCACAGCTTCGTGGTCGCGGTCGGCGCGATCGGCAGCGCCGCCTGCTCCGCCGCGGTACAGCCGGTCATGGCGTGGTTGGCGTCGTGCACGACGGTGTTGGCCGACACGTTGGGCAGCGCCGCGTCCAGCGCGGACAGCGCCGCGGCCGGGGTGGCGTGCCAGACCAGGTTCTGCTTGGTGGTGCTGGTCAGCGGGTCGGAGTAGGCCGCCGCGGCGGGCGTGGCCCAGGTCAGCAGGGCCGCGACCAGTGTTCCGGTGGCGGCGAGGATGGTGGCGGTCCGGACAGTGCGCATGCAGCCTCCGTTCCGCGCCGGCGCGGGCCGGCGCACACCGCGGAACGCCCGGGGCCGATGCCGCCGGGCACCACGGGCCCGCATCGACGCCGCAACGCCGACACGGGCACGCGAACGGAACTAATGTGCTCTCACGAGAACAACCCTGTCAAGAAACACCGAAAGGTGCGATCTTCACGAGGTCTCGGCAACGTACGGCGCCGGCTCCGGGTTCGGGATCGCCCCGCCGTAGCGCCGGTCCCGATCGGCGTACTGCTCGCAGGCGTGCCACAGGTGCCGCCGGTCGAAGTCGGGCCACAGCGTCTCCAGGAACACCATCTCCGCGTACGCCGACTGCCAGAGCAGGAAGTTCGACGTGCGCTGCTCCCCGGACGAGCGGACGAACAGGTCCACGTCCGGGATGTCCGGCTGGTAGAGGTAGCGGGCCAGCAGCTTCTCGGTGATCCGGTCGGCGCGCAGCCGGCCGGCCGCCACGTCGCGCGCGATCGCCGCCGTCGCGTCCGCCACCTCGGCCCGACCGCCGTAGTTGACGCAGAACTGCAGCGTCAGCTTGTCGTTGTCGCGCGACATCTGCTCGGCCTGCTCCAGCTCGGTGATCACGCTGCGCCACAGCTTCGGGCGGCGGCCGGCCCAGCGGATGCGTACCCCCATCGCGTTCAGCTCGTCCCGGCGGCGGTGGATCACGTCCCGGTTGAAGCCCATCAGCCAGCGCACCTCGTCCGGCGAGCGGCGCCAGTTCTCGGTGGAGAAGGCGTAGGCCGACAGGTACTTCACGCCGAGCTCCAGCGCGCCCTCGATCACGTCGAACAGGGCCGCCTCGCCCGCCTCGTGCCCCTTGGTACGGGGCAGTCCGCGCTGCTTGGCCCAGCGGCCGTTGCCGTCCATGATGATCGCCACGTGCCGCGGCACCTTGTCCGCCGGGATCCGCGGCGGCCGGGCACCGGACGGATGCGGCGTCGGCGGACGGTAGTCCCGACGCAACCGAGGGCTCATCTGTGGCTCCTTGCTGAGAGGTCCTGTCGCGCCGCCGCAGGGATCACGGCGCGTGTCCGAGGCTAGCCAGCCTCCCCGCCGTCGACCGCACCGCCTCGACGGCCGGGCGGCCGGCACGGCGACCAGCGGCGGTCAGCCGCGGTCGACCAGCGGCAGCGAGCGCAGGCCGCGTTCCAGGTGCCACTGCAGCAGCGCGGCAACCAGGCCGCTGCCCTGGCTGCGGGCGGCCGGCTCGCTGGCGATCGCGGTCGGCCAGTCGCCGTCGGCCAGCGCCACCAGCAACCGGAGCGTCTCCGACCGCGGCGCCGCGGCACCCGGCGGCCGGCAGGTCGGGCACACCAGGCCGCCGGACGGCACGCTGACCGCCGGCCGCGAGTCACCGAACGAGTCGGCCGGCCGGCCGCACACCGCGCACTCGGTCAGCGCCGGCGCCCAGCCGGTCAACGTCATCGCCCGCAGCAGGTACGAGTCGAGGATCAGCGGCGCCGGCCGCTCGTCCGGCTCGCCCAGGGCGCGCAGCGCGCCGAGGGTCAGCAGGTACAGCCGCAGCGACGGCTCCTGCTCCTCCGGGGTGAACCGCTCGGCCGCCTCGGCGATCGCGCTCGCCGCGGTGTAGCGCGGGTAGTCCGCGCCGATCCGCTTGCCGTACAGCGAGATGCCCTCGACCTGGCTGACCACGTGCAGCGACCTGCCCTCCGCCAGCTGCACGTCCACGTGCCCGAACGGCTCCAGCCGGGCCCCGAAGCGGCTGGTGGTGCGCCGCACCCCCTTGCCGACCGCGCGCACCCGGCCGTGCCGGCGGGTGAACAGGGTCACGATCCGGTCGGCCTCGCCGAGCTTCTGGCAGCGCAGCACCACCGCGTCGTCGCGGTACAACTTCCTCGGAAAGGCCCGGCTCACACCGCCCATTGTTCCCCCCGCCACCGACAGCGCCAGTTCCGGTTCGCGCGGGTACTGGCACAGGCGGCGGGCAGTGCACAATGGCCGGGTGACCGAGCAGACCGGCCAGCGCGTGCCACCGGGCCAATCCGACATCCCGGTCATCCCCGGCTACTCGCGGCTGGAGCTGGTCAGCCGCGGCTCCACCGCGCAGGTCTACCGGGCGATCCAGGACCGGCTCAACCGGCCGGTCGCGATCAAACTGCTGCGCGTCGACGACGGCCTGACCACCGCCGAGCAGGTCGAGACCGAGCTCGCCACCACCGTCGCGCTGTCCGCGCAGCCGCACATCGTCAGCATCATCGACACCGGCAGCACCAGCATCGGCCGCCCGTACATCGTGATGGAGTACTGCGAGGGCGGCTCGTACGGGCACATCCTGGCCCGCGGTGGCCCGCTGCCGGTCAGCGAGGTGGTCGACGTCGGCGTGAAGGTCGGCGAGGCGCTGCAGGCCGCGCACGAGGTCGGCATCATCCACCGCGACGTCAAGCCGCACAACGTGCTGCGCTCCAAGTACGGTCCGGCGCTGACCGACTTCGGCATCGCCCGCGCCGCGAACGACCTGTCCGGCACCATCACGCTGCACAAGCTGACCCCGCAGCACGCCTCGCCGGAGGCGCTGCGGCGCGAGCCGCAGGGACCCGCCTCGGACGTCTACAGCCTCGCGTCGACGATGTGGAACCTGCTCACCGGGTACCCGCCGTTCGCCGACCCGGGCGACAACTCCCCCGACCCGTTCGAGTACCGGGACCGGGCGCTCCGCGACCCGCTGCCGCCGATGCCGCGCCCCGACGTACCGCCCTGGCTGTACGCCGAGCTGCTGCGGGCGATGGCCAAGACGCCGGCGGAGCGGCACGCCAGCGCCGGCGAGTTCGCCGGGGCGCTGCGGCGCGGCTGGCTGCGCAGCAGCGGTGAGCTGTCCACCCCCGGCGACGCCGCCCCGGCGCGAAACGGCGAGACACCGCACGCTCCCGCTGGTCCGGCTGCCGGCCCAGGTACGGCGGGCCCGGC
>NZ_BOPO01000083.1 GCF_017312725.1 Actinocatenispora comari | reverse complement strand
GTCGGCGGCGTCGGCCAGGGCCCGCAGCGCGGCCCGCGGCCGGCCGACCGCCAGCGCCGCCGCGGCCGTGTCCCGGCGCACCGCGGGACGTGGCTGCGCGCCGTCCAGCCCGCAGGCGAGCAGCAGCAGGTCGGCGCGCTCGCCCGCGGTGCCGGCGGTGGCCGCCGCGGCGACCGCCCGCTCGTACGCCGGCTGGTCGTCACCGGCCGCGGCCAGGTGCCGGGCCGCCTCGGCGTCGCTCACCAGCTCCGCCAGCCGGCGGTGCACCCCGGCCCGTTCCTCCGCGCTGAGCAGCCCCGCCGCGACCTCCGCCACGTACGGCGAGACGGCGGCGACCAGCGAGCGCTCCCCGTCGTCGGGCGGCGCGACCACCAATCCGGCCTCGACCAGCTCGGCGACACCGGCGCCGAGCAGGGTGCGGGCCGCCGGCCGGCGCAGCATGCCCAGCGCCGCCATCGCGGTACGGGCCGGGCGGGTCAGGTCGGCCAGCGCCTCGGCGACGGCGTGCGCGACCGCGCCGGTGCTGCCCGCGTCGTCGGGCTCCGGCTGCCGCGACACCGACTCCGGGTGGGCCACCGCGTGCCGGGCGAGCGTCTCCACCGCCAGCGGTACGCCACCGGCACGGGCCACCACCTCGGCGATGCCGGCCGCACCCAACCCGGGCGCGATGCGCCGGGCCAGCTCGGTGGCCTGCTGCGGGGTCAGCGGCGGCAGCGCGAGCCAGGTGTCGCAGGACTCCCGCAACGCGGCCAGCGCCGCGGCCGGCAGCCGGTGCGGGGTGCGCAGCGACACCAGCACCCGGCAGTGCGCGGCGAGCGCCGGCAGGGTGGCGAGGGTGAGCGGGTCGGCCCACTGCAGGTCGTCGAGCACCAGCAGCCCGCCGCGCACCCGGGAACGGACCGCCTCGGCGGTCAGCGCACCGTCCTCGACCGGGAGCCGGGCCCGCACCGCGCGCGACAGCGCCAGGCCCGGCACGCCGCGCAGGATGGCCAGCCCGCCGCCGGTGAACACGGTGCCGGCGAACCGGTCGGCGACCGCACGCAGCGCGCTGCTGCGTCCGGCGCCGGGCGCGCCGGTGACCACCACCAGCCCCGGCCGGGCCAACCGGGCGGCCGCCACCGCGACGGGGTCGGGTGCGGGCGCGGTCGGCCGCTGGTCGAGTCTCGGCGCGTCGGCGTCGGTCTGACCAGCAGTCGCGTCACGCACGTGGGCCTCCCCCCGCGGGCTGGCACGAATCCGGGATCCTAGGTCGGTGAGGATATGCCTAGTGTGTGTGCCGGCAGGCGTCGGCCACGCACACCAGGGCCTGCCACCAGAGTAGTAGGAGGTACCACCGGCCATGACCGACATGGACGGCGCCGAGGGCTTCGCGGCACACCGTGTTCGAGTCGTCACAGCTGGCGATTCCGGGGTGTTGCGATGAGTTCGGGTCCCCTCAGTTCCCGAGTCCAGGCGCTGTGCGGCGAGTGCGGGCCGCGACTGGCCGGCAGCACCCAGGCCGCGGTGGTCGACATCTCCCGCCGGCTGGGCGAACCGCTGCGGGTGGCGATCGCCGGGCGGCTCAAGTCGGGCAAGTCGACCCTGGTCAACTCGCTGATCGGCCGGCGGGTGGCGCCCACCGAGGTCGGCGAGTGCACCCGGCTGGTCACCCAGTTCCGGTACGGCACCACCGACCGGATCGACGTGGTGCGCCGGGACGGCTCGCGGGCCAGCCTGCCGCTGGACGAGTCCGGCATGATCCCGCAGAAGCTCGGCGTGCCCCGCGACGAGGTCGCCTTCGTCGACGTCACGCTCACCTCCGACCGGCTCGAGGACCTCACCGTCGTCGACACGCCGGGCCTGTCGTCGACCAACTCGTCGATCTCCGACGAGGCCCGCCGGTTCCTGTTCAACGAGGCGCCGATCGACGACGACATCGACGACGACTCCGCCGGCGCGCTGTCCGGCGCCGAGGCGATCGTGTACGTGTTCACCCAGTCGGTCCGCGAGGACGACCTGCAGGCGCTCAAGTCGTTCCAGTCGATGTCCTCGAAGCTGTCGAGCAACCCGATCAACTCGCTCGGGCTGTTCAACAAGGTCGACAAGCTCGCCGGTACCGGTGACCCGTGGCCGGTGGCCGAACCGCTGGCCACCAAGCAGGGCGAGGTGCTGCGCCGGGTGGTGTCCGACGTGGTCCCGGTGATCGGGCTGCTCGCCGAGACCACCGAGGCCGGCCGGCTCACCGCCGCCGACTGCGAGGCGCTGCGCACCATCGCGAGCATGTCCGACACCGACCGGCAGGTGCTGCTCGCCTCCGTCGACCTGTTCATCGCGCGCGACTGCGAGGTGTCCAAGGCGCAGCGCGAACGGCTGCTGCGGCTGCTGGACATCTACGGCGTGTCGTTCGCGGTCGCCCAGTTCGTCGCGAACCCGAAGCTGGCGACCGGTGAGCTGGTCAAGCAGCTGTTCCTGGCGTCCGGCTTCCCGCGGGCCCGATCCACCCTGGAGCGGGCGTTTCGCTGGCGCACCGACGCGATCAAGGCAGGCTGGGCGCTGACCAGCCTGGAGAAGATCGCCGGGCACGCCGACCGCCCCGCCGACCGGGAGCTGCTGCGCGACGCGGTCGAACGGGTGCTGCAACAGCCCGAGTACCACCGGCTGCGGATGCTGGACGTCGCCCAGCAGGTGACCACCGGTGCGGTCGCGCTGCCCGAAGAGATGGAAAACGAGCTGACCCGGCTGGCACTGTCCGACGACCCGCACTGGATCCTCGGCATGTCCGGCGCCACCGTCGAGCAGCTCGCCAAGGCCGCGCTCGAGGCGGCGACCCGGTGGCGCGCATTCGCCGTCGCCGGCGCCAGCCCCGCCCAGGCCCGGATCGCCCACGTCGTCCACCGCGGCTTCTTCCTGCTCTCCCAGCAGGTCCGAAAGCCCGCCTGAGTCGCGCGATGCGCTTTGGATAAAGGAGCCCCCATGTCCTCGAGCAACCTCCGCGTCATCGCCGCCGGTGTCGCCGCGATAGTCGCCGTGCTCACCGGTCTCGTCGGCGGTTGGGTCGGCGCCAAGACCGGAACGTGCACCCTGCAGGTGCAGACCACCCCGGCCGACGGTTCCGCGCCGGGCAGTGCCGACGGCCGCGGCGTGATCGGCCGCAGCGCCGCCTGCGACGCGAGCTTCTCGGTGCAGACCGCCGCGGTCGGCTTCGTCGGCGCCGGGCTGGCCGGCGGTGTCGCCGTGGTGCTGCTGCTCGCCGCGCGCCGCGACGACGAGAAGGAGTCCACGGTCACCTCCGCGCCACCGGCAGCCGGCGCCGACCCGGGCCTCGCCCAGCGCGCCGAGCAGGCCGAGACCGAGCGCGGCAGCCTGGTGCAGACCTGCGTGTACGTGCGTGACCGCGCCACCAGCAAGGCCATCGCCGACGTGCTCGGCCGGTCCCTGCAGGAGGTCGGCGTCAGTACCGTCGCGCCGGTCGGGGCGCGGTTCGACCCGGCGCACCACGAGGCCGGTGGCGCCACCCCCACCACCGATCCGGCGCTGGCCGGCACCATCGCCGCGGTCGAGGTACCCGGCTACGTCGACCGCGGTGTGGTGCTGCGCGCCCCCGTGGTCACCGTCTACAAGGAAGAGGGACGGCAGCAGTGAGCGCTCCGGCCAAGACCAACCAGGCCGCGAACACCGCCGCCCTGGAGAAGATGCTGCGCGGCGCGGTCGACGCGGGCCTGGCACACCTGCGCCGCATCGACCCCGACGCCGCGTCCGACCTGGACGTGCTGCGTCGCCGCGAACAGACCGTGCCGAGCATCGTGGTGGTCGGCGAGACCAAGCGCGGCAAGAGTTCGCTGACCAACGCGCTGATCGGGGTGCCGAACCTGTCCCCGGTCGACGCCGCCGTCGCCACCAGCTCGTACCTGGAGTTCGTGCACGGCGCGCAACCCGCCGCGCAGGCGTACATCCCGGGGCGGGAGGACCCGATCCCGGTGCGCATCGAGGACATCCGCGACTACGGCACCGTGCTCGGCCGGCTGCCCGAGGGGGTCCGCCCGCCGCGCCGGCTGGAGATCTTCCACCCGGCGCCGATGCTGCAGTACACGTCGCTGCTGGACACCCCCGGCGTCGGCGGCCTGGACTCGCTGCACGCCGAGGTGGCGCTGGACGCGGTGGAGCGGGCCACCGCGCTGCTGTTCGTGGTCGACGCGTCCGCCCCGTTCTCGCAGCCCGAGCTGAACTTCCTGATCGAGGCCAGCAAGCGGGTCAACATGGTGCTGTTCGCGCTGACCAAGGTCGACGCGTACCCGGGCTGGCGGACGATCCTGGACGACGACCGGTCGCTGCTGCGGGCGCACGCGCCGCGGTTCGCCTCGGCGCCGTTCTTCCCGGTGTCGTCCCGGCTGGCCGAGCTGGCGCTGCAGATGCCCGCCGACGCGGCCGCCGAGATCGTCAAGGAGTCCCGGGTCGCCGAGCTGCAGCACGGGCTGATCGGCCTGGCGGCCAAGGGCACCGCGCTCAAGACGGCGAACACGCTGCGCGCGGTGCGTACCGAGTTCGTCCGGCTCGACCTGGGCGTCGGCGACCGGATGAAGTCCGCCGACCCGGACCCGGCGCTCCTGGAGCGGCTCAAGGAGGAGCGCGGGAAGGTCAACTCGCGCAAGCGTTCGGAGACCAAGCAGTGGTCGCTGGCGCTCAACACCGAGACCCAGCGGGCCCGGGTCGACGCCCAGTCGCGGCTGCGCAAGTACATCACCCAGCTGCAGGACGACTTCGGCAAGACCATCGAGAAGGGCTCCGGCGGCGACATCAAGAAGCTGCCGTACGAGGTGGACCGCGCGCTGTACGCGGTGTCGATCCGGCTCTCGCAGGATCTGGAGCACCGGTTCCGGGTCATCGGGCAGCGCATCCTCGCCAGCGTGTTCAGCCCGCAGGAGCTCAACTACGTGCTGCGCCGGCTCAACGCGAAGCTGCGCACCGCGATGACCGCCAAGCCGCAGAAGGAGGGCTCCGGCGACCAGTCGCTCGTGGTGATGTCCGCGTTCAGCACCGGCCGCGGGCTGTACTCGCTGGCCAGTGCCGGCGGCGCCACCCTCGGCGCGTCCGCCCTGGCCGGCGGCATTGTGGTGCCGGTCGTGGGTGTCGGCATCGGCCTGGCGGCCGGCGCGTTCATGATGTGGCGGCGCAAGGTGCAGGCCAACCGGTCGCAGGCCAAGGTGTGGCTGCGCGAGGTGCTGGGCGAGTCCCGGGCGGCGCTGTCCGACGAGATCGCGACCCGCTTCACCGACTTGCAGTACGCCCTGACACTGGCGTTGGACGAGGCGATCGAGCGGCGGCTCAAGCAACTCGACGGGCAGATCGCCGAGATCGACAAGACGATGGTCGAGGACAAGAACAGCCGGCAGAAGAAGCGTGCCGACCTGCAGAAGGAGCGCGAGCAGCTGCGGGCCCGGATCAAACAACTCGACGAGGTGCTGATCAAGGCGCGAGGCATCGCGCCGGCGGCCCCGTCGGACACGCAGGGGGGATAGTCGGCCATGGACGAGCACGGCGGGCCGATCGACGAGTACGGCGACCACGACGCCGGCGCCGACGACGGCTACGGCAGCGATCACGCCGGCGCCGGTGACGGCCTCACCGGCGGGTTGGACGGCGACGGCCTCGGTGATCACGAGCTCGGCGATCAGGGGTACGGCGACGAGCACCTCGGCGCCGACGGGCACGATCCGGACCTCGATCCCGGCGCCGGGTCGCACGACGGCGGCGCCCTCGGCCTGGAGTACGGCGAGCTGTCCGACGACGACGCGGCCGGCGCCGAGCCGGCGGACGTGTCCGCTGCCGACCCGTTCAGCGACGTGGACGAGGACGATCAGCAGGCGCCGGCGCTCGACCCCGACCCGGTGCCCGGTACCGATCCGGACCTCGACCTGGTCGGCGACGACCCGGACTGGGCCGCCGAGGACGTGTTCCCGCCGCAGCTGGAGATCGGTGAACCGCCGGAGCCGGTGGACGGCTTCCCGTGGAGCGACCCCGCCGTGCTCGGCGAGCAGCACGACCTGTCCGTCCAGGACCCGGGTGACCCGGCTGCGCAGCCGGGCGGTTCGGCCGGTGACCTGTTCGACTACGACGGCCAGTCGGTGCCCGACGGCGTCGACCCGTGGCAGGCGCTCGCCGGCTCGGACGACCCGGCGACGAGTTCCCTGGCCCGCTTCTGGGCCCCCGGTAGCTGACCGGCGGGCTTCACGATCGGCGGCCCGGCCGACCGCCGCCAGGTCGGACCGGCCGGGCTGGCCGGCGCGCTCACCTGGACGCGGTGAGGTGGGCGCCGACGATTTCGCTGATCTCACCGAGTTGCCGGACCTGCTCGGGCGTCAGCAGGTCGATCAGGTGCGCGCGGACGCTGTCGACGTGGGCCGGAGCCGCGGCGCGCAACGCAGCCAGGCCTTCGTCGGTCAGAACGGTCAGCCACCCGCGGCGATCGCCCGGGTAGTGCTCGCGCCGGACCCAGCCACTCTGCTCCAGCTTGCCGACGGCATGGGTGATCCGGCTCGGCTTGGAGTCGGTCCGCTGCGCCAGTTCACTCATCCGCAGCGTTCGGTCCGGCGCCTCCGAGAGCATGACCAGCAGCTCGTAGTAGGTGATCGGCATTCCGGCCGCCGCCTGCAGGTCGCGGTCCAGGCGGTCGGTCAGCTGGCGCATCGCGGACCCGAAGGCCCGCCAGGTGCGCTGCTCGTCGGCGGTCAACCATCTCGTCACGTGGAGCATGTTACTAAAAGGTTGCGTACTGAATTACCTCGATATACCGTCGCCCTGAATGTTTCAGCGCTGAATTATATCGAGGAGCAAGCCTTGTACCCCGACGAACTCACCGGCACCTACACCATCGACCCGGCGCACAGCCGCTTCGGCTTCAGCGCCCGGCACGCGATGGTCACCAGGGTGCGCGGCCACTTCCCCCCGGTGGAGACCGCCGTCCACCTGGACGCCTCCGACCCGGCCGCCTCCCGCGTGCACATCGTTCTGGACGCGGCGGGCGTGGACACCGGCAACCCGCAGCGCGACAGCCACCTGCGTACCGGAGACTTCCTGGACGCCGAGACCCACGCGCACATCGTCTTCACCAGCACCGCCGTCGAGCACGTCGACCGGGACCGCTTCCAGGTGACCGGCCAGCTGACCCTTCGCGGCGTCACTCGCGAGATCAGCATCCCGCTCGACTTCGTCGGCGCCGTGGTCGACGCGCAGGGACTCAACCGGGTCGGTTTCGAGGGGTCCACCGTGATCAACCGCAAAGACTTCGGGGTCAGCTTCAACGCCGCCCTGGAGACCGGCGGCGTGATGATCTCCGAGAAGGTCACCCTCGACTTCGACCTGTCCGCCATCAAGACCGCCTGACACCCCCCGGTACGCCACAGCCGCCGGTGAGGCGCATCACGCGCGCCGGGCGTCACGCGGCCGGCGGCACCGGCATCTCCATGAGCGACGGGTCGGCACCGCCACCCGCGACACATCCGTTGCTCTGCAAAGGAATCTGGCTGATGAACGAGTACCCGGAACAACCGAGGGTCGCCCTGGTCACCGGAGCCAACAAGGGGATCGGCCGGGCGGTCGCCACCCTGCTGGCCGCGGCGGGGTACCGCGTCGTGGTCGGCGCCCGCGACCCGCGGCGCGGCGCGGAGACCGCGGCGGCGATCCAGGCCGCCGGCGGCGACGCGCACGCGGTCGAGCTGGACGTCACCGACCGGGCCGCGGTCCAGTCGGCCGCGTCCTGGATCGACGAGCACCTCGGCCGGCTGGACGTGCTGGTCAACAATGCCGGCATCAGCGGGTCGGGCCAGGCGGCACCCCAGGACGCTCTCGACCGCGTGCCCAGCTCCGTCGACGTCGAACTGGTCCGGGAGGTGTTCGACACCAACGTGTTCGCGGTGATCGGCGTGACCAACGCGATGCTTCCGCTGCTGCGTCGCTCCCCTGCCGCTCGGATCGTCAACGTCTCCAGCCACTCCGCGTCGCTGGCGCTGACCGCCGAGGTCGGCGGGCCGATTTCGACGCTGCTGTCGGCGGCCTACTCGCCGTCCAAGACGGCGCTCAACGCGCTGACCCTGCAGTACGCCAACGAACTGCGTGCCGACGGCATCCTGGTCAACGCCGTCGCCCCGGGCTACGTCGACACCGACATCAACGGCCACAGCGGACTGCTCACCCCGGAACAGGGCGCCGCGGTGGTGGTGCGGCTGGCCACCGTCGGCGAGGGCGGCCCCACCGGCGGGTTCTTCAGCGAGGACGGCCCGCTGCCCTGGTAGCGCTCCGACGGGGCCCCGGTGCCGGCACCGTGGCCCCGTCGGATCAGCGCGCGACCGCGTAGACCAGCAGACCCACGAACGCGAGCACCAGCACGACCGCGACCACCAGGGTGCCCACCACCGCCGGCTCCTGGTACCAGTTGCGGCCGGAGCCGTCGTCTGCCGCCGGCCCGGCGGGCGCCGGCATCGGCCGCTGCGGCGCCGCCATCGGTGCCGCCGCGGGCCGCAGCTGCGCCTGCTGGGGCGGACGCGGGCCGGGCTGCTGCACCGGCGGCCGGGGCGCCGGGGTCGGCGCCGGCCGCGGCGGGCTCGGGATCACCGGCCGCGCCGGCGGACGGTTGCCGGCTGGGGCCGGACGTACCGGCGGCCGGTGCTGCGGTTGCACCGGCCGCGGCGGGATCGCCGGACGCTGGTTGGGCGGGCCACCCACCGCGAGCGAACCCTCGACCACGACGGTCTCCGGCTGCTCCAGTGCGGTCGGCGCCACCCCCAGGGTGGTGTGCACCAGGTGACCGGCCAGCGGGATCCGGCTGGACCCGCCCACCAGGAAGATGCCGACCAGGTCGCGCGGGGTCAGCCGGGCCTCGGAGATGGTGCGCTGCAGGCACTCGACGGTCCGCTCCAGGTGCGGGCGGATCAGTGACTCCAGCTCCTCGCGGGTGATGTGCGCGTCCACCTCCAGCGCCGGCAGGTGGATGTCGGAGCTGGAGGTACGCGACAGCATCTCCTTGGCGCCGCGCACGTCCTCGTACAGCATCCGGCGGTACCGCCGGTCGCCGGACTCGCGCGGGTTGACCAGCCGAGCCCACAGGTCCGGGTGCGACTGCGAGTACGTCTTGCCGAGGTGCTCGATGATCGCGTGGTCGAAGTCGAGGCCGCCGACGTCGGGCAGCCCCTCCTCGGCGAGCACCTCGAAGCCCGACTGGGTGCGCCGCACCACGGTGGCGTCGAACGTGCCGCCGCCCAGGTCGTAGATGGCCAGCGAGCGGCCCACCGGCACCGCGGTGCCCAGCACCGCGGTGAAGTAGGACGCGGCGCCGACCGGCTCGGCGATCAGCTGCGGGCGGGGCAGCCCGGCCAGCCGGGCACCCTCCACCAGCAGGCTGCGGCGCCGCTCCCCCCACCGGGCCGGGTGGGTCATGCGCAGCTGCTCGGGCATCCCACCGATCTGCCGGCGGGCCTCGGTGATCACCTGCTCCAGCACGTACGCGATCACCCGCGGCACCGGGATCTCCTGGTCGCCCAGGAACACCGTGCCGTCGTCGATGCGGCGCTTCGGGTTCGGCTCGAACCGGGTGGGGTCGACCCGGGCGTTACGCTCCGCGTCCCGCCCCACCAGCATCCGGCCATCGGGCGCCAGATACACCGAGGAAGGCAGCAGCGGTGACCCGTCGAACAACAGTGGCCGAACCCGCCCATCGGGCATTCGGAGCATGGCCACCGTGTTCGACGTGCCGAAGTCGATTCCGAGCACGCGCATACAAGATCTCCCTCCTCGCCGGACACGATACTGCCCGTGCGCCCGTGCCCGGTGTGCCGGCGGGGCGGGTCGACAAACGAGGGCCTCGGACAGGGATACTCGGCGGGTGAACAGCCAGCAGGAGCCACAGACCCACAGCGGTCGGTACCCGTACCTGGACGCACCGTCGCCGTTGGCGTTCGCGCACCGTGGCGGCGCGGCGGACGGTGACGAGAACACCGCCGCGGCGTTCCAGCGCTCCGCCGACCTCGGCTACCGGTACCTGGAGACCGACGTGCGGGCCACCGCCGACGGCGTGCCGGTGATCTTCCACGACGCCGACCTGACCCGGCTGGCCGGCCGCAACGTCGCGCTGGAGACGCTGCGGCTGGCCGACCTGGACACGATCCGGGTAGGCGGCGAGCAGGCGGTGCCGAAGCTGGTCGACGTGCTCGACGCCTGGCCGAAGCTGCGGTTCAACCTGGACGTCAAGTCGTGGCCGGCGGTGCGGCCGCTGGTCGACGCGATCCGGGCGACCGGCGCGGTGGACCGGGTGCTGGTCGCGTCGTTCTCCGACCGACGGCTCGCCGCGGTGCGCCGCGCGCTCGGCCCACGGCTGGCGACCTCGCTCGGCCCGTCCGCGATCGCCCGGCTGCGCGCCGTGTCGGTGGCCGGGCGCAGCATGCTCGGCCTGACCCCGGGCGTGCCGGCCGCCCAGGTGCCGGTACGGATGGGCCCGGTGCGGGTGGTCGACCGCCGCTTCGTGACCTACGCGCACCGGCTCGGGGTGCAGGTACACGTGTGGACGATCGACGACCCGGACGAGATGCACCGGCTGCTGGACCTCGGCGTCGACGGCATCATGACCGACCGGATCGAGGTACTGCGGGAAGTGTTACTCGCTCGTGGCCAATGGGACGCCTGAGGGCTTGACGGCACCAGCATGATCGTCGCAGCGGCTGTTGCGGCGATCACGGGGATCCCCGACAGCCACTCGGGTCCGCGGCAGCGGTCCGGGCGGGCCGACGGCAGGAGACGGCGAGCATGACCACCACCGCACCGGCGGGCGGGCTGACCAGCAGCCGCCGCGAGCGCGTCGGCTGGTACTTCTACGACTGGGCCAACTCGGCGTTCGCCACCACGGTGATCACCGTGTTCCTCGGGCCGTTCCTGACCCAGGTCGCCAAGCAGGCCGCCGGCTGCGGCTCCGGCAGCTGCGACGGGGCCCGGCTGCACCCGCTGGGCATCCCGGTCGCGCCGGGCGCCTACTACGCCTACCTGGTGTCGCTGTCGGTGATCCTGACCGTGGTGGTGCTGCCGATCGTCGGCGCGGTCGCCGACCGGTCGGCACGCAAGAAGCGGCTGCTCGCGGTGTTCGCCTACCTCGGCGCGGCGGCGACGGTCGGGATGGTCACCGTCGGCGGCGGCCGGTACCTGCTGGGCGGGGGGCTGTTCCTGGTCGCGAACATCAGCCTGGGCGCGAGCGTGGTGGTGTACAACTCGTTCCTGCCGCAGCTGGCCGGTCCGGACAAGCGCGACTCGATCTCGTCGATCGGCTGGGCGATCGGCTACCTGGGTGGCGGGCTGCTGCTGGCCGGCAACCTGGTCGCGGTGTTCGCGTTCGGCACCAACCTGACGGTGGCCCGCTGGTGCATCGTGTCGGCCGGGCTGTGGTGGGCGGCGTTCACCACCGTGCCGGTGCTGCTGCTGCGGGAGCGGCCCGGTACCGCGCACACCGCACGCTCCGGCGGGCTGCTCGACGGGTTCCGGCAGCTGGGGCACACGCTGGCCGGGCTGCGCGCGTACCCGTTGACGTTGTTCTTCTGGGTGGCGTACCTGATCTACAACGACGGCATCCAGACGGTGCTGAGCCAGGCGAGCGTGTTCGCCACCGAGGAGCTGAAGCTCGGCACCGACACGCTGACCGCGACGATCCTGGTGATCCA
Organism: Actinocatenispora comari; assembly: GCF_017312725.1. Lineage (GTDB taxonomy): Bacteria > Actinomycetota > Actinomycetes > Mycobacteriales > Micromonosporaceae > Actinocatenispora > Actinocatenispora comari. The sequence continues at coordinate 10,101 of NZ_BOPO01000083.1, read as the reverse complement.
GTTCCTCGCGTTCGGTGGGGCGCTTCTGCTGGGCTGGCTGGCGAAGCTGATCGGCGCGTGGAAGTCGGTGCTGCTGTCGCTGGTGCTGTGGGTGGTGGTCGTCGGCTGCGCGTACTTCGTGCCGGCGCACAACGTGGTGCTGTTCGTGGCGCTGGGGTCGGGCATCGGGCTGGTGATGGGCGGCAGCCAGGCGCTGTCGCGCTCGCTGTACTCGCAGCTGGTCCCGGCCGGCCGGGAGGCGGAGTACTTCGGGCTGTACGAGATCGGCGACAAGGGCACCAGCTGGCTGGGGCCGCTGCTGTTCGGGCTGGTGTTCCAGCTGACCGGCAGCTACCGGCTGGGTGTGGTGTCGCTGCTGGTGTTCTTCGTGGCCGGGCTGATCGTGCTGGCGTTCGTGCCGATGCGCCGCGCCATCACCGCCGCCGGTAACACGCCGCCCCGGCTGCTCTGACCGACAGTCCTTATCGGGACGCTGGAGCCGTCCCGATAAGGTTGCGGCTCGTGACAGCCGACCTCGACGACCTCAGCGCGCTGGCCCGGCCGGTACCGCGGGGCGACACCTACCAGCCGGCCCGGTTGAAGTTCTTCCACGGTCCGATGGACTGCGGCAAGTCGACGCTGGCGCTGCAGATGGACCACAACCATGCCCGGCAGGGTCGCCGCGGCCTGCTGCTGACCCGGATGGACCGGTCCGGTGCGGCGCGCATCTCCACCCGGATCGGGCTGGACCGGCGCGCCATCGAGGTCACCGACGAGCTGGACCTGCGCGAGCTGGTGCGCGGCAAGTGGGCGCTGGGCGCCCGGGTGGACTACCTGATCTGCGACGAGGTGCAGTTCTTCTCGCTGGACCAGGTCGAGCAGCTGGCCGATCTGGTCGACCACGCCGACGTCGACGTGTACGCGTTCGGGCTGGCCACCGACTTCCGCAGCGAGCTGTTCCCGGCCACCAAGCGGCTGCTGGAGCTGGCCGACGGGGTGTACCAGCTGCAGGTGGAGGTGCTGTGCTGGTGCGGTCGGCGCGGGCAGCTCAACGCCCGCGTGGTCGGCAACCGGGTGGTACGCGAGGGCGAGCAGGTGCTGACCGGCGACACCGGCCGCGACGACCCGGTGCACTACCAGGTGCTGTGCCGGGCGCACTACCGCTCCGGCGATCTGGGGCCGGCGGCGCCGGCGGCCGGTCAGCTGCCGCTGGGCTGAGCCGCGGGCCCACCGCCGGTCGCGTCGACGCCACCGGCCGGTCCGCCGCCGGTCGCGGGCGCGTCGTCGGTCGGGACGGCGCGGGACTTCGGGATGGTGGCGGTGCGGCGGGCCAGGAACTTGCGCGCCGCGGCGTGACCGGCGGCGTACAGCGTGCGCTGGGTGTCCCGGTCGATGCCGAAGTCGAGGGTGGACACCCCGTCGGTGTCGACGAACAGGGTGCGCGCGGTGGTGTTCTCGTCGTCCAGGTGGTACGCGTCGTGCGCGTCCAGCAGCGTGTGCAGCGCGGCGAACGCGAGGTCGATCGGGCCGTCCACGGCGTGACTGACCTGCCGCTGCGCCGGCCGGGCGGACAGCTTCACCCCGTAGGTGGGCCAGCGCTGCGGCCTGCCGTCGGTGCGGTCGAACACGTCGATCGGGAAGTTCGACAGCATCCCGCCGTCGACCAGGGTGCACTCGCCCAGCCCGTGCCCGGCGGTCAGCGTCACCGGGCGGAAGAAGAACGGGTACGACATCGACGCGCGGACCGCGAGCGCCACCGGCTGCTCGTCGGCGGTAAGGCCGTAGTGCCGGTAGTCCCAGGGCAGCCGGACCAGCTGGCCGCGGGACAGGTCGGAGGCGACCACCACCAGCCGGTACCGGCGGTCCGGCGGCAGCGAGGTGCCGGGGTCGTCGTCGATGCGCAGGTCGCCCCAGGTGCGCACGCCGCGCTCGGCGAGCTGCTGTTCGATCCAGTGCAGCGCCACGTCGCCCTTGTAGACACCGTCGTGCAGCAGCAGCTCGATGCCCTTGCCGAGCATCCCGAACCGGTCCAGCAGGGTCGGGTCGGCGAACGATCGGTAGTCCAGCGACTCCATCACCTCGACCAGCTCCGAGACCGGCCGGCCGGCCTGCTGGCAGGCGGCGGCCAGCGCGCCGACGATCGCGCCGGCGGAGGCACCGGCGATGCGCGGGAAGCTCAGCCCCTGCTCGGCCAGCTCCTCGATCGCGCCGAGCAGCCCGATCCCCTTGACCCCGCCGCCCTCCAGTACCAGGTCGGCGTAGCGCGCGTCGTCCATCATGGTGACCCTTCCGGCGTCTCGGTCCTACCCCGTCGAGACTAGCCACCAGCTGCACAAACCGGTCACTTCGCCAGGCGGTCTACTCGTCGGTAACCAAGGCTGGCAGACTGCACCCATGAACCGGTACGTGCAGACCATGCCCGAGATGCCCGACGTGTACGCGGCCGACCCGGTGCTGCGCAGCTGGCTGGACCGGCTGCTCGGCGCCGACGGGCACGCCGCCGCCCGCGGCCGCCTCACCGCGCTGTCCGACGACGTCCGCGACAGCCTGCGCGCCGCGCACACCGACGCCGAGACGCACCCGCCGGTGCTGCACCGGTACGGGCCGTTCGGCGCCCGCATCGACCGGATCGAGACCGCGCGGGGCTGGGAGACGCTGCGCGCCGCCGCGGCCCGGCACGCGCTCGTCGCCCTGCCGTACCAGCCGCAGGCGCGGTCGGTGTGGGGTGCCGGTGCCCGGGTCGTGCAGTACGGGCTGCTCTACCTGTACGGGCCGGAGTCGGCGACGTTCAACTGCCCGCTGGCGATGGCCGACGGGGCCAGCGCGCTGCTGACCCGCCCGGAGGTCGACCCGGCGCTGCGCGACGCCTGGCTGCCCCGACTGACCGCCACCGACCCGGACGTCGCGATCACCTCCGGGCAGTGGATGACCGAGGCGCAGGGCGGCTCGGACGTGTCCGGCAGCACCACCGTGGCCCGCCGCGACGGCGAGGGGTGGCGGCTGACCGGCGAGAAGTGGTTCTGCTCGGCGGCCGACTCGGCGATGGCGATCGCGCTCGCCACCCCGGACGGCGGCACCGGCCTGAGCCCGTTCCTGGTGCCGCGCTACGCCGCGGACTCGCCGCTGGGCGCCGGGCTGGCCGCGGACGCGCCGGCACCCGGGGTGCGCGTGCACCGGCTCAAGGACAAGCTCGGTACCCGGGCGCTGCCGACCGCGGAGATCGGCCTGACCGACGCGTACGCGCTGCCGGTCGGTGAACCGGACGAGCACGGGGTGGCCCGGATGATGACGCTGCTGCGCATCGCCCGGCTGCACAACGCCGCCGCGTCGGCGGCGGGGATGCGGCGCGGCCTGTGGCTGGCCCGCGGGTACGCCGGTGAACGGCGGGTGTTCGGCGCGCCGCTGGCCGAGGCGCCGCTGCACCGGGCCGCGCTGGGCCGGCTCGCGGTGCACGCGGAGGCGGCGCACGCCCTGGCCGCGCACGGGTTCGCGCTGCTGGGCCGCATCGAGGTGGACGGCGACGAGCACGCCGCCGCTGAGCTGCGGCTCGCCGCGACGCTGGCGAAGCTCGCCACCGGCAAGCTCGCCGTCTCCTCGGCCTCGGAGTACGTGGAGTGCTTCGGTGGCGCCGGCTACGTCGAGGACACCGGCATCCCGCGGCTGATCCGCGACGCCCAGGTGCTGCCGATCTGGGAGGGCGCCACCAACGTGCTGGCGCTGGACCTGCCGCGCGCGATCGCCGGCCGCGGCGCGCACCGGCCGCTGCTGGCCCGCATCGCCGCCGCCGCGGCCGATGCCGGCAAGGCGGGCGGGCGCTGGCTCGGCCCGGCCGGTACCGCGCTGGCGGAGGCGCACGGGCGGCTGACCGCCGCCACCGACACGGTCGCCACCGACCCGACCGCCCGGCGGGTCACCGTCGGCGCCCGTACCCTCGCGCTGCGGCTGGCGGACGCCTACGCGGCGGCGCTGCTGGTCGAGCAGGCGCTGTACGAGGCGGACCGCGGTGATCAGCGGGCCGCCGTGGTCGCGGCGCTGTGGTGCGCCGACCGGCTGTCCGGCGCCGACGTCAGCGCCGACGCCGACACGTACTTCGACGCCCTGGTCGACGGTGCCCCGCTGAGCTGACCGACCCGCGCCGAGCGGGCCTGCGCGCTGGTGCCTGCGACCCGACAGGGTGATCGCCGCCCGAACGGGTCAGGGCCACGCCGGTCAGGGCCACAGCAGGTCGGTGCGCCACCCGTCGCCGTCCCGGCGGTACCGCAGCCGGACGTGCCGGCGGGCCGCGTCGCCCTGCCAGAACTCCACTGTCGCCGGCCGTACCAGGTAGACGGTGTGCTGCGGCGCCACCGTGTCGGGCGCGGTGTCGAGCGTGTCGTACGCGCCGCGCAGCGCCTCGTCCAGCTCGGCCGGGTCGGCGAGCACCTCGCTCTGCCGGCCGAGCAGGCTCGCCGCCCGCGACCCGAGCGGCCGGGCGGCGAAGTCGGCGGCGTTGGTGGCGGCGTCGGCGGGGTGCACGCTGCCGCGTACCCGCACCTGCCGGCCGGTCAGCTTCCAGTGGAAGCCCAGCGCGGCCTGCGGGTTCGCGGCGAGCTGCCGGCCCTTGGCGCTGCCCGACTCGGACGCGAAGCAGAACCCGTCCGCGGTGAGGTCCTTGAGGATCAGCACCCGACTGTCCGGCAGGCCGGACGCGTCGGCGGTGGCGATGGTCATCGTGTGCGGTTCCGGCTCCCCGGCGTCGATCGCCGCGGTCAGCCAGTCCCGGAACAGCGCCGTGGGCTCGGGCGGCGCGGTGGACGGGTCGAAGGGGGGCAGCGGCCGGTCGAACACCGGCAACGCGCGCAGCAACTGGCGAAGGCTCACCGCCGCAGTCTGCCAGCCGGGCCGGTCAGCGATCACCGTCGGCGAGCAGCATGGCCAGCCGGTGGGAGGGCGAGCGGTCCAGGTTGTGCCGGGCCCGGTCGTAGCGGCGGGTGGTGCGCGGGTCGGCGTGCCCGAGCAGGTCCTGCACGTCGTGCAGGCTGGCGCCGGCGTCCAGGGCCAGCGTCGCGCAGGCGTGCCGCAGGTCGTGCGGGTGCAGCGAGTCGGCCAGGTGCGGCAGCGCGTCGGCGGCCAGGGTGCGCAGCAGCCGCCAGATCGCGTACCGGTCCAGCGCCCGCCCGGTGGCGGTGACCACCAGCGGCCCCTCGCCGCGGCCGGCCAGGTAGTCGTCCAGGATCGCCGCGGCGCGCGGCGGTACCACCATGCGCTGGCTGCGGCCGCCCTTCCGGGTCACGGTCAGCACCCGGTGGCCCCGCTCGTACCCCAGGTCGGCGACGGTGGCGCCGACCAGCTCGGAGACCCGCAGCCCGCACAGCAGCAGCAGGGTCACCACCACCTCGGCGCGCGGCGAGTGCCGGTGTGCGGCGCGCAGCAGCAGGCCGGCCTCGTCCGCCGACAGTCCGGTGGACTGCACGTTGTCGCCGACCTTGGGCCGCCGGACCCGCTGCACCGGGTTGCGGGCGATCAGCTCCTCGTCCTGCCCGTAGGCGTAGAAGCCGGACAGCGCCGACAGCCGGCGTACCAGGGTGGCGGGTGCGACACCGAGCTCGCCCAGGTGGGCCCGGTAGGCGTCCAGGTGCACCCGCCGGGCGGTGAGCACGTCGACGCCCTCGGTACGGCACCAGTCGAAGAAGTGGGCGAGGTCGCGGGAGTAGGCGGCCCGGGTGTTGCCGTGATGCGACAGCAGGAACGCCGCGGCGAGCCGGTGCGCCGGGCTCGGCTCCGGGCCGGGCGCGGCGACCGGGGCGTCGACGACGACCAGTGCGGCGGCGGGTTCGGACGAGGCTTCGCTCACCCCCGCGAGCCTAGCCCGGGCCCGCGTCCCGGCTGAGTTCGCCGCACCCCCGCGCCGCCTCGTCGCACCGGCTCCGGGGCGGCGCGGGCCGCCATCGCCCAGCGGTTTGTTGACATGACATCGTTCTGAGCGCTAGCTTCATTGACATGTCTACGAAACGACTCCTGTTCGGGCTGAACGTGCCGGCCAGCGCGGCGCCGGGCGCCGATCCGGCGGCGGCCGCGGTCGCCGCGGAACGGCTCGGCTACGACTTCGTGGCCACCTCCGACCACCCCTGCGGAGACTCCCCCACCTTCGAAACGTGGACGATGCTGGCCTGGATGGCCGCCGCCACCAGCCGCATCAGTGTGGCGAGCCGGGTGCTCGGCGTCCCGTACCGCAACCCGGCGATGGTGGCGAAGATGGCCGAGACGCTGCAGCGGCTGTCCGGCGGGCGGCTGATCCTGGGGCTGGGCGGCGGCTACTCCGACGACGAGTTCCGGGCGTTCGGCCTGCCGGTGCCCTCAGCCCGGGACAAGGTCGACGGGCTGGCCGACGCGATCCGCATCGCCCGCGGCCTGTGGTCGCAGCCGCGGTTCAGCTACGCCGGCCGCATCCACCGCACCGACGCCGCGCAGCTGACACCCAAGCCGCAGCGGCCGATCCCGATCTGGCTGGGTACGTTCGGGCCGCGGGCGCTGGCGGTGACCGGCCGGCTCGCCGACGGGTGGATCCCGTCGCTCGGGTTCGCGCCGCCGGACGTGGCGGTGGCGATGCGCCGCCGGGTGCTCGACGCCGCGGTCGCGGCCGGCCGCGACCCGGACGAGATTACCTGCGCCTACCACCTGTCGGTGCGGGTGCAGGACACGGTGCGCGGCGACGACGATCCGGCCGCCGAACCGGTCGCCGGGCCGCCCGACGCGCTGGTCGAACGGTTCCTCGGCTACGTGAGAAGCGGCTTCACCGCGTTCAGCGTGGCGCTGGCCGGGCCGGACGCCGACGCGCAGCGGGAGGTTTTCGCCCAGCAGGTGATCCCCGCCGTCCGGGCCGCCGCCTGAACCAGGGATGTCGTCCGCGACCCCGGCTGCGCCGGTGCGGGCGCGCGCTAGTGGGGCTCGACGATGTCGCCTTCCAGCGGCGCCTCGGTGTCGGCCGCCTCCTGCCGGTGCTGGCGGACCCGCACGGTGCGCGGGCCGAACACCTGACCGGCGACGTCGGGCGACAGCCGCCGCTCGGCCGCGGCCTGCACGCCCCGGGCGGCCAGGTCACGTACCGGCGGGATCAGCAGCACCGCGCCGACCAGATCACTGAGGAAGCCGGGGAACGCGATCAGCGCGGCGGCGGCGAGCGCCAGCAGGCCGTTGGTGGCCTCGGCGCCCGGCGGACGACCGTCGTTCAGCGCGCCGCGGAACCGGCGCCAGGAGCGCGGCCCGACCCGGCTGACGAGCACCACACCGATCGCCGAGGTGGCGAGCAGGATCAGCAGCGCCCAGCCCAGGCCGAGGAAGTGCGCGACCACCAGCAGCACGGCGAGCTCGGCGAGCGCCAGCAGCACCGGCGTCACGAGAGCGAGGGCGACGAGCCGCACGGGTCACCTCCGGGTTCGGGATCGGCCACTCCACCGTAGCCCGGCCGCGGCGGCAAGGCCGGCCAGCGCGGCGGCGACCAGCACCATTTCGGGTATCGCGCCCAGCCGGGTGGCAAGCGTCGTGCCCTCCCCCAGCCGGGTGGTGGTCTCGATGACGCTGCGAGTGTTGAACCGGGTGGCGTCGTGCACGCTGCCGTCCGCCTCGACGAACGCCGACACCCCGACGGTCGAGGCCATCAGCGCCGGCCGGCCGTGCTCGACGGCGCGTTCCTGCACCATGGCGAGCTGCTGGCGGGACTCGGCGGTGTTGAAGTCGGCGTTGTTGGTCTGCACCGTGAGCAGGTTCGCGCCGTGCGTGACCGTGTCGCGTACCAGCCCGTCATAGGCGACCTCGAAACAGATCACGTCGCCGACGGTGGCGGGGCCCAGCCGCAACGCCCCGGTGCGGTGCCCGGCGACGAAGTCCGACCGCACCAGGTCGACCTTGTCGGTGACCTTGCGGGCCAGCGACCGCAGCGGGATGTACTCGGCGAACGGCACCGGGTGCTGCTTGACGTAGATCGGCTGTTGCGGCCCGCTGTTCGGGATCCAGACGATGCCGGCGTTGCGGGCGTGGTCCCCGGGCCCCTCCAGTACGGCGCCGACCAGGATCGGCGCGCCGATGGCGGTGGCGGCCTGGTCGATGCGCTGGTAGGCGTCCGGGTTCTGGAACGGGTCGATGTCGGAGGAGTTCTCCGGCCACACGACCAGGTCCGGCCGCGGCTTGGCACCGGCGTCGACCTGCCTGGCCAGCGCCAGGGTGGCGTCGACGTGGTTGTCGAGCACCGCGCGGCGCTGCGCGTTGAACTCCAGCCCGAGCCGCGGCACGTTGCCCTGCACGACGGCGATGCGGACCTGCCGGCCGTGCGGCACCGTGCCGGGCACAGCGAGGCCCACCAGCACCACGAGGACGGCCGCGGCGGTCAGGGCCGCGGCCCGAGGCAGGGTGCCGGGCCGCGGGGCGCGCCAGCGGCGCCAGGCGGCGGTGGCGAGCAGCCCGCCGCAGGCGGCGACGGCGAAGGTGATCAGCGGGGCGCCGCCGAGCGCGGCGATGCCGGCGAACGGGCCGTTCTGCTGGCTGAACGCGATCCGGCCCCACGGGAAGCCACCCCACGGTGCCCGGCCGCGCAGCGCCTCCTGCGCCACCCACAGGGCGCCGGTCAACAGCGGCCAGCTCCACCGGTACCGGTCGACCAGCCGGCTGGCGGCGGCCGCGGCGGCGCCCATCAGCGCCAGGTAGCAGGCCTCGACCAGGGCCAGCACGATCGGCCACGGCCAGTGCCCGATGACGATGCTGGTCCAGCTCAGCAGCGGGATGAACAGCGCGGCGCCGGCGACCAGGCCGGCCAGCGCGCCGCCGCGGGCGCGCCGGCGGTGGCAGGCGGCAGCGAGCAGCGCCACCCCGATCGGCGCGGCCCACCACAGCCCGTACGGGGGGAAGGCGAGCAGCTGCGCGAACCCGGCGACCAGGGCCGCGGCGAGCGCCACCGGCAGCGGCAGGCGGCGGGGTGCATCGGCGGCCGGCGCTTCGTCGGGTGGGCTGGTCGTCTCGCCGGTCAGCTGCTCGGATGCGGTCACGGGCTCGATTGTGCCGCACCAGGCGCCCGACGCCCGGTGCACGGGCGACGCGAGGCCACGGCTGCCGGCTTCGCGCGGTTTGCCGGCCGTGCGGGGCGAAGGAGGGGCCCGGGGACGGAAGAGGGGCGCGGCATCTGCCGCGCCCCGCGCTCCCAGGCCCTTCCCGGCCGGCACGTGCTCAGACGTTCCAACAGACCTTCGGACCGACCCGGTGTGGACTGGATGCCCATCCGTTGCCGTTGTCTACTGGCCGGCTGTTTCCCCCTGGCCCGTGTCGGTACGGCGACCGGTTCGCCCGCCCCGCCGACCCCCGCCCACGTAACCTGGCCGCGTAGCGGCGCGACCTGCCGCCAACTTGCCCGTGGGTGGGGGGACGAAGTGAAGCCGAGCCGCCCCCCGAGGTAGGACGTCAAGCACGGTACGCACCCGCCCCCCGACGCTGTCAACCGGTACCGGCGAATCCGCCCGGACCCGACCCGGAAGTCCACCTTGCCTCGGCGTGTCGGCGCCCGGGTGTGTCGGGCCGTTCGGCGGATGGGCCCGGCTGGCCCGGGCTTGCCAGACTGCCCTGGTGAGAGTGCAGCGTGTGGTGGGTGGACTGAATCTCGGCGTGCGGTTCCTGCTGGAGCTGGCGAGCCTGGCCTCGCTGGTGGCGTGGGGCCTGCGGCTGGACGCCTCCTGGCCGGCGCGGCTGGCGGCCGGGGTGCTGCTGCCGCTGGCGGCGGCGTCGTGCTGGGGGCTGTTCGCCTCGCCCAAGGCACGGTTCACCACCGCGCCGGGCCGGCTGGTCTGCGAGATCGGGCTGTTCGGCGGTGCGGCGGTGGCGTTGGTCGCCACCGGATGGGTGGCGCCGGGTGTGGCGCTGGCCGTGGTGGCCGCGGCGAGCCTGACCGTCACGTACGCGCTGGGCCAGCACCGGCAGGCCGTCCAGCAGGCCCGCGGGTAGCGCCGCCGCTGCCGGGTCAGCGGCTGGCGAGGGCGGTGAGGTGCTGCGCGGCGAGGCGGGCGGCGGTGGCCGGCGCGTCGGCGGCGAGCAGCCCGACCGCGGCGAGCACGTACCGGTGGTCGACGACGGTCGCGGCACGGGTCGGCAGCGGGTAGCCGC
>NZ_BOPO01000082.1 GCF_017312725.1 Actinocatenispora comari | reverse complement strand
CCGGTCGGCGGCCGCCTTGATCCGGCTGGTACCGGCGCTGGAACGGGTCGCCGCGGGCCAGCTGTCCGGGCTGCCGGCGCTGACCCGGCGGGTGCAGCGGGCCACCGACTCGCTCGCCGGTACGCACCCGGGCCCGCCGGCCGCCGCCCGCCGCCGGCTGCGTCGCCGCTGGCGCGCCCGTACCACCGGGTCGGCGCGGCTCGGTCAGGGCTGACGTCGGTCAGGACTGGTGTCGGTCAGGACTGGTGTCGGTCAGGGCTGGTGTCGGTCAGGGCTGGCGGAGATTCGGGGCCTGACGGAGATTCGGGGCTGGCGGAGGCTCGGGGCCGACAGAATTCGGGGCTGCCGGAAATTCGGTTGCGGGCCGGGCCGGGGCACCACTAGCGTGCGGCTCGGTCGAGTGCCTGCCGGTCGAGCGGGTGCCGCCAGGGTGTCGGGCAGTGTCCCGACGGACGAAGGGAGGGGTGACCGATGGCTGTCTCTGTGCTGCCACGCGCCCCGCGGGGCGCCGACGACGCCCTTCCCATCGCCTCGCCCACCGGCTGACCACACGCCACGGTGGGCGCCGTCAAGGAGACCCACCACAGTGGACGAGCAGGACAGCTTCACCCCGATGCGCCGCCACGGCCGCAAGTCGCGCCTGGACGACGCCCCGCACTACGACCTCGATGCCGCGTTCGCCGAGTTCGCCGACCGCTTCGGCGTGGCCGACGACGGGCCGGTGTCCGACGGCCCACCGTTCGGCGACCGGTGGACCACCTGGGACCAGTCGCAGCCGCTGCAACGCGGCCCGAAACCGTACCCGGACTGGGTGATCACCGACCTCGGCGCGGTCGACACCGAGCTCGGCATCCTGAAGACCGGCAAGGAGGCCGACGTCTTCCTGATCGAACGCGCCGTCCCCGACACCGATCGGGCGGTGCTGCTCGCGGCCAAGCGGTACCGCGACTCCCGGCACCGGATGTTCCACCGCGACGCCGGGTACCTGGAGGGCCGCAAGGTACGCGAGTCCCGGGTGAACCGGGCGATCGCCAAGCGCACCTCGTTCGGGATGGAGGCGATCGCCGGTACCTGGGCGGCCGCCGAGTTCGACGCGCTGTGCCGGATGTGGCGCGACGGCATGGCCGTGCCGTACCCGGTGCAGATCGTCGGCACCGAGCTGCTGATGGAGTTCATCGGCGAGCCGGACGGCGCCGCCGCCCCGCGGCTGGCCCAGCTGCGGCCGGCCGGCGACGAGCTGCACGACCTGTGGCGGCAGCTGCGCGACGGGCTGCTCGTACTGGCCCGCGACGGGTACGCGCACGGCGACCTGTCGGCCTACAACCTGCTGGTGCACGAGGGGCGGCTGGTGTTCATCGACGTACCGCAGATCGTCGAGGTGATCGGGCACCCGCGCGGGCGGGAGCTGCTGACCCGCGACGTGCGCAACGTCGGGAACTGGTTCACCGCGCGCGGGTTGGCCGCCGCCGAGGTCGACGCGCTCGCCGCCGAGGTGGTGGCCGACGCCGGGCTCGTCGGCTGATCGAGCGCGCGTTCGGGGGTGCTGGTGCAAAGCCCACCTCTGTTCGCTGCGTCGACCCCTTGCGGGGGAACCGTGGGGAGGGGGCTTCGCCCCTCCCCACGTGTCGTCTCGCCACCTCACTTGCTCCCTTGGGGGGCGGTGGACATTAGTGTGTGGTGCACAGTATTGTGTGGCGCGTGGATACCGCCGAAGCGATCGCGAGCCAGGCGCAGGAGTTGCGTCGGGGCACCGTCGTGCTGGCCTGCCTGGCCCTGCTGACCACCCCGCAGTACGGGTACGCGCTGCTCGAGACGCTCGACGCCGCCGGCGTCGCGGTCGACGGCAACACGCTGTATCCGTTGCTGCGCCGGCTGGAGAAGCAGGGGCTGCTGACCAGCGAGTGGAACACCGACGAGTCCCGGCCGCGCAAGTTCTACCGGATCAGCGCGGCGGGCGCCGCGGTCCGGGACGGGCTGATCGGCGAGTGGCACGACCTGGTCGACACGATCGACCGCCTGACCAAGGAGGCCTGATGGACACCCTGACCGAGCGTTACGTGCAGGAAGTGGTCCGCCGGATCCCCGCCGCCAGCCGGGAGGACGTCGGCCGCGAGTTGCGCGCCACGATCGCCGACACGCTGGAGGCGCGGGACGAGCCCGACCGCGCGGCCGCCGAGCGGGCCGTGCTGACCGAGATGGGCGACCCGATCCGGCTGGCGGCGCGCTACGCCGACCGACCGCTCGCGCTGATCGGCCCCGACCTCTACCCGACGTACGTGCGGGTGCTGACGATGCTGCTGGCCACCGTGCTGCCGGTGGTCGTGCTGGTCTCCATGGTCGCCGACCTGGTGGAGAACAACGATCTCGGCGGCGCGATCGGGTCGGGGATCGGTTCGCTGATCACGGTCGGCGCCCAGGTGTTCGCCTGGCTGACGCTGGCGTTCTTCCTGCTGTCCCGCTACCAGCACCGGGACGAGCGGGCCCGCACCACCGCCTGGACACCGGACGCGTTGCGGCCGGTGCGCCGGGCCGACCGTTCGACCGCGGCGCCGGTCGCCTCGGCCACCTGGCACGCGGCGCTCGCCGTCCTGCTGGTCTGGCAGCAGCTCGCCCTGCCGTACCGGGCGGCGAACGGCGACCGGCTGCCGGTGCTCGACCCGGCGCTGTGGTCCGGCCTGGCCTGGCCGATCCTGCTCGGGCTGCTCGCCCTGGTCGCGCTCGACCTGCACCGCGCGTTCGGCCGGGTGCGCGACGCCCGGTCGACGGTCGGCTACCTGGTCGCCGAGGCGGCCTTCACCCTGCCGCTGGCGTGGCTGGTCTGGGATCGGGCGATCTTCGACCCGCGCTTCCTGCACGAGGTCAACGGCACCTGGACCGCGCCGGCCGCGTGGTACTCCGGCGCGGCGCTGATCATCCTCGCCATCGGCATGCTCGAGGTGATGAAGCGGGTGCGCGAGGGCCGGCAGGCAGGGCAGGGTTGCTGACCGGCACCGGCCCCGACAGCCGACCGACCCGGCGGCCGGCCGCGGTCGGGGTGCCGCCGATACCAGCGATTCGACGGCTCCCGGCCGGCCCGCGGGATAGCGTTCGGCGAAGAGGTTCCGGCCCACGACACCGGCGACACGGTCGCGATGGCGGCGACGGGCGGGCCGGTCGACGGGAGGTCCACGCGATGGCACTCGACCAGGCGCAGCAGGACGAACTGCTGGCGACGCCGCTGGTGGCGACGCTCGCGGTGGAGGACGGCAGCCACCGCGGGCCGCTGGTCGTGCCGGTCTGGTACGCGTACCGGCCGGGCGGCGACGTCGTGATGTTCACCGGCGCCGCGTCCCGCAAGGCCGCCGCGATCCGGCTCGCCGGCCGCTGCTCGGTGCTGGTGCAGCGGGACCGCCCGACCTACCGGTACGTCGGGATCGAGGGCACCGCAGGCCTCACCCCGGTCGACGCGGACGTGGTGCGCGAGATCGCGGGACGCTACCTGTCCGGTACGGCGCTCGACGACTACGTCGCGGGGATCGTCGCCGATCCGGGCGCGTTCGTGACGGTCACGCTCACCCCGCGGCACTGGGTCTCCGCCGAGATCGGCCTGTGAGGTCCGCCCGGAAAGCCCACCGGCGCGGTTGCGCCGAGACCGCCGGGGCGCACCGCAGATCGGCCGCGGTTGCGGCGAGACCGCCGGGGTGCGGCCGCCGATCGGCGCGGCGGGGCAGGCGAAACGCGGTGATCCGCGTACAACGTCACCGTCCCGGCCCGAAGTGGCGGCGTGTCCTGGTGGCGCGGCCCGTCGTTGCACCAGGAGAGGAAGCTGCACCGCGCAACTCGCCCGCCGGCCCCGGTCGGGTCGCGGCGCGGTGACCTCGGCCGAATGTCCCCACCCCCGAACGGACATGACGTGGCAACTCTCCGATCGGCACGGTTGAAGACCCGGTTGAGGTTGGCGATCGCCGGAGTACTGGTCGTGCTCGCGCTGCTCGTGTCGTACGCGACGGTGATCACCTGGTACGCCGCGACCCGCCTGGACGACGGCACCCTGCGCACCGCGACCTGGCTGGTCGCGACGGTCGGTACGGCGCTGACCGCCGCGGTGGCGGTCGTCTGGATCCGGCTCGCCCCCGCACACGTGCTGGCCCAGCTGCGCCGGCTGACCGACAACGCGCACCAGCTGTCCGCCGACCTGGGCCGCTTCGTGCGCCGGCTGCGGCACGGCGAGCACGTCGACCCGAAGTCGGTGCTGCGCCCGATCCACCACGGTACCGACGAGTTCGGCGCGGTGGCCCGGGCGCAACAGACGCTCGCGACCGACGTGGTGGCCGCGACCCTGGAGGAGGCGCGCCGGGAGAACGACCTGAACCTGGCGCTCGGGCTGGCGCACCGCTTCGCCGAACCGACCCGGGCGCTGCGCGCGACGATCGTCGAGTGGCTGCGCTCGACCGAGCTGACCCCAGACGACACCACCCGGCTGTACGCGCTGGAGGCGCACGCCCAGCGCATCCAGCGGGCCGTGGACAACATCGTCATCGCGATGGGCGACCGGCCGCCCGCGACACACCGGCGACCGCAGCGGATGGTCGACGTGCTGCAGGCCGCCGTGCAGGAGACCACCGACCACCTCCGGGTGTCGTTCCTGCCGGTACAGGACTGCCAGGTCGCGCCGGACGCGCTCGCCGAGCTGATCCACGTGCTCGCCGAGCTGGTGGAGAACGCGACCCGGTTCTCACCGCCCGGTACGCCGGTCACGGTGGCCGGCAGCCTCGGCTCGCACGGGTACTGCGTGGAGATCGAGGACCGCGGCGACGGGCCCGGGCCGGCGACGCTGGCCGAGCTGACCGCGACCGCGCGCGACCCCGACCCGCCGGTACTCAACGCGGCCCGGCTGGGGCTGACCGTGGTCGGCCGGCTGGCCGCCGCGCACGGGATCACCGTCACGTTGCGACCCAGCCCGTACGGCGGGACCACCGCGATCGTGCTGATCCCGCCGGAGCTGCTGCACGACGTGGACGCCGCGGCGTTGCTGCCCGCCCGGGGCGGCGTGTGATGACCGCGAGCGAACCGATCAGCCACCGGCACCGCGCGCCCTGGCCCCCCGACGATGCGCTCCCCGGGCCGAACGCCTGGCACCACCCGGACATCGGGGCAGCGCACCACGGATGCCGGCACGCCGAGGTCGGGCCGGAGCGTCACGGTGGGTACCACCCCGGTCCGGGGGCGGCGTCCAGCGGCCGGCCGCACGCCGGGCCCGGAACACCGCGAAACGGCCGGCAGCCCGCCGGGCCCGGGGCGGCCCGGGACGGTTGGCAGCAGGGCGGTCCCGCGGCGCCGTCGAACGGCTGGCACGCCGGCCCGAGCGGCTGGCAGGACGGTGCGAGCGGCTGGCAGGCCGGGGGTGGGGAACGGACGGGGACCTCGCACGGCGTGGCGGACGACGACGAGCTGCCGATCGTCGCGGCGTACATGGTCGCCCGCGGCCGGGTCGCGGCCACCCCGTACAACCGGACCGCGACCGTCTACGGGCGGCCCGGTGACCTGGCCGCGGTCTACGGGCTGGACCCGGCGCACCTGCGGGTGCTGGACATCGTGAACGTCCGGCCCAGCGCGGTCGCCGAGATCGCGGCACTGATGAACGTACCGGTGGTGGCGGTGCGGGTGCTGCTCGACGAGCTGGTCGACCGGCGGCTGGTCGCGGTCTCCGGCCCGGACGGGCCGCCGCCGAGCCCGGCGATACTGTCCCGCGCGCTGGCGGGTCTTCGGACGATCTGAAACACACCCGCGCCGCTCGACCGCGCCGGGCCGGTTGGGTAGGTTCGGCGGCATGGACTTCGACCCGGCGCGGTGGCGGGATCGGTTGGCGCAGTTGAGTTCCGCGGCCGAGGTGCCCGGGGCGGTGTTGGCGGTGCTGGCCGGTGGCGCGGTGCACGAGGTGGCGACGGGCGTGCTCAACGTCGACACCGGTGCGCCGGTGTCGACCGACTCGCTGTTCCAGCTCGGCTCGCTGAGCAAGGTGTACACCGCGACGATCGTGCAGCGGCTCGTCGACGCCGGCCGGACCACGCTGGACACCCCGGTGCGCGCGATCCTGCCCGAGTTCCGGCTGTCCGAGCCGGCGGCGACCGACGCGGTGACGGTGCGGCACCTGCTGACCCACACCAGCGGCATCGACGGCGACTTCTTCCACGACACCGGCCGCGGTGACGACTGCCTGGCCCGGTACGTCGCGGCCTGCGCCGACCTGCCGCTGGTGCACCCGGTCGGCGCCGGCACCTCCTACTCCAACGCCGCGTTCGGCGTCGCCGGCCGGGTGGTCGAGGCACTCACCGGTACCACCTGGGACGCGGCGCTGTCGTCGGTGGTGCTCGCACCGCTCGGGGTGTCGCACACGGTGACGCTGCCCGAGCAGGCGCTGCGGTACGCGACGGCGATCGGCCACGAGGACGGGAAACCGGTGTCGCAGTGGGGGTTCCCGCGCTCCATCGGGCCTGCCGGCGGGGTGCTCGCCCGCGCGGCCGACGTGCTCGCGTTCGTCGCGGAGCACCTGCGCGACGACGCGCTCGCGCCGATGCGCGAGCCGCAGGCGGAGGTGCCGACCGGCTGGGCGCCGCAACTGCGCGGGCTCGGCTGGCAGCTGTACGACTGGGCCGGCCGCACCGTGTTCGGGCACGACGGCGAGACGCTCGGCCAGTACGCCTACCTGCGGGTGGTGCCGGACCGGCGCGTCGCGGCGGTGCTGCTGACCAACGGCGGCGAGCCGAACCCGCTCTACCAGGCGCTGTTCGGCGAGGTGCTCGGCGAGCTGGCCGACGTCACCGTGCCCCGGCTCACGGTGCCGGCGGCACCGCCGCGGGTCGACCCCGCGCCGTACGCCGGGACCTACCGCAACCTGGTGCGCACCGTACGGGTCGAGGCGGCGGACGGCGGGTTGCGGGTGCGCAGCCGGTACGCGAGCGAGCTGTCCCCGCCGCAGGAGCGGGACGTGACGCTGGTTCCGTTGGGGGACGACGTGTTCGTCGACACCGAGGCGTCGCCGTCGGCGTGGCACTTCCGGCCCGGCGCGCGCGGGTACGACCTATTCCAGGGTGGCCGGCTGCTCCCCCGCGCCACGTGACCCGACCCGGTGCGGCCGCGCACATCCGAACCGGTCGGCGCGGCGGATCGGCGGCGGCGCCCGCCCTGCCGCGGGCGTCAGCGCGCCAGGCCCGCAGCCCACTCCTGGTGGGCGGCGGTGAGCTCGGCGACGAGGTCGGGACGGCGGTCGGCCAGGTTGGTGGTCTCACCGATGTCGTCGCCCAGGTGGTAGAGGCCGGTGCCGGCGCCGGGATCGGCGTGCTCGACGGTACGGATCCCGGCCACCGCGGGCGCGTCCTCGTCGACGTGGCGCAGCTTCCAGTCGCCGCGGCGGATCGCCCACTGCCAGCCGCAGTCCCAGTGCAGCGCGTCGTGGCCGGCGCCGCGTTCGCCGCGCAGCAGCGCGCCCTGGTCGATGCCGTCGGAGTCCGCGTACGCGCCGGGTTCGGCGCCGGCCGCGGACAGCAGCGTCGGGTACAGGTCGAGCGAGGAGACGAGGCCCGAGCGGTCGTGCCCGCCGGTGATGCCGCCGCCCGGCCAGCGCGCCAGCAACGGCACCCGGATGCCACCCTCCCACAGCGTGTACTTCGTGCCGAAAAGCGGCGCGTTGTTGCCGTAGTTGCAGGTGGAGCCGCCGTTGTCGGTCAGGTAGACGACGATGGTGTCGTCGGCGAGGCCGCGCGCGTCGAGCTCGTCGAGCAGCCGGCCGATCTCGGCGTCCATCAGCTCCAGCTGCGCGGCATAGTAGTCCCGGCCGTGGGGCAGGTTCGGGCTGATCGCCCCGTCGTACCAGTCGGCGTAGGGGTCACCGCCCTCGTCCCAGTCGGCGTGGGTGGGCAGGCCGCGCCGGGCGAGCTCGTCCGCGGGAAGCTGCCAGCAGAAGTTGTGCACCGCGTTGAACGCGACCATGCAGAAGAACGGTTCGTCGGCGTGCCGGCCGACGAACTCGCGCGCTCGGCGGCCCAGCTCGGCGGTGAGGAAGCCCTCCAGCTCCACCTCGTCGTCGCCGTCGAACATCGGCTGCACCGCCATCCGCCAGGACGCCTCCGGCCCGTACTGCCCGACCGCGGCGCGGGAGTGGTGCAGGTAGTTGAGCCGGCCCATCTGCCGGCCGGCCAGCCCGTAGTACGACTCGGCGAAGCCGTGGTGCGGCGGGCAGGCCCGGTCGCCCGGCCCCTCCTGTCCATAGTGGACCTTGCCGAAGTAGCCGGTGGCGTAGCCCAGCTCGGCGAACCGCTCCGCGAGGCTCGCCCCGTCCGGCGCGAACGCCGACGAGTCGAACCAGCGGGCGCCCCAGCGCTGCTGGTACCGGCCGGCGATCAGGCCGGCGCGGGACGGGCTGCAGATCGGCGCCGTCACGTACGCGTCGGTGCAGCCGACGCCCTCGGCGGCGAGCCGGTCCAGCGCCGGCGTCACCGCGTCCGGGCTGCCCAGCCGCCCCCGGTCGGCGTACCCGTGGTCGTCGGAGACGATCAGCACCACGTGGGGACCGCGCCCGCTCATCCGCACTCCGTTCCGCCGCACCGTTTTCCGGTGGCCGGGTCCCGGCGCCCGGTCACCGCAGCCGTCACGAATCCTTCGCGATGGACTGCTCGAACTCGTGCCGGATCTTGTCGCCGCCGCCGTTGCGCCAGTCGGTGCGCAGCTGCTTGAGCGCCGAGATCGGCTTGCGCCCTTGTACCACATCGGCGACGAAGTCGCTGTAGAGCTGGCTCAGCGTCGGCCCCTTGGCGGTGTTGGTGTCCGAGTAGTGCCCGCTGGTCGGGTTCGGCTGCGCGATGGCCAGCAGCTTCTTCTCCAGCGCGTAGGTGTCGGAGGTGAACCGCGCGTTGCTCGGCGTGTACAGGTACTCCGGGCAGTTGGCGAGGAACTGCAGCGGCCCGGACAGCAGCGTCTCGGTCTGCCCCTTGGTGGTCAGCTGCGGGTTGCCGTGCGCGTCGAGCCGGTAGTGGGTGCCCTCGGTGCCGTACAGCAGGAAGTTGCGCTCGGCCGACCCGAACGGCGCGGCCAGGTAGTCGAGGATGCCGAGCAGTTGTTCGACCCGCTTGTCGTTGCCGCTGGCCCGGATCGCGGTGAACCCGACCGACCCGTACCCGAGGTCGAAGGTGGGTTTCGCCTTGCCGTCGTAGCCGAACGGCACGATCGCGCCGACCGGGTACTTCACCGTACGGGGCGAGCCGAGGTAGCCGGGGAACGACGCGACGGCGGCGGCGACCGCGCCCTGCGCCATCTTGTCGTCCGGGTTGCTCATCTTCGGATCCGGGAAGAACACCCCCGCCTTGTACAGCTTGACGACGAACTCCAGCGCCGCCTCGTACTCGTCGGTCTCGATGTAGTACGTCAGCTTGCCGCCGGAGGAGCGCCAGCCGTTCGGCACGCCGTGCCACTCCCCCACCATGTGCAGGCAGTTCTGCAGGGTGTACTGGCCGTTCTCCAGCGCGTACCGGTTCGACTTGGCGTGGGTGATCTGCTTGCACTTGTCGAGGAACTCGGTGGCGTCGTGGAAGACCGCGCCGCCGACCGGTTCCCACAGCTTCGTGTTCACCTTGTACACCTGGCCGAACGTGCCGTACGGCACGGCGACGCCCCAGATCCTGCCGTTGATCACCGCCGTCTTCCAGGCGTACTCCTGGATGTTGGCGAGGTTGGGATACTTCAGCACCTTGTCGCCGGACAGGTGCGGGGTCAGGTCGACGAACTTCGCCTGGGCCAGCTCCGCGATGTGCTGCAGCCCCTGGTTCGGCGCCACCCACACCAGGTCGGGCAGGTTGTCGCCGGCCACCATGCTGTTGAACACGGTCGGGTAGTCGTCGCTGCCGATGCGCACCTTCAGGTGCTCGACGCCCAGGCGCTTGTTCAGCTGCTGCCAGTAGGTGTTGCTGCCCTCGGCGGGCGGAAGCTGGGTCTCGCCGTAGGTCAGCGAGGTGACGGTACCGCCCTTGCCCGGCGCGGCCGACACCGATGCCTTGGCGTTCTTCGGGAAGCTCAGGTAGCCGGGGTCGAGGCCCTGCGCCGAGCCGGGCAGGTCCGGTTCGCCACCGGCGAACGGTGTGTAGGTGGGCAGCTTCACCTTCGCCGACGCGGTCGCACCGCCGCTGCCGGCCTTCGTCGAGCAGCCGCCGAGCGCCGGGCCGGCGAGCGCGGCGAGGCCGGCGGCACCGGCCGCACCCAGCAGTGTCCGCCGGGAAACACCGTCACTGGTCATGTGGACACTCCCTTGTGGATGGTCGAGGTCAGCCCTTGACGGCACCGGTCAGCACGCCGCGGACGAAGTACTTCTGCAGGAACGGGTAGACCGCGGCGATCGGCACGATCGCGATCACCAGCACCGCCATCTGCAGCGACTGGGACGGCGGCAGCGTCTGCACGCCGAGCGCGGTCGCGGTCATCGAGTCGCCCTGGATCACGTACTTGCGCAGGATCACCTGCAGCGGCCACCGGGACGAGTCGGACAGGTACAGGATCGCGTTGAAGAACGTGTTCCAGTAGGACACCGCGTAGTAGAGCGCGACGACGGCGAGCACCGCGCGCGACAGCGGCAGCACGATCCGGGTCAGGATGCGGACCTCGCCGGCGCCGTCGATGCGGGCCGCGTCGATCAGCTCGTCCGGGATCGCCTGGAAGAACGCCCGGACCACCACCACGTTGAACGCGTTGAGCAGCACCGGCACCACCAGTGCGGCGTACGAGTCGAGCAGCCCGAGCTGCTTGACCACCAGGTAGCTGGGGATGATGCCGGGCGCGAACAGGAACGTGCCGAGCATCAGCAGCAGGATCGGCCGGGTACCGGTGGTGTGGGGCCGGGACAGCCCGTAGGCGAGCATCACCGTGCACACCAGGCTCGCCGCGGTGCCGACCAGGGTGATGCCGATCGACACCACCGCCGAGCGGGCCACCACGCCGCCGGAGAGCACCACCCGGTACGCCTCCAGCGTCGGATGGTGCGGGACCAGCACGAACCCACCGCCGTCGATGATCTCCTGCCGCGGCGCCAGGCTGGTACCGAGCACGATCAGGAACGGGTAGATCACCAGCGCGCAGATGACGACCAGCGCGACGCCCTTGAGCAGCCGCCCCAGCCGGGTCGGCTCCTCCATCCACGGCGGCACGTCGACCCGGAACATCCGCGCCAGCACCCGGCTGGACAGGCTCATTTCTGGTACACCCCCTGCTCGCCGAGGTGGTGCGCGAGCTTGTTGGCCGCGACGATCAGCGCCACCCCGATGACGCCCTTCATCAACCCGGCCGCGGTGCTCATCCCCCAGTCGCCACCGATCACGCCGTGGTAGTAGACGAACGTGTCGATCACCTCGGAGGTACCGGCACCGACTGCGTCGCGTTGCAGGATCAGCTGCTCGAAGCCGACCGACAGGATGTCGCCCAACCGCAGGATCAGCAGCATCAGCGTCACGGCGCGGATGCCCGGCAGGGTGATGTGCCACATCCGGCGCCAGCGGCCGGCACCGTCACAGGCGGCCGACTCGTACAGGTCGAGGTCGATGGCGGTCATCGCGGCCAGGAAGATGATCGTCGCCCAGCCGGTGTCCTTCCAGATCACCTGCGAGGTGACCAGCAGCTTGAAGGTGTCCGGGTCGGCCATCACGTTGCCGATGTCCACGCCGTGGTCGCGCAGCAGCGTGGTGATCGAACCGGCGCCGCCGAGCACCTGACCGAACATCGCGACGACCACGACCCAGGACAGGAAGTGCGGCAGGTACACCACGGTCTGCACGAACCGCTTGATCCGGCTGCCGAGCATCGAGTTGAGCAGCAGCGCCAGCCCGATCGGCGCCGGGAAGTACAGCACCAGCTGCAGCACCGTGATCTCCAGCGTGTTGCGGACCGCGGACCAGAAGTCGGCGTCGGTCAGCAGCTCGGTGAAGTTGGTCAGGCCGACGAACTGGCTGCCGCGAAAGCCCAGGAACGGTTGGTAGTCCTGGAAGGCGATGACGTTGCCGGCTAGCGGCAGGTAGTAGAAGAGCACGAAGTACAGCAGGCCGGGCAGGCACAGGAACAGCAGCGTCCGGTCCTTGCGCAGCCGGGCCCGCAGCGGCACCCGCCGCCCGCGTGCCGTACGGCGCCGGGTCTCCGTCCGGGTCGGTGTGGCTGGGGTGGCCTCGTCGGCCCGAGCGGATGCCGTCACGGTGCGGTCAC
Organism: Actinocatenispora comari; assembly: GCF_017312725.1. Taxonomy (GTDB): domain Bacteria; phylum Actinomycetota; class Actinomycetes; order Mycobacteriales; family Micromonosporaceae; genus Actinocatenispora; species Actinocatenispora comari. The sequence continues at coordinate 43,447 of NZ_BOPO01000082.1, read as the reverse complement.
CTCGCCTCCTCGGTTCGAGTTTTGACACATCCTGGAGAAAAGATGTTCCGTATGTCAAGAGCGTTCGAATTCCCAGTCTTTCGAGCTAGATTGCGCAACATGCCAGCCCTGGAAGTGGTTTCTTCCGCATCGTGGGACGCCGATGCGCTCGGCAACCACCGCGCCGTCGTCACCGTCCGCAGCCGGGCCCCTGCGGTCGCGGTACCGCTGCCGTGGCGCCTGCCCGATCGCCACCGCGGCGGGGTGGTGGTCCACTCCCCCGACGGCGCGCCGGTACCGAACGCGTTCGTCGACGCCGGCCGGTGCGTCTTCGAGCCCGCCGGACCGGGCGAGCATCTCGTCTACTACCTGCCGTACACGGCGGCGGGCAGCCGGTCCTATCCCGAGCACGAGTACCTCCCGCCGCCGACACCGGAGGCGACCTGGCGACGCGTGGCGGCCGCGGCCGCCACGGCCCCGGAATCCGTGTGCTACCAGGCGATCGACGAGCATCACCGGTACACCGAGATGGAACGCCCGGCCGCCGCCCCACCGGCCGGACCGGAACTGCTGGTGTTCGGCGAGGACCGCGAGCACCCGATCCGGATGCGGCAGCTGCCCGCCCGCTGGCTGGAGAACGACCACTGTGGACGGTTGCGGCTGCGCGCCGAACCCGGTGAGTACCACGCCTTCCAGCTCGGCGTCTACGGCACCGACGTGACCGACGTGGCCGTCGAGTTCGGCTCACTGTCCACAGCGGACGGTGGGCTCGGCGCCGGGATCTTCGACTGCCCAACGCTCGGCGGTACCGACGAGAACGGTGCGCCGCTGCACCGCCGGCTGGACGTGCCCGAATACACCGTCGCCGCGCTGTGGTGCGGCGCCGCGGTCCCGCCCGACGCGCGGCCCGGCGAGCACCGCGGCACGTTCACCGTCACCGCCGGGGGCCGCAGCGCCACGGTCGAGGTCACCCTCACCGTCGCCGCCCCCGCGCCGACCCCGCCGCCCACCGCCGCGCCGCCCGGCGAGCCGGTCGGCACGCACCTGGGCGATCCGGTGGCGTTGCGCCGGCTGCGGTGGCTGAACTCCCGGATCGGCTCGGACGACAGCGTGGTACGGCCGTACCACCCGGTCCGGGTCGACGGTGCGGCGCTGCGGGTGCTGGGCCGGTCGGTCACCCTGGCCGACAGCGGCCTGCCGGCGCGGCTGACCAGCTTCTTCACCCCGGACGGGCAGCTCGGTACGGCGCCGACCGAGTTGCTCGCCGCGCCGGTGACGCTGACCGTACGAGATGCCGACGGCGTGCCGCACGAGCCGCTCACCGCGCTGCGGCACGACGCCGCCGGGCGCGCCCACGCGGACTGGTCGGCGCACGGCAGCGCCGCCGGCGTGACGGTCGAGCTGATCGGCCGGTTGGAGTTCGACGGCGCGCTGACGCTGCGCATCGAGCTGGTCGCGGCCGACGACGTCGAGCTGGCCGACGTCGCGCTGGAGCTGCCGTTGCGGGCCGACGCGGTGCCCTACCTGATGGGTCTCGGCGTGCCCGGCGGTACCCGACCGGCCACGGTGGACTGGCACTGGGACGTGGCCCGCAACCAGGACGCGGTGTGGCTGGGCAACGTGGCCGCCGGCGTGCAGGTGCGGCTGTCCGACGAGCACTACGTGCGCCCGCTGAACACGAACTTCTACCACCAGCGACCGCTGGTGCTGCCGGAGTCGTGGCACAACGGCGGGCGGGGCGGCATCCGTACCGTCGCCGACGGCCCGGTGCTGCGACTGCGCTGCTACGGCGGCGCCCGCCGGCTGCGGGCCGGGCAGCGGTTGCGGTTCGACGCGCGGCTGCTGCCGACCCCGTTCAAGCCGGTACGCACCGACCGGCACTTCGCCCAGCGGTACCTGCACGACTGCCGGCCGGTCGACGAGGCGGCGGCGACCGGCGCCACCGTGGTCAACATCCACCACGCCACGCCGGTCAACCCGTACCTGAACTATCCGTTCGTGACACCGGAGACGATGGCGTCCTACGTGGACCAGGCGCACGCGGCCGGCCTCGCGGTCAAGTTGTACTACACGGTGCGGGAGCTGAGCACCCGGGCGCCGGAGCTGTTCGCGCTGCTGTCGCTGGGCGACGAGGTGTTCGCCCGCGGGCCCGGCGGCGGCTGCTCCTGGCTGCGCGAGCACGTGGACACCGGCTACCTGCCCGCCTGGTACGCCACCCCGACCGAGGACAGCTCGCTGATCGTCGACGGTGGCGGCCGGTTCCTCAACTACTACCTCGCCGGGCTGGACCACCTGGTCCGCAGCGCCGGCATCGACGGGATCTACCTGGACGACATCGCGTTCGACCGCAGCACCATGCTGCGGCTGCGCCGGATCCTGGACCGGGGGCGGCCGGAACCGCTGATCGACGTGCACTCGGCCAACCAGTACAACGAGCGGGACGGCTTCGCCTCCAGCGCCAACCTGTACCTGGAGCACCTGCCGTTCACCGACCGGCTCTGGTTCGGCGAGTACTTCGACCACGACGCGTCGCCGGACCGCTGGCTCGTCGAGATGTCCGGCCTGCCGTACGGGCTGACCGGGGAGATGCTGCAGGACGGCGGCAACCCGTGGCGCGGGATGGTGTTCGGGATGACCGGCCGGCTCGGACACGGCGCCGATCCGCGTCCACTGTGGAGCGAGTGGGACGCGTTCGGGATCGGCGCGGCCCGGATGCTCGGCTGGTGGTCGCCGGCCGACCCGGCCGGCACCGACCGCGACGACGTGCTGGCCACCACGTACCTGCGCACCGGGCCGGACGGCCGGGGCAGCGCACTGGTGGCGGTGGCCAGCTGGGCGCCGGAGCCGGTCGAGGTCGCCCTGTCGCTCGACCCGGCGGTACTGCCGACCGGACCGGTACGCGCCGCCTCCATCGACGGGTTCCAGCCGGCGCGGGACTTCGCGCCGGGCGAGCCGCTCCCGGTACCGCCGGGACGCGGGTGGCTGCTGCGGGTAGGGTGGTGAGTCGAGCGCCGGCTGACGAGCCCTTTGTCGTGGTTCGTCCGGTTTTGCCGGCGAGTCGGCGCCGCCGCGGCGTCCGATGGGCCCACGTGGTCGCCCGGAATGACCCTCGGCTAGACTGATGAAGATTCTGTGCCCTAGTGGCGCCTGAGAGCACCCCACCATACGCAGGAGAATGACCGTGTCTATGCGTTGCGACGTCTGCGGCAAAGAGCCCGGCTACGGCAAGAGCGTTCAACGGCTCGGCCGCAACGCGCTGGTGCGCCGGGTGAAGTCACGCACGTCCCGCCGCTTCAACCCGAACATCCAGCCGGTGCGCACCGTGGTGAACGGCACCCCGAAGCGGCTGAAGGTGTGCACCTCCTGCCTGAAGAAGGGCAAGGTTCTGCGCCGCGCCTGACGGCCGCCGCCGGCCCGGTCCTCCTGCGTCCGGGTCGAGCCGAGCCATCGCACTGGCCCCGCCGGACGGTGAAGTCGATCTTCACCACCGCGGGGCCATTGTTTCGTCCACGGGGTGCCGAGAACCCCAGGTAGTCCCTCGGACACCGCGGCCCGCCGAGCCGGCCGGTCGCGGCGGGCGAGCGCGGAGAGGTGTGAGCGCGGCGTGAACCACGACAGCGGGCGGGTCGTGTTCTCCGCCGACGAGGAGAGCTTCGGCGCCGCCGCCCGGGAACTGCAGCGGACCCTGCAGTCCCCCGCCGTCGAGCGGATCGGCCCGGATCTGGGCGTACTGTCCGCCGGCCCCACCGCCGCCGAGGTCGCCGCCGCCTGCCGGACCCGCCCAGTGGTGTTCGTCCGGCACCTGACCGTCGAGCTGGCCCGGGTACCGCGGCCCGACGCCGACGATCCCGACCGGGTCGCGGACCAGGTACGCGCGGTGCTCGACGGCCCGCTGCCGGACGAGCTGGCCGATGCGGGCCGCGCCGACGAGCTCGCCGTGCAGGCGTGGATCAGCGAGCCGGACACCGCCGGGTACGGCTCCCGGCAGCTGTTCGACGCGGTCGCGGCGGCGCTGCGGGACGACGGCCGCACGGTACGGCGGGCCGGCGCGGACACCGTGGTGTCCTGCGCGGTGACCCGCGACGGGGTGCTGATCGGGCTCAACCGGGCGGCCGACAGCCTCAGCGACTGGCCCGGCGGCCGGGTCCGGCTGTCCCGCGGCCCCGACCAGGTCTCCCGCGCCGAGTTCAAGCTGGAGGAGCTGTTCCAGGCGTACCCGGTGCCGCTGCCGGACCGCGGGCGGGCCGTCGACCTGGGCGCGGCGCCCGGCGGCTGGACCCGCATCCTGCGCGAGCGCGGCCTGGACGTGTGGGCGATCGACCCGGGCGCGCTCGCCGAAACGCTGACCGCCGACCCGCGGGTGCACCACGTCGCGACCACCGTCGGGGAGTTCTTCCGGTCCAACCGGACCCGGTTCGATCTGGCCGTGAACGACCTGCGGATGGAGCCGCGGCTGAGCACCCGGGTGATGCTGGACGCGGCCGGCCAGCTTCGACCCGGCGCGCACATCGTGCTCACCCTCAAGACCGGCAGCCGCCGGCCGCTGGACACCGTACGCGACTGCCTGCGGCTGCTGCGGGAGCGCTACCAGGTGCTGTTCGCCCGGCAGCTGTACCACAACCGCAAGGAAGTCACCGTCCTCGCCCGGCTGCGCTGAGGCTCCGACCCGCGGCACGATCGCGGGCATCCCCGCCCGACCTCACCGTCGCGCATCTCTGCCGAGCGGCACCTGCCGAACGTCTCCGGCGGGCAGCTGCCGGATCTCCGGCGGGCAGCTGCCGGACACGACTGACCGGCACGACTGAGCAGCACGACTGAGCAGCACGACCGACCGGCACGACTGACCGGCCGGGCTGAGCGGCACGACTGAGCAGCACGACTGAGCGGCACGACTGACCGGCACGACTGACCGGCACGACTGACCGGCCGGGCTGAGCGGCACGGAGATGGCCCGGCGCGAGTGCGCCGGGCCATCGTCGGTCGATCGTCGTTCCCGGCCGGCACAGCCGGCCGCTGCCGATCCTTACTCCTCGGTCGCCGCCTCGTCGGTCGACTCGGCCGGGCGCTCGCCCGCGTCCACCGCCGCCGGCTGCCCGGTCGTCACGGCGATCCGGTGGGTCGCCGGCTGCGCGTACGCACCGGCCACCCGCACGGTGAGCACGCCGGCGTCGTAGCTGGCGGTCACCGCGTCCGGTCCGACGTGCCGGGGCAGCCCGAAGGTGCGCCGGAACGCGCCGTAGCGCACCTCGCGCCGGCCGCGCTCGCCGTCGGTGGTCTCGTCCCGGCGCTCGCCGCGCACCACCAGGCGGTCACCGTCGACCTCGACGGTCACGTCGTCCTCGACGCGCACGCCGGGCAGCTCGATGCGGATCACCGCGTCCTCACCGTCGGACACCACGTCGGCGGCCGGGGTGAACCCGGACCGCTGCGCCGGCCAGCTCGTGCCGTCCCCGAACGCGCTGCGCACCAGCGCGTCGAACTCGGCGAACCGGTTGGTCCGGGACCACAACGACACACTGTTCATCGAACATCTCCTTCGGCCGTACCACTCACTCGCGGCCCGGCAGCACCGGGCGTCACTCCCTACAACTTGAGTCGACCCCGCTCAATTCCCGCGGCGGACAAATCGGGGCCGGTAGGGTGCCGGCGTGCCGAATCTCCTCGCCTCCGTGGCCGCCCGCCTGCGCCGACGCCGCCCCGGCGTACCCGCTCCGGCCCGGCCGGCCCGCCCCCGCCAGGTCGCCGCACTGCGGCGCCGCACCCTCGCGTACGCGCCGGAACTGGACGGCCGGGCCGATCCGGGCGAGATCGTCTGGACCTGGGTGCCGTACGAGGAGGATCCGCGCCAGGGCAAGGACCGGCCGGTGCTGGTCGTCGGCCGCTCCGGCCGCCGCACCCTGTACGGGCTGATGCTGTCCAGCAACGCCCGCCGGGACGGCCAGCACAACTGGTACCCGCTCGGCCCCGGCGACTGGGACCGGCAGCACCGACCCAGCTGGCTGCGGCTGGACCGGGTGCTGACCATGCGCGAGGACGGCATCCGCCGCGAGGGCGCCATCCTCGACCAGCCCCGCTTCGGCCGGGTCGCCGCGGTGCTGCGCGGCAGGTACGGGTGGAGCTGACCCGCCGGCGCGCGATTCGCCGGTTCTTCCGCCGGTTCCGGTAAACCTCGGTGCGGCGGCCGGTGTCGTACCTGGTGAGATGGAGGTGCGATGGCCGACCCAGGGACGGGGTTCGACGAGTTCGTCCGGGCCCGATCGGCGGCGCTGCTGCGCTCGGCGTACCTGTTGACCACCGACCGGCAGGAGGCGGAGGACCTGCTCCAGGAGGTACTGGAGCGGCTCTACGTCAAGTGGCGGCGGATCGACGGGGAACCCGAGGCGTACGCGCGGCGGATCCTGACCAACCAGGCGATCAACCGCTGGCGCCGGCGGTCGCGGCGGGTGCGCGAGGCACCCCTGTACGACCACGCCGACGAGGCGGTCGACGACCGCGCCGACGAGGTGGCGGTCCGCGGCGCGGTGCTGCATGCGTTGCGCGGCCTGCCGATGCGGCAACGGGCCGCGGTCGTGCTGCGCTACCTGGACGACCTGTCCGAGGCCGACACCGCCCGGGTCATGGGCTGCTCCGTCGGCACCGTCAAGAGCCACACCTCGCGAGCCCTCGCACATCTGCGCAGCACCCTGCCGGACGTGTTCGTGCCCTCGTCCGACACCGGCACAAGGAGCGAGTGATGAGTACCGACGAGCTGCACCGGGCGCTCCAGGACGCCACCGCACACCTCGCCCCGGCCGACGACATCGTGACCGCCGCCCGCCGTGGCGGGCAGCGCCGGCAGCGCCGCCGGCGCGCCAGGATCAGCGGCATCACCGCCGCGCTCCTGGTGTTCGCGCTGCTCGCCTCGGTGGCCGGGTACCGCGCGGCGAACCGGCCGGAGCGGGTGAACGCCACCGCCGCGAGCGTCAGCGGCCTGCTCGACCGGCCGACCCGCGGCAACCTCGCGCACGACGAGGCGGCGCTCGCCGCCGCCCGGCGCGGCTACACCAAGGAGACCCACGGCAAGGCGAAGGGCCACGTCATCTGGATCGGCCGTACCCGCTACGGCGACGCCGCGATCGTCGGGCACCGGGTGTCCGCCGTCGCGCAGGACAAGTCCACGGTGCGCCAGATCGCCGTCAGCCTGCTCACCCGTACCGGGAAGGGCGCGTTCCAGGTGGGCGATGCCGAGGTGCTCGACCCGGACCGGCCGGGCCTCGCCGAGCCCGCGTTCGGCAACCGGCTGATGATCGCCGTCGACGTGGGCGCGCCGGCCTACTACTCGACCCGGCACTCCTTCGACTCCCACCGGACCAGCCGGATCTGGCACCGGGTGCACTTCACCGACGGCGTCGCGGTACTGGACGTGGCGCGCGGTGAGACGATGTTGGTGGCGTCCAACGACCATCCGACCGCCCTGCAGGTCCTCGGCTCCCCGACCCCGATCTCGCCGATGACGGCGCGCGACCACACGCTGGGCTGGGGCGCACGGCCGGACCCGCTGGGCGAGTCGAAGGCGCCGACCGCGATCCCGGCCACCGCCGGTGCCGCGCAGCTCGGCTGGGCAGCCCGCGGCGGTGCGGCGAAGGTGTTCCGGAAGGCGTTCCAGGCCAGCGACTACGCCGACCCGCTGGAGGAGTTCCCGGCGGTCCCGTCGCTGACCCCGTGGGTCGTGTACGGGCAGACCGGCACGCCGTTCGTCCTCGGCGAGGTGCAGTACGACAGCGAACCGAGCCACGTGTACGTCGTGGTCAACGGCAGCACCGTGCACTACGTCGGGGTCGCCGACCGCACCGCCGTGCTGCCCGTCAAGTGGAAGCTGCCGGACGGGTGGGTGGTCGCCGCCAAGGGCAGGACCCTCGCGTACCGCACCGGCAGCGGCAGCTGGCACGACGCCGGCCGGGACGCCGCCGTACTGCCCATCGACGCCACCGAGGTCCGCGTCGGCGGAACGGCCGTCCGCCTCTGACGGCCGCCGGACCCGTTGCGCGGCAACGGTCGTACGGATCGGTCGGTGAGGCGGCACCCGGTAGCGGAGGTGGGTGACGCCGCAGTCGGCGGCCACCGCCGGGTCCAACAAGCACCCCGGGTGCCGGCGAGCCACGGGTCACCGCGGCCGAGGATCACCGGCACCAGGCTGCTCGGCCGTCAGCAACTTCGCGGTGCGCCGCGAGACGTGCGGCTCCGGAAAGCCGTCGCTGAGCTGGAGCGGCACCTCGCCGGTGGCGTAGAAGCCGAACAGCTCGTCGCAGCCGTCGTCCGGGTCCGCGACGAACCCGTCAAACGACATCGCCAGGTGCGCGGTCACCGCACCCATCGGGACCCCTTCGTTGCCGGGCACACGGCGCGGCTGGCCGGAACTCATTGCCGCCGTGTGAACATCCCGGACGGCGTTCGTCCGGAACCTGCCCTACCGTGGGCGACCACGACCCACCGGCGGACGGAGCATCATGGACGACCAGCAACAGCTGACGAGCGCGCAACTCGCCGAGGCGGGCCTCGACGACTGGCGACCGCTCCTCGGCCGGCTCAAGGCCCGCTTCCGCACCGGCGACCCCGCCACCGGGTACGCGCTGGCGAACGCCATCGGGCAGGCCGCCACCGCCGCCGCCCACTACCCGGACCTGACCATCACCGGCACCGCCGTGGTCGTGGCCCTGACCAGCCCCGAGGGCATCACCGGCCGCGACGTCCAGCTCGCCCGCGAGATCAGCCGGCGCGCCGAGCAGCTCGGCGTCACCTCCGACGCCGGCGGCATCACCCAGCTCGAACTCGGCCTCGACACCGCGGCCAACTCGCGGCTCGCCCCGTACTATGCGGCGCTGCTCGGCGGCGAGGTCACCCACGGCGAACCCGTCGACCCCAGCGGGCAGGTACCCACGGTGTGGTGGCAGGAACCGGACGACAGCGGCGGCCCGGTACTGCCCGCGCAACCCTTCGAACAGCGCTGGCACTTCGACGTTTGGGTCGCCCCCGACGAGGGCGAGCGACGGCTCCAGGCGGTACTCGCCGCCGGCGGCCGGCTGGTCAGCGACGCCGCCGCCCCGTCGTACTGGGTGGTCGAGGACGCCGACGGCAACCGCTCCTGCATCTGCACCCCAGCGGGTCGCTGACGCCAGTCCCCTGGCTTACCACCCTCGTAGGGCACGACAGACCGCGTTTCCGCAGGTGGTGGGGCGGGCGGGACTCGAACCCGCGGCCAAAGGATTATGAGTCCCCTGCTCTAACCGGCTGAGCTACCGCCCCCAGCGTCAGCACCTTATCCGACGCCCCGCCGAGCGAACCGCCCGGTAGCCCCCAAACCGCCCCCGACCAGCATCGACACCACGCCGCGCCATCGCCGGCCCCGGCCCACCGGCCCGGCGCTCGCAGCGATCGCTGGAGTCACGTAGCGCCGGTTGATGCATGTTGGAGTCACGCGGTCGGAGCATCCACGGAGCACCACGGCGCCCTGACCCGCGATGCAGTCGACTGCTGCTGCGCGAGGCCGTGACCGGCCACAACGCGGTATCTGCCGAGCGCGCTGGCCGCCCTGAGTCGGCCGGTGTGCTCGTGTGTGCTCCACACTCGGCTCGACGTCCGATGCCCTGAGAAGGTCGCCGGCCGGACGCTGCTGCGGTGGCTTGAGTAGTACCGCAGTCCCCTCCTCGGTGTCCTTGGGCGGGTGGAAAGCATGACCATCGCCGACAGATCGATGCCTCTGCTCGAGGCCCGTCCCCGCCGTTCTGACGCAGTCCATCCACCGTCTCGCCACCGGCACGCACAGGACCGCGTCCCGACTCCCCGATGTTCTGATACGCGTCGCCGATCGGATGGTGCTGCCGTGTTCTGCGCAACAGTGCTGTCCCATTCGGTGGGGGCCGGTGGCAATTGAATACATGAGCATCAACAACAGCAGGGATCATTCCCCCGATCCGTTCCCTATCTCGATCCCGAGCCGGTCAGTCGTCTCGACCCCGGCCGGGCCGCAGCCTCCGCCAGGCTGCACGGTGCGCCTCCCGTCTTCCCATCCCGACCGTTGCGCCGGCGTCGGTCACCCGGCGGCTGGGGCCCGTGCGGCGCCTTCTCTCGCGAGCTCGGCTGGTCGCCGGCCCGCGCCGGTGGTGCGACTTGACTTCGCGGTGGAGTCGAGCGGCCATGGCCACGACCGTCACCACGCTGGGCGCTCCATGACCTGCCCGGCTGGCGGCGGGTCGACGTGCCGATCGGGAAGGGAGCCGGCCTGGTGAAGGGTTCGGTCTACAAACGCTGCACCTGCCGTGACCCGCAGACCGCCCGCCTGCTCGGCCGGGGCTGCCCGCAACTCAAGCGGGCCAACGGATCCTGGAACCCGCGACACGGCGCCTGGCACATCCAATGCGACCTGCCGCGCCGCGCCGACGGCACACGCCGCACGCTGCGCCACGCCGGCTACCCGACCCAGGACGACGCCACGGCCGATCTGCTGCACCTCAACACGCTGCTGGCGATCCCGGACCGCAGCGATACCACCAGCCAGATCGGACTTGGTGACCTGATCAAGCACACGATCTCCACCGACGGACGGCTACCCGACACCGACACCGTCCGCCGCGCCCTGCAAACCGGCACCAGGCTGATCGGGCAGCCGACCGTCGCCGAATGGCTCGACCAATGGCTCGCCGGTAAACGCAACCTGGCCGACTCGACCCGCAGCAAGTACGCCGAACACATTCGCCGCCACCTGATCCCGCACTTGGGGCATCTGCGGCTCGACCGGCTACGCCGGCAGCACATCGCCGCGATGATCGAAGCGATCATCGACCGCGCCGACTACGTCCAGGCCATCCGCGAGTCTGGCGACAAGGCAGCCTGCCTCGCCTTGCGTGGGGAGAAGGTCACCGGCGCGACCACCCTGCACCGCATCCGCGCCACCCTGCGCGCCGCGCTCAACGCCGCGATCCGTGAAGACCTCATAGCCGCCAACCCCGCCACCCACATCGAACTACCCTCTCCGCGCCGGCCACGTCCGCTCGTGTGGACGCCAGAACGCGTCCGCCGCTGGGAGGCCGATGGAACCGTCCCGGGGCCAGTGATGGTGTGGACCGCCGAACAAACCGGCCGGTTCCTGGATGCGATCCTCGACGACGCGCTCTATCCGCTGTTTCATCTGGTCGCCTACCGCGGGCTCCGCCGCGGCGAAGCCTGCGGGCTGCACGACGACGACCTCGACCTGACTGCCGGTGAGATCACCATCCGCTGGCAGCTACTGGGCGAACACAAAACGCCGACCCTGGCACGCACCAAGACCGAATCCTCGGATGCCACCATCGCCCTCGACGACGACACCATCACCGTCCTGCGCCGCCACCGCGCGGCGCAAGCCAAACAACGCCTCGCCGCCCGCGAACCCTGGCCCACCCACGGGCTGCTCTTCACCACGCCCGATGGCCAGCCACTCCAACCCGGCTGGGTCACCGCCCACTTCCAGCGACTCATCGCCCGGGCAGGTCTTCCCCCGATCCGGCTGCACGACCTGCGCCACGGCGCAGCCACCCTCGCCCTCGCCGCGGGCGTCGACCTCAAAGTAGTCCAGGCCATGCTGCGCCACTCCACCATCACCCTGACCGCCGACACCTACAGCAGCGTGCTCCCCCAACTCGCGAAAGACGCCGCCAACGCCACCGCCGCCACCATCCCCCGCGCCCAACACCACCGACCGCAGCACCATGGCCCAACGCCGCCAGCGCTCTAACCGAGCGTGGGCAGGGGCGGGCGTAGCCAGAGTTTCGCCGCCCTACCCACAAACAATCTATGAAAGCGGAATAAACCAGAGTGACAAGCACAACATGCTAGCCTCATCTCCTAGACCACCGGGGCCACGCTATTTCTATTCACCCTCACCCGTCGTAACAGGTTCAGCGCGCCGCGCTGCGCGCTAAGCCGGGCCCGCCCAGCGCCAGCGACATGTGCCCGCCACGTCCTCCGAGCCACACCCGTCCCATCCCACAGCGCTCTGCTACTCGGAAATTACTCGACGGAACACATACCGTTTATCCAGGTCAGGGTCAGTGATGTAATAGAAGATGACCCAATGGCTATTTTCGTTTCCTATGACAAGCTGGAAGCCGCTACGTTTGATCGAAAGATTGAGTCGCGCCGCTTCTAAGCCCCGCCTTTCAATATACCAAGAACCAGTCGCATCCCGCGGCGCATAGTAACTGCCAGAGGCAATTATCTGTAGCGGTAGCCGCTTCGCAACGAAGCGATGCCTCAGATCAAGCGTTAGGAGAGCGCCTCCTGAGCCACGCCACTCACCGATAAGATCATCATCGTTTACTCTTTTCGGGAGGCTTGAGCAGGAGGCGAGCACGCCTACTAGGACAACGGAAAACCCATACGCATGGACGCGCCGGAGCCGGACCACGCCAGTCTCGCCTCGTCGGATTGACACGCCTTACCTTCCGGCCACGCGACGGCCCCTAAGAGGGTTGGACACGTATGCACAACTCAGCAGACTCACCTAGTAGGTATCTCACCAACTATTGCTTTATAAACAAAGAATATTCCAACAAGTACGAGCAGGAGACAAAACCCAACTCGTACACAGCCCGGCAGCTGAGTCGGTTCTCCGCGAGCGCCTGGACCCCTCCTCAGAATGTTCACGAACTGATTGGGCTTCAGCAAATAGAAGGTCCCGAGTGTAATCACACTGGCGCCAATAATTGTGACAGCAATCCGACTACTCATCTAATGCCTTACTACCCTACGAAAGCGGAATAGCCGCGCCGTCACAACAACGCGGTCAGTTGCCCTTAACCAACGCCGAAGGTCGGGCACCATCCTTCCGGTGCCGCCGCGTCGCGTGCCAAATCCCTATCGCCGATGGCTGTCCTTTAGCAATCGTTCTTCGCTTGGTGCGCAAACTCAGTTAGGCTAATCGTGCGAGAGTCGCCTGTTCGTCCGAGAAGCCCAGGGTGATAGCTCAGTACCTGGTTCTTCCGCAAGCGTTTTAGTTCAGATAATGTGAACTGTATTACCAAAGTACCGCGCGTTGCAAAAAATGCGTCAAGGTCATAAGCCTTACCCGGTTCTAAGTGATCCAAGCCGAATCCGATACGATTCCACCCGGCCGGCGTTGAAAAGAGCGGCACCGTCGAGGGCGGCTCGCCGTCTAGAGGTGCGCTGATTTCCCAACTTCCACCCTGGGGACTCGCAGTGCTTGATTTCGCTTCGTCCGTTCGCTTGTCACCTAATGCCAGCCCGGCGATGGGGCTCCCTTCGCAACGGAATATCCGTACAACCGCCTGTCCTCCTATCCATTGGATCCCCGCGAAGCGAGCAGGACCGGGAGAACAAGCAGTTAGGAGTCCGGCGCAAATTGCGACGGAGGTCATCATCGATAGATGTCGACGAAACAGGCGCCGGTCGCGAAATCTGAATCTTGCCCGATTCGGCCACCTCATCTGACACGCACCAATCTAGATCTGGCCAACTTCACTTAGGCTGGCTTAACGCCACACTAGTTAACTGGACGGGGACTGGCACCCGGAACAGGGCGCGGCGTGCTGCCAGCCGATGGCTTGAGATACCGATAGTCCTTGTAGCCTCCCCAGTAGAGATTTGCCTGAACCTCGAACAAGTTGCATATGGCAGCGTCGCCGCAATGCCACAAGGACGACAACGAGAGGGCATAGTAGACTGCTGCGTATTGACCAACGCTCGAGAAGTGGGTCCATTGGTCCGAGTGCACTGCTTCGTGCCGAAGGAGGTTTGGACCGTAGATGTCTGCCGTGCGCTTCGACGCCTTTTTCGCTATTGCGGCCCGACGCTGCGCTTCGAATTTTTTCTGACGACCAAGGTCGCCGCTCGAATTTGGATAAAAGAGGATATCCCCGATAGTTATCGGTCGGGAATATACGCTTCCAGATCCGGTGCAAATAATCTGCGCTTTGTCGAAGAAGCAACTCGCGTGAATCTGCGACGCAAGTGCGAGCGCATAGGCATCGGATCCATTGGTGAGATTCCCCTGCCGAACCTGAGGCATCTTAGCGTCGAGACAGGCGCCGCCAGGCCCATAAATACCGCTCTTGCAAGACTTCGTAGGATGCATTTTCGGCCCCGTACGAGAGTAGTTTGGATCGTTCTTACTCAGCCGTTCGGGGTGCATCCAATAATATTCACGGTTTGCTTTGTCTACTTGCTTGGCGGTTCCGTAGCCACGGCCATCGTCGCCACGAATCATTCTTCCGTCGGGGTCACAAGAGTTAGGCGGAGCGTTGTTTGAATATGCGTATCCATTCCATTGCTGTGGCGAGTCGTGGTCGAGGAGTGGGTCGGGGTTGAGGAAGCGGCCCAAGGTCGCGGAGTATTGGCGGGCGCCGAGGTTGGTGAGCTGGTTGGTGTCGTCGCGGGTGCCGCCGACGAAGCCTTTGTCTCCGGCCCAGCCTTGGCTGGTGGTGGGGGTGCGGTCTTGGCCGAACGGGGTGTAGAGGCGTCGGGTGACGGCGAGGCCATCGGCGGTGATGTCGACGGTGCCGGTGCCATGGGGGTCGGCGGCCTGCCAGTGCAGGCTGCTGCCGCTTGTGGTGGCGACTCGCACGGCGCTGGGTCCGTCGGGGAAGTCGTAGGTGCGGTCGATTTCGGTGACGGATCCACCGGACAGCTGTATGGCGTCTCCGCCGAGGTACACCGTCGTCATGCCGTCGGTGGTGCGGGCGATCAGATTGCCGTCGGCGTCGTAGCCGTAACCGGTGGAGTGCTTCGGCTGGTCAGGTGTTCCGGTGGTAAGAGTGGCGAGTTTCCCGGCGGCGTTCCAGGTGAAGGCTTGGCTGGTGTCGGGGTTGACGGTGCCGCCGGTTGCGGTGGTCGTGCCGGTGGGGCGGCCGTCAGCGTCGTAGTCCCAGCTGGTGGTGGTGTCACCGTTGGTGACGGTGTGCACGGCGTGTTGGGTGTCGAGACCGTCGTAGGTTTCGGTGGTGGTGCGGTCGGCGCCGCCGGGTGTCGTGGCGTGGTCGGTGCTGGCGATCCGGTTGCCGGTCAGGTCGTAGCTGTAGGACTGCCAGTAGGGTGCCGGCCCGGACAGCGACGCCGTGGACGGGTCGGTGGTGTCGCAGCCGCCGACGCCCTGGACGCTGGGTGTCGGTGCGGTGTGGGTGGCGCCGGCGTCGGTCCAGGCGTTGGTGATCCGGCCAAGGTAGTCGTAGTCGAAGCACTGCCGGTCGGTGGAGGCGGTGCCGCCGCCGTCTTGGGTGTCGGTGGCGGAGGTGACCTGGCCGGCGGGGTTGTAGGTGTAGGTGGTGGAGTCGACGGCGGCGTTGCCGTCTTCCTTGGACACGGTGGCGTTGAGAAGCCGGCCGGTGGGTTCGTCCCAGTTGTTGGTGACCGCCACCTGCTTGGGCATGACGCTGTCGGTGGCGCGGATCAGCCGGCCGTGGGGGTCGTAGTTGGCCCAGGTGACGTAGGTGTCGAGGCCGCCGGTCGTGACGGGTAGGCCGGTTTCGTTGTAGCCGATGCCGTAGGTCTCGGTGCCGATCAGGTTGTTGGTGCCGGTCTCCTTGATCGTGGTCGTGTTGGGCAGGCCCATCACTGGCGAGTAGCTGGTGGTCGTCGCATAGGAGATCGCGGCGGTGTTGCCGTAGGCGCCGGCCGGGACCGTGGTGGTCTCGCCGGTGGGTTTGCCGAAGGCGTTGTAGCCGGCGATGCTGTGGGTCCAGGTGGGGGTGGTGCCGTCGGCGGCGTAGGTGGTGGCGGTGGCGAGTTGGCCTTTGCCTCCGTCGGCGGTGTCGTAGCTCCAGGCGTTGATGATCGGGCCGGAGGTGTCTCCGTTGTGGACCGCCGTCTTACGGCCGAGCACGTCGTAGTCGGTGCTCAGCGTCTGCCCGGCGTTGTCGGTACTCGACACCTGTTCATTGTCGTCGTTGTAGTTGCTGGTGGTGGTGCCGGTGTCTGGGTCGGTGGCCTTGACGGTGTTGCCGGCCGCGTCGTAGCTGGTGGTCCACAGAAGCTTCGAGTCGCTGGGGTTGGCGCTCTGCGCCAACGGGCCGACCAGCTTGGTCTGGCGGCCGGCGGCGTCGTAGGAGTAGTAGGAGAGGTCGTAGGCGCCGGTGGCGGCCGCGCCGTGGAACTGCCGCAGTTGGGTCTTCTGGCCGCGGGCGTCGGTGATGGTGGCGGTCGGGGTGCCTCCGGCGGGTGGGGTGGTGTCGGTTTCGTCGGCGCCCGGGTAGGCGGTGGTGGTGGTCCACTGCGCGGTGCTGTTGGAGTACAGGGTGGAGGCGGTGGCGCGGCCTTGGCCGTCGAAGCTGGTGCGGGTTTCGGCTGGCGTCTTGGACGGCACGATCTGGATGGGAGTGGTCGCCGGGTCGGACTCGGTGTTGTAGAAGGCTTGGACGGAGTCGATGGTCCAGCCGTGGGAGTCGTAGGCGGTGGCGGCGATCAGCCTCGCGTGGGTGGCGCCGTTGCGGGGCATCGACTGTTCTTGCCGGAGTCGTAGCAGCGAGTCGTAGATCTTGATGTCGGTGTCGTAGAGGCCGCTGTCGTGCAGCGTCTGCGTCGTGACCGCCACGTAGGCGTCGTTGGTGGTGGCGTAGCTGAACTTCATCGACGGTGTCGAGGCGTAGGTGGCTTTGGGGTGGCTGGGCAGCCACACCTGGGTCAGGCGTCCGAGCCCGTCGTAGGTTTCGGTGGTGAGCCGGTTGTTGACATCCGTGCTGGCCAGCGGCAGTTGCCGGCCCGGGTCGTAGGTGGTGCTGGTGGTCCAACCCTTCGGGTTGGTCACGCTTCCACTGACTGGCAGGTACTGGCGTGCGGTGGCGGTGTCGCCGTAGCTGGTCGAGGTGGCGCGCCCCAACGGGTCGACCGTCTTGGTGACCCGACCGTAGACGTCGTAGGTGCTGGTGGACGCGGCGGCCCAGGTCACGGCTGGGGAGGCGGTCTTGAGCGCCTGGCTGGTCGTCGCATCACCGGCGGCGGTGACAGTGCCGAGGGTGGTGGAGCCGTCGTAGTAGGTGCGGCTGGCCGACAGGGTGCTGGCGCCGACGGTGCTGCTGCACGCGCCCTGGTTGGTGATCACCTCGGCGGGAAGGCTACGGATGTTGCGGTCGGTGTCGGTGGCGTAGCGGGTGTGGGTGCACTTCTCCGGCGTGGTGCCACCGACCGGTTTCCCGTCCGCGTCGATCTGGCCCTTGTCATCGACGGCGGTCGCCAGGCCCGTGCCGTTGTCGAAGGTGGTGACGGTTTCGGCGGTGCGCCAGGTGCCGTCGGCCAGCTTGTCGCGGGTGTCGACGCGGTCGGTGTTGCTGTAGCGGGCGATCAGATCCGGTAGCCCGGAACGGGTCTTGGTGGCGGTGGCCGCCGACTGCCACGGGTGGTTCATGGTCTGGGTTTGGGCGCTGCCGCCGTCGCTGCTGTAGGTGGTGGTCTGGTAGGAGGTGCCGTTCCATGCGGGGTTGTCGGTGATGGTGTCGCCGGCGGAGTCGGTGAACGACACGCTCCGTTTCGACCCGTCCTTGCGGACGTCGCCGTTCATGCCCTGCAGGTACCACGAGGTCGATTGGGTGATCGGGTCTGGTGTCTTGCCGGTGCGGGTGGTGATGGCGTGGTAGCCGCGGAACTGGCCCCAGGTGCGGGTCTTGGTCGGGGTGAACTCGCTGTCGTCGCGATGCCACGCGGCGCCGGAGTAGCTGTAGGTGGTGACCTTGGCGGGGGACTGGTCAGCGGTCCACAGGTCGCCGTTGTCGTTCTCGTCGACCTCGGTCACGGGGTAGGTGTAGAACCAGTCGAGGATCGGGTCGGTGTAGCCGTCCGGGGTCCAGCGCACCGGGTAGCAGGGGCGGGTGTCGTTGTCTTCGGTCGGTGGGCTCGACCGGTCGCAGCCGGTAGTGGCGGTGGTGTCGTAGGTGACGGTGATCTTCTCGCCGGTCTCGGTGGTCAACCCGAACAGCCGGAACCGCCGGATCGGCGCCACATCGGAGGGTGTGATGATGCCGTCCACCCGGTTGGCCAGGGCGTCTTTCCCGTCGAAGGTGGTCTTGTCCAGCGCCACCGAGGAGCCGCCGCCGCGGGTGTCGGCGCCGGTGTGCTGGATCGAGGCCAGCCACATGGCCTTGCCGGGCTCGTAGGTGCCGCCCTGGCCGATGTCGCCGGGGTCCGGGTAGGTCTGCGACAGGGTGTACTTGTCGACCGTGGACCAGCCGGGCGTGGACAGCGACAGGTCCCACACGCGGGTGGTGATCGTCGACAGCCGTAGCTGCGACCAGAACGTCGGGTTGTGGGTGTCGCAGGTGCCCGAGGAGTCGCAGTGCTGGTCGTAGGGCACGTCCGGCCAGTGCGACGCGGTGTCTTTCGACAGGGCCTTGCTGCAGTCGAAGCCGCCCGTGGTGTCGCAGCGCTGCGCGACGCCGAACAGCACCTGCGCGGCCGGGTTCTTGCCGGCGACGTAGTCGGCGACCTGCTGACCGTAGGAGATCGACGTGGGCACGCCGCCACGAACGTAGGAGGTGGGGGTGTGGGTGGTGCCAGCACCGTAGTAGTTGGTTTCGGTGCGATAGTGGTAGACGGTGATGTCGTGGTGGGTGTCGATCACGAAGTCGAGATTCCACCGCCAGCCTTGCGTGCAGCGTGAGGCGTCGAAGGTACCGGCGTGGCAGGGTTCCCCGTCGTCGTCGCCGTAGACCGGGGCGCCCCAGGCGGCGTTGGTCGCGTCATCCGACCCATCGCCGCCGTTGGCGGTGGGCAGGTGCTCGGCACCGAACAGGTAGACGGTGCCGTCCTGGGTGGTCACCTTCCAGTAGGTGCCGGCGTGCAGCCCGTTGCTGGCCCCGTCGATCTGCTCGACGAGTGATCCGTCATCGTCCGACAGTCGCCACGTGTTCCCGCTGCCGGTGGGTACCAGCCGGTTGGACTTACCACCCAGCGACAGGGTGGCGTTGTCGCCGGCCCAGCAGTTCTCGAACACGGCGTCGTGGCCGTCGTCGTCGCAGGACTTGTAGGAGCGTTCGATGAACCCCGGCGTGTAGTCCCAACCATCACCGATCCAGGAGGCCTGGCTGTTGTTGGCCGACGTGCGGCCGTCCACGCTCGACGACGAATACGACAGCGCGACACCCGGCCCGTCCCCACCCAACGCTGGGGGGACGGTGATCGGGTAGGAGTAGCTGAACGCGCCGGTGTTACCGACCGACCAGTCGCCCGACGCCTTCAACGGGGTCGCCGCGTAGGTGCCGGCGCCGCTGCCCGCGCCGCCGACAGCGGCCAACACCACGGCACCGCCATCGGTACCGCTCGCTGCCGGGAGGGTGAGGTCAGCGACGAGCTGACCTCCCGTCAAGTCGTTGCTGGAGGCGGCGACCGGCGTCTGCCGCTGGCAACGCTTCACCGTCGGCGTGGTCAGGACGCAGTTGGGCAGGCGAACGAGGTGTAGCCGGGCGGCGTAGTCACCGCCGTAAGCGTCGACGATCGCCGAGTAGTCAACCCCGACCGACACCCCGGACTTGCCGGTGGTGTCGACCGGCGCGACCGACACGACCAGGCCGTCAACACCGGCCCTGCGGGCCTGCGCCCGCGACGTCACTGCCACCTTCACCTGACGTGTAGCCGCCGCGGCGGAGGCGGTCTTCGCGGCCGACCGTGCCTTCGTCGAGACCGGCAGTCGGCCGGTGGTCAGTGTTCCGGGCGCCGACACCGACACCGGAATACCCGCAGCCGTGGCGAGGCGATGCTGTCCCGGGTGGCCTGCGGCGGCAGCGATCGCCGCATCGGCCGGATCGATCGGGGTGATCCCGATCGTCGCCGAACCCGCCGTCGGCCAGTGCGGGGCGCGCGGCGCAGTGGAGCGCATTGTGCTGTGCGTGGAGGCGCTGCTGGCGCGGTTCACGTTGGTGACCGGCACCGATGGGGTCTCCGGCAACGGGAACGGCGACCACAACTCGTCGCTCCCGGGAGCCGCGGCGGCCGGCGTGGCAACCAGCAGACAGCCGGCCAGAAGGGCGGCGCCGGCCGATGCCGCCCACCGCCCGACCGCAGCACGACGACGCGAACGAGCAGCCTTGACCCGCAAAAGGGCATGCGGCATCGCAAACCTCCACAACACAGGGTTTCGACGCAGGGGGATCGGCGAGTCACTGTAGGGGGTTTTCACAGCCCAGCGGGAGGGTGCAGACCAAACAACTCAGATCACAAAATAGTCACAGGAATGGTTTGAAGATAAAGCAGATGTTTATCCATTCTGGGCGTGTCGTTCCCATTGAAAGCTATTTCAAAAACGGCTTTCCGGACATTCACCGTAAAGTTTGTTTACTCTTGGTAGTTGACCTTGTGGTGAGGGTTTGGCTACCGCTAGCGTGCGCTCGCGTTGCCCCTCGAGATCCCCTCACTGCGAAGGACTGCGTTGCATGAGTGCGTCCCTATTACGTCGACCGCGCCGTGCCATTGCCGGTCTGGCTGCCGCGTTGGTGTCGGCTGGCGTGCTAGTTGCGGGTGTGGCCGCACCGGCGACTGCTGGGCCGGATGCGGCGCAATCGGCGTCCGAGAAAGCCCAGGACACCGGTGAGCCGGTGCCGATCCCGGAGTTGACGGATTCGTTCACCACCGTGACCGCCCAGCCCGACGGGACGTTCCAGAAGGACGTCAGCAACGTGCCCGAACGCATCCACCGCAACGACACCTGGGTGAACGTCGACGCCACGCTGCGCCCCAACTCCGACGGCAGCCTGTCCCCGGCTGCGAGCTACACGCCGCTGACCCTGTCCGGCGGCGGTGACGGCCCCCTCGCCGTGCTACACCACGACCAGCAGAGCCTGTCACTGACCTGGCCGACCAGCCTGCCGGCACCGACGATCTCGGGCGATACCGCCATCTACGCCGACGTGCTGCCCGGGGTCGACCTCCGGGTCACCGCCGACAACCTCGGCGGCATGTCCGACGTACTGGTCGTCAAGACCGCCGAGGCCGCCGCCAACCCCGCCCTGACCACCCTGACCCTCGCCGCGCAGACCAGCAGCGGGCTCACCGTGCAGTCAGACACCGGGAACAACGTGACCGTGCTCGACACCGACGGGCAAGCCCTGTTCCACTCACCCGCACCGATGATGTGGGACTCCTCTACCGCCGCCGCGGCCAGCGCCGCCACCGCCGACGGCGACACCGTCGACGAGACCGATCCTGCCGACGGACCCGGTCCTGGCGCGCAGGTCAAACCCGTCGGGGTACAAGCAGACGACGACTCGGTCACCCTGACCCCCGACGCCGGGCTACTGACCGGATCCACCACCCAGTACCCGGTCTACATCGACCCTGCCTGGACCGATGGGCAAACCTACTACGCCTGGGTACAGGAGGCCTTTCCCAACTCGTCGAACTGGAACACCACCGACAACGGCGAACCCGCCGTCGGCTACTGCGGCTGGGACGACTGCATTCCCCACGGCAGAACCCGAAGCTTCTTCCAGTTCCACCCCGGATCGCTGACCAACACCCACGTGATCTCCGCCTACTTCAAAGTCACCGGAGTCAGCCCCTACGCCGGGTCGGCCAACTGCGACGACGCGCACCCCATGGTCGTCAACTCCACCGACCTGATCGACCACACCATCCACTGGGGCAACGAACCCTCCATCTGGAGCCAACAAGACACCGCCAACGCCTACAACGGCTACGGCTCCTGCCCCAACCGCACCGCCACCTTCAACGTCACCAGCTCCGCCCAAGCCGACAACGGCCAAGGCACCCTCACTTACCGCATCCGCGCGAGCAGCGAAACCAACCGCAACGACTACATGCGGTTCAACCACAAGGCGTCGCTGACCCTCAACTACAACAAGGTCCCCAACATCCCCACCAGCTTCAAGTTCTCCCCCACGCCAACGCCGAACCACACCGGCTTCAGCGACGCCGGCTGGATCGGCGCCGCCGGCGACATCTCCCTCGCCGCGCACATCTCCGACCCCGACGGCTCCGCGCAAAGCATCACCGGCCAGTTCCACGTCTGGGACAAGGGTGGCAGCGGTACCGCCGACGCGACCGACGTCATCGCCTGGACCGACAGCGCCGGACACAGCAGTCACGTGACCGGCTCTGGCGGCACCGTCAGCATCAAGCTACCCACCAGTAAGCTCATCGACGGGCACAAGTACGGCGCGGACGCCCGCACCGTCGACGCCTACGACACCTCCGGCGTCACCGACTACCAGTACTTCTGGTACGACGCCACCGCCCCGAAAGATCTGGCCGTCAGCTCCTCCGACTTTCCCGCCGAGGGCACAGCAACCCACAAGATCGGGGAGCAGGGCGTCGTCCACCTGGCCGCGACCGATCACAACCCGACCGACGGCAAGGCAAGCGGCCTGGACCACTTCACCTACTCGCTGGCCTCCGCCGCCGACCTCGCTGACGGCGGAGGCACCCTTGCCACCGCCACCGTCGACACCGCCACCGGGATCGGCAGCGCCGACGCCACGATTAAGCCCACCGTCTGGGGTGTCAACTACCTGTACGTGGCCGCGGTCGACAAGGCCGGCAACCAGTCCGCCACCGCCACCTACACCTTCTACGTCCTCGACGACCCCACCGCGGCCGTAAGCCCCGGCGACGTCGACGGCCGCCTCGACGACGGCGCCACACGGCCCGACCTGCTCGCCGCGAACAAGGTCACCACCAACCTGGAGCTGTACCAGACCCTGAACCGCGCCCCCGACCCCATCGTCACCGCCTCCGATGGAAGCGACAGCCCCGACGGCACCAGCTGGGCCAACACCCTCATTGCCCACCGCCTGTCCAGCACCGGCACCCGAGTCGACGACCTATGGGCCCACAAACCCGGTACGAGCCAGCTGTTCCTGTACAAAAACAACCTCAACAACGCCGGCGGCCTCGACCCCGACCACCCCCGCTACTACACCCGCTCCAACTGGTCAGCCGTCCCCCGCCCCCTCGACTGCGCCGACACCGACTGCTCCAGCTACACCACCACCGACTGGTCACACGTCACCCAACTCATCGCGCCCGGCGACATGACCGGCGACGGAAAACCGGACCTGCTCACCGTCGAAGACGGAACCCTCTGGCTGTTTCCCTCAAGCACCGTCAGCAACCAGTTCTTGCCACCCCACTCACTCGGCACCGGCTACGCCAGCATGCGCCTGGTCGCCCCCGGCGACGCCTCCGGCGACGGTCTCCCCGACCTGTGGGGCTTCGACGACAACCACACCATCAACATGTATCTCAACGTCGGTGACCCGAACGTGGTCACCACCATCACCCTGCAGCCCTCCACCGATACCGACCCCTACTTCGACAGCGACCAACGACCGCTGATCAGCAGCCCCGGCGACGCCGACGGCGACGGCAACCCCGACGTCTACACCACCGTCAACGTCGCCCCCAGCATCAGCAGCCACCAACAACTGTGGGCCAACATGGGCCAATCCATCGGCAACCACGCCCCCGACCTCGCCGGCCACACCACCGTCGACGACACCATCCCCTGGGAAAACATCACCAACCTCGCCTGACACCAATCACCGCGCACGCTCTGTTGGCGCTGCCCCGAACCAATCGGTGCAGCGCCAACAAGCAACTCATTGATTCAGATCCATCCGGTATCCCGATGTGGACCGACCCGCGGGAATCTAGGTAACACACATCAACGTCGCCGATGGGCTCCACCATCACCTTCGCATCCGCTCAACGGGCTCGGAGCCGCTTCGGTCAGTGCCGATTCCCGCGCGCACTCACGGCGACCGGGCAGCAGCGCATGCGGGATAAGCCAGCAGCCAAGGTGTGGACCCGCCACTGTGGCACTCACCGCCGATGTGCTTGCCCGCGTGTCGGAGCGCTGGGAGCTCCTGCACCAACCTGCATAGGGCGTAGCCGGAGCAGTCCGGGCCGATGCGGAAGGATCCGCGGCTACCCACGCAAGCCTTTAGCGGTGTCCAGGATCGAGATGATGTTGCCGAACGGGTCCTCCAGCACCGCGCATCAGCCGATCGCGACGGCGAACGGCTCCCGGCGCGCCACACACCCCTGACTGCGGCACTGTTCGACCGCGACCGGCACGTCATCACACCAGAGCTGCCGAACGCCGAACACCCGCATGCAGCACTCGCCGGCAACGTCGAGCTCGGGGACCTGCAGCATCACGCAGTCGAGCTTTCGCAGCACTTGCCCGATCGAGCCACCGCGCTTGCTTCAGCGCATCCGGCCCGCCGAGCCTCCGAGTTCGAGCAGTAGGAGCCTGCATCCCGACTTCGACGCCTGCCACCACCGTTCAAGCTCGGACGCGTCCTCCACGAGGCCATGTCGGACCAGCATGACGCGGGACGACTCGTCGCCCGTTCGGAGGGATCCATCGGCGCGCGCGGGTGAATCCGGCCGGGCGCCTGTCCGATCTGGCCCTCCCGCTGGCAATAGAAGGTAGCGGGTCTTACGCCGTGTCGCCGACCGTCGCCTCGTGCCGCATCATCGGCCGATGGGACGGCGGCATATCTGGGTCACACGCCGACCCGCTCCGGAACGATCTACCCCCCGCTGTGCGGCACCCGGAACCCTCCGGATCGTTCCGCGGAACAGACCCCGCCCCTCCGCCGGGACGCGGCGGCAAGTCACGCCACCCGCGGCCCGCTGCTGCGGCATCGCTACCCAGCAGACACCCGCAACGCGCGGGCTTGCGCCCGAAACCCGACTTCCCCACGGCCCGTCGAGGCCGAAACCTGCGACAGGAGACCACCATGCCCCGCCACCACAGCGCCACGCAGTGCCCCGCACCGGTAGCAGCGCCAACCCTCGCGACCAGTACAGCAAGCAGTCCAGCAAGCAGTCCCTCCAGCGGCCCGGCAAGCGCTTTGACCGCTCGGGTCCACCAGCCGCAAACGCCCAGCACAGCCGCCGTTTCCACCGACCCAGGCGGGACCCGGACTCAACTATGACTTCCCCTCAACGAAAAACACCGCCGCTCACCCACGACCGGCTCCTGGACATCACCACCCGCGCCGGCACCCGCGACCGCCTGATCGCCGGTCTGGTCGACGCCCACCGCGTCCTGACCACCCCACAGATCACGCAACTGTGCTTCGGATCCGAAGCCACCGCCCGCACCCGCCTCCACACCCTTACCTCCCTGCGCGTCCTGGCCCGGTTCCGGCCCCGCCGAGACACAGGCTCCCACCCCGGCCACTACGTGCTGGACGCCGGCGGCGCGTTCCTGCTCGAACACGACATCCCCGACCGCGACCACCGCCGGCACCGCGTCGACAAACGCCTCGCCTGGGCCACCAGCCAACGCCTGCCCCACCTGACCGGCACCAACAGCTTCTTCACCACCCTGGCCGCCACCGCCCGCCACCACCCCGACACCTTTCCACCGACGTGGGCTCCCGGTCACTGGTGCGAGAAGTGGCTGTCGCTGATCAACCTCGCGCCCGACGGCTTCGGAACCTGGGTTCAGGACCAGCAACTGGTCGACTTCTTCCTCGAATACGACACCGGCACCGAACACCTCGCCCAACTCGCCAAGAAACTCACCCGATACCGGCACCTGCTCGACGGTGCTGCCGGAGCGCCCGAGCCTCCGGTCCCCTGCGTGCTGTTCGTGTTCGCCAGCCCAGCCCGCGAAGCCCACGCCCGCCGCGCGCTCACCCACGCCGCGCACGGCAAGAATCTGCCGCTGATCGCCACCGCCGCCTACCCGGCCGCGGCCCACCCGGCCGGCTGCTGCTGGCTGCCCTTGCCAACCAGCCCTGACCACCAGCCCCGCCGCCACACCCTCGCAGACCTCGGCCGCCTCGCCGGTCACCCCCAACAGCCTGCCGACTACATCCCGACCGCCCCCAATGACCTGCGCCTGGCCCCCGCCTGGCCGCCACTGCCCACCGCACCCATCAGCCTCACCGCCGACCCCCGCCCCACCGGCCGCTGGGCCCCGCGACCCGACAACCAGAACCATGACAGCGGAAATGACTGGGGCGGCCGATGAAACATCGGCAACGCCTCGCGCAAGCCACCGTCGCCGTGCTCGGACTCCTGGCCGCCGCCATCTCCTACGACCACATCCGCCATCTCGCCCAAACCCACGCTGAAACCGGATGGACCGCCCTCGCCATCCCCCTCACCATCGACGGCATCGAAGTCGTCGCCACCCTCGCCGTGCTCGCCCCCCGACACCACAGCCGAGCCGGCACCAGACTCGCCTGGGCCGCGTTGATCGCCGGCACTGTCGCCTCGATCGCCGCCAACATCGCCGCCGCGCCACCCGACCCGATCGCCCGTACCATCGCCGCCTGGCCCGCCGCCGCCTTCGCCACCGCCATCAAACTGCTCACCACCCTGCTCGACCCGGCCCACCCAGGACCAGAACCCGACACCACCACCCGGGAGAACGCCACAAGCGCACTGCGACTGCCCAGAACCCCACGCGCCCAACAGGACTGGAACACCATCTGGAACGACCACCTCGCCACCGGCGGCACCGCCAGCACCCTCGCCCAACGACACGGCATCACCGCACGCCAAGCCCGCACCATCCTCGCCGCCGGCCGCGCCGGAAAGCTCGCCGCGGCACCGCCGCCGAACGACCACACCGACCAACCGATACCGAGCGCCCCGGACAGGCCCGCTGGTGACGGGGAGTAGGCCGCGAGATTACGTGCACAGCGATTCGCGGGCGCGGCCACCGGCATGCTCCTGCGAGCCTCTCAAGGGGCCGGCGTGGGCACGGCGATGGTGCAGGACCCGCCGCGCTGCGTCACCCGTACCGATCCGGTCCCGCTCCGGAGGCGCCGACCCCCTTGCCATCCGCACGCGGACGCCGCTTGAGACATCACCTCCAGCGGATCGGAGAATACGGCTCGGTCGTTGTCTACAGGCGGATGCGACTTCCTCACCGTGTACAGATGCCGTGAACGTATTTACGTACAGGAGGTGGGAGCCGTTGCCGAACGTCTTCACTCTCGGCATCGTGCGTCACGCTGGCGTATGCACGGAAATGGATCTACGGGATGCTCACCGTCTGCGGGTCGACCGCATCGGGCGCGTCATGTACCTGCGCACCGAGCCCATCGACCCGGTTACCGCCTATTGCCACGGCACCGGGACCGGCCGCTTCCCTACGTCTGGCAGGCACAGCGTTTACCTGAACGGCAGCACAGCCGGCGGCAGCGGCTGCCTCGGCTCCGTCAGTCCGCAAGAGGGCCCAGTGGGCAGCAGCGCGCTGGCTCATCAAGCGGGCGCCGGAAGGACCCGAGCCGGCACCGCGGCCCAGTCGCGAACTGAGCACAGCGGCATCGGTTCGATCCTGTACGGGTGTGCCGGCAATCCTGTGGCGAGTCGGTCCTGTTGGACGGTCAGCCATGCCGCAGCTACCGCGGCCGGCGTGGGATAGACGGCGACGCAAGAAGGGTTGGTGGTTTCGTCGAGCCACCAGGACTGCAAGGCGGTGAAGAATCCCGCGGGGTCAGCGTCGCCGCACCAGTACCGGTCGGGTTGGGCGGTGTCGGCGGCGCGGGCGATGCCGATGTATCCGCTCCGGTCATCGAGCCGCAACTGCTGCCAGGGCTGTGACCAGACGACGGGTGCTCCGATGCGGCCGCATGCTGCTTCGCTGGTGGATGCTGGTGCCGTCGTGCGCATGAAACAGTCCAGCCCTTCCATGGGGATGGTGCGGCGCAGCCGTGTGGCAACTGGTCGGGTGCGCCGTCTGCAGGGTCAGTCGGTGGATGGCGGGGTGCGCAACATGCGGTACATCGATCCGCCTGCGGGGAGTCGTAGTTCGTAGCGTGCGCCGGGTAGCGGCTGGTAGCCGTGTCGGGCGTAGAGGCGGGCGCTGTGCTGGTTGGAGGCGACCAGGTAGGCGGGCCGTGTCTGGTGGTCGAGCCGGTGGTGGTGTTCGCGCAGGAGGCGGCCGCCGATTCCTCGTGCTTGGTGGTCGGGGGCGACGGCCAGGAATCCGAGGTAGTCGTGTTCGGTGGCGGGTGTGTGGTGGTGCAGCATCTCGTCGAATTCCAGGAACCGCTGCAGCCTCGGCTCGCCGACGACCGCGGCGACGCGGCGGTCGTATTCAGCCGGCCCGGGATCATCGCTGGCGTACCAGAGCGCGACGCCGACGATCGCATTCGACGTGTCGTCGACCGCGACTTGAGCGGCGGCACCGTGGGACAGGGCATGGTTGACGTGGAGGGCGAAGTAACCGCGCATGATCGCCGACCGTTGCGCCGCTTCCGGGACCAGCCATCGGTTGGCGTCGAGGTGGAAGAAGCTGGTGTCGATGAGCTCGACGATCGGATCGCGGTCTTCGGCGCGGGCAGCGCGGACGGTCGTCATGCCGGGGCTCCTTCGTTCTGGGTGTCGTCGGCGAGGTCGGCGTCGGTGCCGAGTCCGATGCGTCGCCATCGCTGCGGCCGGGTGCGGCGCAGTACCACGCCGAGCGTGCCGAGCACGAGCAGCAGGGCGAAGGGGATTGTGGGCAGGATCCAGCGCAGCGGGCTGCCGGGGGCGACGCCGAGCATGACGTCGTAGTTGATCAGCGACAGCACGACCATCACGCTCAGCAGAACGAACGCCGCGAGCGGAAGCACCGCGCGAACCATGCGCGACTCGGCATCGCGCTCTCCCGACCGGGTGCGGCGGCGGAAGTAGACGAACACCGACAGACTCACCAGGGCGAACAGGACCATGACCATGAACCCGCCGAGGGTGCCGCCGTAGTAGAACAGGGTCACCAGCGGATCCCAGCCGGCCACGTACCAGACACCGATAGCTGCCAGCCCGATCCCGGCCTGCAGGAACGCGGCCGTGGCCGGTACGCCCTGTCGGATGCTGGGGCGGCCGACCGCGGCGGGAAACCAGAACCCTTCCCGCGCAAGCGAAAACGCGTACCGGTTGCAGGTCATCGCGAACGTGATCAGCGCGATCAGCACCGACGTACCGAACAGCGCGTTCGCGACGTCGATGACCGCCGGGCCGACGTAGGGGCGGGCGAGGTCGAACATCAGGTTCTGCGCTTCGGTCTGCGCGCGGTGCACCAGGTGGTGGTCGCCGGCGACCCAGCCCATCAGCCAGGACGTCGCCGAGTACAGGGCGGTGATGAGAAGCATCGCGGTCACGGTGCCGCGCACGATGGCGCGCTTGCGGTTGCGGGTCTCGGACTGCATCACCACGCCCAGCTCGACGCCGACGAAGGCGAGGAACGCGATGCACACCGTGGTCGCGACCCCGCCGGCAGTGCCGCCGAGCAGGTGCGCCGGGTTGAGCGTGCCCCACTGCGGCACGCCCCGGTAGGGGTGTGGGGCGAGGACGGCGTCCAGCACGACTACCAGGGCGACCTCGCAGAGCATCAGCGTGGAGACGAACCAGCCGGTGATCTTGATCCGGAACAGCCCGGAGACCAGTACCACCGCCCAGGCGGCGAGTTGCACCTGCAGGGTGGTGATGTGCAGCCCGGTCCAGCCCGACAGCACCCCGGAGGCGAACGGGCCGATCAGCCCGTACAGGCCGATCTGCAGCGCGACGTAGGCGAGGTAGGCGATCGGGCCGGCGGCCAGCGCGACCGATCGGGACAACCCTTGGGCGATGAGCGAGTAGAAGGCGCCGGGGTTGGCGGTGCGTTTGCTCATCGCCAGATAGCCGGGCAGGAACAGGCCGATCACGCCGGCCACCACGACGAACGCCCACGGGACCGCGGTGACCTGCGTCGCGGCGTACATGGTGGTGACCACGCCGCACAGCACCGTCAACGGCGCCTGCGAGCTCATGATGAACACGCTCGTGTGCACGGTGGACAGCTGGTTGGGTCTCAGTACCGCCGGATGCGCCATTGCCGCTCCTTCACAAAGAGACAGTCAAGAACAAGAATGGACGAAAGGGCTATATTGCGGTAGCGGCGTCGCGCGCGAACGCCGCGTACGCGTGCTGCACGAGCCGCCGCAGGTCCGCCGGCAGCAGCGGCAGCGTCGAGGCGAGGTCGACGTCGCTGTACGTGGTGTCGCGGCGGATCCGGCGCGAGAGCCCGACCCGGTCCATCAGCGCGGCGATCACGGCATCTTCGGTGGAGAGGGTGGCGCCATGCGAAATCATCCGCGGGATCCGGATGGTCGCATTGAGCACCCCGGTCAGGTGCCCGTCAGCCGGCAGCAGACGGCTCTGGCCGCGTCGACCGCGTTCACGGCGCGCCACACCCGCCCGGACGAGCCGGTCGGCGACCAGGTCCTCGATCTCGAAGCCCAACCGCAGCTCGCTGCGTTCGCGGCGCGGGCCCTTGCGTTCGGCGAGATCCACGATCCAGTCTCGGGCCGTGCGCGGCTGCCGCTGCCGCAGCACGCTTTCTGCGACCCAGCGATGCGCGGCATCGGATCGACGCGTCACGGCCAACACCCCGTCGGTGTCCCGGCGCGTGTCCACGAACACCGCGCCCGGCACCCGGTGCTGCCGGCGGCGCCCAGACGGAACCGGGTCGGCGGCGCTGGCGTCCGTACAGCTCGCCCAGCCGGCCAACACCAGTTCGGCCAAGACACCAGACACCAGCGCCATCCGCAACGTCTGCGAGCGCGCCTCGTGCCGGCCGTCGAACGGGTTGGTCAGGATCCGCAGCAGCTCACCGGCAACGCCCCACTGGCCGTAGATCCGGCGCGAGCCACTGCGGTACGACGCGATGCTGGCCGCGAGCTCATCCAGCAGCCGCCGCTCCCGCTCGTACGCGGCCTCAAGCTCACTCACCGCTTTCCGCCGTCTGGCTCGCCCGGACCACGAACGAGCGCCGGGGCCGCGCTCCAGCACCACGCCCGTGGGTTGCTCGAACGCTCGCGAGCCGCGCAGGCGGGCCAGCTGCGTTTCGGAGCCACTGACAGTTCCTTCCGATCAAGGGCCCGCAATGCGGGTTGTCGTCGTGGACGGCGCCGGGGCGGGCGGGTTGTTCGATCACCCGTCACGGGGAGGTACCGGGCTCGCCGCACCCGCCCCGGGCCAGTTCGTGAGGTGATGGCCGTCGCCGGCCAGCACCAGGTGGAGCGTGGAAGCGTTGCCGGGCAACGCTCTCGGCGGTTCCTGCGTCGACGATGGCCCAGGTCCACGCGGCGGTCGAGGGGCTCGGCGCGGACAACGGCGCTGTCCGCATCGCCCGGCCTGTGTCCGCTTCGGAAAGATGTACGCAACCGGTAAGCTCGAAAGCTGTCTGTCCAGGTTCAACCAGCCGTCCCGAGCCCGAGGAGCAGAAGTCGTGTCAGACCGCGCCCGGCGTCGTGGCCGGGTGAGCTGAGGAGCGCGCCGATGGGTCAAGCGCCCCGCCACCTGGTGCCGTCGCGTTCGGCGGCGGACTACTTCGGCGCGCAGCTTCGGCACTGGCGGCAGCTGCGCGGGCTGTCCCAGCAGCAGCTCGGCCGGTTGACGTTGCACAGCGGCTCGCTGATCTGCAAGGTCGAGAAGGCCGAACGCACTCCGCCGCCGGACCTGGCGCGCCGGTGCGACGACGTTCTGGAGACCGGCGGCGCGCTGCAGCGCCTGGACCCGCGGGCCAGCGTCGACGCCCAGCAAGAGCGCAGCGCAGTCTCCGTCGTACCGTGCGAGGTTGGCCTTGTGTGGTCATCCGATCTGGCCGATACGGTGGAGGTCGCTGGTCAACTGTGGAGGGCGGACGTGGAACGACGCAAGGTGGTGATCGGCGCGGCGTGGTCGGCCGCCGCGTTCGCCGCACCCGCCCGCGACTGGCTCGCCGCCTGGACCGAACCGAACCCTACGCACGCCGGTGGCAGGCGGGTGGGCGCGGCCGAAGTGGACGTCGTCTGGTCGATGTGCGGCACCTTCGCCAACCTCGATCACCAGCTCGGCGGCGGCCATGCCCGCACGACGCTCGCGCACTACCTGAGCACCGCAGTGCTGCCCATGCTCAAGGGCAGCTACAGCCAACGCACCGGCAAGCAGCTTCTGGCTGCTACCGCGCGGCTGTGCGACATCGGCGGATTCATGGCCTTCGACTGCCGCCGACCCGGACTGGCGCAGCGCTACTACATCCAGGCGCTGCGGCTGGCGAAGGACAGCGGCGACCGCAGCATCGGCGCGCACATCCTGGCCGACATGTCCATGCAGGCCCAGTACATGGGCGACGGACGTGAAGCGCTGGCGCTGGCCCGAGCCGGCCAGCGCACCGCGCGTGACTGCGGGTCGTCGCTGTCGATGGCCCGCTGCTGCGCCCTGGAGGCCCGCGCGCACGCGCTGCTCGGCGACGGCGGCGCCTGCGGTCAGGCCATGAGCCGCGCGGAACGGGCCTTGACTGCGGCCACCGACGAGGAACCGTCCTGGGTCACGTTCTTCACCTCCGAGCAACTCGCGGCGGAGTTCATGTACGCCGCGGGCGAGTTGGGACGACACGCCGACGTGCAGCGGTTCGCGCCGGCAGTGCTCGCCTCCTCGGCGGGCATGCAGCGGCGCCTGGCGCTGGCGACCGCCACCCTCGCCTCCTCCTACCTCCCAGGCGACGGCAGCGGCAACCACACCGCGGACATCGACCAAGCATGCGAGGTGCTGCGCACCGCCGTCCCGGTGGCTGCAACGCTCGCGAGCCCGCGGACGGTCAACATCCTGCACGCGGTCCGTGCGCAGCTTCGCGCCCACCGTTCCCGACCCGCCGTCGAGCAACTCGACAGCGAGATGGAGAGCGTCCTCGGTGCCGCATCCTGACCTGACGGCCGCGCCAGCCGCCGTCGACCTCGACACGACGCTGCGCGATGCGTGCGCCCTCCGCGGTGTCCCGGCCGACGGCGCACGGCTACTCCACCATTCCAGCAACGCCGTGTTCCACCTGCCCGCGGCCGACATCGTCGCCCGGCTGACTCCCGGCGACAATGTCGGCGACCGGCTCCGCGCCACCCAGTCCATCACCCGCTGGCTGGCGGATGAGCATCACTTCCCCGCCACCAGACCGGCAGACATCGAACCCGTCGAAACCAAGACCGCCACGGTCACCTTCTGGCAGTACTACCCGCAGCCCAACCCGGCCCCGGATCCCCGCTCGGCAGACCTGGCCCGGCTGCTGCGCCGGCTGCATCACCTCAACCAGGCGCCGCCGACGACGCTGGAAGCGTGGGTACCCCTCGAATCACTGGACACCGCACTCCACGACACGCCCATCAAAGCCCCGCTGAGCTCCGAAGAACGGCGCTGGCTCCTCGACGAGGTCAACCGCGTGCGCGACGACTGCCTCAACCTCGACTACCACCTTGATCGGGGACTGATCCACGGCGACGCCTGGGCCGGCAACCTGCTCCGCGGCCACGACGACGGCTACCTGCTGGGCGACTGGGACTGGCTGGCCTGGGGCCCGCGGGAAATCGACCTGATCCCCACCTGGCACGCCGCAACCCGCTACGGACGAGGCGCCTCCTGGTCTGCCGCCTTCGCCGCCGAATACGGCTACGACCTGTCAAGCTGGCACGGATTCGCGTCCCTGCTCCACATGCGCGACCTGGTCCAACTCACCGGCCCCCTACGCCGCGCCGCCACCAGCAACCGCCATCACCACATGCTGCGCCAACGTTTCGACGCCATCCGCGCCGGCGACCCCACACCCTGGACCGCCTTCCAGCCCGGCGCGAGCACTACGTAGCCGCCAAGCCGGCGAAGCGTTCCACCGCGCGGCGCAATGTCATCTGCCGCACTCAGGCAGCCACGGCTCGCATCGCCGCCGCGGCCGGATAATCAGGGAGGCAATCTCGATGGCTGACGATGCCGACATCGAGGTGCCTCTCACCGGCGGAAGGATCACTCCCGGGGTGGTGCGAGTCGGCGACACGGTTTGTCGGCCCAGACTCCCGACCTCGGACTTGGTCGCCGAGTTGTTGATTCACCTGGAACGGCAGCGATTCACCGGAGCACCGCGATACCGCGGCGTCGACTCGTACGGACGCGACGTGCTGACCTACCTACCCGGCGAGGTACCCGCCCGCCTGCAGACGTTCACCGACGCTCAGATCCAAGACGCAGGGGCATTGCTCCGCCGCTTACATGACGCGACCCGCGGCTGTGATCTGGCCGGGCCGCGGCAGGTCGTCTGTCACCGTGATCCCGGGCCCAACAACGTGGTCTTCCGCAATGATCGGCCGGTCGCGTTCATCGACTTCGACACTGCCGCGCCTGGCGATCCCCTGGACGACCTCGGCTACATGGCCTGGCTGTGGTGCTGGACTGCCAAGCACGCGGCGCCGCCCGTTCCGGTCCAGGCACGCCAGGTACGTCTGCTCGCCGACGCCTACCACCTGGACGCGGACACCCGCCGCTGCGGACTCGTCGACACGATGCTGGCCAGTCAACTGCGCAACATCGACTTCTGGCGCCAGCGGGCCGCCACCACGGACGACCACGAGCAAGCCGACCGCATGATCGCCTGGACCGAGCATCAGTACGACCACACCACTCGCCACCGCGACGCACTCGACCTGGCCCTGCGCCGGTAGATGGAGCGCAGGACCGGGCCCAGATCACCGCCTCGTTGACGGTCGCTGAATGCCCCGGACCTTGCCACCGTTTCCTCCGTCGATGGCGACTTCGCCTCTGCACCTTCAATTCCCGGCCCGGCCGCACTCGTCGCGCACCGGGATGCGGACAGCCGGGTCGTCCGCATCGGTCGTCTGGCGTGGCCCGGATTGCCGATGGGTCAATGGGTCCAGAGTCAGCCGACGAGATGAGGCGAGACCATGATCCGTTCGCAGGACGAGGTGGATAGCAGTTGTGTGGTCGTCGAGTCCGGTATCCCGGAGCCGACCGGCCTCGCGATTGTGTCACGTAAGGGCCGGGGGATCCGGACACGCTCTCCGATCACCTGGCTGAGCGTCTGTCGCGGGAGTACAGCGCCGCGCCGGACCTGCACATCGCGGTGGTGGCGCTGGTCGGCGGCCTCCCGGCGGGGCGCCCCGCCCGGCGCGGGACGAGCAGGCAGTGCCCGTGTCATTGGTGAGCCTGCGCCGGTCCATACCGAGTGCTGGAGGTACGGGAGGACGGCGGCGAAGGGCAGGTGTGGGTGCGCGGACACCCAATCGACGAGGTGCCTCATACCGAGCGCTGGTAGAGCACGCCTGTCGCACTGCTCCGGCTGCTGCCGGACCCGACTTGCGGCGTGGTGAGTCGTGAGCGCCGTGTACGCGCCGGGCGTGCTTCCGCGGCCCGGCGACCAGGTACACATCACCCGCTCGGTAGCGCCGACGGCGGTCGCCGAGGGTGTCTTGAGCGTGGCCTGGACCGAGCCGTGCGACACCGACGGCTGGGCGTACCTGGTCGGCCGGTGGCCAGACGGACGCCCTGGCAGGGCGATGGTCTGGATCGACCGGATCGTCGTCCGGCGCAGCAACCACGCCACTCCTACCGGCAGAAAGGTGGACAGCCTTCCGGCGCCCGGCGCCAGCTGACCCGCAACACCGTGAACGAAGGAGGTACCCCCATGTCAACCGATCTGTCGTTCGTGTGGCTGGAGATCACCGGCCGCTGCCAGCTATCGTGCGCCCACTGCTACGCCGACTCCGGCCCGTCCGGTGACCACGGCACCATGACCGCCGCCGACTGGCGGCGCGTCATCGACCAGGCCGCCGCACTCGGCGTCGGCACCGTCCAGTTCATCGGCGGCGAGCCGACCCTGCATCCCGAGCTACCTGCCCTGATCAGGCACGCCCTGGATGTCGGCGTCAGCGTCGAGGTGTACACCAACCTGGTCCACGTCACGCCGCGGCTGTGGGAGGCGTTCGCCGCGCCCGGTGTGTCGCTGGCGTGCTCGTACTACTCCGACCGGCCCGAGCAGCACGCGGCGATCACCGGCACGGCCGGGTCGCACGCGCGTACCCGCGCGAACATCGCCGAAGCCGTGCGGCGTTCGATCCCGCTACGCGTCGGGGTGGTCGACCTGGACGACGCGCAGCGCGCCGATCAGGCGGTCGCCGAGCTGCGTTCGCTCGGGGTCGCCGAGGTCGGGTACGACCGGCTACGGCAGGTCGGCCGCGGCATCCGCGACCAGGCGCCCAGCGTCGACCAGCTGTGCGGGCACTGCGCGTCCGGCGTGCTGGCGATCGCGCCGACCGGGGAGGTCTGGCCGTGCGTGTTCTCCCGCTGGCTACCGGTCGGCAACGTACGTACCGCGCCGCTGGCCGACATCCTGACCGGCCCGGGCGTTGCTGGGGTTCGGGGAGAGCTGGCCGAGCGGTTCGGCAGCCGGCAGACACCGTGCGTGCCCAACATGTGCAACCCGCAGTGCGGGCCGTCGTGTAGCCCGGCCTGCAACCCGACCGGTACCTGCCGGCCGGCCGGGGGCTGCACGCCGATCTACCGGTAGCCGCGGACCCCGAGCCGGGCCAGGTGATGCCGCACCGGCTCGGCCAGCTGCGGGTAGTCGCCGCCCGCGATGCGCGCCAGCATCCGGGCGGCGACGGCCATCTGCGCCGAGCGACCGTCGTCGGTGTCGAGCATGTCGGCGAACAGCTCGGCGACCCGCTCGGCGACCGCCGGTACCGGCAGCGCACACAGCAGCAGGGTCGCAGCGTCGGTGCCGGCCGGGCCGCGGCCCCACAGCTCCCAGTCCAGGATCCCGAACGGGCGCATCAGGTTGCCCCAGTGCAGATCCCCGTGCACCGTCTCCCACCGCTGGACCCGCACCGCGGTACCGAGCATCGCCTCGGTCCGCTCGGCGATCGCCTCGGCATCCTGGTGTACCCGCGTCGTCGGCGTCGCCCGCAACGCGTCGAGCCGGCCCCGCAGCATCGTCCACCACTCCTCGGACAGACCGGGGTCGTCGGCGAGTACGTCGGTGGTTGACACGACCGCGCCGGGCAGCAGCGTCGATGCCTCGGCGCGCTGCACCCGTCCTTC
The DNA here is from genome assembly GCF_017312725.1 of Actinocatenispora comari. GTDB lineage: Bacteria > Actinomycetota > Actinomycetes > Mycobacteriales > Micromonosporaceae > Actinocatenispora > Actinocatenispora comari. The sequence goes on along the minus strand of NZ_BOPO01000082.1, from coordinate 6,652 downwards.
GGCCTGCCACTGCCACACCTCGACCACCCGGGGGATCTCCGGCAACGGCAGTGCGCCGGCGTCCGCGTTGCCGGTCAGGGCACCACCACCGGCGTACTCCGGATACTCCGACACCACCCGCAGCCACCGCGGCCCATCGGGACCGTCAGCGCGGGCGCCGATCGACCGCAGCCGCCAACCCAGCACCGGCGCGCCGGCCACCCGCAGCCCGAACCGCTCGGCGGCCCGGTCGAGGTTGGTGCGCATCCACGCGGTGAACACCTCGTCGGATGCCTCGACGGCCAGCACCGGCCGGCTCACGTCTGCGCCTGCTCCCCGATCAGGTGCCGCAGGTACGCCTGCGGCGTGTCCAGGTACCGCCGCCAGTTGTCCACCAACTCCAGCTCCGACCACGACGACCGGCGAAACCCCCACTCACCCACCTCGACGATGTCCGCCCCGGGCGTGGAGGCCAGGATCGGCGAGTGCGTCGCGCACACCACCTGCGCGCCCGACCCGCCCAGCTCGTGCATCAGCGCCACCAGCTGCAAGCTCGCCGCGAACGACAACGCCGACTCCGGCTCATCCATCACATAGAAGCCCGGCTCGGCCATCATCGTCCGGAACATGGTCAGAAAGCCTTCACCATGCGACATGGCCGTGGTGTCCTCATCCCAGTACCCGGCCCGGCCGCCGAGCCGCTCGGTGAGCTGGAACGCGGTCTCCGCCCGCAGGAAGAACCCCTTCTTCTGCAACCGCGGACCCTGCACCATCCGCGAACCCGCCGGGGCCAGATCCAGACGCAGCACCTCCCCCAGCGGAGTACGCGTCGACTCGGCATGCGGCGAATACTTCCGGCCAGCCTTCCCGCCGTACGAATCCAGCCCGAACCCCTCGGCGATCGCCTCCACCAGCGTCGACTTGCCCGAACCGTTGTCGCCCACCAGAAACGTCACCGGCGCGGTGAACCGCAGCGGCCCATCATCGAGCAGCTGCGCCACCGCCGGCACCGACCACGGCCACCGCGACCGCTGCACCGAGCCGACCGCGCCGCTCGACACGTACGCACCATCGACGAACACACCACCACGATACGCAGCGCGCGCCGTACACGAGTCCGACATCAACCGCCGGCAATCCGCAAGCACCAGATCTTCGCGATGGTCACCTCCGGTCCGGTCGAACGACTGGGGCGCGTCGTCGCGCCGTACCGGTAACAGGTCGAAGCCACACTTGAGGCTCACCGGGGCACCACCTCGGCCGCGGCGCTACCCTCCCCCCGTATGGACATTCGCCTCAGCCTGCACGAGAGAAGACGATCAACGAAAGGTCCGCTACTTATGGCCACATTGACTTTGCACTATTCGGAACTAATAGCCTAAAGGGTCAATGCTGGAGAGCGTCACTGCTCCGGTTCGCGGTCATATCCTGAGCCGGCTTCTCGCTTTCGAGGGCGGCGAGCAGCGCCGCGTAGGCGGTGGCGTTGACGATGGGGATGCCGTAGTCGCGGGCCTTCTTCGCCTTGCCGGACTGGGAGTCGGGATCGGCGGCACAGACGAGCCTGGTGTGTTTGGTGACCGTGCGATGGACGTCCAACCCGGCCAGCAGCGACCGCTGCTCCAGACTCTGTCTGATCTCGCTGGCACCAGTGAGAACCACCTGGTCACCTGAGACCAGCCGGAAAATCGCCCGTGGTTTCTCGACCGCAGCGTGACCGTCTGAGCCCGGCCGAGCGTTCTGTAGCGCTGTGTCGAGGCTGTCGGGCGGGAGGCCGAGTAGGGCGGTCACGGCGACCAGGTCGGACCGTTCTTCGTCAGTGACCACGCCGTCCTGCCATGCCGCTCGTGCGAGGTCGAGCAGGTACCCGCGGTGCAGGTCGTGCGCCTGGCTGCGGTCGATCCCCAGGCGCGATGCCAGTCGAACGAGCTCTTCCTGCTCGTGCACCGACAGGTACCGATCCAACAACGCCCGGTCCAGCACCGCAAGGTACTCCTCGACCGTGGGTGAGTCCCCGGTCCGCGGAAGTCGATCCACCAACCGGTTCAAGAAATGCGTCTCCGGCTCAGCCCCGGAACGAGTGCACGGCGTGCCCAGCCCGACCGGCAGCGCCGGCCATGCCACCGCCTCTGCCCACGACAACTGCTCGTACCAGGGCGGTGGCGCCCCGGCCGCGGCCAGGAACCGTTGGAACAAGGCGGCTGTCGCCGCAGCATCACCCATCGCCGTATGCGCCGCGGTGTGCTCGACGCCGCCGGCGGCGCAACACGCCCCGAGGCTGCGACTCGAACCCGGAAGGAACCAACCCGACAGGCGCATGGTGCACAGTCCAGCCACAACGCCGACCGGCGCGTCGACGCCCATCAGTTGGTACTCATGCCGAAGGAAATCAGAATCGAAACGCAGGTTGTGCCCCACCAGCACCCGGCCGGCCAACAACGCCGCCAGATCACCGGCGATGCGCTCGAACCTCGGCGCGGCAAGCACCTGCTTGCCGGTAACACCATGTAGGTCTGTCGGGCCTACATCCCGGCCCGGGTTGATCAAGCTCTCCCACTCGCCGGTCCGGACACCGGCCGCGTCGAGCTGGACAACCGCAACCTCCACCACCCTGTCATGCCGGCCGGGATGCAAGCCCGTCGTCTCGACATCAACCACCGCATAGCCCGCCATGCATCACAGCATCCGCAGCACCCGAACCAGACAACAGATATGACAGGACACGAATGCCTGACCGATCAGACCATGCTGGATGGACACACGGAGGATGCGCGACCACCCGCGCGGTCGGAGCGACGACCGAGGACATGATCGGGTGCAGGATCGGCCGATGATGACGGGCAGCAGCCCCGTATCCGAACGCGGTGCGATACGCGCGACGGTCGGGCGGAGCGGACGACGAGCAACGGCCGCATACCGATTCCTTGCTATGCAAGGGAACTCGCAGGTAGCGACGCTCGCACGAACGCGGAAACCGTTGGTATTACTGGGTTATGAGTCCCCTGCTCTAACCGGCTGAGCTACCGCCCCCAGCCGTCAGCACCTTATCCGACGCCCCGCATCGGGAACCGCCCGGTAACCCCCAAACCGCCCCCCACCTGCACCGACGCCGCGTGTGCCCGGCGCCGGCTCCGGCCCGCCAGCTCGGAGCCCGGAGCGATCACCGGCGTGCGACCTGCGCCTGGCCCCCGCCTGGCCGCCACTGCCCACCGCACCCATCAGCCTCACGGCCGACCCCCGTCCCACCGGCCGCTAGGCCCCTCGACCCGACAACCACAACCACAACCACAACAGCGGAAATGACTGGGGCGGCCGATGAAACGCCGGCAACGCCTCGCGCAAGCCATCGTCGCCGTACTCGGCCTCCTAGCCGCCGCCATCTCCTACGACCACATCCGCCACCTCGCCCAAACCCACGCTGAAACCGGATGGACCGCCCTCGCCATCCCCCTCACCATCGACGGCATCGAAGTCGTCGCCACCCTCGCCGTGCTCGCCCCCCGACACCACAGCCGAGCCGGCACCAGACTCGCCTGGGCTGCGTTGATCGCCGGCACTCTCGCCTCCATCGCGGCCAACATCGCCGCCGCGCCACCCGACCCCATCGCCCGTACCATCGCCGCCTGGCCCGCCGCCGCCTTCGCCACCGCCATCAAACTGCTCACCACCCTGCTCGACCCACCCGACCCGACATCAGAACCGCGCACCGCCCCATCGCCGGACCAGCCCACCCACCCACTGCGGCTGCCCAAGACCGCCCACGCCCGCACCAACTGGAGCACCATCTGGCGCGACCACCTCACCACAGGCGACAACACCGCAGAGCTTGCCCAGCGACACCACATCAGCCCCCGGCAGGTCCGCGCCGTCCTCGCCGCCGGTCGCGCCGGGAAGCTCGACCCATCGCCCACCGACTCGGCAGAGCCATCGGCGGAACGAGAGAACTCACCTGCCCATCCGACGAGTGAGACCTCGGCACGCGCGCACAGGCTCAGCGCGACGCAACCCAGACAGCTCGACCACCGCGGCTACCCGCCCAGATGACTTGACTCCTAGCCGTATACAGATAACGTAGATCTGTAGACAGTTAGGAGGTGAAGTCGTGTCCGTTTCGACCCTAGCGCCCGCATTCACCCTCGACGATGCACGTGCAGCAGGTCTCCGTAAGGACCAGGTCTACGCCTTACTCACCGCCGGCCGGATCGAACGGCTCGGGCGCTCCGTGTACGTGCGCACCGGGACAATCGACCCCGCCTTTGCGGCGCTGGCGGCCGCTACCGCACTGCGCAACGCGGCCACCCTGTGCCTGACCAGTGCACTGGCGCACCACGACCTGACCGACCAGATCCCGTTCGGCACCGACATCGCCCTGCCACGCGGGCAGCGCCATCCCGCCGGATTCGAGTACGTCACCTGGCACAGCTTCGACGCCGCAACGTTCACCATCGGCCGCGAGACCTTCGACGCAGCCGACGGGCTGCAGCTGGCCGCCTATTCAGCCGAACGCACCATCGTCGACAGCTTCCGCCTCGCCCACCACGAAGGCCCAGACCTCGCCTACACGGCCCTACGCCGCTGGCTACAGCGGCGTAGAAGCTCCCCAGCATCGTTGCTACAGGTCGCGGCGTCGTTCCCGAAAGCACTTCCCAGAATCCGGCAAGCGCTGGAGGCCCTGCTGTGACCCCACCGGCACCCACCCGCGGCACCGCTGCCGGCCGCGCTTACCTCGACCTGCGTCACCTCGCCCAGCGCGACCGACGCGACTCGCTGGAATACTTCACCCTCTATGCGCTGGAAGGATTCCTCACTCGACTTGCCGCCTCCCAGTACGCGGAAGACTTCGCGCTCAAGGGTGGTGTGCTGATGGCGGCGTTCGCCGCCCGGCGACCCACTCGCGACATCGACCTGGCCGCATCCGGCTTCCCCAATGACATCTCCGATGTCGAGCGGCGAATCCGATCGATCGTCAGCTACGACAACGGCGACGGCCTCGTGTTCGACCCCGCCACGGTGTCCGGTGCGGCCATCCGCGACGAAGCCACCTACGCGGGAGTCCGCGTCCAGATGGCCGCGACCCTGGCCACAGCCCGCATCCGGTTGCACGCCGACGTGAACTTCGGGGACCCGATCTGGCCCGCACCCGCCACCGCGGACCTGCCCCTGCTGCTGGGTGGTCACCTACGACTACGCGGCTACCCCGACCACATGGTGCTCGCGGAGAAGATCGTCACTGCCGTCGATCGTGGCGACCAGAACACTCGGTGGCGCGATTTCGGGGACATCGCCGCGATCACCGCCAGCCGCCGCATCCTCGGGACCGACCTACACCACGCCATCGACACGGTCGCCGCCTACCGCGCCGTCGTCCCCCAGCCACTCGCCGACATACTCGACGGGTATCCGTTACTCGCGCAGTCCCGCTGGCGAGCCTGGCGGTGAAAACAACGCCTCGAAGACTCCACACCCGAGCGCTTCGCGGACCTCCTCGACGCCTGCATAGCCTTCGCCGATCCCGCACTCCAAGGCGCCGCAAGCGGACTCACCTGGGAGCCCGAACAGCAAGCATGGCGTCCACCAACGCGATGACCGTCCCCCTGCCACACGGCTCAACGGTCATGCCAGCCATCGACGCAGCGTCGGACGCAGGCCTCGCACCACGCCTCCACCCGTCGCGCCGCCATGGTCAAGGCGCAGCCGCCGACGGCTACGACCGATGGTCGACTCTCCTGCAAGATCTCACCAGCCAGCGCGAAGTCCTCACCGCGCTCGGCATACCCGTTGAGCGGATCTGTCTGGACAAGGGACTGACCGGTATCAACCGTGCCCGCATCAGCCTCGACCAGACCCTCGCCGCCGTGCCCGCCGGCGACACCCACATCGCGCCCAAGCTGGGCAGGCTCGGGTGGTCGTTCCCCGACACCCGCGGCGTCCACCCGTCGCTGGGCGGCAGCATTTACGACCCGGCCGACCCGATGTCGAAGATGTTCTTCAAGATGCGGCTGTGTTCGCCGAGCTCGAGGGACTGTAAAACGTTCGGTGTAACTCCCGATCATGGAAGGGGCCTGTCAAACGTTCGGCTCTTGGGCAGGTTTCGTAGTTATGGTTAGTTGAGCAGGATCCGGTGGCGTAGCAGGTGGAACCCGGCACGGCCGAGCATCTGGCGTTTTAAGGAGCTTGACCTTGGTGTTGGCGCCTTCGATCGGCCGGTTGCTGTAGGGCAGTGGGGACTGCCCCAAGTTTTGTTGACACTCGGGGTTGTGTGGTGTCAGGCCGCGTGTGTGGTGTAGATGGTCTCAAACTCGATCGGGGTCAGGCGTCCGAGGCGGGCTTGGCGGCGTCGGCGGTGGTAGGTCTTCTCGATCCAGGTGACGATGGCCAGTCGCAGCCCTTGGCGGGTGGCCCAGCGGCGGCGGTTGAGGACGTTCTTCTGCAGCAGGGCGAAGAACGACTCCATTGCCGCGTTGTCGCCGCAGGCACCGACCCGTCCCATCGACCCGGTCAGCCCAGCCTGGCGCAGTGTGGTGACGTATTTCCGGGACCGGAACTGGCTGCCCCGGTCGGAATGCACGATCGTGGCGGCGGGGCAACGCAGCCCGATGGCGTGCTGCAACGCGGCGACCGCCAGATCAGAGGTCATCCGGGAGCCGATCGAGTAGCCGACGATCCGGTTGGACCA
>NZ_BOPO01000081.1 GCF_017312725.1 Actinocatenispora comari | reverse complement strand
TGATTAATAATATAAAGAATTACTATAAATATTATAATTACCTTATAGTTAAAAAAAATTAAGTGTAATCAATAAAATTTATTATAACTATGCTTTTTATAATATAAAAATACAGTAAATATTATTATCTTTTATAAATTTGAAAAATGTAAATACAAAATTATAGTCTCTTTTAAATTATATTATAAATTACTCCTAGTTAGAATGTAAAATTAAATTTATAAAAAAAATACACATAAATATATTTAATTATCTTTGCTTATTTAAACTATTTTTAAATTAAATATA
>NZ_BOPO01000080.1 GCF_017312725.1 Actinocatenispora comari | reverse complement strand
ATATATAATAAAATGAAATAACTTTAAAAATAAAATAACAAAGTATTATTAACTTTATTATTTTATTCGTTAACTTGAAATTTTTAGATCTCTATTACTAAAAAAAATAATAGATTAAAGTTCATGTAAATAAACTTTTTATTTTTTTTTAAAGCTAAGATAATAATAAATTACAGAGATTATTCTGTTACTATCTTGTTACTAGATAAAATTTTTATTTAATATTTAATTAAATTAATTTAGTTATCAACAAAAAAAATTTATTTTTAATTTATTATTTTACATTTGAAAAAGATTTTTATTTAATTTTTTAAAGTTAATATAATGATGAAACTTTATAAAGTTATTC
>NZ_BOPO01000079.1 GCF_017312725.1 Actinocatenispora comari | reverse complement strand
GCCGGCAGCCGCCAGCCGCGGTCGCCGAGCACGGTCAGCCCGGCCACGGCCAGCTCCGCAGCGGTCGCCGCGTGGGCCGCCGCATCCACCGGGGCCGGGGCACGATCCGCGCCGGCCGCCGGGGCGGGGACCGCGGCGAGCAGGCCGACCCGGTGTCTGAGGGCGAGGACCCGGCCGACCGCCGCATCCAGTCGGGCCGCCGAGATCCGGCCGGACGACACCGCCTCGGTCACCGCCGCGATCGCGACCGGCAGGTCGGCCGACATCAGCAGCTGGTCGGCGCCGGCGAGCACCGCCCGTACCGCGATCTCGCCGTCGCCCAGCCGATCCCGGGCGCCGGCCATGTCCAGCGCGTCGGTGACCACGGTGCCGGTGAAGCCGAGCCGGTCGCGCAGCACGCCGGTGAGGATCGCGGCGGACGCCGTCGCCGGGTCACCGGAGCCGTCCGCGGCCGGTACCGCCACGTGTGCCGACATCACCGCGGCCACGTCGGCGCCGATGGCCGCGGCGAACGGGGGCAGGTCGATCGCCGCCCACGCCGCGGCGTCGCGGTCGACCGACGGCAGCATCAGGTGGCTGTCGCCGGAGGTGTCGCCGTGTCCGGGGAAGTGCTTGGCCGTCGCGGCGAGCCCGGCCCCCTGCAACCCGCGTACCGCCGCCGCCACGTGCGCGGCGGCGAGCTCCGGGTCGGAGGAGTACGAGCGGACGCCGATGGCCGGGTTCGCCGGGTTGGAGTTGACGTCCGCGTCCGGCGCGTAGTCCTGGTGGAAGCCGACGGCGCGCAGTTCAACCCCGATGATCGCCGCGGCCCGCGCGGTGGACTCGGGATCGCCGGTGGCGGCGAGCGCCATCGCGGACGGCACGCTGGTCACGCCGCGACGCAGCCGGGCGACCGTACCGCCCTCCTGGTCGACCGCGACGACCGGCGCCAGGCCGGCGTCACCGGTGGCCGCGGCCAGCTCGGCGAGCAGCGCGGCCACCTCGGCCGCGTCGTCGCCCTCCGGCTTGGTCGGGAAGTAGCAGACACCGCCGACGTGGTAGCGCCGCAGCTGGTCGACGACGGCACCGAAGCCGTCGGAGTTGACCGCGCCGGTGCGCTGGTCCGGCGGTAGGCGCAGCGCGTTCGGCGAGTGCCGGCCGAGCGGCACCACGAACAGCTGGCCGATCTTCTCGGCGATGGACAATGTGCTCAACCGGTCCGTCACTGTCGACGGCGGGCGGTGCGCATCCACGTGAGCGGCTCCCGCGTATCCTGACAAGAATATTCAATGTTTACGGTCTCGTTGCTAAGTTACCGACGTCGAGCCTTCGCCGTCAACGAGTAACATCGCAAGCGAGGGGCCCGGGCGGACGTCGTGCCGTGCGGACCTCCGAGGCTGCACCACCGCAAACCTAGGAGCCGCAGGTGTCTCAGGCCGCATCCCGCGCCATCCGGTCGGACCTCGCGCAGCTGCGCACCGAGCAGACCGACCCGCGATACGCCGAGATCGACCGGCTGCCCACCGCCCAGCTCGCCGCGCTGATGAACGAGGCCGACGCGAGCGTGCCGGCCGCGGTCGCCGCAGCCATCCCGGCGCTGGTGCCGGCGATCGACGCGATCGTCGAGCGGCTCGCCGCCGGCGGTCGCCTGCTGTACGTCGGCGCCGGTACCCCGGGGCGGATCGGGCTGCTCGACGCGGCCGAGTGCCCGCCCACCTTCGGTACCGACCCGGAGATCGTGCAGGGCATCATCGCCGGCGGCAACACCGCGATCACCCGCGCGGTCGAGGGCGTCGAGGACGACGAGGACGCGGGCGTCGCCGACCTGGCCGAGCGCAACGTCGGCGCCGGCGACGCGGTGCTCGGGCTGACCGCGAGCGGGCGCACCCCGTACGTGCTGTCCGCGCTGGCCGAGGCGCGCCGCCGCGGCGCCGTCACCGTCGGACTGTCCTGCAACGCCGACGCCGAACTGAGCAACGTGGTCGAGTTCCCGGTCGAGGTCGCGGTCGGCCCGGAGTTCATCGCCGGCTCCACCCGGCTCAAGGCCGGGACGGCGCAGAAGCTCGTGCTGAACATGATCTCGACGATCAGCATGGTGCGGCTCGGCAAGACGCACGGGAACCTGATGGTCGACCTGGTCGCGACGAACGAGAAGCTGCAGGCGCGGGCGATCCGGATGGTCCAGGAGATCACCGGCAGCACCGCCGAGGCCGCCGAGACCGCGCTCAACGCCGCCGGCCGGCACGTGAAGACCGCCGTCGTGATGATCGAACGGAGCACCGACGCGGTCACCGCCCGGGCCCTGATCGAGGCCGGACAGGGCCGACTCGGCGCCGCGCTCACCGCGCCGCTGCCCGCCCAGCGCTCCTAGCGAACGTCTGCGCGGCCGGCCACCGGCCACGCCGGGCGCTGGACGACCGGCCCTCGGGGCTGCCGGCGCCCGTTCCGCTCCGACGCCAGTACCCGCGGTGCGGCACCTTCGGGTGACCGACCGTGACCGTTCGATCGTCACGGACTCGGCACGCACCGTGGGATGATGCGCCCACACGCCCGGAAGCGGCGTTCGGGAGCGTCCATGCGACAAGGCAGACCGCCGGAGATGCCGGCCGACGGCACACCGTTCGACGGGCCCCGGGTGGACGTCGAAGGGCGCCTCGGCTGGCTGCTGCGGGTGAGCCGGCTGACCGCCGACGACCCGGACAACCGGTCCCTGACCGGCTTCGCCACCCGGCTGCGGCAGACCGGTTCACCCGCCGGTACCCCGCAGATCAGCCGCTGGGAGACCGGGCGGCTGCCGGCCTCGGACGCCGTCTTCACCCGGTACGAGACCATCCTCGGCCTGCCCGCCGGCGGCCTCGGATCGGTCGCGGTGGGTCTGCGCTCGGCGCTCGGCGCGCCCCTCCCCGCCGCGCGGCCGGCACCGGCGGACATCCTGGCGCTGCGCCGCCGGTACGACCTGGTGCACGAGCGGCTGGCCGCGACCGACGTGGCGGGCGGCACCTGGCTCGCCTTCGCCGACATCCTGCGTACCGACGGCCTCGTCGTGCTGCTGCCCAGCCGGTACCTGGACGAGCTGCTCGGCCGGCTGCTCGACGAGATGATGCGCTCGGTCGGCATCGCGTACACCACCCGCTTCACCGCGCTCGCCATGCTCGTCGCCCAGCCCGAGCTCACCGCCGACGTGGTCGGCGCCATCGACGCGGTCGCACACGAACCCGGCGCGCAGGGCGTCGTCGACGCGGTCAGCCTGCTCGGCGAGGTCGGTGACGCGCCGGCGGCCGGCCGGCTGCTCGCGCTGCTCGCCGCCGACGACGCCGTGCTGCGGCTCGGCGCCGCGCACGCCCTGCTCAACATGACCAACCTCGGCACCCTCCCGGCCCGCCACGCCGCGGCGATGGCCCGGATCCTGCGCCGGCTCGACGAGCACGATCCGGCCGTCACCGTGCTCGCCGGCCGGACACCGGCGCCGCTCGCGGCGCCGCCCCCGCCGGTCCGGCGCCGACCACCACCCGCCGCCGACCGGTTCGCCCTCGCCGCCCGCGCCCGTACCGGCCTGGAGTTCGACCCGATGCTCTGCCGGCTCGTCGCCGAGGCGGTCGGCAGCCGGTACACCGAGCGCCGGCACCACGCCGCGCTGCTGCTGCTCGCCTCCCCGTACCGGGCGGTCGTCGCCGAGGTCGCGACCGGGGTGGCCGGCAGCGATCCGGACGCCGCGATCCGGCGCGGCGCCGCCGGGCTGCTGCGCTACGTCGTCGGTCCGCCGCAGGTACCGGTGCTGCGCCGCTGGCTGCGATCCGAGCGGCCGGACCTGCGGGCCGCCGCGCTCGGCGCGCTGCCGCACGCCGGCGTACCGGCCGAGGCCGTCGGCACCGACCTCGCGGCCGGGGCCGGCCGGCCCCCTCGCCCGACCGGCCCCCTGATCTACGCCGCCGGCATGACCGGCCACCCTTTGCTCCGGCGCTGGGCGGACGACCCCGCGACCGAGCCCGCGGTACGCCGCACCGCCCGCTGGTGGCTGCGCCACGGTTCCGCCGTCCTGCGCTGACCCGAGCCGCCAGGACGCACCGGCCGGAACGGTCGGGACGCATCGGCCGGAGCGGTCGGGGCGCACCCGGCCGTAGCCGTCCGCGCGTCGACCGGAGCGGTCCGGGCGCATCGGCCGGAGCGGTCCGGGCGCATCGACAGGAACGGCCCGGACGCACCGGCCGCAGCCGTCCGGGTGCACCGGCCGGAGCCGTCCGGGTGCACCGGCCGGAGCCGTCCGGGTGCACCGGCCGGAGCGGTTGGGGCGCATCGGCCGCGGCGGTCAGGACGCCCGGTCGAGTTCGTAGAGCCGCTGGCCGCCGGACCCGGAGACCACCGCGTGGTCGGCCGAGGTGAACTCCACCCGGTAGCTGCTCTCGTTGGGTTGCTGGGTCACGGTGAGCAGGTACGAGTCGCCGTGCCCGGACACCGAGCAGTACATAGGTCCGCCGATGTCGAGCGGCGCCCCGTTGTTGTAGTAGAACCCGGTGCACCGGCCGTTCGCGTCCATCACCTTGGTGCCGCTGCCGTCCGACGCGGACCAGGTGCCGACCAGCGAGTACCCCGCCGGGCCGGTCACCGCGTCGTACAGCTTCCAGCCGCCGGTGCCGACCCCGGCCACCGCGAGAATCATCGCCACGGTGAAGGCGGCCTTGTGCCGCTTGATCGTCTTGATGATCACCTTGTTGTTGTCGCCGGTCACGACCGGCCCGTGGATCGTGCTCCTGCTCGCCCGGAACGAACTGTCCCGGGCCGGCCGCTGCCCGCTGCCACGTTTCCCGGACCGGGTCGAGGCCGACGCCTCCGGCCCGGTCCTGTCGTCGGTGTGCATCAGCTTTCCCTTCGCCGCGCGCGTACCCGAGATGACGGGTGACGTCCGGTCAGCACCTCTCGGACGTGGACCTGTCGCCGCGGCTGCCACGGGTCGCGAGCGACAGCACCGGCACCGCGCCGGTGCACCACGCCCCGCTCGACCGCGGGCGTCGTACTCAGGGAAGCAGCAGGGCCCCGGCACGCACCCCGTTCGTGCCCGCCGGCGGCGATCGGGAAAGAACCGGTGCTTGTACCGGATTGCTACGTTCCTACCCGTGGCTGACAGCGACAGGTACTCCGATTTCGCCGGGTCGCCGGCCGACGCCGACGACCCGCTCGAACGCCTCAACACCATGCGCACCCGGATGGCCGCGGCGGTCGGCACCGGTGAGTCCGCTGAGGGCCTGATCACCGCGCGGTTCACCGCCGCCGACGGGCTCGCCTCGCTCGACCTCGACCCCCGCGCGCTTCGGGTGCCGTCCGCGGACCTCGCCGAGTACGTGCGGCTGGCCGTCAACAACGCGTACGACGACTACCGGGCGGCGATCCAGCAGATCGGCGCGGACGGCTTCGGCGGATCCGACCCGGAGACCCGCGATCTGGTCGACAACCCGCAGGCGGCGCTCGGCCAGCTCGCCAAGCTGGGCGACGACTTCGCCGGCCGGCTGCAGGGCCTGGCCCGGGAGATGGGCATCCAGCGGCAGCGGGCCAAGGAGGCCATGGCGCGCTTCCGCCCGGTGGAGGAGTGACCCCGGCGTCCCTCGCCCCGAGGCTCGGGTCCCCGCCGGGTACGTCCTAGCGATCGAGCTGCTGCCGCCCCTCGCCGGCCGGCGGCTGCTGCCAACCGGGCGCCGCCGGCGGCTGCTGCCAACCCGACACCGGTGGCGGCTGCTGCCAACCCTGCACAGCCGGCGGTTGCTGCCAACCGGACACGGCCGGCGGTTGCTGCGGTGGGCCCGGCCGGGTCGGGCCCCCGTGCGGTGGCCGGGCGCCGCCGGGGCGGCGGCCCACCACCCACGCCAGCAGCGGCAACACCAGGAGCAGCAGCGCGGGCAGCACGAGCAGTACGACGAGGAACGGACCCACCGTCGGCACCCCGGTGCTGAACACCGTGGGCACCCGGCCGGTCGGATCGTAGGTCACGTCGTAGCGGGTGCCGATCGGGCTCGGCCGCGTGCGACCGAGCATGTAGCTGGCGTTCGGGCAGCGCATCCGGTGCCGGTAGCTGACCCGGGTCTCCAGGTGGGTACCGCTGCCGTCGGTCGGCCGGAGCGCGCCCGGCGACTGCGGCGCACCGTGCACCGGGACCTGCCGCACCTGCCGGGTGACGGCGGTGACCGTGCAGCCGACCGTACGGCCGGAGGACCGGTAGACGAGCGCCGCGTCGGCCTGCGACTGCCCGACGAGCAGCGGCAGGACGAGCACGAAGGCCAGGCCGAACAGCGGCACCCGGCCGCTGAGCAGCACGCAACCGGCGGCCACCAGCAGCACGCCGGCGAGGGAGAGGAACATCAGCTGGTCGGCCACCCTGGCCATCAGCACCGGCGCCAGCGCGGTCAGCGCCCAACCGGGGACAACCAGCGCCCAGGCCCAGCGGGCCGGCGGCGCGCTCGGGGCCAGCGGTCCGCGGCCCGCTCCCCTCGTCACGAGTCGGTCCGGGTGACCTGGCCGGTGTCGGTGTCGTACCTCAGTTCGTGCTCGTGCTTCTCGCCCTCGTCGCCGTTGCCGCCGTGCACGGTCTCGGCTCTGGTGTACGCGCTGTCGTCGCCACCGGCGTTCTGGTCGTACCCGCCGGTCACGCTGCCGTCCCCGTGCCCGTACGGCGTGGTGTAGCCGCCGGTGCCGGTGGCGCTGTAGTGGTTGCTGCCGTCGGTCTCGTGCTGGTACGTCCCGGTCGCGCCGCCGTGCACCGAGCTGCCGGTCAGCGAGTTGCCCGCCGAGCCGCTGACCCCGCCGGAGTAGGTGCTGCTGCCGTTCGCGCCGTGCGTGTAGCTGCCGTTCACCCCGGCGTCGGCGCTCGTCCCCGAGTACTCGTTCTCGTACTTGCCGGTCACGCCACCGGAGATCGTGCTGCTGCCGTCGGCGTTGTCGTCGTACTCCCCGGACGTGGTGGCGGAGTAGGTGCTGCCGTCCGGCGTCTTGTAGCCGCCGGTCAGGTCACCCTTGTAGATGTCGTTGCCGTCCTTGTCCTTCTCCCAGCCGACGTTCCCGGTGACCTGCGGCCCGTCCTCCGGCGTGTACCCACCGCTGACCGACAGCCCCTGGAACCCCTGGTCGCCGTACTTGACGTCGGCCCCGCCGGAGAAGTCGCCGTACTTGCCGGACGCGCCCACGTCCCAGGTCTTGTCCCAGTCGCGGTCGGCGTTGAGGTTGATGTCGCCGAACTTCGTGTCGCCCTCGTTCAGCTTCGGGTTGCCGTCCGCGCCGAGCACCGGCTTGCCGTCCTTGCCGAGCACCGGCGTCTTCTCGTTCATGTTCGCGTACGCGATGCCGGCGTTGGCGGCGTTCTGCAGCAGGTTCGCACCGGCCGCGGCGGCGCCGACCGCCTCGCCGTTCAGGAAGTCGCCGAACGCCTTGTCGTTGCCGTCCAGCTCCTCGGCGGTGGCGTCCAGCAGCGCGCCGCCCTGCAACACCTCGGCGATCGCCACCCCCACCTCGGCCAGGATCGCGGTGGCCACCTGGGTGATCTCCAGGCAGACGGCCGCGGCGGCCTCCAGCTCCGGCACCGCCACCGAGCCGACCACGGTGCCCTCGCAGGCGAGGATCGCCGTCCCGATGGCGATCAGCGCGATCGCCATCCCGGCGGCGAACACCGCGTACGCGCAGAGCGCACCGGCCATCACGCTCAACGCGATGCCCGCGGCCTCCAAGTAGATCTCGACCACCTGGTACTGCTCGCAGGCCTGCTGCACCTTCTTCTCGTACGCGTCGCGGTCCTGCGCGGTCCAGTCGTCGCCAGACACCCCGGCCACCGCCTGCTGGAACGCCTGCGCGGCCTGCTGCACCAGCGCCGAGGCCCGCCGCCAGTCCTGCCCGGCCTTGTCCACCGCGGCGGCGTCGCCGGTGGACAGGGTGAACAGGAACTTGATCATGACCGCCGGCGCGACCTCCATCCCGGCCGCCACCAGGCAGCCGGTCGAGGCCGCCTTCATCAGCGGCTTGTCGAAGCCGAACGCGCTGCTCTGGTTCGTCGCTTCCTCGCCCATGGTCGCCTCCGCCCGGCGCTCAGACCCTGAAGGTGTTCTTCTCTTCGCAGCGCTGCCAGTTCTTCGCGGTCGCGTCGAGCTTGTCGGCGAACCCGTTGGCCTGCTTGATGTGCGTGCGCAGGGTGTTGAAGGCGAACTGCAGCGCACCGGGGTAGGCGACAGCGCAGGCGGTGCCGGTGATGCTGAACGCCCCGCCGTCGAGGTTGTACACCTTGTTCAGCGTCTCGCCGGCCTTCTCCAGCTTGCTCGCCACGTCGTGCCGGATCTCCTTGCCGTGGTCGGCGATCCGACCGTGGTTGATGCTGCGCAGCACGCCGCCCATGACGTCCTTCCGAGAAGCTCCGGTGGTTTCCGGTTCGCGCCGGCATGACACCGACTGCCGCGGATGACCGTATCGGATCGCCACAACTGCCCAGGACCGGACATCGCAGCGGGTTCGGCCACGAGGCGGGCACGACGAAGGGGCGGACCCCACTGGGATCCGCCCCTCGTCTGGTGCTGTGTTCGGTTACCTGGTGGCGTGGCTCAGAAGTCCATGCCGCCGGCGTCCGGCGCGGCCGGGGCCGCGTTCTTCTCCGGCTTGTCCGCCACCACGGCCTCGGTGGTGAGGAACAGGGCCGCGATCGAGGCGGCGTTCTGCAACGCGGAACGCGTCACCTTGGTCGGGTCCAGGATGCCGGCGTCGAGCATGTTGACGTACTCGCCGTTGCCCGCGTTCAGGCCATGGCCCGCGTCCAGGTTGCGGACCTTCTCGGCCACGACGCCGCCCTCGAGGCCGGCGTTCACGGCGATCTGCTTGAGCGGGGCGTCCAGCGCGGACCGCACGATCGCGGCACCGGTCGACTCGTCGGCGTTCAGGTCGAGCTTGTCGAAGGCCTTGGTGCCGGCCTGGACCAGCGCGACGCCACCACCGGGGAGGATGCCCTCCTCGACGGCCGCCTTCGCGTTGCGCACGGCGTCCTCGACGCGGTGCTTGCGCTCCTTCAGCTCGACCTCGGTGGCCGCGCCGACCTTGATCACCGCGACGCCGCCGGCCAGCTTGGCCAGCCGCTCCTGCAGCTTCTCGCGGTCGTAGTCGGAGTCGGACGCCTCGATCTCGTTGCGGATCTGGTTGACCCGACCCTGGATCCGGTCCGCCTCGCCGGCACCGTCGACGATGGTGGTCTCGTCCTTGGTGATGACGACCTTGCGGGCCTTGCCCAGCAGCTCCAGGCCGACGTTCTCCAGCTTGAGGCCGATGTCCTCGCTGACGACCTGGCCGCCGGTCAGGATGGCCATGTCGTCCAGCATCGCCTTGCGACGGTCGCCGAAGCCCGGCGCCTTGACGGCGGCGGACTTGAAGGTGCCACGCACCTTGTTGACGATCAGGGTCGCCAGCGCCTCACCCTCGAGGTCCTCGGCGATGATCACCAGCGGCTTGCCCGACTGCATGACCTTCTCCAGCACCGGCAGCAGGTCCTTGACCGCCGAGATCTTGGAGTTGACGATCAGCAGGTACGGGTCGTCGAAGCTGGCCTCCATCCGCTCGGTGTCGGTGGCGAAGTAGGCCGAGATGTAGCCCTTGTCGAAGCGCATGCCCTCGGTGAGCTCGAGCTCGAGCCCGAAGGTGTTGCTCTCCTCGACGGTGATGACGCCTTCCTTGCCGACCTTGTCCATCGCCTCGGCGATGATCTCGCCGACGGACGAGTCCCCGGCGGAGATCGACGCGGTCGCGGCGATCTGCTCCTTGGTCTCGATGTCCTTGGACAGCTGGGCCAGCTGCTCGGTCACGCTGGCCACGGCGGCCTCGATGCCCCGCTTGAGGGCGATCGGGTTCGCGCCCGCGGCCACGTTGCGCAGGCCCTCCCGGACCAGCGCCTGGGCCAGCACGGTGGCCGTCGTCGTGCCGTCACCGGCAACGTCGTCGGTCTTCTTCGCGACCTCCTTGACGAGCTCGGCCCCGATCTTCTCCCAGGGGTCCTCGAGCTCGATCTCCTTGGCGATCGAGACACCGTCGTTGGTGATGGTGGGGGCGCCCCACTTCTTCTCCAGAACGACGTTGCGGCCCTTCGGGCCGAGCGTCACCTTCACGGCGTCGGCGAGGCTGTTCATGCCACGCTCGAGGCCGCGGCGCGCCTCCTCGTCGAACGCGATCATCTTTGCCATTTGGGCGTTGTCCTCCGGTGTGTCAGACACCTATGTGCCGGCCCTGGTGGGGCTGGCACGCGGTAAGTACACGCTCGGCCGGTCGATGCCCGCGACGGACGACCAGGTGAACCGCGACACCCAGCTGGTGTGCCTCGGTCCGCTGGCCTCACCGCCCGACCATTGGCACTCCCATACAGCGAGTGCCAGCTCAAGGTTTAGCACTCTCCCCGGGCGAGTGCAAGCGAACCGCACGGTACGAGGTCCCTGTCACTCCGCCGCCGCGACCAGCTCCTCGCTGGTCGGTGCGTCCTCCTCCTTGGCCCGCAGCCCGGTGTAGGTACCGAGCAGGCCGGCGCACTGCGCGACCACCGCCGGCGCCGACGCGACCAGCACGACGACCGACAGGACGGCGACCAGCACGGGCGCGAGGTGCACGAACGTACCGTTCATCGGCGCGTCCGGGTCGAACAGCGCCGGCGTGGTCAGCAGCAGCGGGATCTCGATGATCATGCTGAGCATCCCGCTGTACATCCCGACGATCATCGCGGTGATCAGCATCCGGCCGACCGACGGCCAGAAGTCGCTGTGCATCAGCCGAAACGAGCGGGGCATCGCGTGCCCGCCACGTTCGAAGGTCACCACCGCCGGAACCTGGCTCATCGCCAGCTGCAGGTAGTAGCCCGGCACGATGCAGGCACAGAAGCCGACCATGATGATCGGGATCTCCAGCAGTTGCCAGAGCGCCAGCACCCAGCCGCGGCGCAGCCCGTACCGGATGTCGGCGGCGAGGTCGCGCGGCCGGCCGGCGGCGTCCCGGGCCATCAGCCGCATGATGGCCACCTGCGCGGACGACTGCAGGAAGAGCAACAGCAGCAACGGCGCCAGCATGACGAGGTAGAGGAACAGGATCGACTCGGCCGTGTCGGTCGCCGTCGCGCCGGAATTCGCCAGCCGGGACAGCTCCTGCTCGCGGTTGAAGATCAGCGTGATCAGCAGGGCAACCACCAGGCCGGGCACCACCAGCGCACCGGCGGCGATCAGTGACGCGGGCAGCCAGCTGCGCCGGAAGAAGCCCCAGGACCGGGTGAACCAGCTGGAGAACGACTCGTCCGCGGAACCGGTCAGCGGGTCGCCGGGCTGCCGCGGCGGCGGCCGGTAGGCGGCGTGCGGCGGCACCTGGTAGCCGCCGCGCGGCGGCGGACCGTACCCACCCCGCGGGTATCCACCGGACCGCGGGCCGTACCCACCGGACGGCGGCCCGTACCCGCCGGGCGGCTGCGAGCGTCCACCCGGCGGCGGTGGCGCGGCACCCGACTCGGGCGAAGCCGACTCGGGCGAAGCCGACTCGGGCCGAGCCGACTCGGGTGAAGCCGGCTCGGGCGAAGTTGGCTCGGGCGGCGTGGACGGGATCTCGTCGGCCGCGCCGGGCCCCCACCCGCTCGCGTACGCGCTGGCCGGCGTCGCCCCGGCACCGGGCCGGGCCGGCTCGGCCGCCGCCGGCTCGCCAGCCGTCCCCGAGGTGTCACCCGTCGCCTGGCCGCCCGGCCGGACGGGATCGCCGCCCGGCGCCGACCTGCCGTCCGTGTCCTGGTCACCGACGGCCTGGTCACCGGTGGCCCGGCCGCCGTCCGCGTCGCGGCCGGCCGCAGTCGGCTGGTCACCGGTGGCCTGGTCGCCGTCCGCGTCGCGGCCGGCCGCGGTCGGCTGGTCGCCGGTCGGTGGTTGCGCGGTGGGCGGTGTGGTGGGGTCGCCCGGCCCGGTCGGGTCGGGAGCGGAATCGGTCACCGGACGCCTCTCGTCGACACAAGTGGACGCCGGGACGGTAACAGGATCGATCCATCCGACGGGTCCGCCGACCGGCCGATCCGCCGGCGCCGCCCGCGCGGACGGCGTGGCTCTCCCGGAACCCGGCGGACCCGCCCGAGCGGACCGCGGGAGCTTCCCGGGGCCCGCCGGAGCCGGCCGAGCGGACCGCGCGGCCCCTCCCGCCGGCTGCGGTCCGGTGCCGTCCGCGGTCAGGAGCGCAGGGCGGCGAGGAACTCGGCGGTGAGGTCGTGCGCGTGCGCCGGCCGCCACACCGCGCGCAGCTCGCGGCGCAGGTCCAGCCCGGCGACCGGTACCTCGGCCAGTTCGCCGGCGACGAGTTCCGCGGCGACCGCGAGCCGGCTGACCAGGGTGGCGCCCAACCCGGCCCGGACCGCGGTCTTCAGCGCCTCGGTCGAGGTCATCACGCCGAGCGGCGTCGCCACGGTACGGCCGGCGCGATGCGCGGCGCGCTCGTACGTGGCGCGGGTGCCCGAGTCGGGCTCGCGCAGCAGCAGCGGCGTACCGGTGAGCTCGGCGGCCGGCAGCGGCGCGGTGACGCGCGCCCACGGATGGCCGGGCGCGACGACGACCACGAGTTCGTCGGTGGCGACGGTACGGGTGGCGAGGTCGGGATGCGGTTCCGGATCCTCGACGAAACCCAGGTCGGCGGTGCGTTCGGCGACCCGGGTGATCACCGCGGCGGAGTTGGCGACGGCGAGGCTGACGACCACCTCCGGCCGCACCGCACGGTACCGGGCGATCACCGGCGGCAGCAGGTACTCGGCGTTGGTGTAGCTGGCCGCGATCCGCACGTGCCGGCGGCCGGCGGTGCGCAGCGACCGCGCCTCGGCGAGGAAGCCGTCCAGCTCGGCGAGCACCCGTTCGGCGTGTTCGGCGAGGCGGGCGCCGTCCGGGGTGGGACGGGAGCCGCGCGGTGTGCGGACGACCAGTTCGATGCCCAGCCGCCGTTCCAGCCGGCGCAGCGCCTCGCTCGCGGACGGCTGGGTGATGCGCTGCGCCCGGGCCGCCGCGGACAGGCTGCCCAGCCGCACCGTGTCGACGAACAGCCGCAGGCT
Source organism: Actinocatenispora comari (assembly GCF_017312725.1). Lineage (GTDB taxonomy): Bacteria > Actinomycetota > Actinomycetes > Mycobacteriales > Micromonosporaceae > Actinocatenispora > Actinocatenispora comari. The sequence goes on along the minus strand of NZ_BOPO01000079.1, from coordinate 13,322 downwards.
GGCGAGGTCACCGGGACCCAACTCCTGACTCATAGGCACACCCTATGTGGCCATCTCGGATCTGCCTCTGGCTGGGCGGACCGACCGGCCCGAAGCTGATCAGGTGACCACCCAGACCGCCACTGCCCCGACGTCGACCGGCACCGGCACCGGACCGGTGCGCCGGCTCGGCCCCGGGCTGCTGCTCACTCTCGCCGTCGCCGTCGTCGCCACCGCCGCCGGCACCGCCGTACCGGTGGTCGGCGCGCCGGTGGTGGCGATCCTGCTCGGCGCGGCGGTACGGGCGGTCGGCGGCAACCGCCGCTGGTGGCCGCGGGTGCGACCCGGTGCGGCGTTCGCCGGCAAGCGGATCCTGCAGGCCGCCGTGGTGGTGTTCGGGCTGGGGCTGTCGCTCGGCGCGGTGGCGAAGGTGGGGCTGACATCGTTGCCAGTCATGCTCGGCACGCTGGCCGTGTGCCTGCTCGGTGCCTGGTTGTTCGGCCGCGCGCTCGGGGTGTCCCACGACCTGCGCGCGCTGATCGGCTCCGGGACGGGGATCTGCGGAGCGTCGGCGATCGGTGCGGTGAGCCCGGTGATCGCCGCGACCGAGGCGACGACCGCGTACGCGGTGTCCACGATCTTCGTGTTCAACGTGGCCGCGGCGCTGCTGTTCCCACCGTTGGGCCATCTGCTCGGGCTCAGCGACCAGGGTTTCGGGCTGTGGGCGGGCACCGCGGTCAACGACACGTCCAGCGTGGTGGCCGCCGGGTACACGTTCAGCCAGGCCGCCGGCGATCACGCGGTGGTGGTGAAGCTGGTGCGGTCGTTGATGATCGTGCCGGTGGTGATCGGGATTTCCGCGCTGTGGCGCCGTCGCGCGGCGACCGCCACCGCCGCCGCCGTCGTGCCGGGCAACGCGGCACCCGGGTTGCCGGGGAGCCGGCGGCCGGAGGACGCCGCGGCGGTGCGGAAGCCGGCGCGGGCGAGGCTGCTGCGGCTGGTACCGGTGTTCCTGTGGCTGTTCCTGGTTGCGGCCGCGGCCAACACGATCGGCCTGGTACCGGCGGGTGCGCACCACGCGCTGGGGGTGCTCGCCACGTTCCTGGTGGCGGTCGCGCTGGCCGGCGTCGGTACCGGGATCGGGGTGGCGGACTTCCGCCGGGCCGGGCCGAAACCGTTGCTGCTGGGCGGGATCCTCTGGGTGCTGGTGGCGGCGACGAGCCTCGGCATCCAGGTGGTCACCGGGCTCGGCTGACCGGGCCGCCCGGCCCGACCGGCGCTGTCAGGCCGATCCCGCCGCGCCGCGGCGGGATCGCACCGGTGCGCGGACCGCGATCGGGCCGCAGAGACCGGAAGGCGCCGGCGGGCTGCCGACGCCTTCCAGGGACGAGTGGATGAAGCTGCGAAGGTCAGCCGGCGGCGAGACGCACGTTCTCCGCCTGCGGACCCTTCTGTCCCTGGGCGATGTCGAACTCGACACGCTGACCGTCGTCCAGAGACTTGTAGCCGTCCATCTGGATGGCCGAGAAGTGGACGAACACGTCCTGCCCACCATCCACGGCGATGAAGCCGTAGCCCTTCTCCGAGTTGAACCACTTGACGGTGCCCTGTGCCACGGTGCACTTCCCTTACCTCAACCTGCGCCGGACCGCGGTTGCGGCTCCGGGACCCTCACATCCTGCGGGAAGCGTGCACGCGACACAACCCCGACCGGAGACTGACGGCCGATGCGAAACGCTACACGAGCAGGACCACCCTGCACAGCCTCTTCGCTTTCGTGTGGTATGAGGTCTTGGTAAAACCCCAGGCCAGCGGGTCCCGCACCGCGGCGTCCGCCGGCGAACTCAGGAATGCCGGCGGGACTGGACGATCCGGAACCGGCCGGCGACGTACGCATCGTCGGTGAGGCAGGCGTTCGCGGCCGGATTCGCGCCGGTGGCGTGGAAGTCGCTGAACGCCGCCGACTGGTTGACGTACACGCCGCCGGTCAGGTTCTCCGACAGGTGCACGCCCACCGTGACGGCGACCCGCTCCGCCGCGGCCAGCACCGCCTCGTCGGTGGAGTAGACCGACGCGGTCAGCGCGCCGCGTTCGGCCACGGTGCGCTCGAACGCGGCCAGCGACGCGGTGGTCCCCTCGGTCGCGACCAGGAAGCTGATCGGGCCGAACCATTCCCGGCCGTACACGGTGTCGTCGGCGACGGTGAGCCGGCGGATCAGCGGCGTGCGCACCACCGCGTCGGCGTGCGCCGGATGCGCGACGGTACGCGAGTCCAGCACCGACTCGCCGACCTGAGCGGCGGCCGACACCCGGTCGCGTACCGCGTCGTTGACGATGGCGCCGGTGAGCTCCACGCCGCGGGCGTCGTCGTCGGTCAGCTTGCGCACCGCGGCGGTGATGCCGTCGGCGACCTCGTCGAAGCTCTTGTGTCCCTGCTCGGTGTCGATGCCCCCGGCCGGCAGGTAGATGTTCTGCGGGGTGGTGCACATCTGCCCCGAGTACAGGGTGAGCGAGAAGCCGATGTTCGCGCACATCCCGGCGAAGTCGTCGGTCGAGTCGACGACGATCGTGTTGACGCCGGCCTTCTCGGTGTAGACCTGCGCCTGCCGCGCGTTCGCCTCCAGCCAGTCGCCGAACTCGGTCGAGCCGGTGAAGTCGACGATGCGCACCTCCGGCCGGGTGGCGAGCTCGGCGGCGATCCGCTCGCCGGGCGCCTCCGCGGCCAGCTGCACCAGGTTCTCGTCGAACCCCTGCTCCGCCAGCACCTCCCGGGCGTACCGGACGGTGATCGCGAGCGGCAGCACCGCGCCGGGGTGCGGCTTGACGACGACCGGGTTGCCGGTGGCGAGGCTCGCGAACAGCCCCGGGTACCCGTTCCAGGTGGGGAACGTGTTGCAGCCGATCAGCAGCGCCACGCCGCGCGGGATCACGTGGTACTTCTTGTCCATCGCCAGCGCGGGCCGCTTGCCCTGCGGCTTCTCCCAGTGCGCGCCGGCCGGGTGCCGGGTCATCGCGGCGTACGAGTAGGCGACCGCCTCCAGGCCGCGGTCCAGCGCGTTCGCACCGCCGGCCTGGAAGGCCATCACGAACGCCTGGCCGGTGGTGAACTGGACCGCGTTCGCCAGCTCGAACACGTGCCGGTGCAGCCGGGCGAGGATCTCCAGGCAGACGCCGACCCGGGCCTCGACGCCGGCGTCCCGCCAGCCGGGCAGCGCGGCGGTGGCGTTGCCCAGCAGCGTGTCGACACCGGTGTGCGGGTACCGCACGTCGAGCGGCAGACCGAACGGGCTCGACTCGGTGGCGACCCGGTCGCCCGGTTGGTCCAGCGGGAAGTCGGCGCCGAGGTACGCCTCGAACGCCGCCTTGCCCTCGCCGGCCGCGGTCTCCCCGTACACCCGGGGGCTGGGCGACTCGGGGTAGGCGGACCAGAAACCGCGCCGCCAGATCGTGTCCAGCGCCTGGGTCAGAGTCTTCTCGTGTGCCGCGAACAGCGGGTGGCTGCCGGTGGCTTCGGTGGTAACCGTCATGCCGCCATCATGCCGCCGCACCCGCCGCCCCGACAGCCACCTGGCCGCGGTCGAGCAGGGGGCGATACCTCACGGCAAGCGCTTACCCGCCGCACCGTCCCCTGGTCGACGCCGGTGGCGGCGACCGGCACGGGTCAGACCGACTGCTGCCAGGCGTCCCAGAGGTCGACGGCGCGGAAGCCGAGCTGCTCGTTGATCGCGATCATGTGCGCGTTCTCGGTCGCGTTCCAGGTGTGCACCGAGGTCAGTTCCGGCACCGCGGAGAGGGCCTGGTGCAGGTTGGCCAGCTTGGTCAGCAGACCCAGCCGGTGCCCCCGGTGCTCCGGCAGGACCAGGGTGATCTCCTGGAGCAGGGTCTCCGGTCGGCCGGCCAGGCCGAGCAGCTCGCTCCACGCCACCACCTCGCCGGTCGGCTCGTGCCGCACCATCGTGTGGTAGCTGCGGCGCCCCCGGGCGGCGGCGGCGCGTTCGCCGTCGCGTACCCGGGTGACGTCGACGTGCTCCGGCTCCCACTCGACCTCACCCAGCGGGATCTCACCGATGAACCGGCTGCTCAGCACCGCTCGGCCGGCAACGAGCTCGTCCGGTGTCGGGCCGAACCAGGTGTGCAGCGTGTAGTCGGCACCGGCGGCCGCGCGGTGGTCGGCCACCTGCGCGGCGAGCCCGTCCACCGACAGCCCGGTGACGTCGAGGACGCGCCGGGCCTCGGTCTGCGCCCGGCTGGCGCCCATCGCGGTGGCGAACGGGGTACCCGGGTCCGGCCGCGGCGGCCCGTCCGGCAGCCCGCGGACCGACTCCGCGAGCAGCCGGCTCCGGCCCTCGGCCCGCAGCACCTCGCGCAGTTCGCGGTACAGCGCGGCACCGACGCCGTGTCGCCGCGCATCCGGCCGCACGACCAGCTCGACCTCGGCGTTCTCCAGGTTGTCCAGCAACGGCAGGTCGACGAAGAGGATGCCGTCGATCCGCCCGTCGCGCTCGGCGACCCGGCGCACCGTCCGGTGTCCGGGCCACGGCAGCCGGAGCTGCCCGAGCAGTTCCTCCCGGGATCCGTCCGGCAGCCCGGGAGCGTCGACCGCGGTGGCCAGCCGCTGCACGTCGAGCCAGCCGTCGACGTCGGTCCCGGACCGGAACTCGCGAATCTCCATCCGTTCAGGATGCGATCGCCCGTTGCCGGCCGCGACCGATTTCCGCGCGCCAGCCGCCGCGCCCCGCCCGGCGATGCGCCGCCGGCGCACCCGCCCTGCGGTGGGCCGCCGGCGCACCCAGTCCGGCGGTGGGCCGTCGGGGGCCGGGGCGGCACCGGCCGGGCCGAGACCGTGCCGCCGGGGCCGGGTCGTGACGGGGCCGGGTCGTGACGGGGCCGGGTCGTGACGGGGCCGGCCGCGGCCGAGCCGGGACGACGGATGGTCAGTCGGTCGGGACGGTGCCGGCGTGGTCGGCGACGCCGACGGTGACGGAGGTCTGGTCGAGCACGGTACCGGCGGGCAACGGCTCACCGTGGTCCGAGCCGGCGTCCGGTGCGCTCAGCACCAGCCGCTGCCCCAGGTACCGGCCGGTTCGCGGGTCGATGACGAGATCGCGGCGCAGCCGCCCGTCGTCGACGCCGAGCGCGGTACCTCGCCGCCCGTCCAGGTTCGCCACCCGCTCGGTGACCCGCAGCTCCGGCAGCAGCGCCAGCGCGCGGTAGAGCGCGGCCCGCAGGTCGGCGGGGGCGAGCCCGCTGCCGAGCAGCAGCCAGGCCCGCTGCAGCGCGTCGCCGGCCCGCTCGGCGCCGGGCTCGCCGCCGGTGTCCGCCGTCAGTACCGCGAGCAGCCGGTGCGGGTCGCGGGGCAGGGTGTCGAGCCAGTGCGGGGTCGGCTGCTTCCAGTCGCCGGCCCCGGGGCAGTACCGGCCGGTCGGCGCCGGCGCCGCCGCGGCGAAGTCGCCGCAGCGGGCCCGCGCGGTCGGCGCCGGCTCGCCGACCTGCCCGTACAGCGGGTTCGACTTCGCCTCGCGCGCGGTGCCCTGCAGCCACCGCGGCCCGGAGACCGTGCGGTACGTCCTGGTCCAGGTACCGGTCTCGTCGTACGGCACCCACAGCCGGGTGCGGCTGGTCGTGCGCCAGGCGAGGTTCGGGTGGCCGGCCGCGGTGACCCGGGAGACCGACCGCAGCGTGGTCTGCACGTACCGGTACTGTCCCGGCTCCACGGGGTCGTCCGGGCGGGTGGTCACGGCGTCGGCGGCGCGCGAGAGCACCGGTGCCGCCGCGGCCGGCTTCGACCCGCCGGTGAACGGGGCGACGATCAGCACCCCGGCGGCGACCAGCCCGGCGGCCACCGCGCCGGCGGCCGCGATCCACCGCCCGCGCCGCCACCGGGGCACTCGCGCCGGCACCGATCCGTTGCCGTTGCCACCATCCGTGCCGCCAGCTTCCGGTACACCGGCGTCGGTGTCCCCGGTCGCCGGTACGCCGGCGTCCATGCCGCCAACCGCCGGTACACCGGCGTCCATGCCGCCAGCCGCTGGTACGCCGGCGTCGGTGTCCCCGGTCGCTGGTGCGGCGACGTCGGTGCCTCCGGCGGCCGGTGCGGCGGCGAGCCGATCGGCGGCGGCGATCAGCCGGGCCCGCGCCACCGGCAGCGCCGCCACGGCGGCATCGCCACCCCGCGCGGCGACGGCCTCGGACCGGAGCCGGGCCAGCCCGCGGTCCAGCTCCTCATCTGTCCACAGTGGATTGACCTGGCCGGTCATCGTGCTTCCCCCGTTCGGTCGGCGGCGGTACGGGCGCGCAGCCCGCGGCGGACCCGGTGCAGCCGGGACCGTACGGTGCCGGCCGGGATGCCGAGCGCCGCCGCGACCTCGGCCGGGGTCAGGTTGGCCCAACTGGTCAGCAGCAGCACGTCCCGGTCGCCGGCCGGCAGGTCGGCCACCGCGGCGGACAGCCGGCGTACCGAGATCGCCGCGTCGACCCGGTCCGCCGCCCGGTCGGCGTGGTCCTCCGCCGGCGTCGCGGCCGGCGCCAGCCGGGCGAGCGCCCGCAACCCGTACTGCTCGGCGCGCAGGTGGTGCCGCAGCAGGTTGGTCGCGATGCCGAACAGCCAGGCCCGCACGGTCGCGTGCGCCGGGTCGTACGAGCCGCGCACCCGCAGCGCGGTCAGGAACGTCTCGGCGACCAGGTCGTCGGCCACCGTCGTGCCGATCCGCGCGGTCAGGTACCGGTGCAGGTCGCGGGCGTGCGCGTCGAACAGCCGGCCGAACGTGTCGGTCAGCTGCCGGCCGGTCAGCCCGGCCAGCGGCGGCCGGTCCGGCTCGACGTCTCGCGCGGCGATCGACGCCGCCCGCCCCGTCACGACCGCACCACCCGACCGCATCGGACGCCGCTCCGTGGGGAAAGCGAGCCCCGGGCGGAGAGCGAGCCCCGTGCGGAAAGCGAGCCCCGAGCCGAAAGCGAGCCCTCGGCGGAGAGCGAGCCCCGGGCCGAAAGCGAGCCCTGGGCGGAGAGCGAGCTCCGGGCGGGGCGGCGCCGGCGGCTAGCCACCGAAGGCTCCGAGTCCGGACGGGGTGCCGAGGCCGGTCGGGCCGTCGTAGCCGGCGACACCGGTGCACAGGTAGTCGCCGCCACAGTCGAACACGTCGGTGGCGTTGCCGCCGCCGACCACGTCGTGCAGCGCGCCGGCATGCGCGTACAGGTAACCGGCGTCGGCGAACAGCTCGGGGTGGCCGGCGAGCGCGATGACCCCGGCGATCAGCGGCGCGGATGCGCTGGTACCGCCGGCGACCGCCCAGCCGAGCCCGTCGGACGAGTCGTACACCGCCACGCCGGTCGCCGGGTCGGCCACCGCGGCGAGGTCGGCGACGGTGCGGCCCGGGCAGTACGGGTCGTGCTGCCAGTCCGGCTTCGCGGTCCAGGCCGAGCAGCCGCTGCCCGCGCCGGACCACACCGACTCCGTCCACCCACCGTCCATTGTGGATAGTGAGGTGCCGCCGACCGCGAGCACGCTGTCGTAGGCCGCCGGCACCTGCGGGACCCGGTACCCGTAGTCGCCGGACGAGGCAACGACCGCGACGCCCGGATGCCGGTAGTGCGCCGCCAGCCGGCCCGTCCCGCTGTACTCGTCACCGCCGTAGCTGTTGGAGATCTCGGTCGCGCCGAGTGCCGCCGCCGTGTCGACCGCCGCCGCCATGTCGTCCGGCGCCGCGGAATCCGCGGCCACCACCAGGATCCGGCACGCCGAGCAGGCCGCGGACACCATGTCCACGTCCAGCGAGATCTCCGGGCCCCACCCCTGGTCGCCGGGAAGCGGCCCCGCCTCGCCGGCCTGGTTGACCACCCGCAGGCAGCCGTCGTCGACGGTGCACGGCGGCAGGCCGTACGTCTGCCGGTAGACGGCGAGGTCCGCGGCGAGGTTCGGCGCGCTGCCGGCGTCGATGATCGCCACCGTCTGGTCGGCGCCGCCCGCGTCCGGCAGCCGGTAGGCGTCCCGCAGCTCGGCCGGGCCGTACCCGGCCGGCGCGACACCCGACGCCGAACCGCCGGGCGCGACGCCGCGGGGCCCGTGCGACGTGCTGCCGCCGGCACCGTTCGGGGTGGCGGCTCCGGCCGGCAGGTCGGTACGCAGCTGGGCGAAGCAGCGCAGCTCCCCCGGCGCCGGTCGCCCGCACACGTCCCGTACCGACGGCGCGGCCGGTCGCTTCGCCCGAGCGGCGAGCGTCGCCGAACCGGCCGGCATCCTCGTGTCGCCGTACCTGCCGGCGTTGGTGGCGTGCGTGGCCGGGTCGGCGTGGGCGGGTACGGACAGCCCGGCCACGGCCAGCGCGGCCGCCGCGACCAGGGCAAACGCTCGTACTCTCATGGTTGGCCTCCGGAGCCTGGTCAGCCGGCGATCGTGTACGCGGCGGTGATGGTCTGGGTCAGCGTGCCGCCGAGCGCGTCGGTGGCGGTCAGCCGCAGGCTCGGTGAACTGCCCCGGGCCGACGCCGGGTTGGCCCAGGAGACGCGGTACCGGCCGTGCGCGCCGGCCACCCGCGCCCGCTGCCAGCTGGTGCCGCTGTCGGTGGACACCTCGACCCGCACCGCGGTGATCGGCGCGGTGCTGCCGAACCGCCCGTACCGCTGGTGGCCGACCCGCAGCCGCATCGTCTGGGTGGCCAGCTCGCTGGTGTTGCGGGCATCCACGGCCAGCCGGTAGCTCGCGGACAGCAGCGGCAGCACCCGGCACGGCTCGTCCGCGGACTGCCCGGCACAGCTGCCCGGCGCCGGCATCGCCACCGCGGTCGACGGCGCGTACCGGAACGTCAGGTCGGTCACCGACCTGGTCGCCTGGCTGACCGTGTCGACCGCGGTCTGATCGGTCTCGTACCGCAGCCGGAAGTCGGCCGGCTCGGCCGGGTCCGCGGTGAGCTCGGCGTCCAGGTACGGCATCGGCCGGTCGGCGACCAGCGTTCCGTTGCGGTACAAGCGGAAGCTCGTGGTGACCCCGCGCGGCATGAAGCCGGTGGCGTGCCCGTCGCTGTCCACCGCGAACTCCAGCCCGACGTCGAACGTGTCCCCGGCGACGCAGGCGACGCAGCCGGCCGGCTCCGGGTACTGCCCGACGCCGGGCGCCAGCGGCCCGCGACCCCAGTCCACGTCGTACTCGTGGCCGGCGAGGTAGCGGCGCGGCTGCCCCCAGAACGGCAACCCGTTGCCGTTCACGATCGCCTGGATCCAGCCGCCGCCGTCCGCGGTACCGACGTAGTCGGTCACCTCGCCCGGCATCTGCTGCGCCGGCGACGGGTTGAGCATCGTCGGCGTGTGCGCCAGCACGTCGTCGTACGCGCCGCTGTAGAGCATCCCGGTGTCGCCGGCCTGGGCCGGATCGCCGAAGAAGTGCTGGTGCACGGTGGCGAGCTGATCGTCCGCGACCCGCAACGACTCGTCGGCGGGGATGTGGTCGAACGCGAACGCCACGTCGTAGCGGTACGCCTCGCCCCCCGCCGGCGACTGCCCGCTGTACTGCAGTACGTAGTGCAGCGTGCCGACCTGCGCCGCCGGCTGCGGCGACACGTACAGCGCGTCGTCGTCGGCGACGCCCTGCAGGTCCTCGAAGCCACCGCCGACCGCGTCGGACCGGACGAACCGCACCATCGCCTGCGCCGGTACCGTCGGCCGCGGCGTCGCCACCGAGACCTGTGCGGAGGCGGCGCTCTCGGCCACCGGTACCGTCGTCGTGCTGCCCGCCTCGGCGGTCACGTCGGTACCGACGACGTAGTGCAGGCCGGTCTGCTCGCCCTGCTCGTCGAAGTCGCGGAACGACGCGGTGAAGCTGTAGTGCCCCACCGGCACCGCGACCCGACCCACCCCGTCGACCACCGGTACGTCCACGTCGGCGCGCCGTGCGTCGTCGGTGTTCACCAGGTGCACCCCGGTGGTGGTCGCGGCACCGGCCAGGTCGGTGGCCCGGAACTCCACGATCGCCTGCGGGTAGCGCGGCGAGACGCGGTGTGGCGCAACGGATGCCAACCGCATGTCGGTCAGCCCGGGCACCAGCTCACCGCTGCCGGCCGGCCGCCCGGCTCGCACGTCGGCGCCGATCGCCGCCCGTACCGCGGCACCGAACGTCCGGGCCGAGTCGACGGTCAGGTACCCGCCGGCGGTGCCGCCGTCCACGGTCGTCAGCGTGACCCCGGGCGGCGCGCTCGGCGCCACCCCGGCGGCGAACGTCAGCCGTACCGGGATCCGTTGCCCGGCACCGAGTTTCGCCAGTTCGGTCACGTCGAACAGGGACCGGTCCAGCGGCCGTCCCAGGTAGGGCGCGGCGGCCGGCGGCACCGCGTACCGGTCGCCGTCGCCGCCGGTGCGCCAGGACAGCCCGGCGGCCCGCCCGGCCAGGACCCCGCCGGGGCCGACGCCCACCCGCTGCCCGGTCGCGAGCGTGATCTCCGCGCCCCCGGTGCGGGCACCGCTCGACGCACCGGCGCCCGCACCGCCCGACCCGCCGCCGTCGGCGTTGGCTATGCCCCCGGTCACCACCAGCCCCAGCACGGTCGCCACCGCCACCGCCACCGCACCCGCCCCGACCCGTACCCGCCCTCGTCCCGGTTCGCGCACCGACCGCCCCTTCCTCCGCTACCCGTCACCCCCTACTTGCCACAACCCCTCCCCACCGTTCACGCCCCCACGATCCGCACCCCAACGCTCGAACCCGTACCGGAGGATTCCCGCTCAACCGGCTGACCCGCCCGGCCCGGGATCGTCCCGCACCCGACCCGGCGCACCCCCGGATCGCCCTCCTGCGTTCACCGAGCCCGGCCCGAGTCGCCGCGCCGCGCCGTGCCGTGCCGTGCCGTGCTGTGCCCGGAGCCTGGCGCGGCGTACCCGAAGCTTGGCGTGGAGCGTCCGGACGTTGGGGTGGCGTGTCCCGAGCCGCCGCGGCGTGGGCGACGGTTGGTCCAGCGTGACCAGAGGTTGCCGTGACGTGGCCGAACGTCGGCCCAGCGTGCCTTGGCTGCGTGGAGTGCCCTGGCGGCTTGACCCGCCGCGGCTGAAGCTTGGCCCGCGCGTCCTGGCGCACCCCGACGTTGGTCGGTCCGACGCGGCCTAACGTTGGTCGGTCCGACGTGGCCTGGTGTTGGTCAAAGCCAGTGGCGCCCACGCTGGATGGCCGAGGAACTCGTCACGCGGGGGTCCGGGGGCTCGGCCCCCGGGTGCTGAGCGAGGCCCAGGCGTGCGCAGTCCGCACGCACACTCCACCGCCAAGCGATTGGCGCGGGAGGGGCACCACGTCGACCGCGCCGAAGCGCAGGATTCGGGTGTCGCTGCTCGACGAATCGTGCAGGACAGGAGGTGTGGTGCCCTCCCGCGTCGCATATGTTCCACCTTCGCGACGCTGCCGTCAAGTGCGGTCACTCACCGTAATGGCGACGGCCGGGCATGGCCGGTTCCGCGCCCGAACCGGCGGGGATTCGGCCGTACCTGCTCGCTCGGCCGGGACACGTCCGCACATTCGGCCGGGGCACGTCCGCACGCTCGGTCCGGGCACGTCCGGGCGAGCGGACGTGCCCGCCGATCCCGGGCGGGTCAGCCCAGCAGGCCGGCCTCGCGAGCCGCCTTGAGCGAGGGGCGGACGGTGTGGGTGGGGCCGACCTGGGTGGACACCGCGTCGATGGTCTTGAGGCCTTCGCCGGTGTTGTACACGACGGTCTCGGCATCCCGGTCGAGCTTGCCGGCCTCGACGAGCTTCTTGAGCACGGCCACGGTCACCCCACCGGCGGTCTCGGCGAACACCCCGGTGGTACGGGCGAGCAGCTGGATGCCGTCCCGGATCTCGTCGTCGGTGACGTAGTCCATCCAGCCGCCGGTGCGCCGCACCGCCTCCAGCGCGTACGGCCCGGCGGCGGGGTCGCCGATGTTCAGCGACTTGGCGATGCCGGTGGGCTTGACCGGGGTGATCTGGTCGGTGCCGTCGTGCAGCGCGGCGGCGATCGGGTTGCAGCCGGCGGACTGGGCGCCGAACACCCGCCACGACGTGTCGTCGACCAGGCCGATCTCGACCAGTTCGGTGAACGCCTTGTCGATCTTGGTGAGCAGCTCGCCGGACGCCATCGGGATGACGACCTGCTGCGGCAGCCGCCAGCCGAGCTGCTCGGCCACCTCGTACCCGAGGGTCTTGGAGCCCTCGGCGTAGTACGGCCGGACGTTGACGTTGACGAACGCCGTCTGTTCGAACTCGTCGGTCTCGGTGAGTTCCTGGCACAGCCGGTTGACGTCGTCGTACGAGCCCTCGATGGCGACGACCTGGCCCTGGTAGACGGCGCTGGTGACGACCTTGTTCTGCTCCAGGTCGTACGGGATGAACACGATGCTCGGCACGCCGGCGCGGGCGCCGTGCGCGGCGACGGAGTTGGCCAGGTTGCCGGTCGAGGCGCAGGCGAACCGGGTGAAGCCGAGCCCCTTCGCGGCGGTGAGCGCCACCGAGACGACGCGGTCCTTGAACGAGTGGGTCGGGTTCGCCGAGTCGTCCTTGACCCACAGCGTCTTCAGGCCGAGCTCGGCGGCCAACGCGTCCGCCTTGATCAGCGGGGTCATGCCGGGGTTGACGGTGACGCGGCTGGCCGGGTCCTGGCCGGTGGGCAGCAGCGGCGCGTACCGCCAGATGTTGTGCGGGCCGGCCTCGATGTCGGCGCGGGTCACGGCGCGCAGCGCGGCCTGGTCGTAGCCGACCTCGACCGGCGCGAAACACTCGTAACAGGCGTTCTGCGCGATCAGCGGGTATTCGGCGCCGCAGTTGCGGCAGACCAGCGCGCGGGCCGGGTTGGCGGCGATGTCGGAGGAAGCTGCGATCACGCTCATGCGAAGCCTTTCGCTCATCTTTCCCACGCCGGGTGACGGTCGCAGGCCGGAGTTGGCACCTGCCGGCTCGCGTCGAGCGCGAGCTGCGGTGGTTGCCGGGGCGTCATCGGGCCGGTCCCTCAGCCCCTCTGGATGAGGTGCATGTGAAGTTGTACGCGCAGCTTACCCACCGGCTCGCCGCCGTCCCCGCTCGTGGTCCCACTGCGTGGACGTGAGATCGACCATGCCGGAGCCGGTGCCGCACCCCTCGGCGGCACCGGCCCCGGTCGACGCCGTCAGCGGGTCGACAGCACGTCGGCCGACTCCCACTCCGGCCCGGTCAGGACGCGGCCGGTGGCACCGACCGGTTGCGCCGGGATCGCGCCGGCACCGGGCCGGCGCCGGCCCGCGCCGGCCTCGCCCGCCGGACGGGCTGCGATCGCCGGCCCCTCGACCGGCCCGCGACGGTCGGCGCCCCGCCGGCCCGGTGCCGCCGGACGGTCGCTGCCCGGTCGGACCGGTGTCGC
>NZ_BOPO01000078.1 GCF_017312725.1 Actinocatenispora comari | reverse complement strand
CGGCGAGGTACCGGTCGGCGCCGATCCGGTGGTCGCGGCGCGCACGGCACAGGAGCGGCTGGCGATGGGGCTGGACGCGGCCGGCCGGCTGCCGGCGGCCGTCGCGGCCGCGCAGCAGGCACTGGAGAGCCCGGCCGACGACCGGCACACCGGCCGCACCCACGCGCTGCTGGCGTTCATGCACGCCAACACCGGCGACGCGGCGACCGCGCTGAGCCACGCCACCGAGGCGACGCGGCTGCTGGCCGGCCGCCCGGCCGAGATGGTGGCGCACGTACGGCTGCTCACCGGTCGGCTGCACGCCCGGTCCGGCGACTTCGCCACCGCGATCGGCGAATTCCGGGCCGCCGCGGTCGGCGCCGAGGCGAACACCCGGGCCGAGGCGCTCCGGCTGTACGGGCACGCCGCGCTCGACGCCGACCGGCCCGACGAGGCGATCGAGCCGCTCACCGAGGCCATCGGCCTGTGGTCCGGCCTCGGCCAACCGCGGCCGGTCGCGCACCTGCGCGCCGCGCTGGCCGACGCGCTGGGCCGGACCGGCCGGTACGACGAGGCGGCGAGCGTCGGCGAGGACGCGCTGGACGGGTTGTCCGACCCGGACGACCTGCCGGCCCGGATCGACACGTTGTTGCTGCTGGGCGTCGCGTACCGGGAGCTGCACGCCACCGAGGCGGCCATCGAGGCGCTCGACGAGGTGGCGCGGCACTGCGCCGCGGCCGACAACCCCGCCGGCGTCGGCGAGGCGAACGCGCGGATCGCCGAGATCCTGGACGGCGTCGACCGGGACGCCGAGGCGGCCCAGCGCTGGGCGGACGGCGCCGCCGCCTTCCGCGCCGCCCGCCTCGCCGCGTCCGGTGACACGCCCGAACCCAGCGGCGCCGACGCAGCACACACCGGCGCGGCCGACGAGAGCGGCGCGGGGGACGACGGCGACGGGTCCGACCCGGCGGAGCGGGCCGAACGGGTGGCGCGACTGGCGGTGGACGAGTTGCGGGCGGCACGGAACGCGGCGCTGTCCTGGCAGTGGGCCGAGCAGCCGGAGCGGGCGCTCGCCGCGCTGCCGGCGGCGGACGCGGCGGCGCGGGTCGCCGGTACCGACCGGCCGCAGGCCTGCTGGGAGGTGGCGGTGCTCGGCTACGACGCCGGCCGGATCCTCGCCAACGCGGAACGGCTGGACGAGGCGCTGGCGCGGACCGGCTCGGCGGTGACGCTGTTCGCCGGGCTGCGGGCGAGCGGCGACCTCGATCCGGCGCCGACCACGGTGGAGATCGCGGTGCGCACGCTGCACGCCCGGCTGCTGACCGGGCTGGGCCGGCGGGCCGACGCCCGCAGCACGCTGACCGCGCTGCTGGACGAGCTGCCGCCGGCCGCCGAGGAGCACCGGGCCGACATCACCGCGCTGCTGGCCGAGACCGAACGCTGAACCACCGGTAGCGCGCGGGTCGGCGACACCACCGTCGACCCGCGCGGCGCCGCTCGGTCGCGCCGTACCGAACGGATCGGCGGCCCCGAGCGCTCCCGCGATGTCGAGCACCCGCGCGGCGCCGAGCACTCGCCCGGTTCGGCGACCCGTGCGGCGCCGACCAGTCGCGCGGTGCCGAGCGGTGGCGGGTACGGGTCGTGTCGAAGGGTCACTGCGCGCCGGGTCGGTCGGCGCGCCGGACGTTGCTGGCCAGGGTGTTGAGCAGTTCGGGGAGCCCGGCCACGCTGGGCTCCGCGACGCCGGCCACCGTCTCCTCGGCGAGCCCGCGCCAGAGCCGCCGGAGCTGCTCGACCAGGGCGGTACCGCTGTCGGTGAGCTCGACCACGCTGGCGCGCTTGTCCCCCCGGGCGGGCCGGCGGAGAACGTGGCCGGAGGCCTCCAGCTTGCGGCTCATCTGGGTCACGCTGGGTGGTTCGCAGCCGAGCGCGGTGCTGAGCGCCGCCTGGATCATCGGCCCGGAACGCGCCAGTTCGAGCAGCAGCGCCTCCTGGCCGGGGTGCAGGCCCAGCGGTGCCAGCAGCTCGCCGACCCGGGCCCGGTGCCACAGGCTCAGCCGGCGGATGGCCTGGTTGATCGCGTCGGCCTGGTCGAAGTTCATGGAAACCCCTTGGCGCCAGTTAGTTATGCGGATAATGTTATCCGCATAACTAACTCTACACGACCCGAGGGGCCGGGCATGACCGTCAAGATCGCTGTCATCTACTACAGCGCCACCGGCGCCGTCCACGCACTCGCCGAGGCGGTCGCCGACGGCGCGGCCGCGACCGGCGCCGAGGTGCGGCTGCGGCCCGTCGCCGAGCTGGCGGGGGACCACGAGATCGATCAGAACCCGCGGTGGCGGCGGCACGTCGACGCCACCGCGGCGACCGCCCAGGCGTCGCCGGCCGACCTGGAGTGGGCCGACGCGCTGGCGTTCGGCACGCCGACCCGGTTCGGCACCCCGGCCGCACCGCTCAAGCAGTTCATCGACCAGACCGCCGGGCTGTGGCGGGAGGGGCGGCTCGCCGACAAACCGATGACCGCGTTCACCTCCGCGTGGAACACGCACGGCGGTACCGAGGCGACGATCCTCTCGCTGGCCAACGTCTTCTACCACTGGGGCGGGCTGATCGTCCCGCCCGGCTACACCGATCCGGCCGTGTACGCCGCCGGCGGGAACCCGTACGGCACCTCGTTCGCGGCGAGTGCCGGGAACGACGGCGCGCCGGACACCGCGACGCTCGACGCGGCCCGGTACCAGGGTCGCCGGCTGGCCCGGACCACCGCCGTGCTGCTGGCCGGGCGGCACGCCGCCGACCAGGTCCTCGAGACCGCCTGAGTACCGGACCTGGGAGGGAAGGCATGACAGGCATCCGAACCGAACCGGCCCGGGCCGGCCGGAACACCGACCGCGGCCGGCTGGTCCTCGCGCTGGTCTGCGCCAGCCAGTTCATGGTGATCCTCGACTCGGCGATCGTGAACGTCGCGCTGCCCTCGGTCGGGGCGGAGCTGCGCTTCACCCCGACCGGCCTGGCCTGGGTGGTGAACGGGTACCTGCTCACGTTCGCCGGCCTGATGCTGCTCGGTGGCCGGGTCGCCGACGTCGTCGGGCCGCGACGGGTCCTCCTCGCCGGGCTGGCGCTGTTCTCCGCGGCCAGCCTCGTCGGCGGCCTGGCGCCGAACCCCGGCGTACTGGTGGTGGCGCGCGGCGCGCAGGGCGTGGGGGCCGCGCTGATGGCTCCGGCCACCCTCGCGGTGATCAACACCGGTTTCCCCGAGTCGCGCAGCCGGGCCAGGGCGTTCGGCGCCTGGTCGGCGGCGGGCGGCATCGGCGGCATGGCCGGCGCGCTCGCCGGCGGGGTGATCACCACCGGCCTGTCCTGGCGGTGGGTCTTCCTCGTCAACGTACCGATCGGCGTCCTGCTGATCGCCGTCGCCGCGACGTCGTTGCCCGCGGTGCGCCCGCCCGGCCGTCCCTCGCTCGACCTGGCCGGCGCGATCACCGGTACGGCGGGGCTCGCGGCGGTGATCCACGGCGTGATGCGGGCCGCGGACCACGGCTGGCGGTCGGGGTGGGTGGTCGGGCCGGTCGCCGCCGGTGTGCTGCTGCTCGTCGCGTTCACCGTGGTGCAGGCGCGCGTCGCCGCCCGGCCGCTGGTACCGCTGCGGCTGTTCGCGGTACGCGGGGTCGCGGTCGGCACCGGCATGCTGGTGCTGTTCGGCGGTGTCGCCATCGCGATGTGGTACTTCACCTCGCTGTTGCTGCAGAACGTGCTCGGCTACAGCGCGTTGTGGGCCGGGCTCGGCCAGACCCCGGCCGCGGTGGCGTTCCTGCTGGTCGCGCGGGCCGCGGCCGGGTTGTTGCCGCGGCTCGGCGCGCGGCGGTCGATCCTGGCCGGCGCCGCGCTGTTCCTGGTCGGCTTCGGCTGGCTCGCCCGGGCCGACGCCGGCACCGGGTACCTCCCCGGCGTGCTCGGGCCGACCCTGCTCGTCGCCGTCGGGATCGGCCTGGTGTTTCCCACCGTGATGGCCGTGACCACCGCGGACGCACCGGAGCGGGACGCCGGGGTGGTCGGCGGCGTGGCCACCACGGCGAACCAGGTGGGTTCCTCGATCGGCCTGGCCGTGCTCGCCACGGTCGCGAGCGCCGTCTCGGCGGCCGACCGGCACCCGAGTTCACCGGCCGCCCTCGCCGCCGGGTACGACCGGGTCTTCCTCGCCGCCGCCGGGCTCGCGGTGGGCATCGCGCTACTGAGCGTGCTGCTGCCGCGGCCGACGCGGGACTGACGGCGCGCCGGCACCGTCCGCGTGGCGTACCGAACCGGTCCGAACCGGGCGAGGTGCCGCCTTGCCGGACGGCCGGTCGGTGAGTGGACGATCTCACACCGTCGCGGACGGGTCGGCGGGTCTCGTTAGGATCGCTGCGACAAACGATCTCCCGACAGCGTCGTCGGAGGCACCCTGGACATCGGGAGGGAGCTTCGATGACCGATCAGTCGAACACCGACGCGCCGGACGCGGCGTTGCGGGCGGACATCCGGCGGCTGGGCACGCTGCTCGGCGAGGCACTGGTCCGGCAGGAGGGCGGCGAGCTGCTCGCCGAGGTCGAGGAGGTCCGCGCCCTGGTGCGCACCGACTCGGCGACCGCCGCGCAGCGGCTGGCCGCGCTGGACGTGGCGACCGGTACCAAGCTGGGCCGCGCGTTCTCCACCTACTTCCACCTGGCGAACGTGACCGAGCAGGTGCACCGGGCCCGCGAGCTGCGGGCGGCCCGCGCGATCACCGGCGGCTGGCTGCGGGAGACCGCCGAGCTGATCCGCAAGGCCGGCACCCCGGCCGCGGACGTCGACGCGGCGGTCCGGCGGCTCGCGATCCGGCCGGTGTTCACCGCGCACCCGACCGAGGCGGCCCGGCGGTCGATCCTGGTCAAGCAGCGCGCGATCGCCGACACGCTGGACGCGGAGGCGGCCGAGCGGGCGCTCGGCGGCGGCGCGGACACGGCCGCGTACGACCGGCGGTTGGCGGAGCTGATCGACCTGCTGTGGCAGACCGACGAGCTGCGGCTGACCCGGCCGGAGCCGACCGACGAGGCCCGCAACGCGATCTACTACCTGACCGAGCTGTACGCGAACGCCGCGCCGCGGGTGCTCGCCGACCTACACGACACGCTGGCCGATCTGGGCGCCGAGGTGCCGGTGACGGCGCAGCCGTTCACCTTCGGTACCTGGATCGGCGGCGACCGGGACGGCAACCCGTACGTGACGCCCGAGGTCACCGCGAACGTGCTGCTGCTGCAGCACGAGTACGGCATCCGGGCGGCCGAGCACGCGATGGACGGGCTGGTCAGCGACCTGTCGCTGTCCGCGCGGCACGCGCACCTGTCGGAGCCGCTGGCGGCCAGCCTGGACGCCGACCTGGCCGCGCTGCCGGAGCTGCCGGCCCGGTTCCGCCGGGTCAACGCGGAGGAGCCGTACCGGCTGAAGGCGCGGTGCATCAAGCAGAAGCTGGCGAACACCCGGGCCCGGCTCGCCGCCCGGCGCCCGCACGAGCCGGGCCGCGACTACCTGGGTACCGCGGAGTACGTGGCGGACCTGGAGCTGATCCGCACCTCGCTGGCCGAGCACGACGGCGCGCTGATCGCCGACGGCCGGGTGGCGGACGCGATCCGGGCGGCGCAGGCGTTCGGCCTGCAGCTGGCGACGATGGACGTCCGGGAGCATTCGGAGAAGCACCACGCGGTGCTGGCGCAGCTCTACCAGGCGGTCGGCGAGGTCGACTACGCGCGCCTGGACCGGCCGGCCCGCACCGAGCTGCTCGCCGCCGAGCTCGCCGGGCGACGGCCACTGTCCACTCCGGACGTGGCGCTGGGCGACGCGGAGCGGCGCACCTACGACGTGTTCGCGACGATCCGCGAGGTGCAGGACACGTTCGGGCCGAAGGTGATCGAGAGCTACATCGTCTCGATGACGCACGGCGTGGACGACCTGCTCGCCGCGGTGGTGCTGGCCCGGGAGAACGGCCTGGTCGATGTCCACAGTGGACACTCCAGGCTGGACTTCGTGCCGCTGCTGGAGACGGTGCACGAGCTCAAGCCGGCCGGCGAGCTGCTCGACGCGTGGCTCAGCATCCCGGAGTACCGCAAGATCGTGGCCGCCCGCGGCGACGTGCAGGAGATCATGCTCGGCTACTCCGACTCCAACAAGGAGGCCGGGATCGCGTCCAGCCAGTGGTCGATCCACCAGGCCCAGCGCGCGATGCGGGACGCGGCCGCGAAGCACGGCGTCACGCTGCGGCTGTTCCACGGCCGCGGCGGTACGGTCGGGCGCGGCGGCGGTCCGACGCACGAGGCGATCCTGGCCCAGCCGTACGGCACCCTGGACGGCTCGATCAAGGTCACCGAGCAGGGCGAGGTCATCTCCGACAAGTACACGCTGCCGGCGCTGGCCCGGGAGAACCTGGAGCTGACCGTCTCCGCCGTGCTGCAGGCGACGCTGCTGCACACCGAACCGCGGCAGCCCGCCGCCGAGCTCGCCGTCTGGGACTCGGTGATGGACACCGTGGCCGGCGCCGGCGAGAGCGCCTACCGGAAGCTGGTGGAGCACCCGCGGCTGCCCGACTACTTCTGGGCCTGCACACCGACCGCGCTGCTCGGCTCGCTCAACATCGGCTCCCGGCCGTCGAAGCGCCCGAACACCGACGCCGGGCTGGACGGGCTGCGCGCGATCCCGTGGGTCTTCGGCTGGACCCAGACCCGCCAGATCGTCCCCGGCTGGTACGGGGTGGGCAGCGGCCTGGCCGCCGCCAACGCGGCCGGGCTGACCGACACGTTGCGTGCGATGTACCAGCGATGGCAGTTCTTCCGTACCTTCGTCTCGAACGTGGAGATGATGCTCGCGAAGACCGACCTGTCCATCGCCCGCCGCTACGTCGACGCCCTGGTACCCGACGAGCTGAAGCACTTCTTCGACCAGATCGAGGCGGAGTACACCGCGACGGTGCGCGAGGTGCTCGCCATCACCGGCGAGGCGCACCTGCTCGACGCCCAGCCGGTACTGCAGCGCACGCTGGCGGTGCGCGACACGTACCTGGAGCCGCTGCACCACCTGCAGGTCTCGCTGCTGGCCAAGTACGCGGCGGCGGGCGGGGCGGACGCCGGCGACGAGGCGCTCCAGCGGGCCCTGCTGAGTACGGTCAACGGCATCGCCGCCGGCCTGCGCAACACCGGCTGACCCACCGGCACCGACGTGATCGAGGGATGGCGTCCCGTCGCCCCGGGACGACGTGCGCCAATCCCTCGATCAACGCCACATGCCTCGATCACGCCACAGTGCCTCGATCAACGCCACAGTGCCTCGATCGATGCCACGGCGGGGTACCCGCAGCGGTGAGCGGGCGGGGGCGGTCGGTGCTACTCAGGATGGGCTGCGAGACTGTGCAGACCTGCCGATTGGGGGTGCGATGACCGACTGGGTCCTGCCCGACGGGGTGCTGCGCGACGCGCCGTCCTACACCCCGCGGCCCGCCGAGCTGGCCGACCTCGAACTCCTGCTCTCCGGGGCGTACGCGCCGCTCACCGGGTTCCTGGCCGGCGACGACGCGACGAGCGTGGCCCGCCGCGGCGCCCTCGCCGACGGCACCCCGTGGCCGGTGCCGGTCACCCTGGTGGTGCCGGTGGAGGTGGCCGAGCGGCTCGATCCGGGCCAGCCGGTGCGCCGGCTGCTGATCCTGACCGACCCGGAGGGTGCGCCGGTCGCCGCCGTGGAGGCGATGGAGCTCACCGAGATCCGGGACGGCTGGTTCCGGGTCGGTGGGCCGGTGCGCCGGGTCGGCGCCCCGGAGCACGGCGCGTTCCGCCGGCTGCGCCGCACCCCCGACGAGGTGCGGGCCGGGCTGCCGGACGGCCGGGTGCTCGGGGTGATCGCCACCCGGCCGCTGCACCGCCCACAGCTGGCGCAGATCGGCAACGCCGCGCGCACCATCGGCGCGCACGTGCTGATCTTCGTCCCGGTGGCCGGTCCGGGCCCGGAGGGCCTCGCGCCGGAGGTGCTGGTGCGCTCGATCCTGGCCGCGAGCGACCGGATCCCGCCGGCCACGATCGTCGCGGTACCGCTCGCCTCGCGCGGCGACGAGGTGCGCGACGGCCTGCTGCGCGCCCGGGTCGCGGCCAACTACGGCGCCACCCACCTGCTGTCCACCGGTGTCGCGGTCGGCGGTGCGATCCGGGTCGTGGTGCCGCGCGACTTCGCGTACGACAACCGGGACGGCCAGTGGCGCCCGATGGACGACGTGCCGCCGCGGCAGCGCCGTACCGCGATGTCCGTCGACGACATCAACGACCTGCTCGACCGCGGTTCGCCGCTGCCGGAGTGGCACACCCCGCCGGCGGTGGCCCGGGAGCTGCGCAAGGCCCGGCCGCCGCGCCACCAGCGCGGCCTGGTGCTGCTGTTCACCGGGCTGTCCGGGGCCGGCAAGTCGACCGTGGCCCGCGGCGTCGGGGATGCGCTGGCCGAGTCCGGCGAGCGGCGCGCGACCACGCTGGACGGTGACGTGGTGCGGCGGATGCTGTCCGCCGGGCTGGGGTTCTCGGCCGAGGACCGGGACCGCAACATCCGCCGGATCGGCTTCGTCGCCGCCGAGGTGGCCCGGCACGGCGGGATCGCGCTGTGCGCTCCGATCGCCCCGTACGCGCGAACCCGGGCCGAGGTGCGCGAGATGGTGCACGCGGTCGGCGCCGACTTCGTGCTGGTGCACGTGGCGACGCCGCTCGCGGTCTGCGAGGAACGCGACCGCAAGGGGCTGTACGCGAAGGCCCGGGCCGGCATGGTCCCGTCGTTCACCGGCGTGACCGACCCGTACGAGGAGCCGACGGACGCGGACCTGACCCTCGACACCAGCAAGCTGAGCGTCGAGGAAGCGGTCGAGGAGGTCCTCGACTTCCTCGTCTCCGGCGGCTGGCTGGACACCCTGTGAGCACCGACCTGCTGCTGATCATCGCCGGCCTCGGCGTCGGTGTCGTCGTCGGGCTGACCGGGATGGGCGGCGGCGCGCTGATGACGCCGCTGCTGGTGCTGTTCTTCGGGGTGCCGCCGCTCGCCGCGGTGTCCAGCGACCTGATGGCGAGCCTGGTGATGAAGCCGGTCGGCGGGCTGGTGCACCTGCGCCGCGGCACCGTGGACAAGCGGTTGGTGGGGTGGCTGTGCGCCGGCAGCGTGCCGTGCGCGTTCGGCGGCGTGCTGGTGGCCAGGTCGTTCGGCGACGGCGAGCGGATGCAGCAGGTGGTGCAGCTGGCGCTGGGTGCCGCGCTGCTGCTGGCGGTGGCCGGGCTGGCCGCGAAGGCGTTCGTCGGGGTCCGTGACCGGGGCCGCGGGGCGCCCGCCGAGCCACCCCGGCCGGTACGGGTCCGACCGCTGCCGACGGTGCTGGTGGGTGCGGTCGGCGGGCTGATCGTCGGGATGACCTCGGTCGGCTCCGGCTCGCTGATCATCGTGGCGCTGCTCGTGCTGTACCCGATGCTGTCCGCGCGGGATCTGGTCGGTACCGACCTGGTGCAGGCGGTGCCGCTGGTCGCGGCGGCCACCCTGGCGCACCTCGCGTTCGGCGACTTCCGGCTGTCACTGACGGCGTTTCTGCTGGTCGGCGCGCTGCCCGGGGTGTACGTCGGCGCCAAGCTGTCGTCGCGCGCGCCGGGCGCGGTGGTCCGCCGGGCGCTGGGGCTGGTGCTGCTCGCGAGCGGGTTGAAGATGCTCGGGGTGGGCAACCTGGCGCTGCTGGTGGCGGTGGCCGGCGGCCTGCTCGTGTGCGTGCCGGGTTGGCTGCTGCTGCGGCCGGTGCTGGCCGCGCGGTTTGCCCCGCGCACCGCGCCGGCGACCGGGGCCGATGGTCGTGCCCAATAAACCCACTAATTCGGTCGGAACAGTTTGTTCGCTGCGGCCGGTCAGCGTGGCGGCTTCAGCGGCCGTACCGGACCCTCGCTCGGCAGGTTCGGCGGCACGGTGGGCAACGCCGGCGGGCTCGCTGCCGGCACGGTGACCTGGAAGATCGGCAACGCACCGAGCTTGCGGTACGCGGGCAGCGCGTCCGCCGGGTGGTCCACCCGCGAGTCGTGCCCGTTGTCGTCCGGCGTCTCGAAGTAGATCAACGCCTTGATCCGCGGGAACCGGGCGATCTCGGTACCGACGTTGTCGTAGAACCATGCCTTGTGCTTGGCGTCGCTGCCGCTCCACACGCCCCACTCGCCGATCATCAGCGGCTTGTCCGGGAACCGGGCGGCCGCCCAGTTGTAGAACCCGGTCCAGCCGCTCCGCCGCTGGGCACCGGCCAGCAACGGGCTCGCGGACGGCGGCCCGGACGAGGCGGTGCCGGACGGGGAGGGCGCCGCGCCCGACGGCGACGGCGAGCCCGGCGACGGCGAGCCCGGCGTCGGGGAGGCCGGTGTCGGGGAGGCCGGGGTCGGGCTGGACGGGGACGGCGACGGGCTCGGCGAGCCGGACGAGGGCGGGGACGGCGACGCGGACGGGGCACCGGACGTCGGGGACGGCGACGGGCTGGCCGGTGGCGGGGACGAGCCGTCGCCGCCCCGGTTGACCATCTCGCCGAAGTCGCCGTACCCGTAGCCGGGCGTGCTGTAGGCGTAGACGTCCAGCGCGATCCAGTCGACCACGTCGTCGCCCGGGTACAGCTGGTCGAACCACGGTTGCGCCGGCCACTTCGCGTAGCCCATGTAGGTCATCACGGTGACCACGTTGGTGGCGCCGTCGTCGCGCAGCCGCTGCACCACGTGCCGGTACATCGCCGCGTAGTCGGCCGCGGTGTAGCCGGACCCCTTCGTCTCGTCGACGTCGTTCTCCGGCTCGTGGTGGATGGTGAGGAAGAACGGCCCCGGGAATCGCTTGTGGAGGTAGGCGGCGAGGCGGTCGATGAAGTCGTCCACCTTCGGGTCGCCGGCGGCGATGTCCGCCCAGCTCGCGACGGCCGGCTTCCAGTTGATGAACGGGATCCGCGGGTGGCCCGACTCGTCCGCGGTGGCGATCTCCTCCGCGGTCGGGAACAGCGTCCCGATCCCCCGGTGGTACGTGTGGAAGACGGCCTGGGTGCGCCGCGTCTCCTGCTCGAACTCGTGCAGCGAGGCGGTGAGCGAGCGGCCGGTGTGGCCGCCGGTGGCGGCGCCCCACAGCACGTTGCAGGTCGGTACCAGCTTCTCGCCGACCGTGCAGTCCGACGGGCCGGTGTCGGTGGGCGTCGGCTCGCTCGCGATCGGGACGGGACGGACCGCGTTGCCTGCCTCCGGGCTGAGCAGTCCATAACCGCCGAGGCCGATCGTGAGGACCGCGCCGACCGCCACCACGATCAGTACGGTGGCTTTCCGGCGTCGCATCCTTCGGCCTCCCTCCCACCGGCGGTGGATGTTTCCACTGGTAGCAGCGCCGCAGGGGCGCCGGCCGGACATTTACCTTTTGTCTTACTTTTGAGTGATGCCCTGCGAGTCGAATCGAGACCGAGCCGGGCCGCCACGATTAGTATCCGACCGATCACTTATGGTGTGAGGCTATCCGTGGCGTCCTCATCGTCATCACTCGGCCACTCACCGCGAGAGGCGTCACGGCGAGACGAAGTGCTCCCGGCGAAAGGCACCGCTCGATGGACGTCACCACCCCCGCGCCCGGCGATCTCGCCGACCACCTCACGGCGCTCCGCCGCGGCTGGTTCGTCCTCGCCTGCGCCGCGCTGCTCGGCCTGATCGCCGCCGGCGTGGTCACCACCCTGCTGCCGCACCGGTACCGGGCGACCACCGCGGTGCTGGTGCTGCCCACCGGCGCGCAGGACGTCAACGCCACCGGCGGCCGGACCAAGGAGTCGATCAACCTCGACACCGAGGCGCAGCTGGTCAAGTCCACCGCGGTGGCCGAGCGGGCCCGCACCCTGCTGCACGTCACGACGCCGCCGGCGCAACTCGCCGAGGCCGTCGACGTGTCGGTACCGCCGAACAGCACGGTGCTGCAGATCGCCTACTCGGCCACCGACCCGGCCGCCGCCCGCGTCGGCTCGCACGCGTTCGCCACCGCGTACCTGGCCAACCGCTCCGACAGCGCGCAGGCAGCCACGAACGCGACCGTACGGGCGCTGCGCGAGCAGGCCAACCGGGTCAACGCCGAGCTGCGCAGCACCACCGGCAAGCTCGCCAACGCCGAACCCAACTCCTCCGCGCACGCGCTGCTGGACGCCCAGCGGCGCAACCTCACCGGCCAGCTCGGCACCCTCGGCAACCGGATCAACGACGCCACCACCACGGCCGCCTCCGCCGGCCGGATCATCACCGACGCCGCCACACCCACCCGGCCGACCAGCCCGTCGGTACCGGTCAACCTCGCCGCCGGGCTGCTGGTCGGGCTGCTCGCCGGCGCCGCCGCCGCGCTCGCCGCGGCCCGGTTCGGCCGCCGGGTGCGCAGCGCCGCCAACCTGACCCGCCGTACCGGGGTGCCGGTGCTCGCCGACCTGCCCACCGGCCCGGCCGCGGACCGCAGCTTCGGCCGGCTGCGCAACGAGCTGAGCGCCGGCGACGGCGGCCCCGCGGTACTGGCGGTCGTCGGCGCCGGCGGCACCGGGGCGGCGGTGGCCTCCCGGCTCGCCGCGGCGTTCGCCCGGGCCGGCCAGGACACGGTGCTGGTCGCCGCGGCCGGCGGCGGGCTCCCGGCGGTACCCGACCGGCCCGGCCTGACCGACGTGCTCGCCGGCACCGTCGGGCTGCCGACCGCGCTGCACCCGGTGGACGGCCGGCCGGGCCTCGCCGTACTGCCGGCGGACGGCACGACCGGGGCACTGCCGATCCCCGCGGTCGGTGCGGTGCTCGACCGGCTGCGGGAGCAGCGGACCACGGTGCTGCTGGCCACGCCGGACGCCGCCGACGGGCCGGAGACGCAGGCGCTCGCCGCGCTGGCCGACGCCGCGATCCTCGCGGTGCCCCGACGCACCGCCCGGTACGCGGTGGTACGCGACGCGGCCGAGCATCTGCACCGGGTCGGTACCACGCTGCTGGGCGCGGTGCTCACCGCGCCCGGTGACACCGCCGCCGACGACAGCACCGGCACCGGTGCGGCCGGATCCGACGTCGAGCGGTCGGACTCCAGCGGTACCCACCGGGCGCCGGACGAGGTGGCCGAGGACGGTGCCGAGGCCGCGCCGGTCGGCAGCTCGGCCCGGGCGTAACACCCGTGTCGACGGCAGGCACGCCGACCGCACACCGTCCACTCCGGACGGACGAGCCGGCGCGACGGTACGGCCGGCTGCGCCGGCTGCGGCCCCGGCTCACCGCGGCATGGCCGCTGACCTGGCTGCTCGGCGGCTACCCGATCTGGTGGGCGCTCGGCCTCGGCGTCCTGATCTTCCCGCTGCTCGCGGTGCCGATGGCGGTCGCGCTGGTCCGCCGGCCGCCCCGCCGGCTGCCGCCGGAACTGTTGCTGTGGTTCGGATTCCTCGCCACCACCGTGGTCGGGATCGCGGCTCTGGGCATCGACCCGCCCGGTACGATCCCCGGCGATCCGATCGGTCGACTGCCCGGCGTCGCGTTCCGGCTCGTCGAGTACGGCTCGCTGACCGTGCTGCTGCTGTACGCGCTGAGCCGCACCCACCGCGAGCTGCCGCAGCGGCGGCTGGTGGCGCTGCTCGGATGGCTGTTCGTGGTGACCGTGGCCGGCGGGCTGCTCGGCACGTTCGCCGGGCACCTGCAGTTCACCTCGCCGGTCGAGCTGCTGCTGCCGCAGCACGTGCGGCACAACAACTTCGTCGCCTCGCTGGTACACCCGTCCGCCGCGCAGCTGATGGACGTGCTCGGCTACCAGGCGCCGCGGCCGGCCGCACCCTGGGGCTACACCAACACCTGGGGCAACAACCTGGCGCTGCTGATCGGCTGGTTCGTGGTCGCCGCGTTCGCGCTGCGCGGCCGGCACGCCCGGCTCGCGGGCGCGCCCCGGGCGCTTCGGCGCACCGGCGACAAGGACGCACCCCGGCCCACCTTCCTGACCGGGCGGCGGATCGCGGCGTTCGTGCTCCTGGTACTCGCCGTGGTGCCGGTGGTGACCTCGCTCAACCGCGGGCTGTGGATCGACCTGGCGCTGCTCGCCGGCTACCTGACCGTACGGCTCGCGCTGCGCGGCCGGTTGCTCGCGCTCGGCGCCGGGATCGCCGGTGCCGCGGTCCTCGGCGTACTGCTGCTGGCCACGCCGCTGGGCGACGTGGTGCACGGCCGGCTGGAGAACGGCAAGAGCAACAACGTGCGGATGTTCGTCACCGAGAAGGCGATCGACGGGGTCGTCGCCTCCCCGCTGATCGGGCTCGGTACCACCCGCAACACGCAGGGCAGCGACCAGTCGATCGCGGTCGGCGGCACCCCGGACTGCCAGCGCTGCGGCGGCCACACCATCGGCGGCAACGGCCAGCTGTGGCAGGTGCTCTACCTGCACGGCGGGCTGGGCACCCTGCTCTACCTCGGGTTCTTCGCCGCGATCCTGTGGCGGCACCGCCGCGACGCCAGCCCGATCGGGCTGGCCGGCAGCGGCGCGATCGTCGTGTCGCTCGCCTCGATGTTCTACTACAACGCTCTCGTCACGCCCCTCGCCTTCACCTTCCTGTCGTACGCGCTGCTGTGGCGCAACGACGCGGCCCGATCCCTGCCGGGCCGTCGCTTCAGAGGTCCCGGCGGAGAGGACCGTCGGAGCCCGACGGACCTCGTATCGTCCGGGCCTCTCCCGAACCCAGTCGAGGAGCCCGCATGAACGCGCCGGCCGAACTGACCGCCGACACGGCGGCGAGACGGACCGCCTACCTGACCGAGGTGTTACCGCTGCTGTACCCGCAGCCGTGCCGGATCGCGCTGCCCCGCACCGGATCCGTACCGCAGCCGACGCGCAGCTTCGTGGTGCTGCCGGACCTGCGCCGGGCCCGGCTGCTCGCCCCGCTGGGCAGTACCCGGGTCACCGTCGGCGCGGTCCGGCGGTACTCCGAGCCGCAGTCGCTGGCGTCGAGGATGAAGCGCTCCGCGGTGACGGCGGCGCTGCGGACCGGCGCGAGCGCGGTACTGCTGCGCGACCGGATCCGGGTGTCGGCGCCCGCCGACGCCGACCACATCGAGTCGTACCTGGCCGGGCTGCTCGGCGTCCGACTGACCCCGTCCGTCCACATCGGACCGGCGCGGGCCAACCGGAAACCGGTGCTGCAACTGCTGGACGACGCCGGCCGGTCCATCGCGTTCGTGAAGATCGGGGTGAACGACCTGACCCGCGGCCTGGTCCGGACCGAGGCACGGGCGATGCTCACGCTCGCCCAGGCGGGGCTGCGGCACCTGCGGATCCCGGCGGTGCTCGGTACCGGGCAGTGGCACGGCAACGAGCTGGTCGCCGCGTCGGCGCTGCCGATCGACGCCTCGCGGGTACCGCTGCGGCACGAGACGCTGGCCGCGGCGATGCGCGAGGTGTGCGGGGTGGCCGGGGTCCGGCGGCAACCGCTGGCCGAATCCGAGTACTGGGCCCGGCTGCGGGCCCGGCTCGGCGGTCTCACCGACGTCGAGGACGGCCGTACCCTCGCCGCGGCCGCGCGCGATCTGGTCGGCCGGACCGGCGCGCAACGCATCGACTTCGGTTGCTGGCACGGCGACTGGACGCCGTGGAACATGACCAGCACCAGCGAGGGGCTGCTGGTCTGGGACTGGGAACGGTTCGGCACCGAGGTACCGGTCGGGTTCGATCCGCTGCACTACCGGCTGCAGGCCGCGATCGTCCGGGACGGCCGGGATCCGCGCGACGCGGTGGCCGACCTGCTCACCATGTGCGGCCCGCTGCTGTACGGGTTCGGGGTGCCGGGCGGTTCGGCTCGCACCACCACGCTGCTCTACCTGATCGATCTGGCCGCCCGCTACCTCGCCGACCGGCAGGCGGAGGCCGGCGCGCGCCTCGGCGTGCTGGGTACCTGGTTGCTGCCGGAACTGGTCGCCGCCGTGGCCGCGGTGCCGGACGTGGAAGGGTGTCGGTGAGATGCTGGGTACGACGCTGCCGACCGGAGTGAAACGGTTGGCGCACACCGGATCGGTGGGCTTCGGACGGCTCACCGCGGCGCACCGGATGCTGCCCTCGTTCCTGATCGCGGGCGGCCAGCGGTGCGGCACCACGTCGCTGTACCGGGCCCTGTCCGCGCATCCGGCGGTGCTGAAAGCCGTGTGGCACAAGGGTGTGCACTACTTCGACGTCGGCTACGAGCACGGACCGGACTGGTATCGCGGGCACTTCCCGTTGTGCCGCACCGCGGGCCGGCGGGAGCGCCGGATCGGTGCCCGGGTGCAGACGTTCGAGTCCAGCCCCTACTACATGTACCATCCGCTCGCCGCGGAGCGGATCGCCGCCGCGCTGCCGGACGTGAAACTGATCGTGCTGATCCGCGACCCGGTCGAGCGGGCGTACTCGCAGCACGCGCACGAGGTGGCGCGCGGTTTCGAGACCGAACGCGACTTCGCGCTGGCGCTGGCCCGCGAACCCGGCCGGCTGGCCGGGGAGGCGGCCCGGCTGCGCGACGACCCGACCTACCACAGTCACGCCCACCAGCACCACGCCTACACCGAGCGCGGCCAGTACGTCGATCACCTGGTACGGCTGGAGAAGGTGTTCGGCCGCGACCGCATCCACGTGGTCGACTCGGAACTGTTCTTCACCGACCCGGCGCCGGTCTACGACTCGGTACTGTCCTTCCTGGACCTGCCGGATCTCGGCCACCCGCCGTTCGAGCGGCACAACGCGCGGTCCCGGGGACCGATGCCGGACCGGGTGCGGCGCCGGCTGGCGGCGCACTTCGCGCCCTACGACGAGCGGTTGGCCGACTGGCTCGGCTACCGACCGTCCTATCTGGAGCACTGAGGTGGCGCTCACCCGGGCCACCCCGGAACACGGCACGGTGCTCGCGAGTACCGCCCGGTCCGGCGCGCTGAACCTGGTCGCCGCGGGGTTCTCCGGTGCCGCCGGGCTCGCCGTCACGATGCTGATCGCGCGCGGGCTCGGGCACACCCAGGCCGGCGTGTTCTTCGCGGCGACCTCGGCGTTCCTGCTGGCGCAGATGATCGCGAAGCTCGGCACCGACACCGGCCTGGTGTACTGGCTGGCCCGGCTGCGCGCGCTGCGCCGGTTCGACCTGCTGCACCGGTGCCTGCGCTCGATGCTGCTGCCGGTACTGGTCGCCTCGGTGGCGATGGCCGCGCTGCTGATGCTGGCCGCGCCGCGGCTCGCGACGACCGGCTGCTTCGGCGCGGACGTCGCGCACGCACCGCAGTTCGCCCGCCAGCTGCGGCTGCTGGCGCTGTTCCTGCCGCTCGCCGCGCTGTCCGACGCGCTGCTGTCGGCGACCCGCGGGTACCGGACGATGCGGCCGACCGCGCTGACCGAGAAGGTACTGCGGCCGAGCCTGCAACTGGCCGGCCTGCTGGTGGTGCTGCTCGCCGGCAGCCTCACCGCGGACGTCGCCGCCTGGGCCGCCCCGTACGCGGTGAGCATGCTGGTCGCCGGCTGGTTTCTGTCCACTGTGGACCGCAGGGCCCGGTCCCGGCCGGTCGACGAGCAGGTCGCCGACCACCGGTTGCCGGCGGACCTGACCCGGGCGGTGTGGCGGTTCACCGCGCCGCGGGCGCTGTCCTCGATCGCGCAGGTCGGGCTGCAGCGGCTGGACGTACTGCTGGTCGCCGCGCTGCTCGGCTTCCGGGCCGCTGCCGTGTACACGGTGGCGACCAGGTTCATCGTGGTCGGCCAGCTGGCAAACCAGGCGATCGGCGCCGCGGTGCAACCCCGGCTGGCCGAGCTGCTGGCCCGCGGCGACACCGCGGCCGTGCGCAGCCTGTACCAGACCTCGACCGGCTGGGTGGTCGCGCTGACCTGGCCGCTGTACCTGCTCGTCGCGGTGTTCGCACCGGCCTACCTGCAGGCGTTCGGCGCCGGGTACCGGCAGGGCTCCGCCGCGGTCGTGGTGGCGCTGCTGTGCGCCGCGATGCTCGTCGCCGCCGCCTGCGGCATGGTCGACATGGTGCTCACCATGGGCGGCCGTACCACCTGGAACCTCGCCAACGTGGCACTCGCGTTCGGCGTGAACCTGGCCGTCGACCTGGTGGCGATTCCCCGGCTCGGCATTCTCGGCGCGGCGCTCGGCTGGGCGCTCGCGCTGCTGGCGAAGAACCTGGTGCCGCTGGGCCAGATCGCCGCCGTTCTGCGGCTGCACCCGTTCGGCCCCGGGACGATCCGGGCCGCCCTGCTCGCGGCCGGTTGCGTCGGCGTGCCGGCGATCGCGGCCCGGCTGCTGTTCGGCGCCGGCCCGGCCGGCCTGGCCGTCGCGCTCGCCGTGGCCGTCCCGGCCTACGCCGCCGGTTGCCTCGCCTGCCGGCACCAGCTCCGCCTGTCCCCCACCGCACTGTTGGGAAGGTTGTCCCGTGCGCACTGACTACCCGAACCTGTTCCTCGACGACACCGTGGTCGACCGGTACCGCGACGTGGTGTACGCGAAAGGCGGCTACGCCGCGGCGATCAGCGCCCGGCAGCGCGCGTTCCTGCGCGAGCTGGTCACCCGCGAGTTCGCCACGCCGCCGGTGCAGCACGACTTCGCCTGCGGTACCGGCCGGGCGTTGCTGATGCTCGACGACCTGGTCTCGTCCGCGCACGGGTACGACGTGTCACCGGCGATGCTGCGCGCCGCCCGGGAGGCCGGCAGCACCGCCGAACTGCACCGGGTGCCGATCGAGGGTCCGACGCCGGAGCCGGTCCGTACCGAGGGCCCGGCGCTGGTGACGATGTTCCGGCTGCTGCTCAACGCCGCCCCGGCGGTACGCGACCGCGCGCTCGCGTTCGCCGCGGCCGCGCTGCCGACCGCCGAGTCGGGCCTGCTGGTACTGGAGAACCACGGCCGGTCGCCGTCGCTGCGGCACCTGGGCGCCCGCCGCCGGCGCGGCGAGGCGTGGTTCGCCGAGCTGACCGACGGCGCGGTCACCGACCTGCTGGCCCGGCACGGGTTCCGGCTGGTCGGGCGGCGCGGCTGTGCACTGACCTCGCGCGGCTGGTACCGCCGGCCCGGGCTGCGCGCCGTCGCCGGGCTGCTCGACGACCGGCTGGCGCACCGGCTGCCCGCCGTCGCCACCAACGTGCTCTACCTGGCCCGCCGCACCACCTGACGCCGCCGCTCGGCGATCCTGGCGCCGCGCTGGGCAAGCGCTTGCCACCTGCCGTGACGGCGCTGGTCGACCGCGCCGCCGCGGGGTGGCGCCGGTGGAAATTAGCGTCATCAAGGCAATTACTTAGAAAATTCTTGCCTCGGGGTCTTTCGGATTACTTGCCGGTAATGCTGTGATACGAGACACGATCCCGGATCCCCTACCCGGAGGTAAACATGCGCAGATCCCGCCTTGTCGCGGCACTGGCCGGCCTGCTCTCGGCGGCCGGCGCCACCCTGGCGTTCGCCGCTCCGGCGCAGGCCGCCGCCGTCAACTACGTCGCGCTCGGCGACTCGTACTCGTCCGGTGTCGGCGCCGGGTCGTACATCGACTCCAGCGGCTCGTGTGACCGCAGCACCAAGGCCTACTCGGCGCTGTGGGCCGCGGCGCACTCGCCCAGCTCGTACAGCTCCGTCGCCTGCTCCGGCGCGACCACCAGCGACGTCAACTCGTCCCAGCTGTCCGCGCTGAACAGCAGCACCTCCCTGGTCAGCCTCACCATCGGCGGCAACGACATCGGCTTCTCCAACATCATGACCACCTGCGCACTGCAGGGCACCGACGCGTGCGTGGCCGCGGTGCAGAGCGCCGAGGACGCCGTGCAGAGCACCCTGCCCGGCAAGCTCGACACCACGTACAACGGCATCCACCAGCACGCGCCCAACGCCCGCGTCGTGGTGCTCAGCTACCCGGTCTTCTACCAGCTCGGTACGTTCTGCGTCGGGCTCAGCGCCAAGTCGCACGCCAAGATCGACGAGGGCATCAACCTGCTCGACGCCACCATCCAGGCGGCGGCGCAGCGGCACGGCTTCGTCTTCGCCGACGTCCGCGACATCTTCGTCGGTCACCAGCTGTGCAGCGGCGACAAGTGGCTGCACGCGCTGAACTTCTCCGACATCACCGAGTCGTACCACCCGACCGCGACCGGCCAGTCCAGCGGCTACCTGCCGGCCTTCACCAGCAACGCCTGACCCACCGCGCTCCCCCCGCAGCGGCCCGCCGACCCCCTGGCGGGCCGCTCGCGCGCCGGGGCCACGGGCCGCTCGCGTACGGGGGGCACGGTCAGGCGCGGTCCACCCGCAGGTGACGACCGACGTCACCGACCAACCGGATGTCCACCGTCCGGGCGGCGAACCGCCAGCCGTCGTCCCGCCGCACGAACCGGTCGGCGTACCGGCCGGCGGCGATCGGCCGCAGCGGCACGTCGGGCAGCGCCTGGAAGACCGTGACGTAGGAGCGAGCCGCCGCACTCGCCCGGTCATCGGCGACCTCGACGACGAGGTTGCTGACGACGTGCTGGGTACGTGGGGTCCCGTCCGGATGGATGATCACCGTGCGGCGGAACATCCCGGCGATCTCGTCCCGCCCTCGCAGCGGCGCGCCGCTGCCGGTGAAGACCGCCTCGGCCAGCAGCTCGCCGAGGCCGTCGAGGTCACCGTCGTCGACCAGCTGCGCGTACCGGAAGATCAGCGCCTCGATGGCGCGGTGGTCCGAGCTCATCGCTCGCCTTTCGTGGATGCGGGTTGTCGCGCCGGCAGGTGCGGGCCGGCGTCGTCCTGGCCGGCAGCCGAGCGCCCGAGGAGGGCGGCGACCGCGTCGACGACGACCTTGCGCCGTGCCTTGACGGTGTCGACCTCGACGACCGCGTCGAACTCGGGCACGTTCGCGTCCCAGAAACCCGACAGGTGCAGGACGAGGCCGAGCAGCACGTCCGGCGCGAACCGGGCCGGCACGGCACCGGCGGCCTGCGCCGCGGCCACCGCCTCGATCTTGGCCCGGTTGCTGGCCAGCACGCCCTGCGCCAGGTCGCCGGTGCCGGCCCGTTCCAGCCGGTACCAGCTCGCGATGCGCTGCACCCAGGGGCGCTGCCGGTACGAGTCGAACAACCGGCCGGCGTACTCGGGCAGGTCCGTGGCGTCGATCGGGACGGCGTCGACGGTCTGCCGGCACATGTCGTCGAAGACCGCGTCGAACAGCCCGTCCTTGCTGCCGAAGTAGTGGTAGATCTGCGCCTTGTTGCTGCGGGCCGCGTCGGCGATCCGGTCCACCCGGCTGCCGGCGATGCCCCGGGCGGCGAACTCGTCGCGCGCCGCGGCGAGCAGGCGCTGCCGGGTCGCCGCTGCGTCTCTGGTCACACCGGCAGCTTATCAACTGACCATTTAGTTGACGACTCGCCTCCCGGGCGCTTCACTGGAGCCAGAGCTAATCAACCGGTTAGTTAGAACCTCCACGAGGGGAAGTGGGCTCCATGTCGTCCCTGGTTTTCCTGGTCAGCGGCGCGTCGCGCGGCCTGGGCCGCGAGATCGTCCGTACCGCGCTGGCCGACGGCCACCGCGTCGTCGCCGGTGCCCGCAGCACGTCGACGCTCGACGACCTCGCCGCCGCGTACCCGGACCGGCTCGTCGCCGTGCCGCTGGACGTCACCGACGACGACGCCGCACGCGCCGCGGTGCGTACCGCCGTCGACCGGTTCGGCCGGCTCGACGTGCTGGTCAACAACGCCGGTTACGCCAACGTCGCATCGATCGAGGACGTCGCGGCGGCCGACTTCCGCGCGCAGGTC
Organism: Actinocatenispora comari; assembly: GCF_017312725.1. Lineage (GTDB taxonomy): Bacteria > Actinomycetota > Actinomycetes > Mycobacteriales > Micromonosporaceae > Actinocatenispora > Actinocatenispora comari. The sequence continues at coordinate 37,254 of NZ_BOPO01000078.1, read as the reverse complement.
GAGACCAACCTGTTCGGCGTGGTCCGGCTCACCCAGGCGGCGTTGCCGGTCATGCGCGAGCAACGCGCCGGCCGGATCATCCAGATCTCGTCGGTCGGTGGCCGGCTCGCCACCCCCGGCCTCGGCGCGTACCAGACCGCGAAGTGGGCGGTCGGCGGCTTCTCGTCGGTACTGGCGGCCGAGGTCGCCCCGCTCGGCATCGCGGTCACCGTGCTCGAACCCGGCGGCATGCGGACCGACTGGGCCGGCTCGTCGATGCGGGTCGCCGACATCCGCCCGGAGTACGCGGAGACCGTCGGCCGGGCGGCGGCCATGCACGGCGCCGGCGAGGCCACCGCGGCCAGCGATCCGGCGAAGGTGGCCCGGCTGGTACTCGACGTCGTGGCGCTGCCCGAGCCGCCACTGCGGTTGCTCGCCGGCGCCGACGCGTTCCGGTACGCGACCGCCGCCGGCCGCGCCCTGCTCGCCACCGACGAACGGTGGCGGGCACTGAGCGAGTCCACCACCGCCACCGACGCGACGGCGGCCGACCTCGATCCACTCGCTCAGCACTGATCCGACCGGGGCCGCTCGGCCCCGGCCGGGAAACTGTGAGGTTACTTGACAGATAGCGCGGTTCGGCGGTGTACTCCTCCGTAAGCGCTTCCGTCCGCATTCACCCCGATGTGTACGGAGGTGTTCCCCTGCGGGCGGCGCCCCCTCGACGACCCGCCCGCGCTCGCCTCGGATGCACCGCGGAGGTCACCGTGAGCAGATCGATCAGGCACCGAATCGGGCTGGCACTCGTCGCGGGGGCGGCACTCGCCCTCGCCGCCTTCGGCGCAGCCGTACCGTCCGACGCCGCCCCGACGCCGTCGGCGGCTCCGCGGGCGGTACCCGCGCCGCCGACCGGGTGGAGCACGGTGTTCAGCGACGACTTCGGCGGGGCCGCCGGCACCGGGGTGAACCGGTCCGACTGGCTCTACGACACCGGTACCGGCTATCCCGGCGGCGCCGGCAACTGGGGCACCGGCGAGGTCGAGACGATGACCGACAGCACCACCAACGTCTACCAGGACGGCTCCGGCCACCTGGTGATCAAGCCGGTCAACAGCAACGGAAGCTGGACCTCGGGCCGGATCGAGACGCAACGTACCGACCTCGCCGCGCCGGCCGGTGGCCAACTGCAGGTGACCGCCTCGATCAAGCAGCCGAGCCCGGCGAACGGCCTCGGGTACTGGCCGGCGTTCTGGATGCTCGGCGCCGCGGCGCGGCCGGTCGGCGCGACGAACTGGCCGAGCATCGGCGAGATCGACGTGATGGAGGACGTCAACGCGCTCAGCGAGGAGGCCGGGACGCTGCACTGCGGCGTGAACCCGGGCGGCCCGTGCAACGAGACGAACGGGCTGGGCAGCGGGCTGCGCGCCTGTTCCGGCTGCCAGACCGGCTACCACACGTACTCGGTGGTCATCGACCGGCGGAACACGTCCGCCGAGCAGATCCGCTGGTACCTGGACGGGACCAACTTCTTCACCGTGAACGAGAGCCAGGTGGGTACGAGCACCTGGCAGGCCGCCGTCGACCACGGGTTCTTCGTCATCCTGAACGTGGCGATGGGCGGCGGCTTCCCGAACGGGGTGTGCGGCTGCGGCACGCCGACCGGGTCGACCTCCTCCGGCGCCGGGATGAGCGTCGACTACGTGGCCGCCTACGCCACCTCGTCGTCGACCCCGCCGCCCACCGGCGGGGGCACCGACGCGTACTCGACGATCCAGGCCGAGGGGTACTCGGCGGCGTCCGGCGTGGCGACCGAGACGACCACGGACGCCGGCGGCGGCCAGGACGTCGGCTGGATCGCCAACGGCGACTGGGCCGAGTACGACGGGGTCGACTTCGGATCCAGCGCGGCCACCCAGTTCCGGGCCCGGGTCGCGTCGGGTGCCGGTGCCGGCATCAGCGGGCTGGTGCAGGTACGGCTCGACTCCCGGTCGGCCGCCCCGATCGGCAGCTTCGCGCTCGCCAACACCGGTGGCTGGCAGAGCTGGCAGACGATCCCGGCGAACATCACCGGGGTGACCGGCAAGCACACGGTCTTCCTGACGTTCAGCAGCGGCCAGCCCGCCGACTTCGTCAACGTCAACTGGTTCACCTTCGGCCACTGACCACCGCGCCGGCCCGGCGGCGATCCCGCCGGGCCGGCGGTTCCGGGTCGGTCGTCGGCGGAGCCCCTGGTCGAGCGCCGGCCGGGCCGGGGGTTCAGGGGCGGTCGCCGGCGGAAGCCACCGCGGACGGTCGGGGCCCGCCGGGCCACGGCGCCCGGTGCGCGGCGGCGGCCAGCAGCAGCCGGGCCGCGAACGGCAGGTCGTGCACCAGGTACCGGCGGGCCAGTCGGCTCGGCTCGGATGCCAACCGGTGCAACCATTCCAGCCCGGTACGTTGCATCCACGCCGGCGCGCGCCGCTGCTCGCCGGCGACGAACCCGATCGCGGCGCCGCAGCCGACGAACCAGCAGCGCGGCAGCTCCGGTACCAGCCGGGCGATCAGCCGTTCCTGCTTGGGGAAGCCGAGTCCGACGAACACGAGGTCGGGCCGGGCGGCGACGACGGCGGCGCACACCGCGTCGAGTTCGGCCGGATCGTCGAAGAAACCGTACGACGGGGACGCCGTGCCGGCGACCGACAGCCCCGGGTACCGCTGCGCGAGCACGGTGCCGGCCCGGTCGGCGACGCCCGGAGGCCCGCCCAGCAGGTACACCGAGCCGGTTCGGGCGGCGAGGGCGGCGGACAGCGACCAGATCAGGTTCGAGCCGGCCACCCGTTCCGGTAGCGCCGCGCCGGCGAGCCGGCTCGCCCAGACCAGCGGGGTACCGTCCGCGACCACGTAGCTGGCCGCCGCGACGTGCCCGCGTGCCTCGGTGTCGCGCCTGGTCAGCCGCAGGATGTCGATGTTGGGTGTGACGATCGTGCCGCCCCGGCCGGCAGCGGACTCGGCGGCGACGGCGGCGACCAGTTCGGCCTCGGTGTACGGGTGGAAGGCGACGTCGGCGAGCACGACGCGATCGGTGACGGGGACCGGCATGAGCCGAGACCCTAGCCGAGAAACTACACATCGTTCGCAAGTACATACCGATAGTGACTACATTCGCGAACCGTCGTTGTACCCGGGGGCGCTGTACCCGGGCCTGCGGATCCGGGGCCCCACGGCCGGACACCGAGCGCGGGAAGCGAGGACATCCGTGGTACGTGTGCTGTTCCTGGGCGGGCTCGGCCGCAGCGGCACCACGCTGATCGAACGGATCCTGGGCGAGTTGCCCGGCGTCTGCGGCCTCGGCGAGGTCGTGCACCTGTGGCGCCGCGACGTGCTCGACGACGAGCGGTGCGGCTGCGGCGAACGGTTCTCCCGCTGCGCGTTCTGGCGCGAGGTCGGTATCGAGGCGTTCGGCGGCTGGAACGCCGACCTGGCGCTGCGGGTGATCGGGCTGCGCGACGCGATCGAACGCACCCGGTACCTGCCGGAGCTCGCCGCGCCCCGGCTGCGCACCGTGCGGGCCCGGCTGGTCGCCGAGTACACCGAGGCGTACCTGCGGATCTACCGCGCGGCGGCGACGGTCGCGGACGCGTCGGTGGTGGTCGACTCGTCCAAGCACGCGTCGCTGGCGTTCTGCCTGCGCTGGCAGCGCGATGTCGACCTGCGGGTGGTGCACGTGGTACGCGACCCGCGCGGCGTCGCGTACTCGTGGACCCGGACCCGGGTACGGCCGGAGGCGGACGGCAGCGCCGAGATGACCCGCTACCCGCCGGCCCGGTCGGCGCTGCTGTGGAACGCGCACAACGCGGCGTTCGGCGTACTGGAACGGCTCGGCACCCCGGTGCACCGGGTGCGGTACGAGCAGTTCGTCGCGGCACCGGCCGCCGCGGTGGAGGAGATCCGCCGGTTCGCCGACCTGCCCCCGCAGCCGCGCCCGCCGGAGTTCCTGACCGACCGCGGCGCCCGGCTGGGCCGCTGCCACAGCGCCGCGGGCAACCCGATGCGGTTCCTCACCGGCGACATCGAACTGCGCTGCGACGACGCCTGGCGGGCCGAACTGCCGGCGCCGAGCCGGCGGCTGGTCGGGGCGCTCACCGCACCGCTGCTCGGCGCGTACGGCTACTCGCTGGGCACCGTCCGCCGTCCCGTCCCCGCCGGAGCGTCCCGATGACCGACCACCGCGGACCGTCCACAGTGGATGACGGCACCGGCACGCACCGGCCGCTCGCAGCGGCTGCTCCGGCGGTGGGGGTGGTGATCGCGACGCACGACCGGCCGGTACAGGTGCGGGAGGCCATCGCGTCGGTGCTCGGGCAGCGCTACCGCGGCGCGGTGCGGGTCGTGGTGGTCTTCGACCGGGCCGAGCCGGACAGCGACCTCGCCGGCGAGCGGGTCACCGTGCTGCGCAACGACCGTACCGCCGGGCTGGCCGGAGCCCGCAACACCGGCATCGCCGCACTGTCCACCATGGACGTACCGCTGGTGGCGTTCTGCGACGACGACGACGTGTGGCTGCCGGGCAAGCTCGCCGCGCAGGTCGCCGCGCTCGCCGCGCATCCCGGCGCCGAGTTCGCCACCTGCGGCATCGAGGTCGAGTACGGCGGGGCGGTGCGGCCCCGGCTCGCCGGCACCGACGTGGTCGACCTGGCCGACCTGGCGCGGTCCCGGATGTCCATGCTGCACGCGTCGACGTTCCTGATCCGCGCCGACGCGCTCGCCACCGACCGGCTCGGACTGGTCGCCGAGGACGCCCCCGGCAGCCAGAACGAGGACTACGACCTGCTGCTGCGCGCCGCCCGGCGGCGCCCGATCGTGCACGTCGACCGGCCGCTGACCCGGGTGCGGTGGGGCGGCTCGTTCTTCACCCACCAGTACCGGACGAAGATCGACTCGCTGCACTGGATGCTGGACCGGCATCCCGAGCTGTCCGCCTGCCGCCCCGGCGCCGCCCGGCTGTACGGGCAGCTCGCCTGCTGGCACGCCGCGGCCGGCGAACGGCGCGCGGCGGTGCGGTACGCGGGCCGGTCGTTGCGCCGCAACCCGCGCGAGCCGCGCGCCGCGATCGCGCTGGCCGCCGCGGCCCGGCTGGTCCGCGTCGAGTCGGTCCTGTCCACCCTGCACCGTCGCGGCCGCGGCATCTGACCCCCGCGGCCGGTCGACCGTGCCGCCGCCCGCGCCGGAATCGCCCACGCGGCAAGGCAATGGCGGCGGCACGGCTCAGTCGGTACGGGCGCGGAGCCAGTCGGCGAGGGTCGTCAGGTCGGGGTGGAGCCGGCGCAGCGCGGGCAGGTCGGCACGGAAGCCCGCCTCGGCGAACCAGGCGAACATCGTCGCCATCTCGGCCGAGTACGCCCGCAGCTCCTCCACCGGCTGCGAGCGGAACGTCGTCGGCTCGCCGGTCACCTCGGTGAACACCTCGGCGATGCGGGTGGGTGTCAGCTCGTCGCCGGCGATCTCCACCGCGCTGCCGAGGGAGGTCTCCGGCTGCTCGAACGCGTCCGCGGCGAACACCCCGATGTCGCGGCTGGCGATCATCTGCAGCGGGACGTCCGGCGGCAGCGCGAGCGTCAGCACCTGACCACCGCCGTCGGCCGGCTGCGGCCCCATCCCGGCGAAGTTGTCCAGGAAGAACACCGGCCGCAGGATCGTCGCGGGCAGCCCCAGCTCGGCGATGTGCCGTTCCACCTCGTACTTGCTCTCGAAGTGCGGGATGCAGCTGTCCCGCTCGGCGCCGGCGACCGAGGCGTACACCAGGTGCCGGACGCCGGCGCGGGCCGCGGCATCGGCGACCGCCCGGCCCTGCCGTACCTCGCCGGCCAGGCCGTCCGGGCCGGTGAACGTCTGCACGCTGAACACCCCGTGCGCGCCGGTCAGCGCGGCGTCGAGGGACGCCGGGTCGTCCAGGTCGCCGCGGACCAGTTCGGCGCCCGCGGCGGCGAGTGGCCGCGCCTTCGCCGGGTCGCGCACCACCGCCCGGACCGGGTGGCCGCGGCGCAGCAGCTCACGCGCCACCGCGCCGCCCTGCCGGCCGGTACCGCCGAGGACCACGATCACATCGTCAGCCATGACTACCTCCGTCGGAGTTGATTGGCATGCCATCGATAATAGGTGGCATGCCATCTATTCCGGCCGAGAGGATTCTCATAGCCGGCCCGGAGCCGGGTTATCGTGTGGTGTGCCCACCAACCAACAGCCGACCCCGGTCGGCCCGGTCAGCGCGATGGTGCCGCGGCTGGCCCGGGCGCACTGGCTGGTCGCCGGCGAGCTGCTGCAGCGGGTCGGGCTCTACCCGGGCCAGGAGCTGCTGCTGATGCAGCTGTGGGAGACCGACCACCGGTCCCAGTCCGAGCTGGCCAAGGCGCTGGGCCTCGACCCGTCCACGGTCGCCCGCACCGTCCGCAGCCTCGAACAGCAGGGCCTGCTCACCCGTACCGGGTCGCCCAGCGACCGGCGCGCCCGGGTGGTGTCGCTGACCAGGGCCGGTCGCGACCTGCGGCCCGCGGTCGAACGGGTCTGGGCCGACCTGGAGACCATCACCACCCGGGACATGACCCCGCGCCAGCGCGCCGACGCGGTACGGCTGATGCGCCGGATGGAAGCGACCCTGCAGGCCGCCCGCGACGACGACTGACCTCGCCACTTTTCTGGCGAATGGCCGTCATTCACCGGCCGAATCGGGAAGATGAGGCGGACACCGTCGTCGTCCGCCGGAGGTTCGTTCGTGAGGATCCGTCGCCTGGTCGTGGCCGCCGCCACCGCCGCACTCGTCGCCGTCCCCGCCGTCCCGGCGGCCGCGCACCCAGCGGGTCCCGCCGCCGCCCGTCCCGGGACCGGATCCGCGAGCCCGACCAGTTCCGCCCTCACCCGTCCCGCGACCGGATCCGCGAGCCCGGCGGGATCCGGCATCGCCCGTCCCGCGACCGACTCCGTGCGCTCACCAGGGTCCGGCGCGGCGCGTCCCGCCGGCGAGACGCGCCCGGCGAGCGGCTGCCATGCCGGCACGCCGGCGAACGCCGAGCCGACCCGGCGGTACTTCCGGGACAAGGCGTACCTCGGCCCGCAGCCGCTGCCGCACCACCGGCCGGTCGGCGCGCTGCTGCACGGGTACCGGCGGCTCGGCGGGATGACCGAGGCGACGTTCGAGGCGCGCTACCGCGACGGCGACCGGTGGGTGTACCCGCCGGACGACGGGTTCGTGGTCCGCGACGGCCGGCCGGTCGAACACCGCGAGACGCTGCTGCCCGGCGAACACCTCGACCGGTTCGGCTACCCGGGCGGCGGGTACCTCGCCCCGACCGGTACCCCGTTCGCGCAGCGGGCGCTGCCGCCGCAGAACCTCGACACCCCGGACGGCACCCCGGGCAGCAACTACCACGAGTACTGCGTGGTCCGGCCGTTCGACGTGGACGCCGGGCCGATCGCGGCCTGGTTCGGCCAGCCCGGGCACGGCCGTCAGTTCAAGCTCGACCCCGCCTACGTCCCGGCCGCCGGCACCGCGCTCACCGTCACCTGGCTGCTCGCCAACCACTACCTCACCGAGGAGAACCCGGCGGCCACGCGCGGGGCGTGAGCTCCGCCGGTCGGGGCCCTACGGGGTCAGCACGATGCGGCCGAAGACCTCGCCGGCGTCCATGCTGCGATGTGCCGATGCCGCCTGCGCCAGCGGAAGCACCTCGTGTACCACGGTGCGCAGCTCGCCGCGGCCCGCGGCGGCGAACTGCTCCGCCCGTACTGCCTGGCGGTCGGTCAGCGGCACCGTGTCGGCGCTGAACGTACCGAACGACAGCGACCGCTGGAACGCCGCGAACAGGGTCATGCCGAAGTCCGCGGGCGGCGGGCCGGCGATCGCGCCCACCGCGACCAGCCGGCCGTTCGGGGCGAGCCGACCGAGGAACGACGGCAGGTCCGGGCCGGCCACGATGTCGAGCACCACGTCGTAGTGGTCCGGCGCGTCGGCGCCGGCTCCGGCACGGCCCACGGTGCCGGCGCGGTCGAGTACGTGGGTGGCGCCGAGCTCGCGGAGCCGCTCGCCGCGCCGGGCCGAGGAGGTGGTGACCGCCACCGCGCCGGCGCCGGCCGCGGCCGCGAGCTGGACGGCGGTGATCCCGATGCTGCCGGCGGCGCCCCGCACCAGTACCGACTCGCCGGCGGCGAAGCGGGCGTGCGCCAGCGCGAAGTGGGCGACCACGCCGGAGCTGCCCAGCGTCACGGCCGCGGCGGCGGACAGCCCGCCGGGCAGCGGCAGGATCTCCCCGACCGGGGCGACCGCCTGCTGGGCGTACCCGCCGCTCAGGCCGGTGAACGCCCACACCCGGCGACCCAGCCAGGAACCGTCGACGCCGCCGCCGACCGCGGTGACCACCCCCGCCACCTCGCTGCCGGGCACGTGGCCGGGCCGGAAGCCGTACCCGTCCAGGGTGCCGCGGCGGATCATCGCGTCGGCGCCGGAGACCCCGATCGCCTCGACGGCGATCAGTACCTGGCCGGCCGCCGGTACCGGCGCCGGGAGGTCGACGACGGCCAGGCCCGCCGGGTCGCCGAACGTCTGGATCGTGACTGCCCGCACCGGCGTCTCCTCGTACTCGTGGATCGGGTGCTCCCGACCGGCGACCTCGAACGTAACGGACGCCGGCGTCCACTTAGCTAAAGTGAGAGTCGTGACCGATGGTTTGCCTCAGCCGGGCGCCGGCGCGCGCGCCGGGACGCGCCGTGACCCGCTGCGCTCGGATGCCCGGGACAACCGGGACCGGATCGTCGACGCGGCCCGCGCGCTGTTCGCCACCGAAGGCCTGGACGTACCGATGCGCGAGGTCGCGCGGCGCGCCGGGGTCGGCCCGGCCACCCTCTACCGACGGTTCCCGACGAAGGAAAGCCTCGTCACCGAGGCGTTCACCGACCAGCTGCACACCTGCCGCGCCATCGTCGACGAGGGCCTGGCCGATCCCGATCCCTGGCACGGTTTCTGCCTGGTACTGGAGAAGATCTGCGTGCTGCACGCCGGCGACCGGGGATTCACCGACGCCTTCGTCGCCACGTACCCGAAGGCGGTGGACTTCGCCGCGGAACGCAGCCACACGATGACCGCGATGCACACGCTGGCCACCCGGGCCCAACGGGCCGGGCAGCTGCGTGCCGACTTCGTCCTCGACGACCTGATCCTGATCATCATGGCCAACAGGGGCATCCGGGGCACCTCGACCGCCGCCCGGGTCGCCGCCTCGCGACGCTTCGTCGCGCTCGCCGTCGAGGCGTTCCGGGCCGCGCCGGACCACCCGCCCCTGCCCCCGGTCGGCCGGCTGGCGTTCGGCGGCTGACCGGCGACGGTGCGACGCGCCGCGGGTCAGTCGGTGGCGACGATCATGCCGGCGGCGACGGTGCGGTTGGTCTGCTCGTCGATGAGCACGAACCCGCCGGTGGTGCGGTTCCGGCGGTACTCGTCGGCCAGCAGCGGCCGGGTGGTGCGCAGCTTGATCCGGCCGATCTCGTTGAGCGACAGCGAATCCGCCGACTCGTCCCGGTGCAGCGTGTTGACGTCGAGCCGGTAGTGCAGGTCGCGCACCATCGCCCGGGCCGAGTGCGTGGTGTGCTTGATGGCGTACTTGCCGCGCGGCCGCAACGGTCGCTGTTCGTCCATCCAGCAGACCATCGCCTCGATGTCCTGCGCCTGCGCCGGTGCGTTGTTCGGCCGGCAGATCAGGTCGCCGCGGGACACGTCGAGCTCGTCGTCCAGCCGGATCGTCACCGACATCGGCGCGAACGCCTCGGTGACCGGGCCGTCCGCGGTGTCGATGCCGGCGATGCGGGTGGTGAACCCGGACGGCAGCACCATCACCTCGTCGCCCGGCTTGAACACCCCGGACGCGATCTGCCCCGCGTACCCGCGGTAGTCGGGATGCGCGGACGACTGCGGCCGGATCACGTACTGCACCGGGAACCGCGCGTCGACCAGGTTGCGGTCCGACGCGATGTGCACGTTCTCCAGGTGGTGTAGCAGCGAGGACCCCTCGTACCAGGGCATCTTCGCCGACCGGGACACCACGTTGTCGCCGTGCAGCGCGGAGATCGGGATGACCGTCAGGTCCGGCGCGTCGAGCTTGGTGGCGAACGCGGTGAACTCGGCGTGGATGTCGTCGAAGACCTGCTGCGAGTAGTCGACCAGATCCATCTTGTTCACGCACAACACCAGGTGCGGCACCCGCAGCAGCGAGCACAGGAACGCGTGCCGGCGGGACTGCTCGACCAGCCCCTTGCGCGCGTCCACCAGGATCAGCGCCAGGTCGGCGGTGGACGCGCCGGTGACCATGTTCCGGGTGTACTGGATGTGCCCCGGGGTGTCGGCGATGATGAACTTGCGCCGCGGCGTCGCGAAGTAGCGGTACGCCACGTCGATCGTGATGCCCTGCTCCCGCTCGGCGCGCAGCCCGTCGGTCAGCAGCGCCAGGTTGGTGTACTCGTCGCCGCGCGCCGCCGAGGTCGACTCGACCGCGGCCAGCTGGTCGGTGAAGATCGACTTCGAGTCGTACAGCAGCCGGCCGATCAGCGTCGACTTCCCGTCGTCGACGCTGCCCGCGGTGGCGAACCGCAGCAGGTCGATCGGGTCGGGCTCGGCGCCGGTCCGCCCGCCGTCGGAGGAGTCCGTGCTCAGCTGGTCCGTGCTCATTTAGAAGTAGCCCTCCCGCTTGCGGTCCTCCATCGCGGACTCGCTGAGCTTGTCGTCGCCGCGGGTCGCACCCCGCTCGGTGATCCGCGTGGCGGCCACCTCGTCGATCACCTTCGCCACCGTGTCGGCCTCGGACGGCACCGCCGCGGTGCAGGTCGCGTCGCCGACGGTGCGGTACCGGACCCGCTCGGTGCGGACCGCCTCGCCGTCGGCCGGCACGATGAACTCGTTCACCGCGTACAGCATGCCGTCGCGCTCGACCACGTCGCGGTCGGCCGCGAAGTACACGTCGGGCAGGCCGATGCGCTCGGCCGCGATGTAGTGCCAGATGTCGAGCTCGGTCCAGTTCGACAGCGGGAACACCCGGATCGACTCGCCCGGCTGCACCCGCGCGTTGTACAGCGACCACAGCTCGGGTCGCTGGTTCTTCGGGTCCCACTGGCCGAACTCGTCCCGGAAGCTGAACATCCGCTCCTTGGCCCGGGCCTTCTCCTCGTCCCGCCGGGCGCCCCCGAACAGCGCGTCGAACCGGTACTTCTCCACCGCCTCCAGCAGCACCGGGGTCTGGATCCGGTTGCGCATCCCGTTCGCCGGGTCGACCACCAGGCCGGACTCGATCGCCTCCGGCACGCTCGCCACGATCAGCTGGACGCCCAGCTCCTCCACCCGGCGGTCCCGGAACGCGAGCACCTCGGCGAAGTTCTGCCCGGTGTCGACGTGCATCACCGGGAACGGGATCGGCGCCGGCCAGAACGCCTTCTGCGCCAGGTGCAGCATCACGATCGAGTCCTTGCCACCGGAGAACAGCAGACAGGGACGCTCGAACTCGGCGGCCACCTCGCGGAACACGAAGATGCTCTCCGCCTCCAGCGCGTCCAGCTGGCTGAAGCGGTAGTCGGTGGAACCCATCGTCCACTCCTGTCCGGTATCGACGTCGATCAGAGGTCTGCGGCCAGCCGGCCCGGCGACGCACGAACGATCCGTGGCACGGCAGCCGTCTCCGGGGCCACCACGGCGAAGCGGGCGCGGGTCGTCGATCCACCCATGCTGCCGGATCGCCGGGTCAGGCGTCCACGGGGAAACTCACATCACATCATCTTCCAGGCCGACACCTAGCTCGGCCAACACTTCCAGCAGCCGCGGCGCCAGGTCGCGCCGGCAGACCAGTACGTCCGGCAGCCACGGATCGGGCCGGTTGTACTGCAGCGGCGAGCCGTCCACCCGGGACGCGTGCAGCCCGGTCGCGAGGGCCACCGCCACCGGCGCCGCCGAGTCCCACTCGTACTGCCCGCCGGCGTGCACGTAGGCGTCGACCCGGCCCTGCACCACGGCGGCCATCTTCGCGCCGGCCGACCCCATCGGTACCACCTCGCCGTCGACCCGTTCGCACAGGTCGGCGAGGAACCCCGGCGGCCGGGTGCGGCTCGCGGCGAGCCGGATCGGTCCGGCGTGCATCGGCGGGTACGTCGGCGGGGCGTCGGTGCCGAGCACCGTCCCGCCGGCCTGCGCGGGCAGCGCCACCGCACCGGCGACCAGCCGCCCCGCGTCCGCCGGCCGGTCGCCGCCGGCGGCACCGCGCTGCCAGAGCGCGACGTGTACCGCCCAGTCGGATCGGCCGGCCTCGGCGAACTCGCGGGTGCCGTCCAGCGGATCGACGATCCAGACCCGCTCGGCGGCGAGCCGGGCATGGTCGTACCGCTCGCCCTCCTCGGACAGCACCGCGTCGCCGGGCCGCCACCGGGCCAGCTCGTCGACCAGCAACTCGTGCGCCCGGCGGTCACCGGCCGCGCGCAGCGCCGCCGGATCGCCGAACCCCAGCTCGGCACGCAACTCGGCCAGCGCGCTGCCGGCCCGGTCGGCCAGCCAGCGGGCGAACGCGGCATCGCTGGCCGGCGCCACCACGCCGCTGCCGGCGAGCGCCGACTGCTCCTCCATGACGCCACTCCTGCCAAAGTCGGTCGGGAACTCAGTAGGCTCCGGACGTTCGTACCACGGCCGTAACGGTACGCAGCAGGATCACCAGGTCCAACGACAGGGACCAGGTCTCGACGTAGCGCAGGTCGAGCCGGATGGCCTCCTCCCACGGCAGGTCGGACCGTCCCGACACCTGCCACAACCCGGTCAAACCGGGCTTGACCACCAGCCTGCGCAGCATGTCCGCGGGGTAGCGCGCCACCTCGGCCGGCAGCGGCGGCCGCGGCCCGACCAGCGACATCTGCCCGACCAGGACGTTCACCAGTTGGGGGAGCTCGTCCAGGGAGAACCGGCGCAGGTACCGGCCGACCCGGGTCACCCGCGGATCGTCCCGGATCTTGAACAACACCCCGGCACCCTCGTCCAACCGGGCCAGCTCGGCCAACCGGGCGTCCGCGTCGACGTACATGCTGCGGAACTTCCAGATCGAGAACACCGCGCCGTCCCGGCCCACCCGGCTCTGCCGGTACAGCACCGGGCCCGGCGAGTCGCGCTTGATCGCCACCGCCACCGCGGCCAGCAGCGGCGCCAGCACCAGCAGCAACAGCGCCGCGCCGCACCGGTCCACCAGCGCCTTCGCCGCCCGCGCCGACCCCCGCAGCCGGGCGTGGTCGACATGCAGCATCGGCAGCCCGTCCACCGGCCGGATCGTGGTCCGCCCCGCCACGTCGATCAGCGCGCTCGCCACGATCAGGTCCACGTCGACCCGCTCCAGCCGCCAGGCCAGCCGGCGCAGCGCCACCCCGTCCAGCTCCGGGCAGGACAGCACGATCACCGTGTCCGCCTCCACCGCCGCCACCGCCGCGCCCGCGTCGGCGAACGTACCCAGCACCGGTACGCCCAGGTCCGGCGCCGGGCCCAGGGTCGGCCGGGGCCGCCGCCGCGGTACGCACGCGCCCACCACCGAAAGCCCGTGGTGGCGTTCGCGATGCAACTGCCGGCAGACCTGCGCCACCGCCCGCCGGTGCCCCAGCACCACCACCCGGCGCAGGTGCCGGCCCGCCGCCCGCCGCCGGTGCAGCCGCTGCCGCAGCGCGAACCGGACCAGCACCGTCGCCACCACCGCCAGCGGCAACACGATCAGCACGTACCCGCGGGACAGCCGCACCTCCGCCAGGTACGACCCGACCGTCACCACCGCGGCCAGCGTCACGCCCGCCCGCAGCACCCGCTCGTACTCGGCCGTACCGACGAACAGCCGGCGCTTCTCGTACGCGTGGTTCGCCGCCAGCGCCGCCACCCAGCCCACCGGCAACAGCGCCACGACCAGCAGGTACACCCGGTTGTAGGCGGTCACGTCGGGCCCGAACCGGGCGGAGAAACCGATCGCGCCGGCCAGCAGCCCGACGGTCAGGTCACCGGCCAGCATCGCCAGCAGGTACCGGGACTCCCACGGCCGGCGCCGCACCCGGGTCCGCGCCGGGCCGACGGCCACCGGAAGGTCCACGGCAGGCAACGGACGCGCCGCGGGCGCCGCCACGTCCACCATCGGCCATGCCTCCGCCGCCACACCGACCCATCCAGCGAAGACAACGCCGAGACGGATCACTTCGTCACGGCGACAACACGTAACGTTGCTATTACGTTGCGTGGAACGAGTTCTGCGCCCACTCCACGCCGTGCTCCACGACCGCCTCGGCCGCATCCGCGGCCTGCTCCAACAGCACGTCGAGCTCCTTGCGCTCCACCGAGGAGAACGGCTTCAACACGAAGTCGGCCGGATCCTGCCGGCCCGGCGGCCGGCCGATGCCGAACCTGACCCGCGCGTACTCCTTGCTGCCCAGCGACCGCGAGATCGACCGCAGGCCGTTGTGGCCGCCCTCGCCGCCGCCGCGCTTGAGCCGGATCGACCCGTACGGCAGGTCCAGCTCGTCGTGCACCACGACCAGCCGATCCACCCCGACCGAGTAGAACGCCGCGACCGCCGACACCGGCCCGCCGGCCAGGTTCATGAACGACTGCGGCTTCACCAACACCAGCTTGGTACCGCCCGGGCCACCCAGCCAGCCCTCCGCCACCTGCGCCTTCGCCCGACCGTGCCGCTTGAACGTCGCCCCCAACCGGCCGGCCAGCAGCTCCGCCACCATGAACCCGGCGTTGTGCCGGTGGGTCGCGTACTCCGGGCCCGGATTGCCCAACCCGACCACCACGAACGGTCCGGACACCAGCCCTCCCACGCACACGAAACGGGGGCGTGCGGAACGCACGCCCCCGTCGAGACTACGAGACCCCGCTGCCGGGCCCGCTCAGGCCTGTCGCCGAACCGCGGCTCAGGCCTCGACCTTCTCGGCCTCCTCGGCCGCCGGCGCCTCGGCCGCGGCCTCGGTCGAGGTCTCCGCCTCGACCTGCGCGGCGCTCGGCGCCGCCACGATCGACACCACGGTCGCCTCCGGGTCACCGGTCAGCTCGGCACCCTCCGGCAGCGGGACCTGCCCCGCCAGCACCCGGTCGCCGACACCCAGACCCTCGATCGACACCTCGAACTGCTCCGGCACGTGCGTCGCCTCGACGTTCACCGACAGCGTGTCCAGGTCCTGCACCACCAGGCCGTCGGCCTCCTTGGCCATCTCGCCGGTGATGTGCACCGCCACCTCGACCGCGACCTTCTCGCCGCGCCGCACGATCAGCAGATCGACGTGGTCGATGGTGTCCTTGATCGGGTCGCGCTGCAGCGCCTTCGGCAGCGCCAGAGTGCGCGCGCCGTCCGCCAACTCGATCGTGAACAGCTGGTTCGCCCCACCGTGACGCAACGCGTTGGTGAACTCGTGCGCGGGCAGTGCGACATGCTTCGGCTTCTCGCCGTGGCCGTACAGCACGGCGGGAATCTTCCCTGCCCGACGAGTACGGCGGGCACCACCCTTGCCGAACTCTGTGCGGGGCTCGGCGCTGATACGGACCTCGGACACGGGAGTACTCCTGTAAACGATGCTGCGGCCTGATTGCGAACTGGCCCGGCGGGGCGCCGAGCGCTGCGGTGCCGGGCGGGAGCGCGCGCGACCCGGGTCAACCGTGCTGGCTCAACACCGTGTCGATAACGACGGCCACGAGGCCGATCACGCCGACCGAAACAGTGGCTCTCGAAGAACCAGACCGATCAGGATCGAAACCGGACCGTGGCCACCCTCGCCATGGCAACCCACCCAGTCTAGCCCCGGCCCTCGCGCACGTGTCCCCGGGTCCACCGATGAGACGCGGCACGCACCCGAACGGCGGCCGCCGGGACGCGGGTCACGGCGACGTGACCACGCCGTACACCCGCCGCGACGAGCACCGGACCGGTCGGGCGCTCGGGCCAGGGGCCGACGCCCCTAGCCGGACAAACCACCGAACAGCGTCGTGACCGAGCCGTCCGCGAAGACCTCCCGGATCGCCCGCGCGATCAACGGCGCGATCGACAACTGGGTGATCTTGTCCAACCGCTTCTCCGGCGGGATCGGCAGTGTGTTGGTCAGGATCACCTCGGAGATCTGCGAGTTCTTCAACCGCTCCGTGGCCGGATCCGACAGCACCCCGTGCGTCGCCGCGACGATCACGTCCGCCGCGCCCGCGGCGAACAGCGCGTCCGCCGCCTTGCAGATGGTGCCGCCCGAATCGATGATGTCGTCGATCGCCACGCACACCCGGCCCTCGACCTCACCGACCACCCGGTTCGCCGACACCTCGTTCGGCCGGGTGATGTCCCGGGTCTTGTGGATGAACGCCAGCGGGCAGCCACCCAGCCGCTCCGTCCAGCGCTCCGCCAGCCGCACCCGGCCCGAATCCGGCGACACCACCGTCATGTCCCGGCCGTCGTACTTGTTCCGCACGTAGTCGGCCAGCAGATCCAGCGCGAACAGGTGATCCACCGGGCCGTCGAAGAAACCCTGGATCTGCGCCGTGTGCAGATCCACCGTCAGGATCCGGTCCGCACCCGCGGTCCGGAACAGGTCCGCCACCAGCCGCGCCGAGATCGGCTCCCGGCCGCGGTGCTTCTTGTCCTGCCGCGCGTACGGGTAGAACGGCACCACGATCGTGATCCGCTTCGCCGAACCCCGCTTCAACGCGTCGATCATCAGCAGGGTCTCCATCACCCACTGGTTGATCGGCTCCGTCATGCTCTGCACCACGAAGGCGTCCGAGCCGCGCACCGACTCGTTGTAACGCACGTAGATCTCGCCGTTGGCGAAGTCGTACGCATCGGTCGGCGTCGGCGAAACCCCCAACGCCTGGCCGATCTCCTCCGCCAGGGCGGGGTACGCCCGGCCCGAGAAGAGCATCAACGACTTGTGGTTCTCCGCGACGATGCTGCCCATGACGGCCGCCCCCCTAGCGATGGAAATCAACACTCACCGGCAGAGCCGGTGGAACCGGCACCGTCGGTAGAGCCGGTGTCCACGGCCCCACCGGCGGAGCCGCCGTCGGTGCCGCCGGTTTCGGTACTCCCGGGAACGGCGAGCCCCGGCCGGGGCGAAGTCTGCCCCGCCGCCGCTGCCGCATCCTCGACAGCATCCCGCTCGGTGGCCTTGATCGCAGCCGCGGCCGCCGGAGTGTCCGGACGATGCCCCACCGTCCAGTCCGGCACCACCCGCTGTGGCGCCGCCGAGTACGACAGCGCGCCCGGCGGCACGTCCCGCCGGATCACCGCACCGGCCCCGGTGTACGCGCCGTCGCCGACCTCCACCGGCGCCACGAACATGTTGTCCGCACCGGTCCGGGCGAAGCTGCCGATCCGGCTGCGGTGCTTGTGCACCCCGTCGTAGTTGACGAACACCGTCGCCGCGCCGATGTTGGTCTGCTCGCCGATCGTCGCGTCACCCACGTACGACAGGTGCGGCACCTTGCTGCCCGCACCGATCTCCGCGTTCTTCGTCTCCACGTACGTGCCGACCTTCGCCCCGGCGTGCAACCGCGAACCCGGCCGCAGGTAGGCGAACGGGCCGACCGAACAGTCCGGCCCGATCACCGCACCGGTCGCCTGCGCCCGCACCACCGACGCGCCCGCACCCACCTCGGTGTCCACCAGCGTGGTGTCCGGGCCGACCGTCGCACCGGCCGCCACCGACGTCGCACCGCGCAACTGCACCTGCGG
This sequence comes from Actinocatenispora comari, assembly GCF_017312725.1. GTDB lineage: Bacteria > Actinomycetota > Actinomycetes > Mycobacteriales > Micromonosporaceae > Actinocatenispora > Actinocatenispora comari. Next base: position 19,546 of record NZ_BOPO01000078.1, on the reverse strand, counting down.
CTCCAGCAGCACGTCCGGCGCCAGCGTCACCGTCACGTCCAGCCACACGCTCGCCGGGTCGACCATCGTCACCCCGGCCCGCATCCAGGCCCCGTTGACCCGGTCCCGCAGCAGCGCACCCAGCGCGGCCAGCTGCGCCCGGTCGTTGACACCCATCGTCTCGGTGACGTCGGCCGCCACGTACGCGCCGACCCGCTCGCCGGCCTTCACCAGCAGGCCGATCGTGTCGGTCAGGTACTCCTCGCCCTGATCGTTGTCGCTGCGCAGCTCGGCCAGCGTGGCCCGCAGCGCGTCCGCCCGGAACGCGATGATGCCCGAGTTGATCTCCCGGATCCGGCGCTGCTCCGGCGACGCGTCCCGCTCCTCGACGATGCCGACCACCGCGCCGTGCTCGTCTCGGACGATCCGGCCCAGCCCGGTCACGTCCGGCGGCGCCGCGGTCAGCACCGTCGCCGCCGCGCCGGCCCGCTCGTGCGCCGCCACCAGCTCGGTCAGCGTCTCGGCCCGCAACAGCGGGACGTCGCCGGTCAGCACCACGACCGTGCCGTGCGCCGCCGGCGCCTGCTCGACCGCCACCCGGGTGGCGTGCCCGGTACCGCGCTGCTCCGCCTGGTGCACCGGCTCGGCGGCCGGCGCGATCTCCGCCAGGTGCGCGGTGACCTGGTCGGCGGCGGCGCCCACCACCACCAGGGTGCGCTGCGCGGCCAGCGGTTCGGCCGCGGCCAGCACGTGCCCGAGCAGCGTTCGCCCCAGCAGGGCGTGCAGCATCTTGGGCTTGGTCGACTTCATCCGGGTGCCGAGACCCGCGGCCAGCACGATGACGGTGCGCCCGCCACCATCCGCGTCGTACGCAGGGTCGGGGCGACTGGTTGGCTCGCTCACGCTGCGGGCTCCCTTTCGGCGCCGAGTCATCGGACCGGAGCCCATGCTAACCGCCGTTCAGCCCCTCGGACCCCGCGGGTGAACCTCTCGCTGGATACGCCACACGCTCCACCGATGCATCCTCTCAATGCTGGGGTGCCCGGATTCGAACCGGGAGCTCAAGACTCCAAAGGTCTGCGGGTTGCCGTTACCCCACACCCCATAACGAACCGCTCTCCGTGGCCGGGGGCGAGCGATCGACGGTCATCTTCCCACGATCACGCTACCGTCACTGCGGTCAGGGTCGCATGGAGCGGAAGGGAGGCCTGCTGCACGCACCACCCCGATCACCAAGCCCTCGACCATGTCGTAGATCGCGCGACTTCGCCGCACGGAGACGATCAGACAGCCGTGATAGTCCGCTCCGGTGTTGTGGCGAACCGTTTTGGGATTGTGGCGTTTGAGCGAGGTCCGCCGGAAAGTCTCCGGCTCGACACCGACGCTCGCCGCCCACCATTGGACGGCCGCCTCAGCATCGGCCGTCTCGTGGATCTGGACGCGAAAGTCGATGCTGGCCTGTTCCACCCCGATGGCACGCAGGAAGGCAAGGAAGACCGAGATCAAACCGGCGTCGCTGTTCACGAAGGTGATGCGCCGGGTGGAGTTCCAGGGCTTGGCTTTGGTGCCTTCACACCAGTACATCATCGCGCCGATCCGGATGAGTTCATCGCGGGTCATACAGCTCACCGATTCTGCAGCGTTGTTCACACGCTCGACTTGGCGGGCGTCCCTCTCGGCTCGGTATTCGGACCAGCGGGCCTCGGCCATCATCTGGCCGTGGCCGGTAGTGGATGAGTGTTCCCGGGCGAACAGCGCCTTGCGGGCATCGGCGTCGAGCGGGATGTCGCGGACCCACTGGTACGCGGTGGACTTCACGATGCCGAGTTCGGTCGCGATCTCCGGCACCGAGTGGTGCTGCCGGCGCAGCTCGCGGGCGCGTTCGCGGAGGTCGTCCTTGGCGTTGGGGCGCTTGGTCCAGGCGGGCGGGTCGACGCCGCGCAGCCACTGAGAGAGCAGGCCGGTGGAGACGCCGAGTCGCCCGGCGATCTGGCTCTTGGAGAGGCCGTCCTCGGCGCGGAGCCTTCTGGCCTCGGCGATACGGGCCTGTCGGGCGGTGGCGTCCCCCGTGTCTGCTGTCATGCCGTCCGCGTCCTTTCCTGGTTGCCGTCCGGTATCGAGGTGACGCTACGGCGGGGGTGCGACAACCGCGGGTGAGCTGCGGACTCTGCGAGGATGGGCGGATGGCTGAGGTGGGCGGCGAACGTCGCCGGGTACGGATGACGGCCGCGCAGCGCCGCGAGCAGGTGCTCGGGGTGGGGCGACAGCTGTTCGCCGAGCGCGGGTACGACGGGGCCAGCATGGAGGAGGTCGCGGCCCGCGCCGGCGTGTCGAAGCCGGTGGTGTACGAGCACTTCGGCGACAAGGAGAAGCTGTACCACGCGGTGGTGGACCGGGAGGTCCGGGCGCTGCTGGAGCAGATCACGGCGGCATTGACGGCGGGGCATCCGCGGCGGCTGCTGGAGCAGGCGACGCTGGCGCTGCTGCGCTACATCGAGGAGGACACCGACGGGTTCCGGGTGTTGATGCGGGACTCGCCGATGATGTCCGACGGCGGCAGCTTCGCCGGGCTGCTGAACGAGGTGGCGCACCGGGTGCAGCACCACGTGGCGGCCGGGTTCGCGGCGCGCGGGTACGACCGGGGGTTGGCGGAGCTGTACGCGCAGGCGTTGACCGGGCTGGTGGCGTTCACCGGGCGGTGGTGGTTGGACGTGCGGCAGCCGCCGCGCGAGGTGGTGGCGACGCACCTGGTGAACCTGGTGTGGAACGGCCTGGCGCACCTGGAGCACGAGCCGCATCCGAACGTGGCGCCGGCGGCCGACGCCTGACCGCCGGCGGTGCGGCCCACGACGGGGTGTGGGGCGTCGGCGGCAGGGTCAGGCGGCGGCGTGTTGCCCGGCGCGGCTGGGCGCGGTGCGGCGGGTGCGGCCGTACAGCGAGGAGAGGCCGACGATGCCGCCCAGCAGGTAGGAGACGATGCAGTTGGTGACGGAGAAGGCGAAGTAGTTCAGGTCGGTGCGCAGGAACGCGAGGCTGAACAGGCCGGCCAGCACGAAGATGCAGCCGAAGATCAGGTTGACGACCACGTCGATGTTGCGGCCGATCACCGAGGCCAGGAAGATCACCGCGCCGACGGCGATGGAGATGGCGGAGAAGCCGGGGTTGGTGGTGAGCCCGAGCACCCGCTTGCCTTCGGTGGCGAAGGTGTCCATGCCGCTGGTCTGGATGACGCCGACGATGCCGAAGATCAGGATGTAGAGCCCGGCCAGCGTGGAGAGCACGCGCCAGAAGCCGCGCATGTGGTGGTTGACGGGCAGATGGCTGGCCATGTCGGTCCCCTCGAATGCTGGTCACCGGTGTTACGGGTCGGTGCGTGCGGGCCGCGCGAACCCGTTCCAGCACGGATTGTTCACCATGGGCGTTCCGGCGGTGTCGATACCCCGGCAACTCGTGGCGCGGTCGGCGGCCGGGGCCGGTCTCGAAGTCCGCGGCCGCCGACGTCGAGACAGCCTCTGGTGGCAGGATGCCGGGCATGGACTACCTTGCCGCGGAGGACCGGTACGAGTCGATGCAGTACCGCCGGAGTGGGCGCAGCGGGCTGCGGCTGCCGGCGGTGTCGTTGGGGCTGTGGCACAACTTCGGCGGTGACCGGCCGCTGGAGTCGCAGCGGGCGATCCTGCGGCGGGCGTTCGATCTGGGTGTGACGCACTTCGATCTGGCGAACAACTACGGCCCGCCGTACGGGTCGGCGGAGCGCAACTTCGGCCTGCTGTTCGCGTCGGACTTCCGCCGCTACCGGGACGAGCTGATCGTCTCGACGAAGGCGGGCTACGACATGTGGCCGGGCCCGTATGGCGAGTGGGGTTCGCGGAAGTACCTGCTGGCGAGCCTGGACCAGTCGCTGTCCCGGATGGGGTTGGACTACGTCGACGTGTTCTACTCGCACCGCTTCGACCCGGACACTCCGCTGGAGGAGACGATGGGTGCGCTGCATTCGGCGGTGCAGCAGGGCAAGGCGCTGTACGTGGGGATCTCGTCGTACTCGCCGGCAGACACCGCGCGGGCGGCGGAGATCCTGCGCGAGCTGGGGACGCCGCTGCTGATCCACCAGCCGTCGTACTCGATGCTCAACCGCTGGATCGAGCCGGATCTGCTGGACACGCTGGAGGACGTGGGCGCCGGCTGCATCGCGTTCTCGCCGCTGGCGCAGGGCATGCTGACCGACAAGTACCTGTCCGGGGTGCCGGCGGATTCGCGTGCGGCGCAGGGGAAGTCGCTGTCGCCGGAGCTGCTGACCGAGCAGACGCTGGACCGGATCCGGGCGTTGAACGAGATCGCCGGTCGGCGCGGTCAGTCGCTGGCGCAGCTGGCGCTGGCATGGGCGCTGCGCGACGAGCGGGTGACCAGCGTGCTGATCGGGGCGAGCAGCGTGCGGCAGCTGGAGGACAACGTCGCGGCGCTGGGGAACCTGTCGTTCACCGACGACGAGCTGGCCGAGATCGACCGGTACGCGGTCGATTCCGGCCTGAACCTGTGGGCCCGCTCCTCCAAGACCGCGGACTGACCGGAGGCGTCAGTCGAGGGAGGCGGCGAGGGTGAGCCATTCCTCCTCCGCCGCGGCGCGCTCGGAGCGCAGCTGGGCGAGCTGCGCGTCGAGTTCGGTGACCTTGGCGTAGTCGGTGGCGTGTTCGGCCAGCTGGGTGTGCAGGTCGGACTCCTTGGTCTCGAGCCGGGCGACCAGGCGCTCGAGCCGGGCCAGCTCCTTCCTGCCGGCGCGTACCTCGGCGGCGCTGGGTCCGGTGCGCTCGGGTTTGCCGGCCGGGGTCGCGGTGACCGGGGTCTGGTCGCTGTCGCCCGGCTCGGGCAGCAGCGTCAGGTACTGCTCGATGCCGCCGGGCAGGTGGGTGACGGCGCCGTCGCCGAGCAGCGCGAAGACCGTGTCGCAGACCCGTTCGACGAGGTACCGGTCGTGGCTGGCGACGATCAGGGTGCCCGGCCAGGAGTCGAGCAGGTCCTCCAGTTCGGCCAGGGTGTCGGTGTCCAGGTCGTTGGTGGGCTCGTCGAGCAGCAGCACGTTGGGTTCGCCGGCGAGCAGCCGGAGCAGTTGCAGCCGGCGTCGTTCGCCGCCGGACAGGTCGGCGACCACCGACCACAGCCGGGACTCGCCGAAGCCGAACAGCTCGGCGAGCTGCGCGGCGGTCAGTTCCCGGTCACCGAGCCGGACCCGGCGGGCGACCTGTTCGATCGCTTCCAGCACCCGGGCGTCGGTGGGCAGCTCGGACAGCTGCTGGGACAGGTAGCCGGCGCGGACGGTCTGGCCGACCCGGACGGTACCGGTGGCGGGGGTCAGTTGTTCGGTGAGCAGTCGCAGCAGCGTCGTCTTGCCGGCGCCGTTCGCGCCGACCAGGGCGATCCGGTCGCCGGGGCCGACCCGGAAGGTGGCGTCGGCGAGGATCTGCCTGTCGCCGTGCGCCACCGTCACGTCTTCCAGGTCGTACACCTGCTTGCCGAGGCGGGCGGTGGCGAGGCGGTGCAGCGAGACGCTGTCGCGGGGCTGCGGGACGTCGGCGATCAGCGCGTTGGCCGCGTCGATGCGGAACTTCGGCTTGCTGGTACGGGCCGGGGCGCCGCGCTGCAGCCAGGCGAGCTCCTTGCGCAGCAGGTTCTGCCGGCGCTGCTCGGTGACGGTCTCCCGGCGGACGCGTTCGGCCCGGGCGAGCGTCCACGCCGCGTACCCGCCCTCGTACGAGCGGACGGTGCCGTCGGCGACCTCCCAGGTGGCGGTGCACACGGCGTCGAGGAACCAGCGGTCGTGCGTGACGACGGCGAGCGCGCCGCGGTGCTCGCGGGTCAGCCAGGCGGCGAGCCAGGACACCCCGGCGATGTCCAGGTGGTTGGTCGGCTCGTCCAGGATCAGCAGGTCGGCCGGCCGGATCAGCAGCGCGGCGAGCGCGACCCGGCGCTTCTCGCCGCCGGAGAGCGGGCCGGTCTCGGTGTCCAGGCCGAGGCCGGGCATGCCGAGGCCGCGCAGCACCGCGCGGACCGCGGCGTCGCCGGCCCACAGGTGCTCGGCCGGACCGTGCTCGCTGTCCGCGCCGAGCGCCGGCAGCCAGGCGTCGCCGACCACCACGTCCCGCACGGTCGCGGTCGGCGGCAGGTCGACCTGCTGCGGCAGCGACCCGACGGCGAGGCCGCGGCGGCGGGTGAGCCGGCCGGAGTCGGGCTCCTCGGCGCCGGTGATCAGCCGCAGCAGGGTCGACTTGCCGGCGCCGTTGAGTCCGACCACGCCGACCCGGTCGCTGTCGTCGAGCCCGAGCGAGACGTCGTCGAACAGCACCCCGGAGGCGTACTGCTTGGCGACCCGGTCCAGGTTGACGATGTTGGCCACGCGGGCGGTCCTTCCTCGGTGCTCGGTCGTACGGCGGCGGTTCAGGTCGTACAGCGTTCAGGTCGGTACGGCGGTTCAGGTCGGTGCGGCGGTTCAGGGCATCCCAGCGGTCAGGGCGGCCCGGCGGTCAGGCACGGCGGTCAGGCCAGCACGGTGGCGCCGGCCACCGGGCCGACCGCGACGTGTGCCGCCGAACACACCCCTCGCTCGGTGAGCTCGGCCGCGATGCGGGCGGCGTCGGCCGCGTCGGCGGCAAGACACAGGCAGCTCGGGCCGGAGCCGGACACCATGGCGGCGAGTGCGCCCGCCGCGAGCCCGGCATCGAGCGTACGTCGCAGCGCCGGGCGCAGCGCGATCGAGGCCGGCTGCAGGTCGTTGGCCAGCGCCGCGGCGAGGTCCGCCGGGTCGTCGGACCGCAGCGCCGCCAGCAACCGGTCCGGTACCGGCGACGGCGTGTGACCGGTCGCTTCCGCCGCGATACCGTCACGCGCCGACCCGACGGCGTCACCGTACGACGCTGCGGCGTCACGTTCCGACGCAAGGGCGGCTGGTGGTGCCGCGCCGGCGGCGCGCAGGAGGTCGAGCTGCCCGTACACCCGGGGGGTGGAGAGGCCGCCGTCGGCGGCGGCGACCACCCAGTGCCAGGGGCCGGCGGCGGGCACCGGCTCGACCAGCTCACCGCGACCGGTGCCGCGGGCGGTACCGCCGATCACCAGGAAGGGCACGTCGCTGCCGAGGTCGGCGGCGAGGACGGCGAGGGCGGCCGGGTCGTGTCCGCCGCCCCAGAGGGCGTCGCAGCCGACCAGCACGGCGGCGGCGTCGGCGCTGCCACCGGCCAGCCCGCCCGCCAGCGGGATGCGTTTGTGCAGGTGAATGGCCACGTTCGGGGGCACGCCGAGCCGGTCGGCGAGCAGCGTGGCGGCGCGGACCGCGAGGTTGCCGCCGTCGGTGGGCAGGGTGTCGGCGCCGACCCCGTCGAGGGTCAGTCGCAGCCGGTCGGCGGGTCTGATCGTGATCTCGTCGTACAGCGAGATCGCCTGGTAGACGGTGTCGAGCGGGTGGAACCCGTCGGCCCGCGGCGCGCCGACCGACAGCCGCAGGTTGATCTTGGCCGGTACCCGCACTCGGACCGGGTCGTTGGCCCCCGCTGGTTCCGCCACCCGTCCCCTTCCGCCGACCCGGCACCGCCGGGGTTGATCACTGGTGCTGTGCCGTCCCGCAACCGCCGTCCGCCAACCTGACCCGGTGATCAACTCGGGGTCGATCGGCGGCGGCGATGCGGGTGAAGTCGGCGATGGTGAGCGACTCGCCGCGGGCTGAGGGGGCCACGTCCGCGGCGCGGAGCAGCTGCTCGGCCCGGGCCGGGCTGCCGGCCCATCGGGCCAGCGCCGCCCGCAGCGTCTTGCGGCGCTGCGCGAACGCCGCGTCCACCACCGCGAACACCGCCTCCCGGGACACCGCGGCGCGCGACGCCCCGTCGCCGGGCACCGCTGCCGTGGGCGGGTCGTGCCGGGCGAACGCGACCAGGCCGGAGTCGACGTTGGGTACCGGCCAGAACACCGAGCGGCCGACCGAACCGGCCGGCCGGGCTGCTGCGTACCAGGCGAGCTTCGCCGACGGCACCCCGTAGGTGCGGGAGCCGGGGCCGGCGGTGAGCCGGTCGGCCACCTCCTGCTGCACCATGACCAGCCCGTGCGCGAGCGTCGGCAGCTGCGCCAGCAGGTGCAGCAGCACCGGTACGGCCACGTTGTACGGCAGGTTCGCGACCAGCGCCGTCGGCGGCTCGGCGAACGCGTCGGCGCGAATGCGCAGCGCGTCCGCGCCGAGCACCCGCAGCCGGTCGGCGTGCTCCGGCGCGTGCGCGGCGACCGTACCCGGCAGCCGGTCGGCAAGCCGCGGGTCGATCTCCACCGCGTACAGCCGGCGGGCGGCCGGCAGCAGCGCCAGGGTGAGCGAGCCGAGCCCCGGTCCCACCTCGACGACCACGTCGTCGGCGGTCAGGTCGGCGGTGGCGGCGATGCGGCGCACCGTGTTCGGGTCGATGACGAAGTTCTGGCCGAGCGTCTTGGTCGGGGTGACGCCGAGTTCGGCGGCGAGGGCCCGGATCTGTGCCGGTCCGAGCAGCCCGGACGGCGCCGGGCGACCACCGGTCGCATCGGCGGGCGGCGCCGCCTGACCGGCCGGATCCGCGCCCGGGCCGGCCGCACCGGTCGGGTCGGCCGCACCGGTCGGGTCAGCGGCGCCGGCCGGGTCCGCGCGGTCCGGCCGGCCGGACGCGGGCCGGCGTCGGGTCACAGGTTCGCTCCGCAGACCGGCCACTGCCCCTTGCCGGACGCCTGGTACAGCTTGATCGCGCGGTAGGTCTGCTCGCGCGCGGTGGCGTCGGAGGGCCGGCCGATGCCGCCCATCCGCTCCCAGGTGCTCTGGCTGAACTGGTACAGCCCCATGTACTCGCCGTTGGCCGACACCGAGTGCGGGTTGCCGCCGGACTCGCACTGCGCCAGCCCCGACCAGTTCAGCCCGGTCGGGTCCGGCGGGTACGGGGTGGTGCCCTTGGCGATCACCCGGGGCGACGCCTTCGTCACCCAGCTGCTGGACAGCACCTTGCGCTGGTACTGCTTGCCGTCCCGGTAGACGTACTCCACCTTCTCGGTGCGCTTGCCGTCGTGGCCCTCGTCGACTACCGCCTGCTGGTCGAGCATCCAGTCGTCGCGCTGCTGCGTCTTCGTCGGCGCGTCGACCGTGACCGTCTCGGTCTTCACCTTGCGGGACACGGTGAACAGGTCGACGTCGGTGACCCCGGCGAGGGTGTGCGCCAGCGCCGGCTCGGTCTCGTCGTCGTGGCCGAGCTTCACCTCGTGCTCGGCGAGCAGCTCGCGCACCGTCGCGGCGTACGTGGTGTACGTCGTCTTCCTGCCGTGCGAGACGAGAGTCACATGCTTGCGGGTACGGATGGTCACGGTGGCGCCGTCCCGGTCGATGACGCCGTCGACGCCGGAGACCCGCACCGCGTCCCGCCGGTACCCGAGGTCGGTGAGCAGCGCGGGCACCGTGCGGGCGGTGACCCAGCGGCGGCTCTGCCGCCCGTCCACGGTGAGTCGCACCTGCCGGCCGCGGCCGACCACCACGTCGCCGCGCACCAGCGAGTCGCGGCCCGGCCGTACCGTGTCGTGCGGCCCGAGGGTGACCCCGGCCTGCTGCAACACCCCGGCGACGGTGAACGAGTGGCTGCGCACCAGCCGGCGCGCGCCGTCATCCACGATCGTCACCGCATGCGTGCGGAGCAGGAAGAAGCCGCCCGTACCCAGCACCGCCAGCACGGCGACGAGCTGGACTGCGAGCGCCCCGTACGACTTCCAGCCGGCCTGCTGGCGACGGCGAGCGCGGTATGCCTGCTTCACGAACACGACACTGTACGAACTCCGCGCCGCGCGCGCTGCCCCGGGTGCCGCCGGCGTGGCTCATCCGGCACTCACCAGCCGCCGAAGGCGGCGTCCGCGTTGTCCGACAACGCCCGGCACAGCTGCTCCACCGGCAGCGCCTTCACCTCGGCCAGCGCCCGCACCGTCAGCGGCACCAGGTACGGCGCGTTCGGCCGCCCCCGGTACGGCATCGGGGTCAGGTACGGCGCGTCCGTCTCGACCAGGATCAGCTCGGTCGGCATCGCCGCCGCCGCCTCGCGCAGCGCTCCGGCGTTGCGGAAGGTCACGTTGCCGGCGAAGCTCGCGTACCAGCCGCGCTCGGCGCAGCGCCGCGCCATCTCCGCGTCGCCGGAGAAGCAGTGGAAGATCACCGTCTCCGGCGCACCCTCGGCGAGGATCGCGAAGATGTCCTCGTGCGAGCTGGGGGCGTCGCTGCCGGGCTCGGCGGCCCGGTCGTGGATCATCAGCGCCTTGCCGTGCCGCTTCGCGATGTCGACGTGCGCCCGGAACGACTCCTGCTGGACCGGCCGGCCCGCCGGGCCGGTGCGGTAGTAGTCCAGGCCGGTCTCGCCGACCGCGCGCACCCGCGGCTGGCCGGCGAGCTCGTCGATCACCGCCAGCGCGGCCGGCAGGTCGGCCAGCTCGGCCGCGTCGTTCGGGTGGATCGCGACCGCGGCCAGCACCGCCGGGTGCGCCGCCGCGAGGGCCGCCGCGTCCCTCGACGAGGCGACGTCGCAGCCGACCTCGACGATCCGGTCGACCCCGACGGCGGCGGCCGCGGCGAGCGCGGCGGACGCCTCGGCGCCCTGCAGGTACAGGTGGGTGTGTGCGTCGGCGACCGGCACCGGCAGCGGTTCCGGCGCCGGTGGCGGGTCGCCCCGCCGCCCGTGGCGGTCAGTCATGATGGTTCAGCATCACACACCGGTGACCGCGGCCGGCTGCCGGTCGGTCTCGTCGGCGAACTCGCCGATCACCTGCTCCACCAGGTCTTCCAGCGTGACCAGGCCGACCAGTGCGGTGCCGTCGGTGACCACCGCGAGCTGCCGGCGGTCGCGCTGCATCGCGGTCAGTGCGGTGTGCGGGTCGATGCCGACCGGCAGCCGCAGTGCCGCGGTGGCGAGCGCGGCGGCGGTGGCCGACGGTGCCCGGGCCGCGTCCCGTACGTGCACCACGCCGAGCACCCGGCCGCCGTCGGTGACCGGGAACCGGGACCGACCGGTACGCCGGTGCGCGGCGACCACGCCGTCCCCGTCGACGTGCGCCGGCACCGTGTCCATCGCCGCCGCCGGCACCATCACCGCCGCCAGCGTGCCGGTACGCAGCGCGAGCAGCCCGTCCAGCAGCCGGTGCTGGTCGGCCGGGATCAGTCCGGCGTCGGTGGAGTCGCGCAGCAGCACCCGCAGCTCGGCCGGCCCGCGCGCGGTCTCTCGATGCGTCACCGGAGTCACGCCGACCAGCCGCAGCGCGCCGTTCGCCGCCGCGTTCAGGACGGTCAGCACCGGCCGCAGCACCCGGACGAAGCCGAGGAACGGCAACGCCAGCGCCCGCGCCGCGGTCTCCGGCCGGCTGATCGCCCACGACTTCGGCGCCATCTCACCGACCACGATGTGCACGACGGTGACCACCGCCAGCGCCACCACGAACGCCACGCCCCAGGACACCGCGGCCGGCAGGCCGAGCGCGTGCAGTACCGGTTCCAGCGCGTGCGCGATGGTCGGCTCGGCCAGCGCACCGAGCCCCAGCGAGCACAGTGTGATGCCCAGCTGCGCGCCGGCCAGCATCAGCGTCAGCTGCCGGGTACCGGTCAGCGCGGCCCGGGCCGCCCGGCTGCCCTGCTCGGCCTGCTGGGTCAGCCGGTGCGCCCGGCTCGCGGTCAACGCGAACTCGGCCGCCACGAAGAACGCGTTGCCGGCGAGCAGCAGCAGCGACAGCAGCAGCGCGGTCATGCCGACACCTGCTCGCGCCGCGCCGACCGGTCCGCCGTCGCGCCCGCCGACCCCGACGCGACCGGGCCGCCCGCCGTCGCGCTCGCCGACCCCGACACGACCGGGCCACCCGCCGTCGCGCTCGCCGAGACCGACGCCACCGGACCGACCGCCGAGCCGTTCGATGCCGCATCGCCGACGGTCGAGCCGTTCGATGCCGCATGGCCGACGGTCGAGCCGTCCGACATCGGGTCGTTCGTCGCCGAGGCACCGGTGGCCGGGTCGTCCGTCGCGCTGCCGGCGTCGATGCCGGTGTCGGTGTCGGCCAGCCGGACCAGGGCCAGCTCGGCCGGTACCCGGCGGGCGACGCGGGTGACGGTCAGCTCGACCGCACCGCCGTCGACGGTGCCGACGCGCACCCGGTCGCCGGGCCGGGGCAGCCGGCCGAGCGCGGCGAGCACGCAGCCGCCGAGGGTGTCGTACCGGCCGTCCGCGGGCAGCTCGACGCCGGTCACCGCGGCCAGCTCGTCCGGCCGCAGCCGGGCCGGCACCAGCCAGCCCGTCGCGGTACGGCGGGGCTGCGGCAGCTCGGTGTCGTCCTCGTCACGGATGTCGCCGACCAGCTCCTCGACCACGTCCTCCAGCGTCACGATGCCGGCGAACCCGCCGTACTCGTCGATCACGCAGGCGAGCTGGCGGCGCTGGGCGCGCAGCGACTCCAGCAGCTTGGGCAGCGGCAGGCTGGCCGGTACCAGCAGCGGCGGCGCGGCGAGCGCGGCCACCGGGACGACGGCGCGGCGCCGCGCCGGCACGGCCAGTACCTCGGCCAGGCCGACGACGCCGACCAGGTCGTCCACCCCGTCGCGCAGCACCGGGAACCGGGCGTGGCCGGTGTCCAGCCCGTCCAGTACCGCGCTCGCGGGCGCGTCGGCGGGCAGCGTGTGCACGTCGACCCGGGCCACCATCACCTGCCCGGCGGTACGTTCGCCGAACGCCAGCCCGCGGCCGAGCGCCGCGGCCAGGTCGGGGGCGAGGCGGCCCTGCGCGGCGGAGTCGGTGACGATGCCGCCGAGGTCGTCGGCGGTGACACCGACCGGCAGCTCCTCGGCCGGCTCGATACCGAGCCGGCGCAGCAGCCGGTTCGCGGCCCCGTCGAGCAACCGGACCAGCGGCGACACGACCCGCAGGTACGCCCGGGTGCTGCCGGACAGGGCGAGCGCGAGCCGGTCCGGGCGGGCGATGCCGAGGTTCTTCGGCGCCAGCTCACCGAGCACCATCTGCACGACCGTGGCGAGTACCAGGGCGAGCAGCGCGGCGGCCGGCCCGGCCAGTGCGGCGGGCAGCCCGATCGCGGTGAGCCCGTCGCGCAGGCCGCCGCCGAGGAACGGCTCGGCCAGGTACCCGGCGAGCAGCGCGGTGACGGTGATGCCGAGCTGGGCACCGGACAGGACGAACGACAGCCGCCCGGTCAGCTCGACCGCGCGGGCGGCGGCCGGGTCGCCCTCGGCGGCGAGCCGGGACAGCCGACCGCGGTCGGCACCGAGATAGGCGAACTCCTGCGCGACGAAGTAGCCGGTACCGGCGGTGACCAGCACCAGCAGCAGGACGCCGAGCGCGGTCACCATGAGCGGGCGGGCGTCCGTCGTAGTCGCACGACGGACGCCGGGAAGGCGGAGAGCCGGGCCGAACCCGGCTGACTACTGCAGGGCTGCATGCGCCAAGATTAACAAGATCAACTAGGCGTGCCCTGGCATTTTCACCGCCAATACCAGGGCAAACACCCCGCAACTGCTGCCGGAGGCCGTCGAACGAACACCGCTAGCCGCCGAGCCGGGCCAGCTCCTCGTCGACGATGGACGGGTCGAGCTTGGTGAACACCGGCTTCGGCTTCGCCAGCTCGCGACCGGCCGGCAGCGGCGTGGACCCCCACGCCGGCGCGTCCGCGTAGTCGCCGGTCAGCACCGGGTAGCCGGGGCCGCCGTCCAGGTCGTCCACGTCGCGGATCTCCGGCTGCGGCGCCACCACCCCGGCCCCACCGAGCAGCTCGTGTACCCGCTGGGCGGAGTGCGGCAGGAACGGCGACAGCAGCGTGTTGCAGTCGCTGACCACCTGCAGCGCGGTGTGCAGCACGGTGCCCTGCCGCTCCCGGTCCTCGCCGAGCTTCCACGGCGCCGACTCGGAGATGTACTTGTTCGCCTCCGCGACGACCCGCATCGCCTCGGTGATCGCCGCCTTCTGCCGGTGCGTACCGATCAGCGAACCGATCGGCTCGAACGCCGCCGCGGACTTGGCCAGCAGCGCCCGGTCGGTCTCGGTGAGCTCGCCCGGGGTCGGTACCGCGCCGAAGTTCTTCGCGGCCATCGAGATCGACCGGTTGACCAGGTTGCCCCAGCCGGCGACCAGCTCGTCGTTGGTGCGGCGGAGGAACTCCGACCAGGTGAAGTCGGTGTCGTGGGTCTCCGGCCCGGCCACCGCGATGAAGTAGCGCAGCGCGTCGGGCTGGTAGCGGGCGAGGAAGTCGCGCACGTAGATGACGACCTGCCGGGACGAGGAGAACTTGCGCCCCTCCATCGTCAGGAACTCGCTGGAGACCACCTCGGTGGGCAGGTTGAGCTCGCCGTACTTCCCCGGCGTGCCGCCCTTCGCACCCTTCCCGTCGTACGCCAGCAGCTCCGCCGGCCAGATCTGGGAGTGGAAGGTGATGTTGTCCTTGCCCATGAAGTAGTACTGCAGCGCCGCCGGGTCGCTCCACCACTTCTGCCAGGCGTCCGGGTCGTCGCTGCGCCGGGCCCACTCGATCGCCGCCGACAGGTAGCCGATCACCGCGTCGAACCAGACGTACAGCCGCTTGTTCGGGTTGTCCTCCCAGCCCGCCATCGGCACCGGGATGCCCCAGTCGATGTCCCGGGTCATCGCCCGCGGCCGCAGGTCGTCGAGCAGGTTCAGGGAGAACTTCAGCACGTTCGGCCGCCAGCCCTGCCGGCTGCGCAGCCAGTCGCCGAGCGCGTCGGCCAGCGCCGGCAGGTCGAGGAAGAAGTGCTCGGTCTCGATGAACTTCGGCTTCTCCCCGTTGATCCGGGACCGCGGGTTGATCAGGTCGGTCGGGTCGAGCTGGTTGCCGCAGTTGTCGCACTGGTCGCCGCGCGCCCCGTCGTACCCGCAGATCGGGCAGGTGCCCTCGATGTACCGGTCGGGCAGGGTGCGGCCGGTCGACGGCGAGATCGCCCCCGAGGTCTTCTGCTCGATCAGGTAGCCGTTCCTGTGCACCGTGCGGAACAGCTCCTGCGCCACCGCCGCGTGGTTGCGCGTGGTGGTGCGGGTGAACAGGTCGTACGACAGCCCCAGCGCCTGCAGGTCCTCGACGATGACCCGGTTGTACCGGTCGGCGATCTCCCGCGGCGACACGCCCTCCTGCTCGGCCTGCACCAGGATCGGGGTGCCGTGCTCGTCGGTGCCGGAGACCATCAGCACGTCGTGGCCGGCCATCCGCATGTACCGGCTGAAGACATCGGAGGGAACCCCGAAACCGGACACATGGCCGATGTGTCGCGGGCCGTTCGCATACGGCCAGGCGACTGCCGTCAAGACGTTGCTCATACCGGAAAGCCTATCGGGGCCGGCGAGCGCTTTTCTCGCCGCGTACGGCCGGCGCCGGCGCACCGCCCCCGCGGGATTTGTCCCGACCCGGCCGGTGTGGCAGCTCGCCCCGACCGGCCCGGCGGTGTCGAATGGGCTGGTGACCGCCCAGGACGCCGACCGCCAGCCCGCGCCGCCCGTCGCGCCGGAGCCGCCCCAGCCTGCCGCGGCCGACCAGCCCGCGGCCGAACCCCCGGCCGAGCCGTCGCCGGCGCTCCCCGCCGAACCGGCGGCGAAGGGAGCAGCGGCGAGCGCCGGGGACCTGGCCGGCGCCGAGGACCTGATCGACCCGGCGGCCGACTGGCCGGACCGGGCCATGGCGGACCTGGCGGCAGCCCGGGCCCAGCTGGACCGGATCGCGGCGGATCGCGCCGCAGCCCGGAGCGGGCCGGACCAGACCCCGGCGGATCGCGCCGCAGCCCGGAGCGGGCCGGACCAGACCCCGGCCGATCGCGCCGCAGCCCGGGCCGAGCCGGGCCGGGCCGCGGCGGACCGGGCGACGCACGCCGGGGCGGACCCGGCGATGCCGAACCGGTCGGCGGTCGACGAGGCCGGCATCCGCGGCACGGTGGCGACCGCCTACGCCGACGACGGCGACGCCGCGGTCCTCCGCGGTGACGTCGCTCCCGGCAGCGCGGCCGAGGCGACGGGCGCCGCGGCGGAGCCCTCCGGCGCCGTCGAGGCGGACGAGGCGCCGGCGAGCAACTTCCCGCTGTGGCCGACCGACACCGCCGGTACCCGCTCGGCCAAGCCGGCCGCGCCGGCCCGCCCGCAGCTGCCCCGGCGACCCCGCCGGCCGGCGGTCGGCATCCCGCTGCTGGTGGTGTTCGCGCTGCTCGCGGCGCTGTTCGCGTGGCTGGGTGCGGAGCCGGCCTGGCTCGCGGCCGGGCACAGCGACCAGGGCACGGTACGCATCACCTGGTGTACCGGCGCCGGCTGGTCCCGGCACTGCGTCGGTGACTTCGTCGCCGACGGCCACCGGTACTCGGCGCGGCACGTGACCGTGTTCGGCGCGCCGGTGCGGGCGCACACCAGCCACGAAGCCCGGATGGTGTCGCGTACCGCCGGCAAGGCGTACCTGGGCGACCGGGCCGGGCTGACCCTGCGCTGGGCGGTACCGCTGGCGCTGGTGCTGCTGTGCGGGCTGCTGATCGCGCTGACCACCGGCGCCTGGCGGCTGCCCGGCCGGGGTCGCGCCGCGGCGGTGTCGATCAGCCTGCTCGCCCCGCTGGTGATCGCCGCCGGCATCCTCGCCGCCGCCTGGTGACCGCCGCCGACTCCCGTTCGGCCCGGGGCGCCGACGGCCGCGCGGCCCGGCCTCGCCGGGTCAGATCACCTGGCGCAGGAACGGGGACGAGTAGTCCGGCACGGTGGCCAGCACCTGCTCGGCCTCGGCACGCGACTGCAGCGAGCGCTCGGCGGCCACGAAGTAGCGCAGCAGCCGCACGTCCGACGGGGTCGGGATGCCGGTGATCTCCGGGTGCGAGAGCACCCAGGACACCGACGCGGTGATGTACGCCTGCTCGTCGAGCGGCTCGTACCAGGTGGTGTAGCGCTGGTCGGCGCCGTCCGGCCAGTTGCGCCGGGCGCCGCTCTTGATCGTCAGCAGCCCGACGCCGCGGCGCTGCGTCTCCGTGGCCAGCGCCTGCCAGTCGCGGTAGTAGTCGGCGCGCTGGCCGAGCGTGTAGTTGAGCGGCGTGAGCACGGTCGCGAAGTCGTACCGGCGGAGCGCCTCCAGGTGGGTCGCCGGCGCCTGGTGCCCGTGCCCGGTGATCCCGACCGCGCCGACCAGGCCCTCGTCGCGGGCCCGGACCGCGCCGGCCAGCGCACCGTCCGGCGCGCAGACCCGGTCCAGCTCGGCGAGGTCGCCGACCGCATGCAGCTGCAGCAGGTCGACGTGGTCGGTCCGCAGCCGTTCCAGCGACTCGTTGATCTGCCGGTACGCGCCCTCGGCGGAGCGCTCGCCGGTCTTGGTGGCGAGGAAGATGCGGTCCCGGATGGCGGGCATCGCCGGGCCGAGCCGCAGCTCGGCGTCGCCGTACGAGGCCGCCACGTCGAAGTGGTTGATGCCGGCGTCTAGCGCCTCGGCGATGGACGCGTCGGCGGTGTCCTGGTCGACGTCGGACAGTGCCGCCGCGCCGTAGACGAGCACCGAACTGCGCTGGTCGAGGCTGCCCAGTGTGCGTGTCTGCATGCCGTCGAGCCTGCCACCTGGACCGCGCTCCAGGTCAAGGATCGGCGACAGCGGCGCAGCTCCCGGGACCGGCCCACGCCCGCCGCCGCGCCGGCCCGGCACCGCGGAGCGGTGCGCGCGCGTTGACGTCGAGCCAGGTACAGGGTGCACGCTGAGCGCATGATCACGATCGTCACC
Source organism: Actinocatenispora comari (assembly GCF_017312725.1). Taxonomy (GTDB): domain Bacteria; phylum Actinomycetota; class Actinomycetes; order Mycobacteriales; family Micromonosporaceae; genus Actinocatenispora; species Actinocatenispora comari. The sequence continues at coordinate 1,825 of NZ_BOPO01000078.1, read as the reverse complement.
GACCGCGAGGTCGAACAGCTGTCCCCGGCCACCGCGATCGCCGCGATGCGCGACGCGGTGCTCGCCGCCCACCGCGGCGAGCTCGTCGCCCCGCCACGCGCCGCGCTGGACCTGGCCGGCGGGCGACTGATGGTCACCGCCGGCGGCACCGACCGCTGGCACGGGTACCGCACCTACCTGGTCGGCGCGCCGGCCGATCAGGTCGTGGTGCTGATCGAGGACGGCCGGCTGCGCGCGGTCGGCGTCGGCGACCGGCTCGGCGAGTACCGGGTGGGCGCGCTCGGCGCGGTCGCGGCGGACGCGCTGGCCCGGCCGGACGCGCACCGGCTCGGCATCGTCGGTACCGGTGCGCAGGCGTACGCGCAGGCCTGGGCGATCCGCGCGGTGCGCGAGCTGACCGCGGTCACCGTGTACGGCCGGGATCCGGACCGGCGGGCCGGCTTCGCCCGGCGGCTGCGGGACGAGCTCGGGCTGCCGGCGATCGCCGCCACCGCACCGGCCGACGCGGTACGCGACCACGACCTCGTCGTGCTCGCCACCAACAGCCCGACGCCGGTGCTCGACCCGGCCTGGCTGTCCCCCGGTACCGCGGTCACCACGCTCGGGCCGAAGCAGGTCGGCCGCAGCGAGTTCGAACCGGCGCTGGCCGAGGCCGCCGGCCTGGTCACCACCGACTCGGTACGGCAGCTGGACGGCTACGATCCGCCGTTCGTGCTGGCCGGCACCCCGGCGCGGGATCGCGTGGTCGGGCTCGGCGCGGTACTGACCGGCGAGCGGCCACTGCCGGCCGACCCGGCGGCGATCCGGCTGTACTGCTCGGTCGGGCTGGCCGGCACCGGCCCGGCGCTGCTGCGCGCACTGCTCGCCGAGCCGCACTGACCTCCACCGACCCGCACCGGCCGGCGCCCGCCGATCCGAGCCACGCGACCGCGATCGGTACCGCGCCGGCCTGGATTCTGTCCAGAAATCTGTCTGGACTGTCCAGACATGGCGCACACGACCGAACCCCGGCACTGGCAGGCGCAGGAGGCGAAGCAGCGGTTCAGCGAGGTGCTGCGGGCCGCCGAGGCCGACGGCCCGCAGTTCGTCACCCGGCACGGGAAGGAGATCGCGGTGATCGTCGACATCGACTCCTGGCACGACTACCAGGACAAGGCACGGCCGGATTTCAAGGAGTTCCTGGCGTCCGGCCCGCCGATCGACGAGCTCGACATCCGCCGCTCGTCGGAACCAGCCCGCACCGTCGACTTCGGAGACTGAGTCGACTTCGGGGACTGAGATGGCGTATCTGCTCGACACCACCGTCGTGTCCGAGATCCAGAAGCCGCGGCCGGCCGCGGCCGTGCTGGCGTGGTGGGACTCGGTTTCCGCCGCCGAGGTGTTTCTCAGCGTGCTGACGATCGGGGAGATCCGGCACGGCATCACCCGACTCGCACTCCGCGACCCGAGTCGGGCCGCCAGGTACGAACTCTGGCACGACGCACTGCTGGCGACCTTCGGCGACCACATCGCACCGGTGGATCCGGCCGTTGCGCAACTGTGGGGGCAACTCAGCGCAGCGACCCCGACAGCGGAGGTCGACGGGCTGATCGCCGCCACCGCGATGGCGAACGGCTGGACCCTGGTCACCCGCAACGTGCGGGACATGGCCCGCACCGGAGCCCCGATCCTCAACCCGTTCGAGTTCGCGCCGGCCTGACGCGGTCGGCCGGACCACCGGGCGCCCGGCCGGACCCGGCCAGGCTGGCCGGGCCGCACGGCGCGATCCGGCCGATCATCGCGGCCCGGCCGGACGCGGCCAGGCGCGGCCGGGCCGCACCCTGGG
>NZ_BOPO01000077.1 GCF_017312725.1 Actinocatenispora comari | reverse complement strand
GGCGGCCACGCCGAAGGACGCGCCGCAGGACGCGGCGGAGCCGGCGGCCGAGACCGCCGAACCGGCGCCGGAGCGATCCCGCGGGCGCCGGAAGCAGCAGGCCGAGCCGGCCGAGCCGGAGCAGGCCGAGACGGCCGCCGAGGCGGACGAGGACGGCCCGGACGACGGCGACGGCCGGCACCGCCGGCGTCGCGGCCGGCGTGGTCGCGGTCGCGGCAAGGGCGCCGCCGAGGAGGCGGAGAGCGACGAGACCGAGTCCGGCGCGGCCGACTCTGCCGCGGAGCCCGCGGAGTCCGACGCGGGTGAGGAGTCGGCCGACGGCGGCCGCCGCCGTCGTCGCCGGCGCCGTCGCGGTGCCGCGGGTGACACCGAGCCGTCTCCGGACGACCCGCCGAACACCGTGGTCAAGGTCCGCGAGCCGCGCAAGGCGGTGGACGAGGTACAGGGCGTGTCGGGGTCGACCCGGTTGGAGGCCAAGCGGCAGCGCCGGCGGGACGGCCGGGAGCAGCGCCGTACCCGGCCGCCGATCCTGTCCGAGTCGGAGTTCCTGGCCCGGCGCGAGGCCGTCGACCGCAGCATGGTGGTCCGGCAGCTCGGCGACCGCACCCAGATCGCGGTGCTGGAAGACGGCGTGCTGGTCGAGCACTACGTGTCCCAGTCGACCAGCAACACCATGATCGGCAACGTCTACCTCGGCAAGGTGCAGAACGTCCTGCCCAGCATGGAGGCGGCGTTCATCGACATCGGCCGGGGCCGCAACGCGGTGCTCTACGCCGGCGAGGTCAACTGGGACTCGGCCGGCCTGGAGGGCCGCACCCGGGCCATCGAGCGGGCGTTGAAGCCCGGCGACAGCGTGCTGGTGCAGGTCACCAAGGACCCGATCGGGCACAAGGGTGCCCGGCTGACCAGCCACGTCACCCTCTCCGGCCGGCACCTGGTGTACGTGCCGGGCGGGCACGCGTCCGGCATCAGCCGCAAGCTGCCGGACACCGAGCGCAAGCGGCTGCGGGACGCGCTGAAGCGGCTGGTGCCCGAGCACGCCGGGGTGATCGTCCGGACCGCCGCGGAGGGCGCCAGCGAGGACGAGCTGTCCCGCGACGTGACCCGGCTGCAGGCGCTGTGGGAGACGATCGAGAAGAAGTCGACGTCGGCGTCCGCGCCGTCGTTGCTGTACGAGGAGCCCGACCTGGTGATCCGGGTCGTCCGGGACCTGTTCAACGAGGACTTCAAGGAAGTGATCATCTCCGGCTCGGAAGCCTGGGAGATGGTGCACGAGTACGTCGAGCACGTCTCGCCCGACCTGGTCGAGCGGCTGAGCCAGCACACCGGCGGCAAGGACGTGTTCACCGAGCTGCGCATCGACGAGCAGCTGCTGAAGGCCCTCGACCGCAAGGTGTACCTGCCGAGCGGCGGGTCGCTGGTCATCGACCGCACCGAGGCGATGACCGTGATCGACGTCAACACCGGCAAGTTCATTGGTTCCGGTGGAAATCTGGAAGAAACGGTCACCCGCAACAACCTGGAGGCGGCCGAGGAGATCGTCCGCCAGCTGCGGCTGCGCGACGTCGGCGGCATCATCGTCATCGACTTCATCGACATGGTGCTGGAGTCCAACCGGGAGCTGGTGCTGCGCCGGCTGACCGAGTGCCTCGGCCGGGACCGGACCAAGCACCAGGTCACCGAGATCACCTCGCTCGGTCTGGTGCAGATGACCCGCAAGCGGGTCGGCCAGCCGTTGATCGACGCGTTCAGCGAGACCTGCGAGCACTGCAAGGGCCGCGGCGTGATCATCCACCTGGAGCCGGCCAAGCACGGCGGCAAGGGCGGCTCCGACTCGGCGAAGCAGCAGCCCGCCGACGAGGGCAAGCGGTCCGGCGAGGGCAAGCGCCGTCGCAAGGACAAGGCCGACAAGGACCGGACCGACCGGGCGGAGAAGGCCGGCAAGGACAAGCCGGAGGAGGCGACCGGCGGGTCCGCCGAGGCGTCGGCCGAGCCGGACGCCTCCGCGCCGGAGCAGCCGGGCGCGGCCGGTAACGGCAGCGAGCCGGCGGCCGTCGAGGCGGCGGACGGTCCGACCGGATCGGACGCCGAGCCGGCCGAGGCGCCGAGCCGGCGCAAGCGGGCCGGTACCCGGCGGCGCAAGGCGGCCGAGGCCGAACCGGTCACCGCGGACAGCTGAGCGGTCGGCGGGCGGCGGGATCGAGGTTCCGCCACCCGCCGACCCGTACCGGCGCCGAACCGGACGGTCCGTTCCGGGCGGGGTGGCCGGTGTGGGCGGCGGGCACCCGATGCCGTACCCTTACCAGCGGTGCCTCGTGCGCCAGGGCCTTGGCTGCCCAGAGCTCGCATCGAGGACGCTGGACTTCGCAGGTGGTGGCCGCGGTTGTGGCTCGCTTGCGAGCCCGACAGCGCGGCGCCGCCACGCGGCGCAGCACCACCACGCTGCGCGGCAACACCGAACGACACTGTGAGACTGAACGACACCGTGACACCGAACGACACCGTGACACTGAACCACTGAAGGAGACCTGCGTCCGATGTACGCGATCGTCAAGACCGGCGGCAAGCAGTACAAGGTCGCCGAGGGCGACGTGATCGAGGTCGAGAAGCTCCAGGGTGAGCCCGGCGACACGGTGACGCTGCCCACGGTGCTGCTCGTCGACGGCGAGGGTGACGCCACCACGGTCACCACCGACCCGGCCACGCTGGCCGAGGTCGAGGTCACCGGCGAGCTGGTCGCCCACACCAAGGGCCCCAAGATCAAGATCCACAAGTTCAAGAACAAGACCGGCTACCACAAGCGCCAGGGTCACCGCCAGCCGCTGACCCAGGTGAAGGTGACCGGCATCGAGAGCGGAAAGTAGGCGCCGAGATGGCACACAAGAAGGGTGCGTCGAGCTCGCGCAACGGCCGCGACTCCAACGCTCAGCGGCTCGGCGTGAAGCGCTTCGGTGGTCAGCTGGTGAACGCCGGCGAGATCATCATTCGCCAGCGGGGGACCCACTTCCACCCGGGTGACCTGGTCGGCCGGGGCAAGGACGACACGCTGTTCGCGCTCAGCGCCGGCAACGTCGAGTTCGGCCGCAAGCGCGGTCGTCGGGTGATCAGCATCGTTCCGGTGCAGCAGTAGCACCGATCGAGACGTCGACGGGCGGGCCGGACACCGGCCCGCCCGTTCTGTGTTTTCGCACCGTGACAGCCGGATCCCGGCGCGCGCCGTGCGGGTGAGGGAGGTCGGCGGTGACCACGTTCGTGGATCGGGCCGTACTGCACGTACAGGCCGGTAACGGTGGCCACGGCTGCATGTCGATCCACCGGGAGAAGTTCAAGCCGCTCGGCGGCCCGGACGGTGGCAACGGTGGCCGCGGCGGCGACGTGGTGCTGGAGGTCGACGCCGGTGTGCACACCCTGCTCGACTTCCACTACCGACCGCACCTGAAGGCCGCCAACGGCAAGCCCGGCCAGGGCTCCAACCGGGACGGTGCGCAGGGCGAGGACCTGCGGGTACGGGTACCGGACGGCACCGTGGTGCAGACCACCGACGGCGAGGTGATCGCCGATCTGGTCGGTGCCGGTACCAGCATCGTCATCGCGCACGGCGGGCGCGGCGGCCGCGGCAACGCGGCGCTGGCGAACTCGCGGCGCAAGGCGCCCGGGTTCGCCGAGCTGGGCGAGCCGGGGGACTCGTCCGATGTGGTGGTGGAGCTCAAGAGCGTCGCCGACGTCGGGCTGGTCGGTTTCCCCAGCGCGGGCAAGTCGTCGCTGATCTCGGTGCTGTCCGCGGCCCGGCCGAAGATCGCCGACTACCCGTTCACCACCCTGCAGCCCAACCTCGGCGTGGTGCGCGCGGGCGACGTCACGTTCACCATCGCCGACGTACCGGGGCTGATCCCGGGCGCCGCCACCGGCAAGGGCCTCGGCCTGGACTTCCTGCGGCACATCGAGCGGTGCGCGGTGCTGGTGCACGTGGTGGACCTGGCGACCGAGGAACCGGGCCGGGACCCGGCCAGCGACATCGACGCGATCGAGGCGGAGCTCGCCGCGTACGGCGGGCTCGCCGACCGGCCGCGGATCGTGGCGCTGAACAAGCTGGACGTGCCGCACGGGCGGGAGCTGGCCGAGATCGTCGCGGCCGACCTGGCCGAGCGCGGCTGGCCGATCTTCGAGGTGTCCGCGGCGACCCGGGAGGGGCTGCGGCCGTTCACGTTCGCGCTGGCCGACGCCGTCCGGCGGTACCGCGAGGAGCACCCGCCGACCGAGCCGACCCGGATCGTGCTGCGTCCGGCGGCGGTGGACGAGAGCCACTTCGAGGTGGCTGTCGACCCCGACGGGGTGTACCTGGTGACCGGGCCGCGGCCGGAGCGCTGGGTGCGGCAGACCGACTTCTCCAACAACGAGGCGATCGGCTACCTGGCCGACCGGCTGGCCCGGCTGGGCGTGGAGGACGCGCTGGCGAAAGCCGGCGCGCAGCCCGGCGCGCCGGTGCGGATCGGTGCGATCGAGTTCGACTGGCAGCCGACGCTGTTCTCGGACAAGGACTTCGTGCCGGGCCGGTTGGGCACCGACTACCGGCTGGACGCCGACGACCGGGTCGGTGCCGACGACCGGCTGGCGGCGCGCAAGGCCCGTCGCCAGCACGTCGAGGTCGAGGGCGAGTGGTCCGACGAGGACGACTGAGCACTCCGCCGGCGGCCCGGGTACGACGCGCCCGGGCCGGCCGGCGCCGCGGCTCGTGGGCACGGCGTAGCGGCTGGTGACAGGGGCGTGACGGGGCGGCGGGGCGCGGGATCGGCCGGGTGGTGGAGGACGGCGGTGGCGACCGCCGGGTACGGTGCGAAGGTCCGTACGGGTCGACGATCCGTACCGGGGGTCGCGGCGACGACCCCAGCGGCAACGCACGGGAGGCGGTAGATGGGCGGCGGCCTGGCGCGGCGGGGCGGGTCGATGCAGGACCGGTTCGGTGCCGAGCTGCTCGACAGATTCCGTGCCTGCGGCGGCGTGGCCGACAGCTGGTACTCCGCGGAGCGGTTCGCGATCGGCTACCGGCGCAGCCGCGGCGGTGCGGTCAGCTGGGCGTTCCTCGGCACGCTGTACGGCGAGTGTGCCGGCCTCGCCGGTGACCGGCGAGACGAGCTGCTCGCCCGCTACGTGGCCCGGATGACCGAGCCGGTGGCGGTGCCGACCCGGTGGGCGGAGGCGGCCCCGCTGCTGCGCCCCCTGCTGTACGGCACGGCCCAGGGGCGCTGGGTGCCCGGTGCGCCGCGGCGGCCGGAGGCCGAGCTGCTGCGCCGGCCGGCGTTGCCGCTGCTGGACGAGGTCGTGGTGGTGGATCTGCCCACCACGATCGGCTACGTCAGCACCGATCTGGTGGCGTCCTGGGGCGTGTCCGGCCGCGAGGTGTTCGAGACCGCGGCGGCGAACCTGGCGGCGGTGCCGGGCGACCAGGCGGCCGGTCAGCCGTCCGACGCGCCGTCGCTGCTGCGGTTCGTCGACGACGGCAGCACGTACTGGGTGTCCCGGCTGCTGCTGGACGGGTGGCTGGCCGGGTTCGAGGAGCGGCTGGGCGCCCGGCCGGTGGCGTTCGCGCCGGACCGGGACTGCCTGCTGGTGGTGCCCGACGGCCCCCGGCTGGCGGACGCGTTCGACCTGGTCGCGGCCGAGTTCCGGGGCGCGTCCCGGCCGGTGTCGCCGGCCGGGTACACGGTGGACGACGCCGGCCGGGTGGTGCCGTACCGGCCGCCGCTGGGCCATCCGGCGCATCATGCCGCGATGCGGGCCGACCGGTGGCTGGCCGCCGAGGCGTACGACGTGCAGGCCGATCTGTTGCGGGCGCACTGGCCGGTGGCGCAGCAGGTGTCGGTGGCGAGCTACCTGCTGGCCGAGCCGGTCGACGGCGCCGCGCCGTCGGTGAGCACCTGGCGGCAGGACGTTCCGACATTGCTGCCGGAGACCGACCAGGTCGCCCTGGTCGGCGCGGACCGGCGGCAGTCCTGGCTGGTGCGCTGGGCCGATCTGGTCCGGGCGGTGGCGCCGCTGCGGGTGCCGGGGCTGGCGCCGCCGCGCTTCCGGGTGCAGCAGTGGCCGCAGGGCGAGCAGTTGCGCGCGCTGCTGGCCGGTGCCGTGCACCAGACCGACGGCGCGCACGGCTGACCTCCCGCGCACCTCTGACCGCGCGGGTCACTCCGCCGGTTCGGCCGCGGCGGCGCTGTCCGCCGGGACGGTGGCGGTGCGGGACCGCTTGCGGCGCTTGATGAGCAGGCAGCTGAGCGCGGCCAGGACGAGAACGGCGATGGGCAGGATCAGGGTGGGCCGCATCGCGTCGACGTAGCCGACGTGGAACGTGTCGGCGGCGATCCGCTCGAGCTGCTCGACCGCCTGCTGCGGCATCCCGGGCGGCGGCGTGAACTCGGACTGCTGGCTGCCCACGTCCAGTCCGCCGGAGGAACGGGAGAACCCGGCCACGAACTGCTCGCGGAACTGCGGCGGGATCTTGTCCGCGTGCGCCTGCGCCGAGGCGGCGAGCTTGCTGGACAGCTGGGCCTGCAGCAGCGCGCCGACCGCGGCGCTGCCGACCACCGCGCCGAGCTGCCGGGTGGTGTTGAAGACGCCGGAGGCGGCGCCGGACAGCGCGGCCGGGATGTTGCGCATCGCCACGGTGGTCATCGGCGCGAAGATGCAGCCCATCCCGAGGCCGGAGATCAGCAGGCCGGGCAGGAACGTCCACCGCGAACTGTCCACTGTGGACTTGTCCAGGATCAACGCCATCCCGGCGGCGAACAGCAGCAGCCCGACGAACAGGATGTACTTGCCGCCGATCTTGTCGGCGAGCCGGCCCGCGAACGGTGCGACCACCAGCGACACCAGCGACATCGGCGCGATCGTCAGCCCGGCGTCGAACGCCGAGAGCCCGAGCACCGACTGCAGGTAGATGGTGATCGGCAGGAACAGCCCCATCATCCCGAACGACATGGCCATCGCCACGAAGTTCATCAGCGAGTAGTTCCGGTCGCGCAGGATCGTGAACGGCACCAGTGGCTCGTTCTTCTCGAAGTACTGGGTGATCAGGAAGACGATCACCAGGGCGACGCCGAGCGCGATGATCAGCGGGATGGACACGAAGTGCCAGACCCGGCCCCAGTGGTAGTTCTCGCCCTCGATCAGCCCGTACGTGACGAGGAACAGCGCCACGGTGATCAGGGCGGTACCGAGGATGTCGAGGCGGTGCCGCCGGTGCTCGGTGATGTTCGGGACCACGAACAGCGCCAGCAGGAACCCGACGATGCCGATCGGCACGTTCAGGTAGAAGATCCACTCCCAGCTGGCGTACGTGATGAGCAGCCCGCCGAGCGTCGGTCCGGCGATGGCCGCGACCCCAGCGACCGCGCCCCAGACGCCGAACGCGGCGCCGCGGCGCTCCGGCGGGAAGATCCGGTTGATGATGGCGAGCGTCTGCGGGGTCAGCAGCGCCCCGCCGACGCCCTGGACCAGCCGGGCGGCGATCAGCTGGTCGGGGTTGCGGGCCACGCCGCAGGCGGCCGAGGCGAGCACGAACACGACCAGGCCGATCAGGTAGATCCGCTTGCCGCCGAACATGTCGCCGAGCCGGCCGGCGGTGATCAGCAGCACCGCGTAGACCAGCACGTACCCGCTCTGGATCCACAGGATGTCGTCGAGCGAGGCGTGCAGCCCGTCGCTGATCGCCGGCACCGCGATCGTCACGATCGTGGTGTCCAGCAGGATCATGAAGAACCCGAGGCACAGCGCGAACAGCACGGCCCACGGGTTGCCCTTGAACCTCGACATGACGCGGTTCCCCCCGGCGCTTCCGACCAGCACCCCACCGTATATCGACGTTCGTCGGTTTCGTGGCCCGATTCGGCGCACCGCCACGCCCTGGCGACCCCCGGGTCGGCGAAATATCGGCTGTACCGGCCTGCCGCCACCGGGTAGGCTCTTCGGGCTTGCCCGGGGTGTGGCCGGCCGAGGGAGCTGCGTCGCGCAGCGGCCGTCGCCACGAAACCAAGAGCGGGCTCCTCAATCCGCGATGCGGTCCACGACGAGTCTGCCCCTGGCATCCCCCTGCCGTCGGTGTCCTCGCGTGCGGACGTGTCGATTCCGATGACGGAGGGGCGAATGGGCATCGACGTTCCCTGGCCGCGGCCGGGGACGCTACGAACTGCGGCCGCGCTGGCCGGCGCGGGCTTCCGGCGCTGGGCGACCTACCGGCAGGCGATGCTGGCCGGCGCGTTCACGAACACGATCTTCGGCTTCCTGCGCTGCTCGGTGATGCTCGCCGTGGCCGGCGGGGCGGGCGGCGTCGCGGCGGGCTACCGGGGCCCGCAGCTCGTCACGTACGTCTGGGTCGGGCAGGGGCTGCTCGCGGTGGTGCAGCTGTGGGGCTGGACCGAGCTGTCCGACCGGGTCCGCACCGGCGACGTGCAGTCCGACCTGCTGCGGCCGATGCATCCGGTGCTGACCTACCTGACGGCCGACCTGGGCCGGGCCGGGTTCGCGATGTGCACCCGGTTCGCGGCGCCGCTGGTGGTCGGCGCGCTGGCGTTCCAGCTGTACGTGCCGCACCGGCTCACCACCTACCCGCTGGCGCTGCTCAGCGTGCTGGCCGCGACCGTGGTGTCGTTCGGGGTGCGCTACCTGGTCAACCTGACCGCGTTCTGGCTGCTGGACATCCGCGGGGTGTTGGTCGCCTGGATGCTCTGCGCGAACGTGCTGACCGGGCTGTACTTCCCGCTCGCGTTCCTGCCCGACTGGGTACAGCCGATCCTGTGGTACGGCACGCCGTTCCCGTCGATCCTGCAGGCGCCGGTGGACGTGCTGGTCGAGCGCGGCTCCGCGGCGCACCAGCTGTCGATCCTGGCGGTACAGCTGGGCTGGGCGGCGGCGGTGCTGGCGGCCTCGGTCCTGGTGCAGCGGCGGGCCGAGCGACGGCTGGTGGTGCAGGGTGGCTGAGCACCCACGGGCGACGGCGTACCGCGCGCTGCTGGTGGCGCAGGTGCGGGCGCAGACCCAGTACCGGTTCTCGTTCTGGCTGGACGCGGTGTCCTCCTCGGTGGTGTCGTTGCTGGACATCGTCGCGGTGCTGGTGCTGTTTCGGGCCACGCCGGCACTGGGCGGGTTCTCGGTGCGGCAGTGCCTGCTGATTGCGGCGCTGGGCAACGTGGCGTTCTCGCTCGCGGACGCGAGCGTGGGCAACATCGACACGATGCGGCAGTACATCCGGACCGGGCGGCTGGACTCGATGCTGCTGCGGCCGATGGGCGTGCTGCCGCAGCTGGTGTTCGGCGACTTCGCGCCGCGCCGGCTGGGCCGGGTGCTGCAGAGCTGCCTGGTCCTTGCCGGCACGCTGATCTGGATCGATCCACAGTGGACGGTCGGGCGGGCGGTGCTGGTGGTGGCGGCGCCGCTGGCCGGTGCGGTCATCTTCGCCTCGGTGTTCGTCGCCGGCTCGACGGTGGCGTTCTGGTTCGTCGAGTCGGGCGAGTTCGCGAACGCGTTCACCTACGGCGGCCGTGACTTCACGCTGTACCCGATCTCGATCTATCCGGGCTGGTTCCGCAAGATCTTCGCGTACGGGCTGGGTTTCGCGTTCGTCGCCTACTACCCGGCGCTGGCGCTGCTCGGGGTGGCCGACCCGCTCGGCGCGCCCGCCGCGCTGGCCTGGTGCTCGCCGCTGATCGCGGTACCGGCGGTGCTGGCCGCGGCGCTGGTCTGGCGGGTCGGGGTGCGCCACTACCGCTCCACCGGATCCTGACGGATTCGGTGCGGCACAAGACATTCGATGAGAGGAGCGAGGGTGGCACTGATCGAGACGCACGGGCTGCGCAAGGACTTCGTGGTCCGGCGCAAGGTCGGCCGGCTGCGCCGGCAGCGGCACGTCACCGCCGCGGTGCACGACGTCGATCTGGCGATCGAGGCGGGGGAGATGGTCGGCTACATCGGCCCGAACGGCGCCGGCAAGTCGACCACGCTGAAGATGCTCACCGGGGTGCTGAGCCCGTCCGCCGGCGAGGTACGGGTCTGCGGCCTGCGGCCGGTCGCGCAGCGCACCCGCCTGGCGTTGCGGATCGGTGTGGTCTTCGGGCAGCGCTCGCAGCTGTGGTGGGACCTACCGCTGGCCGAGTCGTTCCGGCTGCTGCGGCACGTGTACCGGGTGCCGGCGGCCGACCACGCGGCCCGGCTGCGGCGCTGCCGGCGGCTGCTGGAGCTGGACGAGTTCCTGGACACCCCGGTCCGGCAGCTCTCGCTCGGGCAGCGGATGCGCGGCGAGATCACCGCGGCGCTGCTGCACGCGCCACGGATCCTGTTCCTGGACGAGCCGACGATCGGGCTGGACGTGGTCAGCAAGCAGTCGGTGCGGGCGTTCCTGGCCGAGCTGGGCGAGGCCGGCGACACCACGTTGATGCTGACCACGCACGACTTGGCCGACATCGAACGGCTGTGTCGCCGGCTGGTGGTGATCGACCACGGCCGGGTGGTGCACGACGGCACGCTCGGTGAGCTGCACGCCCGGTACTCCTCTCGGCGGCGGGTGGTGGCCGAGCTCGACGTGCCGTGGAACGGTGCCGCGGCGCCGTCCGGTACCAGCATCGAGGCGGTGGAGGCGGATGCGCACCGGGTGACGTTCGCCTTGCACAGTGCGACGGCAGGGGAGCTGATCGCGAGCCTCGCGGCGAGCGGCGCGCTGCGCGACGTGTCGGTACTGGAGCCCGACATCGAGGACGTGGTGGCCCGGCTCTACGCGGCGCCGGAGCCGAGTCGCGGCTGAGGTGTCTCGCCAGGTGGACCAACACACGCGGTAAGGTTCGTTAATCATTGACTAACTGCGGTTGATGTAAGAAACTTTCCGGCCAAGAGGTCGTGTGGGGTGGTGTGCCCGCACCGTACGGCCGCGGAAGTGTGTTGGTACATCGTTGCGGAGAAGGTTCCGCCGGGAGGAACGACGATGAGTGCAGACGCGACGATCCGCGACGCGGCGACGCAGCTGCGGCTGTCGCGCCGGACGCTGTTCGGTGCCGCGGCCGGGGTCGGGCTCGCCGCCACGCTGGCCGGGTGCGGTGGCGACGACGAGGGTGGTACCGGCGCCGGCAAGCCGCTGGTCGTGCACATCAACGACACCGGCTCCTGGCAGCGCAACTTCAACCCGTACGCGGTGACCCAGAACGTGGGCACCATCGGACTGTTCTACGAGCCGCTGCTGTTCTTCAACAAGCTCAAGCCGAACGACATCACGCCGTGGCTGGCCACCAAGTACTCGTGGAGCGCCGACGGGAAGACGCTGCGGATGACGATCCGCAAGAACGTCACGTGGACCGACGGCAAGCCGCTGACCGTCGACGACGTGGTGTTCACCTACCAGGCGATGATCGACACGCCGGCGCTGAACCGCGGCGGCGTCGAGCTGTCCGGCGTGAAGGCCGACGGCGACGAGGTGGTATTCACCTTCCCGTCCACCTCGTTCACCAAGCTGTGGAACCTGGCCGGCCAGATCGGCATCGTGCCCAAGCACCTGCTGTCCGGCAAGAAGCTCGACACCTTCACCAACCCGAACCCGGTCGGCACCGGCCCGTTCACGCTCGGTTCCTTCTCCTCGCAGGTCTACCAGGTCAAGGCGAACCCGAAGTACTGGAAGGGCAAGCCGGCGGTGCCGCAGGTCAAGTTCCCGGCGTACACCGCGAACGCGGTGCAGACCGGCCTGCAGACCGGCGAGATCGACTGGGCCAGCGCGTTCGTGCCGGACCTGAAGAAGATCTACGAGAAGAACGACCCGGAGCACAACAAGCACTACTTCCCGTCCGAGGGCCTGAACGCGCTGATGGTCAACACCGCCAAGGCGCCGTTCGACTCCCTGGAGGTACGCCAGGCGGTCAGCCTCGCGATCGACCGGGACCGGATCGTCAAGTCCGCCGAGCGCGGCTACGTCGAGCCGGCGCACCCGTCCGGGCTGCCGATGCCGGCCGACGCCGACTGGGTACCGGCGAAGTACAAGGACGCGAAGTTCACCGTCGACACCGCCAAGGCCAAGGAGCTGCTGAAGAAGGCCGGGTACGGCAGCAAGAAGCTGAAGTTCGAGCTGCTGGTGCCCTCGCCGTACACCGACTTCGTCAACTCGGCGCAGCTGATGAAGGAGGACCTGGCCAAGGTCGGCATCGACATGACCGTGCGCGGCGTGGCGATCCAGGACTGGGTGGCGAAGGTCGGCAAGGGCGACTTCGACGTGACGCTGCGCGGCGCCGTGTCCGGCCCGACCCCGTTCTACCTGTACCGGGTGATGCTGGCGAGCGCGCTGACCAAGCCGATCGGGCAGCAGGCCACCGGCAACTACGGCCGCTGGAAGGACAAGCACACCGACGAGCTGCTCGCCGCGTACGAGGCGACCAACGACGAGGCGAAGCAGCAGGCGGCGGTGCAGGGCCTGGCCACCGTGGTGATCGAGCAGCTGCCGGTGATCCCGCTGTTCGGCAGCCCGTCCTGGTCGCTGTACCGGACCACCAAGTACACCGGCTGGCCGAGCGAGCAGAACCCGTACGCGATGCCGTCGCCGGCGACCTCGCCGGACATGGCGCAGGTGCTGCTGCACCTCAAGCCCGTCAAGTGAGGCACGGTTGCGCTACCTGCTACGGCGGCTCGGGTTCTACCTGATCACGGCCTGGGCCGCCATCACGATCAACTTCCTGATCCCCCGGCTGATGCCGGGGGACCCGGTCGACCTGATGGTCGCCCGGATGAACGGCCAGATCGATCCGGACGCGATCGAGTCGATGAAGAAGTCGTTCGGGCTGACCGGCGGCTCCATCTGGTCCCAGTACTGGGACTATCTCGGCAACCTGCTGCACGGTGAGCTGGGTCGGTCGATCACGTTCTATCCCACCCACGTGTCGTCGGTGATCGGCGGCGCGCTGCCGTGGACGATCGGGCTGGTCGGCATCGCCACCATCATCAGCTACCTGATCGGCACGACGCTCGGCGTGGTCGCGGCCTGGCGCCGCGGTACCTGGCTCGACTCGATCCTGCCGACGACCACGTTCCTGCAGGCGGTGCCGTACTTCTGGGTGGCGCTGGCGCTGGTCATGGTGTTCGGGGTGTCGCTGTCCTGGCTGCCGGTCTCCGGCGCGTACTCGCTTTCCGTCACGACCGGGTTCAACGGGGAGTTCGTCGGCAGCGTGCTGTACCACGCGATCCTGCCCGCGATCACGATCGTGGTGGCGTCGATCGCCGACCGGGTGATGGGCATGCGCAACGTCATGGTGACCACCCTCGGCGAGGACTACGTGACGATGGCCGAGGCGAAGGGGTTGACCAGCCGCCGGGTGATGTGGCGCTACGCGGCGCGCAACGCGATCCTGCCGAACATCACCAGCTTCAGCCTGTCGCTGGGATTCGTGGTGGGCGGCTCGGTGCTGACCGAGATCGTCTTCTCCTACCCGGGGATCGGTTCGGTGCTGCTCAAGGCCGTGGAGAACGAGGACTTCCCGCTGATGCAGGGCATCTTCCTGATCATCTCGCTGGCGGTACTGGCGGCGAACCTGCTCGCCGACATCGCCTACGTGGCGCTCGACCCCCGTACCCGGCAGGAGGCGTGATGAGGGGCATCCTGCGTTCCCCGAAGATCGTCGCCGGGCTGCTGATCCTCGCGTTCTTCGTGGTCCTCGCGCTGTTCGGGCCGCTGCTGGTCGGCGCCGACCCGACGAAGACCAACAGCGTCGGGCTGGCCGGCCCGTCCGCGGCGCACTGGCTCGGTACCACCCAGAGCGGCCAGGACGTGCTCGCCCAGGTGGTGTACGGCGCGCGCATCTCGATGGGCGTCGGCGTGCTGTCCGCGGTGATCGCCACCGCACTGTCCATCGTGGTCGGCCTGGTCGGCGGGTACGTCGGCGGCGTGGTGGACGAGGTGCTGTCGCTGATCACCAACATCTTCCTGGTCCTGCCGGCGCTGCCGCTGGTGATCGTGCTGGCCGGCTACCTGCCCAGCCGCGGGGTGATGTCGGTGGCCGCGGTGATCGCGGTGACCGGTTGGGCCTGGGGCGCCCGGGTGCTGCGGGCACAGACGCTGACGCTGCGCGGCCGCGACTACGTGCAGGCCGCCAAGGCGGGCGGCGAGCGGCCCTGGCGGATCGTGTTCGCCGAGATCCTGCCGGTGGAGTTCCCGGTCATCGCGACGAGCTTCCTCGCCACCGTGCTGGCGGCGATCCTGGCCGAGGCCGGCCTGTCGTTCCTGGGTCTGGCGAACCTGTCCACGGTCAGCTGGGGCACCATGCTCTACTTCGCGCAGAACAACCAGGCGCTGCTGGTCGGTGCCTGGTGGTGGTTCATCCCGCCGGGCCTGTGCATCGCGCTGATCGGCGCCGGGCTGGGCCTGCTCAACTTCGGCATCGACGAGATCGCCAACCCGCGCCTGCGTACCGTCCTGCCCAAGCGCGCCCGGCGCGCCCGCCGCGCGGAGGTGGTGTCATGACCGAGCCCGAGACCGGTACCACCACCGGCACGTCGACGGTGGCGGCCGAGCCGGTGCTGTCGATGCGCGGCCTGTCGGTCGACTACCTGACCGACACCTCGCCGGTGCACGCGGTCGACGACGTCACGCTGGAGCTGCACCGGGGCGAGATCCTGGGGCTGGCCGGCGAGTCCGGCTCCGGCAAGTCGACGCTGGCCAACGCGGTGGCGCGGCTGCTCAAGCCGCCGGCGCTGGTGACCGCCGGCGAGGTGCTGTACCACCCGGCCGGCGGCGGGCCGGTCGACGTGCTGCGGATGAGTCCCAAGGCGCTGCGCAAGTTCCGCTGGCGGGAGCTGTCGGTGGTGTTCCAGTCGGCGATGAACTCACTGAACCCGGTGTCCACCGTCGGGGCGCAGATCGACGACACGCTGCGGGCGCACGACACGACGCTGACCGCCGCGCAGCGGCGGGAGCGGGCGGTGGAGCTGCTGCGCCGGGTCGGCATCTCCGCCGACCGGGTGAGGAGCTACCCGCACGAGCTGTCCGGCGGGATGCGGCAGCGCGCCGCGATCGCGATCGCGCTGGCGCTCAACCCCGAGATCATCATCATGGACGAGCCGACCACCGCGCTGGACGTGGTGGTACAGCGGGACATCCTGCGGGAGATCTCGGCGCTGCGCCGCGAGTACGGGTTCGCGGTCGTGTTCATCACCCACGACCTGTCGCTGCTGCTGTCGATGGCCGACCGGATCGCCGTGATGTACGCCGGGCAGCTGGTGGAGGTGGGCGCCGCGCGCGACGTGCACGACGTGCCGAGCCACCCGTACACGCACGGGCTGCTGCACTCGTTCCCGAAGCTGCGCGGGCCGCGCGAGGAACTGCTCGGCATCCCCGGCACGCCACCGGACCTGCGCGACCTGCCGCCTGGCTGCCCGTTCCACCCGCGCTGCCGGTTCGCGGTCGACGCCTGCGCCGAGCTGACCCCGGCACTCCTGGAAGTCCACAGTGGACAGTACGCGGCCTGCCTGGCGCACGATCCGGCGTCCTACGGCGCGCCGGTACCGACCGAGCTGAGCGGGGAGGGGAGCGGTCGATGAGCCAGAGCGTCCCGGGTGACGAGGTGTTGACCGCCGAGCACGTCACCAAGCACTTCACCGCCTCGCGCGGTGGCCGGTTCGGCCGGCGCCGGCCGCCGGTGCGGGCGGTGGAGGACGTCAGCCTGTCGCTGACCGCCGGCCGGATCACCGCGATGGTCGGCGAGTCCGGCTGCGGCAAGTCCACGGTGGCCCGGCTGCTGGCCCAGATCTACCCGCCGACCTCCGGCCGGATCCTGCTGCACGGCAGGCCGGTCGGCCGCAGCCGGGACTACCGGCGCCAGGTGCAGATGGTGTTCCAGGACCCGTTCGCCTCGCTCAACCCGTTCCACAAGGTGCACTACCACCTGGCCCGGCCGCTGAAGCTGCACGGGCACGCCCGTACCGCCGCCGAGGTGGACGAGCAGGTCGCGGAGCTGCTGGAGCGGGTCAGCCTGACCCCGGTCGACCAGTTCATGCACAAGCTGCCGCACGAGCTGTCCGGCGGGCAGCGGCAGCGGGTGGCGATCGCGCGGGCCCTCGCGGTACGGCCGGTCGCGCTGATCGCCGACGAACCGGTGTCCATGCTCGACGTGTCCATCCGGCTCGGCGTGCTGCGGCTGCTGGAGCAGCTCGCCCGGGAGGAGAACCTGGCGCTGCTCTACATCACCCACGACATCGCCAGCGCGCGCTACTTCGCCGACGACATCCTGGTGATGTACGCGGGGCAGCTGATCGAGCAGGGGTCCTCGGAGAAGGTCACCGACGATCCGGCGCACCCCTACACCAGGCTGCTGCTGTCCGCGGCGCCGGACCCGGACCGGGTCGAGGAGCACAGCGACGAGACCACCGACCACGGCGAGCCGCCGAGCCTGATCAGCCCGCCGTCCGGCTGCCGGTTCCACCCGCGCTGCCCGGTGGCGATGCCGACCTGCTCGACGACCGTACCGACCCGGGCGCAGGTCGCCGACGCGCACTGGACCAACTGCCACCTGTACGACCAGGCCTCCGTCGACGCCTGATCGCCCGAGCCGAGACCCGGCGGGCCCGGGCTCCCAGAGACTGTTGGGGGACCTCATGCTCGGCTGCGCCGGGCCCGTTCGCCCGCTCGCGGCGTTGTCGGTCGGACCCGCGAGCCGCCCACGCGGCGGCCGAGCAGCGGCTCGCGGGTCCGATAGAGCGCATACAACACCGGTATGCACTCGCACCTCCGCCTTGCGAGCAGACGAATGGACTCCGGCTCGCTCGACCGAAGGTCCCCCAACAGCCGCTCAGGCGGTCGCGGGGCGCCGGCGGCGAACCACCAGGACCGTACTGACCAGGGTCACCGCGACCAGCGCGGTGGCCAGCGCGAACGCGGCACCGGCGCCATCGGCCAGCCCGGTACCGCCGGCGATGCCGGACGCGGTGACCAGGGCGGCGAGCCCGACGGCGCCGCCGAGCTGCTGGAGCGTCTGCAGGGTGCCGGACGCGGCGCCCGAGTCCGCCGGCGCCACCGAGGTGAGGATCGTCGCCGACGCCGGTACGAAGCTGAGCCCGACGCCGAGGCCGAACAGCACCATCGGCCCGAACACCGCACCCCAGTACCCGGAGTCCGCGTGCAGCCGGCTCAGCCAGGCCGTACCGGCACCCAGCAGCACCGCGCCGCCGATCATCAACGTCCGGGCGCCGTACCGGTCGATCAGCCGTGGCGCGAGCCGGGCGGCACCGAACGACAGTACGGTCAGCGGCAGGAACGCCAGGCCGGTCCGCAGCGCGTCGTAGCGCTGCACGATGCCGAGGAACTGGCTGACGAAGAAGAACACGCCGAACATCGCCGCCGGCAGCAGCAGCATGTTCAGGTACCCGCCGGTGCGGTTGCGGTCGGCGAACAGCCGCAACGGCAGCAACGGCTCGGCCACCCGCCACTCGATCAGCACGAACGCTGCCAGCGCCGGTACCGCGACCGCGAACGCGCCGAGGCCGGCCGCGGTGCCCCAGCCCGCGGTGGCCGCGTGCAGCAGCCCGTACGCGAGGGCGGTGACGCCGAGGGTGCCGGTCAGCGCGCCGGCGACGTCCAGCCGGTGCCGGTGCCGGGGCGCCTCGGCCACCACCAGCGGCGCCAGCACGACCAGCGCGATCCCGATCGGTACGTTGATGATCAGCACCCAGCGCCAGGACACCCAGGCGGTCAGCATGCCGCCCAGCAACAGGCCGATCGAGCCGCCGGCACCGCTGATCGCGGAGTACCAGGAGATCGCGCGGACCCGGGCCGGGCCGGCGAAGTTCGTCACGATCAGCGCGAGCGCGCTCGGTGCGGTCAGCGCCGCGGCGACGCCCTGCGCGGCCCGGGCGGCGAGCAGCATGCCGGTGTTCACCGACAACCCGCCGACCAGCGAGGCGAGCGTGAACAGCGCGACGCCGGCGACGAACAGGCGGCGCCGGCCGAGCAGATCGCCGACTCGCCCGCCGAGCAGCAGCAGCCCGCCGAACGCGAGCGCGTACCCGTCCAGTACCCAGGCGATGGTGCCGGGCGAGACGTGCAGCCCGGCCCGGATCTGCGGTAGCGCGACGGTCACCACCGTCGAGTCCAGCATGAGCATCAGCTGGCCGGCGACGAGTATCGCCAGCGCGAGTCCCGGGTACGACCGGTGCCGGGCCTCGGTGGTCGTCGAGACGGTTGTGGTCATTGGTGCACGCCCGCTTTCCTGCGCGAAGATGGGATGGCACGGCGAGGCAAACTGGAGACTGTCTCCGGTTGGCTCTCGAGACAGAATACGGAGACTGTCTCCGGTTGACAACCGGGTGGGGAGATCCATGACGACCGCGGCACGGCCGATGCGCGCCGACGCGCGTCGCAACTACGAGCGGCTGCTGGCGGTCGCCCGCGACGCGATCACCGAGCACGGCGCGGAGGTGAGCCTGGACGACATCGCCCGGCGGGCCCACGTCGGCCCCGGCACGCTCTACCGACACTTCCCGAACCGGGACGCGCTGCTCGCCGCGGTACTCGCGGACTGGGCCGAGGAGCTACGCCGACAGGGCGACGAGCTGGTGGCCGACCCGGACCCGGCCGGCGCGCTGGACCGCTGGCTGCACCTGCTGCTCGGCCACCTCGGTACCTACCGCGGGCTCGCCGCGGCGATCCTCGCCTCCGCCGGCGACGACGAGTCGGCGCTCGGCCACGCCTGCCAGCCGATGCACGACACCGGGCGCACCCTGGTCGACCGGGCCCGTACGGCCGGGACGGTGCGGTCGGAGCTGACCGCCGCCGACGTGCACCGGATGGTGCACGGCATCGCCCTGATCACCGAGAACCTGCCGGACCGCGCCGCCGCCGCCGACCGGATGCTCACCGTCCTCGTCGCCGGCCTCCGCCCGCCCCCGGACGCCGCCGCCGGGCACTGAGCGGGCACCGCGTCGGCGGGACAACGGCGGACCGGTTCGGCCTGACCGTTCGTGACGACGGCCAGCAGCTCGTCTGGGTGGACCAGCCGGACAGCGCCCGCACGTGGCCGATCCCGCTGTGACCCCGGAGCGTCACCAGCTGTGGAACCGATCGCCCGGCGCCCCAGCCGGAGCGGGTGCCGGTCAGAAGTGGGCGACCAGGTGGCTGGGGGTGCGCGGGAAGAGCGACCGCAGCGTGGCGGCGGCCGGCTCGTCGACACTGCCGAAGCCGCGGAGCGGCAGCTCGGCCGGATCCAGCGCGCCGTAGACCAGCGCGGCGAGGCCGGGCCCGGTCAACTCGGCGCTCGGCGTACCGCCGGTGGCGACGGACAGCGTGCCGCCGCCGGACAGCGACCACACCCCGCCGATCAGCGGATCGTCCACCCGCACCGTGATCTCGCCCGGGCCGGCGTCGATGCCGGCGAGCCCGTCGACCGACAGGATCCGGGCCATCGGCGCCGCGTCGGTCATCGGCGCGACCTTCGCCTCCACGGTCGCCTCGGCGTCCGGGACCCAGGTCTCCGGGGTCTCGCCGGGCGGCAGCCGCAGCACGGCGCTGGCCACCTGGTCGGTGTGTCGCGCCACCCAGGCCAGCAGCAGCGACCTGGTGACCGGGTCGCGGTAGAGGAACCGGCGCGCGTCGAAGTCCCCGCCGTGCTCGGTGACGGAGTACCGCAGGTAGCCGGTCATCCGGCCGTCCACCCGGGCGATCGCCGCCCACTCCGCCGTCTGGTTGGCGAGCAGCTCGCCGTCCGGATCGTCGTAGACCGCCATGCCCGGGACCGCTGCTGCCAGGTCGGTCTCGAACCGCTGGATCTCGCCGGCCACCCCGACGTGCCGGTGCAGCGTCACCTCGCCCGGCAGGTCCAGCCGCAGCAGCGGCAGCAGGGCGGCCGGCGCGATCCGCACCCGGCGCTCCTGCGCCAGCCCGGCGTAGCCGAACCGCTCGTAGAACGACGGCCGGAACGGGTACAGCGTGCTGACCACCTGGCCCTGGTCGCGCATGTCGGCCAGCACCGCGGTCAGCAGCTGCCGGGCCCGACCGCCGCGCCGGGCCGCCGGATCGGTGGCCACGCCGCCGATGCCGCCCATCGGCAACAGCCGACCGCGCACGTGCTGGTGCATCCGCCACACCATCGCGGTGGCCCGCGGCGCGTCGTCCTCGTACAGCACGTGGGTGCGGCTGAACCGCGCGTAGAGCTTGCCCTGGGCGAGGTTGCGCCCGGCGTCCAGCTCGGCCGGACTCGGCTGGAACGCGTACCTGGTCAGCCGCAACGAGTCGGTCGACCACTCGACGGGGTCGACCACCCGGACGGTGGCCGGCATCAGAGCGGTTCGCCGATCTTGACCTGGGGAGAGGGCAGCCGCAGCTTGCGGAAGGTGATCGAGCGCATCACGACATACATGTACATGCTGCCCCAGCGCACCGTGGCCTTCGGCATCTTCGCCTTCAGCGTCTTGCGCACCTTGCGGCACAGCAGCACCGAGTCGAGCACGAACAGGAACGCCAGCGCGAACCACAGCACCTGGGCGACGGTGCGCACCAGCGGTGGCATGCTCTGCGAGGTGCCGATCAGGATCACCAGCGCGGCGATCAGGAAGTAGCTGCCGATGTTGCGGCGCGAGTCGACCACCCTGCGGGCCAGCGCCTTCTCCGGCCCGCGGTCCCGGGCCGGCAGGTACCGGTCGTCGCCGGCGGCCATCTTCTGCCGGGCCTCGGCGCGCTCGGACCGCTGCCGGTCGCGCAGCCGGCGTGCCGCCTCCTTGCGGTCGGCCGGCGGGGCCTCCTTGGCGCGCTTCTGCGCGTCGCTGCGCTTCGGGGTCGCCTTGCCCTTCTTCTCCGTGTACGCCCGGGGTCGGGTCACCGACTCGTCGGCCTCGGTGGCCTCGTCGGGCTCGATGTCGACCGTCTCGGCCGCGTCCGCGCGGCGCTTGAACAGGGAGGGCACGCACGAAGGGTAGCCGGAATCACCGTGCCGGTTCCACCGGCCCGCCCTCGTGCGCTACCCACCCGTCAGCGGGCGGCTTCCAGCGGGCCGCCGGCGAGCCGCAGCCCGGCCCGCTCGTACGCCGGGCCGTCCACGGTGGCACCGAGCGCGGCGAGCTTCGCGCCGAAGTCCTCGTACCCGCGGTCGATCAGGTGCACGCCGAACACCCGGGAGGTGCCCTCGGCGGCCAGCGCGGCGATGAAGTGGCTGAACCCGCCGCGCAGGTCCGGGATCACCAGGTCGTTGCCCTGCAGCTTGCTCGGCCCGGAGATCACCGCCGAGTGCCGGTACCCGCCGTGGCCGAACCGGCACGGTGTGGCGCCCAGGCACGCCGAGTACACCTGGATCGTCGCGCCCATCGTCACCAGGGCGTCGGTGAAGCCGAGCCGGTTCTCGTACACGGTCTCGTGCACGATCGACAGCCCGCGGGCCTGGGTCAGCGCCACCACCAGCGGCTGCTGCCAGTCGGTCATGAACCCGGGGTGCACGTCGGTCTCCAGCGCCACCGCGCCCAGGTCGCCGCCCGGGTGCCAGAACCGGATGCCGCCGTCGACCGGGTCGTCGTCCACCTCGAACTCACCGCCGACCGCCCGGTACACGTTGAGGAACGTCATCAGGTCGGCCTGCCGGGCGCCGCGGACCAGCACGTCACCGCGGGTGGCCAGGGCGGCGCAGGCCCAGCTCGCCGCCTCCAGCCGGTCCGGCAGTGGCCGGTGCGCGTAGCCGCGCAGCGCCGGTACGCCCTCGATCCGCAGCAGCCGGTCGGTGTGCGCGGTGATCAGCGCGCCCATCTTCTGCAGCAGCGCGATCAGGTCGGTGATCTCCGGCTCCACCGCGGCGTTGTGCAGCTCGGTGATGCCGTCCGCCAGTACCGCGGTCAGCAGCACCTGCTCGGTCGCGCCGACGCTCGGGTACGGCAGCCGCAGCGTGGTGCCGTGCAGCCCGTCCGGCGCGGTGATCACGAGCCCGTCCGGCGTCTTGTCCACCACCGCACCCATCTCGCGCAGCGCGTCGAGGTGGAAGTCGATCGGCCGGCCACCGATCCGGCAGCCGCCCAGGTCCGGGATGAACGCCCGGCCGAGCCGGTGCAGCAGCGGACCGCAGAACAGGATCGGGATCCGGCTCGCGCCGGCGTGCACGTTGAGCTCCTCGACGTCCGCGGTCTCCACGTTCGCCGGGTCCAGCACCAGCCGGCCGTCGCCGAGCGACTCCACCCGTACCCCGTGCAGCCGCAGCAGCCCGGTCACCACCTCGACGTCGCGGATCGCCGGTACGTCGTACAACGTGCTCGGCGTGCTGCCGAGCAGGGCCGCCACCATCGCCTTGGACACCAGGTTCTTCGCCCCGCGTACCCGGATCTCGCCGCACAGCGGCGTGCCGCCGCGAACCACGAGCATGTCGCCCGGGTCCGGGTACGAAGAGTCGAAGCTGCGAGCCGAAGGTTCTGCGCTCACGGCGTACCTCCCCCTGATTCCGCCGCGGACCACGGTCGCTACGCGGACCGCCCCCCGACGGCCGACCGCGACACTATCCGCTCGGTTACCGAACGCATCCGGAATGTCGCTGCTGCGTGATCAATCCCCCAGTTCCCCCGAACCGCGACGGCGCCGTCGCCACCCCTACGTGCACCGTGCGGAAAGCGACGCCCACCGGTCGATGGGCGCCCGAGTCCGCCATGCCCGACACCGCGGCGGACCGGACCTGGCCGGTCCGCGATCAGCGGATACGAGCAAACATCACTGTTTACTCTCCGCTGAACCACCGACCCCGGGCCGGCGGCTTGCCGCCCCGATCACCCGGCCGTGGTACCCAGCCGGCACCGCCCCGTCGCCCGGTGGGTCGAGATCCGGCCGTACCGGCCCGCCGCCCGGCCCCGCCGGGATCCGGCCGTACCGGCCCGTCGCCGGATCGGCCGGGAGCCGTCCCCTCGCCCGGGCCGACCGCGAGCCTCGTCCGTGCCGGCCGGGATCGGGCCGGTGCCGCCGGGGCCGAGATCCGGCGGTACCGGCGGCGACAGCCATGCGGTTGACTGCCTGCCATGCGCGTACTGATCTGCCCGGACAAGTTCGCCGGCACGCTGTCCGCCCCCGAGGCCGCCGCCGCGGTCGCCGCCGGCTGGCGTTCGGTCGGCCCGGACGACACGCTGCTGCTGCGACCGCTCGCCGACGGCGGCCCCGGCTTCCTCGACGTGCTCGCCACCGCGCTGCCCGGCCGGCGCCTCCCGGTACGCACCACCGATCCGCTCGGCCGCCCGGCCGACGGCGAGGTGCTCGTCGTCGGCGACACCGCGTACGTCGAGTCCGCCCAGGCTTGCGGTTTGCACCTGCTCGCCGCCGGGGAGCGCGACCCGGACCGCACCACCTCGTACGGGCTGGGGCTGCTGATCGCCGCCGCGGCCGAGACCGGCGCCCGTACGGTCGTGGTCGGGCTCGGCGGCTCCGCCACCAACGACGGCGGTGCCGGCATGCTCGCCGCGCTCGGCGCCGCGCCGGTCGACGAGGCCGGCCGGGTGCTCCCGTACGGCGGGGCCGCGTTGCTCGCCGTCGCCGGCCTGTCCGGCACGCCAAGGCTGCGGCCGCTGGCGCTGGTCGCCGCGACCGACGTGGACAACCCGCTGACCGGGCTGTCCGGTGCGTCCGCGGTGTTCGGGCCGCAGAAGGGCGCCGACCGCGCCGCCGTGCTGCGCCTCGACGACGCGCTGACCCGGTACGCGCAGGTGCTGGTACGCGAGGTGCCCGGGTGCCCGCCGGACGTGGCCACCCGGCCCGGCGCCGGTGCCGCCGGTGGCCTCGGCGCCGCGCTGTACGCGCTCGGCGCCACCCGTACCTCCGGGGCCGGGCTGGTCCGCTCGCTGGTCGACCTGGACGCCGCGCTGGACGACTGCGACCTGGTGATCACGGGGGAGGGGTCGTTCGACTTCCAGTCGCTGCGCGGCAAGCTGCCGGCGATGGTCGCGGCCGCGGCCGCCGAACGCGGCGTGCCCTGCGTGGTGCTCGCCGGCCGGGTCGACGTCGGCCGGCGGGAGGCCGCGGCGGCCGGCATCGAAGCGGCGTACTCGGTGGTCGAACAGGTGGGCAGCGTCGAGGCGGCGATGGCCGAACCCGCGGCCGGCCTGACCGCGCTCGCCGCCCGTACCGCCCGGCGGTGGCGCTGATCGGACAAGGGGTCCTGGTGGGGAAGAGACGGTTGATTCACGCAGAAACCGGGCGCCAGGGCGGCGCACTGGCGTGCGGGGCAGGTCACGGCGGTACCGGTGGCGCCCCGCCGATCCTGTGCCAGTATGGGAATGCATGCCTAGGGCGCCGTTGTTCCACGCCATGAGGCAGACCAGAGATCACCAAACCGGCGCAGGGAGCACCACGTGACTGTTCAGCAGACCACCGAGTCGTCCACCGACGGGATCATCCTCACCGACGTCGCGGCGGAGAAGGTCAAGGCGCTGCTCGACCAGGAAGGCCGCGACGACCTGCGGCTGCGGGTCGCGGTCCAGCCCGGCGGCTGCTCCGGCCTGCGGTACCAGCTGTTCTTCGACGAGCGCTCGCTCGACGGCGACGTGGTGAAGGACTTCGGCGGCGTCGAGGTCGTCGTCGACCGGATGAGCGTGCCCTACCTCAGCGGCGCGACGATCGACTTCGCCGACCGCATCGACCGCCAGGGCTTCACCATCGACAACCCGAACGCTTCGGGCTCCTGCGCCTGCGGCGATTCGTTCCACTGACGCTGCGGCGGGCTGATTCGCCCGCTGGACTGCGCCGATTCGAGGCTTGTGTGCGTTCGCACCCGGCGCCCCGACTCGGCTTGCGAGCGAAGGAATCAGCCTCGCCTCGCTCACGTCTCCTCGGGGAGACGTCAGAACAGACAGCACACAACGAGGGGCGTCCCGACGGGGCGCCCCTCGTTGTTCGTGGGTGGTCGGTGAATTCCCGGTGACGCCGGTACGCTGGCGCGGCGCACTGTTGGCAAACACGTCTGTCCGGAAGGTTCGACCATGAAGATCGCCGTCACTGGATCGATCGCCACCGACCATCTGATGCACTTCCCGGGTCGGTTCGCCGAGCAGCTGCTGCCCGACCAGCTGCACCAGGTGTCGCTGTCCTTCCTGGTCGACGAGCTGGAGGTGCGCCGGGGCGGGGTGGCCGCCAACATCGCCTTCGGGATGGCCCAGCTCGGGCTGAGCCCGATGCTGGTCGGCGCGGTCGGCGCCGACTTCACCGACTACCGGGGGTGGCTGACCCGGCACGGGGTCGACTGCGACTCGGTGCACGTCTCCGAGACCGCACACACCGCCCGGTTCGTCTGCACCACCGACGAGGACATGTGCCAGATCGCCTCGTTCTACGCGGGTGCGATGGCCGAGGCGCGCAACATCGAGCTGCAGCCGGTCGCGGATCGTGCCGGCGGCCTCGACCTGGTCCTGATCGGGGCGAACGACCCGGCGGGCATGCTGCGGCACTCCGACGAGTGCCGGCAGCGCGGCATCCCGTTCGCCGCCGACCCGTCGCAGCAGCTGGCCCGGATGTCCGGCGACGACGCGCGCCGGCTGATCGAGGGCGCGGAGTACCTGCTCACCAACGACTACGAGAAGAACCTGCTGGAGCAGAAGACCGGGCTGTCCGACGACGAGATCCTCGACCTGGTCAAGGTGCGGATCACCACGCTGGGCAAGGACGGTGCCCGGATCACCGGCCGCGGCCTTCCGCCGGTGCACGTGCCGGTGGCCAAGGAGATCGCCGCGCACGACCCGACCGGCGTCGGCGACGGCTTCCGCGCCGGCTTCTTCGCCGGCCTGTCCTGGGGGCTGACGCTGGAGCGGGCCGCCCAGATCGGCAGCATGGTCGCCACCCTCGTCCTGGAGACCATCGGCACCCAGGAGTACACCGTCGAGCCGGAGCGGTTCATCGCCCGGCTGACCGAGTCGTACGGCGAGGTCTGCGCCAAGGAGGTCCGGGCCAAGCTGATCGGCTGACCCGCCGCACGCCCGGCGACGGGGCCCCACCGACCGGTGGGGGCCCGTTCCCGGTACCGACGAAGTGCGTCGAACGGGCCACCCGGCGGCCGGAGTGTGAAAGGCTTCGCAACAGGCGGTCACAGCTCGGGTTGCCCTGTTACGACGCCAACCACCGAGGGCGGACCTAGCCACCCCATCGGCGTGCGGCCGGGGCAGGTCGAGTAATCTGCGACCGTCGGTGACAGCCGTCGCCGCACCCTGTTCCGCGGCAGTCGCCCCTCGCAGGCGACCGCGGATCGTCTCAACCGCACAGGAAGGCAGGAGCCGGTGGTCGCAGGTCCAACAGACACCGCTCGCGCCAGCCACGCGCCCCGTCCCACCGCGTCCCCGCGACGCAGGTCCGCCCGGCGGGTCGCCGCCGTCGCGTTCGGCGGGGCCGCGCTGCTCACGTCGCTCGCCGGCTGCTCGGCCAAGGACGCCTTCGCGTTCGGCTGGCCGCACGGCGGCATCACGCCGCAGGCGCACAAGATGTACAACATGTGGATCGGCTCCACGATCGCCGCGCTGTGCGTCGGCGTGCTGGTGTGGGGGCTGATCTTCTGGTGCGTGGTGCGCTACCGCAAGCGCGGCGAGCGGCTGCCTGTGCAGACCCGGTACAACCTGCCGATCGAGCTGGTCTACTCGATCGTGCCGTTCTTCGTCATCGCGGTGCTGTTCTACTACACGGCGATCACCGAGTCGTACGTGAACAAGACCTCCAAGCACCCTGACGCCACCGTGCACGTGGTCGCGTTCAAGTGGAACTGGCAGTTCCAGTACCCGGACGCCAAGGGCAGCAACGGCCAGCCGGTGCAGACCACCGGGACCAGCAGCTACATCCCGGTGCTGGTGGTGCCGACGCACAAGAAGGTCCAGTTCGTCGAGGACTCCGAGGACGTCATCCACTCGTTCTGGGTCCCGGAGCTGCTGTTCAAGCGGGACGTGTTCCCCGGCGGGACGACGAACAAGTTCGAGGTGACGATCGAGAAGGAAGGCGCCTACGTCGGCCGCTGCGCCGAGCTGTGCGGCACCTACCACTCGCAGATGAACTTCGAGATGCGTGCGGTCAGCTGGACCGACTACCAGAAGTTCCTGCAGGACAAGCAGAAGGGGATGTCGACGCCGGCCGCGCTGCGCGACATCGGCCAGGCGCCGTACGCGACGACCACGCACCCCTTCGACACCGACCGCACCTCTCGTACCGCGAGCTGAGGCGAACCTCCAGATGAAGACCGAATCCCGAATCTTCAACATCGTCGCGCTGTTCCTGGCGGTGGCGGCCGTGGTCTACGGCTTCTGGACCCGCGCAGCCGACGGGCACGTCGAGGTCATCGGCGTCGTCGCGCTGATCCTGTCCACCCTGCTGCTGCTGATGTGCGGGCTGTACTTCGCGTTCATCGCCCGCCGGATGGAGCCGCGCCCGGAGGACCGCGAGGACGCCGAGATCGCCGACGGCGCCGGCGAGGTGGGCTTCTTCAGCCCGGGCAGCTACTGGCCGTTCGGGATGGCGCTGGCCGCCGCGATCGCCGGCCTCGGCGTCGTGTTCTGGCAGGTCTGGCTGCTGGTCGCCGGTCTGATCGCGGTGATCGCCGCGGTCTGCGGCTTCGTCTTCGAGTACTACACCGGCACCCGCAAGGTGCACGGCCACGAGTAGGAACACGGTCGCTGCGGTGGCCTGATTCGCCCGCGACGTGCAGACAGACGACAAGGCCCGCCTCCGGCGGGCCTTGTCGTCGTAGCGGTCAGGCGGCGAGAGGGTGGCGGTGGCGCACGGTGTCGCGCCGCAGCGGCGGGTCGACCAGGATCGCTTCCCCGCAGTCCACGCAGCAGCGCTCCGGGCAGTCGACGCCGTGCCCGTCGAGGCACTCGGGCCGTTCGAACGGGCGCTCCGCGTCGCACGTCGAGCAGTATCGGTACTCGTCCACGAACCCGACCATGCCACGGGGGTACGACGTTGCCGCGGACGCGGCGCCGCCCGGCGTGTCGGGCCGAGTGGGTGAGGTCGGTCGGGACGGGTGGGCCGGCCGGCACGGGGTGCGTCGGTCGGGGCGGGTGGGCCGGTCAGGACCGGGGAAGCGGCTTGCGGTACCCGTCGTCGGCCGGGCGGTAGCCGGCCACCTCGATTCCCGGCCGGTACTCCGGCAGCAGCACGACGCCCGCCCCGAGCCGGGCCGCGAACCGTTCCGCGGCGGCGAGCAGGGCGCGCTCCGCGCCGACCGTACCGGGCAGCACGATCAGCGGGTCGATCCGGACCAGCGGCACGACGTCGCGCGGTGCGCCGGTCAGGACGCAGCAGCCGACGGCGGTACCGTCCCGCTCGGCGAGCAGGCACAGCGCCCGCGGCGGCGGGTCCGGCACACCCAGCGCGGCCAGCGCGGGATCGTCGGCGGGGACCGGGCGTACCGCGATCACGCGGCCGCTCCGCCGGTCAGCTGTGCACGGCGAGCAGCACGATGCGCTCCTCGTAGCCGCCGCGCTCGGTGACCTTCTTCTCCCGCATGCGTTCCAGCTCCTCCGGCTCGGTCGACAGGTCGACCGCCAGGGCGCGCACGACCTCCAGGATGTCGGCCAGCTCGGCCGGGTTCTCGTCCTCCAGGAACTCGTACACCTCCTCGACCAGCTTGGCGCGCAGCAGGGCACGAAACTCGACGGGGTCGGCGACCCTGGTCTCCGGACGGGCACCGGAAGCCGTCACGATCTCGGGGATCCGATCGCGTACCAGCTTGTCGTGGCGTTCGGTAGGCATCGCACCATTCTGCGAGAGCGCAGGTTGTCGCGCCACCGCGGGGCAGGTCCGATAACGCGGAGATTTCGGGTGCAGGCCGGTTTGTCCCTCGTCCGAGTGACGACTCGCCACGGCCGGTCGCGACGCCGCCACCCTCGTGCGACGAGCCCGCCGACCCGGCCCGCGCCGGCCCCGCCCGGACGCGGCGCGCGGAACGTGGCCGGCCGGCCCCGGGCGAACCGGACGAATCGGACGAACCGGCCGAGCTGGACCGCGCCCGACCCGCCCGGCCGGTCAACTGCGGGCGACCCGGATCCAGCGCTCCAGCGTTGCCGCGGCGGCGCCGGTGTCGATCGCCGCGGCGGCCTCCTGCAGCCCGTCCCGCAGCGCGCCGATGACGTCTCCGTCCAGCCCCCGGTACGCGGCGATCGCGGCGGCGGCGTTGATCAGCACGGCCTCGCGGGCCGGGCCCGCCGCGCCGGCGAGCACCTCGCGGGCCACCCCCGCGTTGTACGTGGCGTCCGCGCCGCGCAGGTCGGCCGGCGTCGCCGGGGACAGCCCCAGCTCGCGCGCGTCGACCGTGCCCTCCCGTACCGCGTGGTCGTGCACCACCCACAGCCTGGTCGGCGCGGTGGTGGTGAACTCGTCCAGCCCGTCCTCGCCGCGCAGCACCAGGGCCGAGCAGCCGCGGTCGGCCAGCACCCGGGCCAGCACCGGTGCCATGCGCAGGTCGGCGCAGCCGATCGCGCCGGCCCGGGGCAGCCCGGGGTTGGTCAGCGGGCCGAGGAAGTTGAAGAACGTCGGCACCCCGATCTCGCGGCGCACCGGCCCGGCGTGCCGCATGCCGGGGTGGAACCGGGCGGAGAAGCAGAAGCCGATGCCCGCCTCGCGCACGCACCGCGCCACCTCGGCCGGGCCGAGCTCCAGCGGCACGCCGAGCTCCTCCAGCAGGTCGGCGGCGCCGCACCGGGACGACGCGGCCCGGTTGCCGTGCTTGACCACCGGCACGCCGGCGCCGGCCGCGACGATCGCCGCCATGGTGGAGATGTTGACGGTGTGCGCGCCGTCCCCGCCGGTACCGACGACGTCGACCGCGT
The DNA here is from genome assembly GCF_017312725.1 of Actinocatenispora comari. Taxonomy (GTDB): domain Bacteria; phylum Actinomycetota; class Actinomycetes; order Mycobacteriales; family Micromonosporaceae; genus Actinocatenispora; species Actinocatenispora comari. The sequence continues at coordinate 102,732 of NZ_BOPO01000077.1, read as the reverse complement.
CGGCCAGCTCGCCCGGCGCGGCGAGCGTGACCCGCTCGGCGTGCTCCAGCATCACCTCGACCAGGCCGGTGACCTCGGCGGGTGTCTCGCCCTTGGCTCGCAGCGCGATCGCGAAGCCGGCGATCTGCGCGCCGCTGGCGTTGCCGGTCATGATCTCGCCCATGGCCCAGGCGGTGTCGTCGGTGCTCAGCGTGTCGCCGCGCAGCAGCGCGGACAGCAGGACCGGCCAGGTCCGATCGCCCATGATGGGCTCCTTGTCACCGAGTGGCGGGGTCACCGGGTGGTGGCGACGCGCCCTTCGCTCTGCCGGCGCAGCAGGTCGGCGAGCGTGTCGGCGGTGGTCACCGGGTCCAGTGGGTGGGCGAGAACGGCGTCCGCGAGGGACCAGGCCGCGAGCCATCGGTCGGCGTCCCGGCCGACCACCACGACGGTCACCGGCGGGTCGATGATCTCTTCCTTGATCTGGTGCGCGATGCCCATCCCGCCGGCCGGCCACGCCTCGCCGTCGAGCAGCAGCAGGTCGACGTCGTGGTCGTCGGCGTGCATCAGCACGTCGCGCTGGTCGGCGCACTCGACGAAGGTGACCGACAGGTCGGCCGCCGGTCGGCGGCCGATGGACAGCCGCATCCGCTCGCGGACCTTCTCGTCGTCGCTGTAGAGCAGGACGGTGCGGGCGATCGGCGACGTGTTGACCATGGTGTCAGTGCTCCCCGGAGTGCTGGCCGGACGCCACGGATCGTACCCGCCGGTCCGGTCGCGGCGCCGGGCGGTGCCGGGGGAGGACCGGTACGTTGCGGCGTTTCGGCCGCGATCGCGTCGCGCACGGTGCACCCTGTTGTGGTATCGGCGACGAACCCACGGGGACGGGCATGGCGGTACGCAGGACGGACAGGTACGACGAGACCTCGTGCGCGGCCTGGGGGCAGACCCGGCGGTCAGTGCCGACGGGTAGGGGGCAATAATGACCGGCGTGACTGCGGCACCCGCTATCGAACCGAGCCGGATCCACTCGCTGACCAGGCCCAACATGGTCAGCGTCGGCGTGATCGTCTGGCTGTCCAGCGAGCTGATGTTCTTCGCGGCGCTGTTCGCGATGTACTTCTCGATCCGCGCCGCGGCGCCGGAGTTGTGGGCGCACCACACCCCGACCCTCGACGTGCCCTACGCGCTGGGCAACACCATCATCCTGGTGCTGTCCTCGGTGACCTGTCAGTTCGGTGTGTTCGCGGCCGAGCGCGGCAACGTCTACCGGCTGCGGATGTGGTTCTCGATCACGTTCATCATGGGCCTGGTCTTCGTGCTCGGCCAGCTGAACGAGTACCACAACCTCTACGCCGAGGGCCTGAAGATCGACACCGACGGCTACGGGTCGATGTTCTTCCTGACCACCGGGTTCCACGCGCTGCACGTGACCGGTGGCTTGGTCGCGTTCATCATCTACATGGTGCGCACCACGCTGGCGAAGTTCACGCCGGCGCAGGCGACCGCGGCCATCGTCGTCTCGTACTACTGGCACTTCGTCGACGTGGTGTGGATCGCGCTGTTCAGCATGGTCTACATCCTCAAGTGACGGCCGGTGGGCGAGATCCAAGTGAATCGAGTGCATCGGTACCGGTCGGTGACGGCCGGGGCCGACCAACCGCAAGGTGAGGCCATGACAGTGCTACGCGGCGGTGGGTTCCGCTTCGTTGCGACGCCGAATCCGGAGGCCACCTCATGACGGCTGCTCCCGTCGATCGTCGACCACGGCGCACCCTGCGCCAGAAGCTGGGCACCGGTGCCCGGCTGGTCGCGGCGCTGGTTCTGGCCGGTGGTGTCTACACGGCGTTCGCGCCTTCCAGCCACGCGGAGGACACGAAACAGTTGTCCGTCGCGGCCCAGAAGGGCCAGCAGCTGTACAACACGAGTTGCATCAGCTGCCACGGCAAGAACGCGGAAGGCGTGCAGGACCGCGGGCCGAGCCTGGTGGGTGTCGGTTCGGCGGCGGTCGAGTTCCAGGTGACCACCGGCCGGATGCCGATGAGCCGGCAGGAGGCGCAGGCCTCCCGCAAGACTCCGCACTTCGACGACACGCAGGCGAAGCAGCTCGGTGCCTACATCGAGTCGCTCGGTGGCGGCCCGCAGATCCCGGACGGCGACCTGCGCAAGGGTGACGTCGCCGCGGGTGGCGAGCTGTACCGGGTGAACTGCTCGTCCTGCCATGGCTTCTCGGCCGGCGGCGGCGCGCTGTCCTCCGGCAAGTACGCACCGAGCCTGCACCCGTCGACGGACCGGCAGATCTACGCCGCGATGCTGACCGGCCCGCAGAACATGCCGGTGTTCGGGGACAACGAGCTGACCCCGCAGGAAAAGATGGACATCATCTCCTACGTCCAGAACATGAAGAGCGACCAGAGTCCGGGCGGTTGGGACATCGGTGCGATCGGTCCGACCACCGAGGGTCTGGCGATCTTCCTGATCGGCATCACCGCGCTGCTGTTCGCCACGCTGTGGATTGCGGGGAAGTCGTGAGCGAGACCGAAACCGACAGGGACGCGCCGGAGTTCGATCCGGACGATCCGAAGCTCACCCGGTTCGACCTGGTCCGGGAGGGCGCTCGCCGGGACGGCGTCGAGATCGTGCACTACCAGCCGCGGTTCACCCGGCCGGGCAGCAAGGAAGAGAAGCGCGTCGTCCGGTTCGTGGCGCTGTGCTTCGCCATCGTCGGGCTGGCCGCGCTGGCGTTCATCGTCGCGTACGTCGCCTGGCCGTGGCACTACAAGCCCGGCTCGAACCTGAACAAGTTCTACACGCCCGTCCTCGGCCTCACCCTGGGGTTGGCGCTGCTGTTCATCGGCATCGCGATCATCACCTGGGCGAAGAAGCTGCTGCCCGAGGAGGTCTCGGTGGAGCGCCGGCACGACGGCGCGTCGCCGGACGTCGAGCGCAAGCTGACCGCCGCGACCGCGATGAGCATGGTCGACGAGCTGGGCATCCAGCGTCGTCCGCTGCTCAAGGGCGCGGTCGCGCTGGGCCTCGCCCCGGTCGGCGTCGCCGCGATCATGCCGCTGGGCGGCCTGATCAAGGACCACAAGTCCGATCTGCTGACCACAGCCTGGAAAAAGGGTGTGCGGCTGATGCACGACGACGGGACGCTGGTGCGGCCCGAGGACGTGTCGGCCGGCGGCCAGATCACCGTGTTCCCGGCGATCCGGGACGGCAACACCAACAAGTACGCCGACTCGCCGACGCTGCTGATCCACCTGCGGGACTCGGACGCCAAGCGGGCGCTGTCCAACGCGCTGCCCATCAACAAGGGCGCGCAGTGGAACAACTACCTGGCGTACTCGAAGATCTGCACCCACGCCGGCTGCCCGGCCAGCCTGTACGAGCAGCAGACCAACCGGCTGCTCTGCCCGTGCCACCAGTCGCAGTTCGACATCACCAACAACGCCCGCCCGATCTTCGGTCCGGCCACCCGGCGGCTGCCCCAGCTGCCGATCACGGTGGACAGCGACGGCTATTTCGTCGCAACATCGGACTACAAGGTTCCGATCGGCCCGGGCTTCTGGGAGCGGCCATGAAGCGTCCGAAGTTTGACCCCAAGCAGGCGCCGGGTGCCGTCGCCGACTGGGCGGACCAGCGGTTGGCCGGTGCGAGCCCGCTGCGCAAGCTGTTCAACAAGGTCTTCCCGGACCACTGGTCGTTCATGCTGGGCGAGATCGCGCTCTACTCGTTCATCATCCTGCTGCTGACCGGGACGTTCCTGGCGTTCTTCTTCACCCCGTCGTCGGCGGAGGTCGTCTACCACGGGTCGTACGTGCCGCTGCGCGGCATCAGCATGTCGCAGGCGTACGCGTCGGCGCTGAACATCTCGTTCGACGTGCGCGGCGGCCTGGTGCTGCGGCAGATCCACCACTGGTCGGCGCTGCTGTTCATGGCCGCGATCGTGGTGCACATGCTCCGGATCTTCTTCACCGGCGCGTTCCGGCGCCCGCGTGAGATGAACTGGATGGTCGGCTTCCTGCTGTTCTGGCTGGGCTTCCTGGAGGGCTTCGCCGGCTACTCGCTGCCGGACGACGCGCTGTCCGGCACCGGCCTGCGCATCGCCGACGCGATCATGCTGTCGATCCCGGTGATCGGCACCTGGGTGTCGTTCGCGATCTTCGGCGGCGAGTTCCCGGGCGGCGACCGAATATTCAGCCTGCTCTACATCGGGCACGTGTTCCTGATACCCGGCATCATCCTCGGGCTGATCGCGCTGCACCTGGCGCTGCTGGTCAAGCAGAAGCACACCCAGTGGCCCGGCCCGGGGCGCACCGAGCACAACGTGGTCGGGCACCGCATGTTCCCGGGCTTCGCGGCCAAGGGCGGCGGCTTCTTCATGATCGTGTTCGGCGTGCTGGCGCTGTTCGGCGGGCTGATCCAGATCAACCCGATCTGGCTGTTCGGCCCGTACAAGGCGGCCGTGGTGTCGTCCGCCTCGCAGCCCGACTGGTACGTGATGTTCCTCGACGGCTCGACCCGACTGATGCCGCCGTGGGAGATCCGCATCCACCTGTTCAACCACGGGTACACGGTGCCGCCGATCTTCTGGCCGACCGTCGTGCTGCCCGGCGTCCTGGTCACGCTCGGCCTGCTGTATCCGTTCCTGGAACAGCGGTTCATGCGCGACAGAGCCCATCACAACCTGCTGCAGCGGCCGCGGGACGTGCCCACCCGTACCGGGCTCGGCGCGATGGCGGTGACCTTCTTCGTCGTGCTGACGCTGTCCGGCGGCAACGACGTGATCGCCGACAAGTTCGACATCAGCCTGAACGCGATGACCTGGGCCGGCCGGATCGGGTTGCTCGTGCTGCCGCCACTGGCCTACTACCTGGCCTATCGCATCGCGCTGGGGTTGCAGCAGCACGACCGCGAGGTGTTGGCGCACGGCGTCGAGACCGGCATCATCAAGCGGCTGCCCAACGGTGCCTTCGTCGAGGTGCACCAGCCGCTCGCGGCGCCGGACGAGCACGGCCACACCGAGCTGCCGTACCGCGGTTGGGTGGTGCCGAAGAAGATGAACCGTATCGGTGCCATCGGGCCCGCCATCAAGGGGTTCTTCGTTCCGGTCGAGCAGCCGGAGGAGCCGCGCGAGGTGGAGGCCGAGGAGCAGCGCGAGGAGATCACCTCCGGGCGTCGCTGAGCCCACTCCGACCGACGGCCGGGGCGTCCCTTCGGGGGTGTCCCGGCCGTTGTCGTGTTCCGTCGCCCGGGGCGCGCGGACGAGGTACGGACGCCGCCTGGCGCGCGTCGGAACCGCGGGGCCCGGTGCCGACGCCTCCCGGCCGCCTCGAAGGGCCGGTACCGGGGGATGATGTCGACGTGGGTATCGCGGTGCCCGAGGCAGGGCGACGGTGCAGTTTCTGCGGGACGTTGGACGGGGAGTTCCCGTACACGATCCTGTGCCGGGACGACGAGACGGCGATCATGGTCACCCGGGAGCAGCGTGGGGTGGGGCACCTGCTGGTGATCCCGATCGCGCACCGGGCCACGGTGCTCGACCTGGCACCGGACGAGGCGGCCGCGGTGATGACCGGGGTGCAGCGGGCGGCCCGGGCGCTGTCCGCCGCGTACGACCCGGAGGGCATCTGCGTGTGGCAGAACAACGGCGTGCCGGCCCGGCAGATGGTGCCGCACGTGCACTTCCACGTCGCCGGCACGCTGCCCGGCGGCGGTACCGAGTGGGGTGAGGTGCCGCGCCTGTCGGTGCCGGAGACCGACGCGATCGCCGACCAGCTCCGCCCGTACCTCTAGGCCGGGCGCCGGTGGGCGAGCCGGGCCCGCAGCTGCGGATGGTTGAGCAGCAGCACGGCGCTGGCGACGCAGAAGAAGCCGATCAGTTCGCACAGCAGGGCGATGCCGCTGCCGAGCGTCCAGAGCAGCTGGTCCGGGTCCGGGGTCACCGGGTCGAGCGTCATGAACGAGGCCAGCAACACCATCACCGGCACGCCCAACAGCGCGGACACCCACAACCCGACGAGGCCGACCCGGCGCGAACCCGGGTAGCGGGGCAGCAACGCCGCCGAGATCACGCACAGCAGCCCGGGCGTCAGGAACACCAGGAACAGCGCCAGCAGCGCGGCCATCACGCCGTACCTGCTGGCGGGATCGGTCTCGCTGTTCAGCGCCAGCATCGCCACCCACAGCATCACCCCGCTGGTCGTCGCCGCGACCGTGACGAGCAGCAGCCGGGAGCGCAGCGTCATCCGCCGGGCCTGCCGCTCCGACAGCGGCGGCAGCTGGACGGCGAAGTAGTCGGCGACGCGCCGGCGCCACAGGCTGGCGAGCCCGAGCACGGCGCCGGCCATCGCCGCGGTCAGGGCGATGCAGTTGGCCGCGAGCAGCACGGTGCGCAGCCGGTTCTCCCACGGGTAACCGAACAGGTTGACGAACGCCAGCAGCGAGACGAACGCGCCGTACGGCAGGAAGGCGCCGGACACCAGCAGGCCGAGCTGGCGGGCGCCCCACCGGTGCGTCAGCACGCCGTACGCGGCCGCCGCGTAGCCGATCATCGCGAACAGCGCGAACCAGGCGTCGATCACCGAGTCTTCCCTCGGGTACGGGCTGCTGTCCGGCACGATCGCCTGGACCAGCCTCGTCGCGGCGTAGACGACCGAGGCGACGGCACACAGCGTCAGCGCGCCGGCGCAGGCGCGAACCGGTAGCGGTGCCATGGGGCGATCCATCGCCGCAGCGTAAGCAGCCACCGCGATGAGCTGCTCTTAATGCGAACCCGAGCGGCGAGGCCGGGGCCGCCACGCTCCGTGCCTGCGTGGTCGGCGCATCGGCTCTGGCCAGATCCGGGGCGATAGGGCACCCTGTCGGAACATGGTCGGTTCGTCGCCGGTCGCGTGGCCGCCCCACCACGCCGGGAGGTGCCGATGAACGATCCCGCGCCGGTGCGGCAGCCCGGGTTCGTCGGGCGTGATGCCGAGTTCGCGGCGTTGACCGCCGCGCTGGCCGCGCCGCCGGCGCTCGTGGTGGTCGAGGGCGAGGCGGGTGTCGGCAAGAGCCGCCTGGTCGCCGAGGTGCTCGCCGCCCGGACCCCGACCAGCGGCGGCCGGACCAGCGGAAACCCTGCCAGCGGAAACCGGGCCGCCGGCAGCCGGGCCGGCGGTAGCCGGGCTGTCGGTAGTCGGGCCGGTGGTAGTCAGGCGAGCGGCGAACGGCCGAGCGACAGCCGGGGCGGCGGTCGGGTGGACACCGTACTGGCGGCGTGTCCGGCGCTGCCGCGGCCGCACACGCTCGGCGCGATCGTGGACGCGGTACGGGTCGCGGTGCCCGACGTCGGCGCGCTGCGGCTCAGCCCGCTGGCCGGTGCGCTGCGGCCGCTGCTGCCGGAGTGGGCGGACGAACTGCCACCGGCGCTGGAGCCGGCCGGGGACGCGAGCGCCGCCCGGCACCGGCTGCTGCGCGCGCTGGCGGAACTGTTCGACCGGCTCGGCGTGCGGCTGCTGGTACTGGAGGACGCGCACTGGGCCGACGACACGACGCTGGAGTTCCTGCTGTTCCTGTCCGCGCGACCGGCCAGCACGGTGAGCCTGCTGGTGACCTGCCGGCCGGCGGACCTGCCGGACGACTCGCTGGTGCCGGTGCTCGCGGCGCGGGCGCCGGCCGGTACGACGCAGTGCCGGATCGTGCTCGACCCGCTGGACGTCGACGCGACGGCGCGGCTGGTGTCGACGATGCTCGCCGGCGGGCCGGTGTCGGCGGAGTTCGCCGCGTTCCTGCACGACCGTACCGGTGGGGTGCCGCTGGCGGTGGAGGAGTCGGTGCGGCTGATGGGGCAGCGCGCCGACCTGATCCACCGCAACGGGGAGTGGCGGCGGCGCCGCAACCTGTCCGACATCGTGGTACCGCGGTCGATCCGGCACGCCGTGCTGGAACGGGTACGCCGGCTCGACGACGACGCGCGCGCGGTGTTGCGGGTGGCGGCGGTGGCCGCTCATCCGGTACCGGAGCAGATCGTCGTCGCCGGTACCGGACTGCCGGTGGACGCGGCGCGGGCCGGTCTGGCCGCTGCGGCGGAGGCGGGGCTGCTGGGCGAGACCCGGCCGGGGGTCGTGTCGGTGCGGCACGCCCTGGTCGCCCGCATCGTGTACGAGTCGATCCCGGCGCCGCAGCGCGGCGTGCTGCACCGCCGGGTCGGTACCGAGCTGGCCGCCACGGCACCGCCGCCGGTGGCGCAGCTGACCCGGCACTTCCGCGCCGCCGGCGATGTCGCGGCGTGGTGCCGGTACGCCGAGCTGGCCGCCGACCAGGCCGCCGCCTCCGGTGACGCCGAGTCGGCCGACCTGTTGCTGTACGAGGCGATCACCGAGGCCGGCCCGCCCGTCGACACGCTGCTGCGGCTGGTCCGGATGACGAGCTTCGGCACGATCTCGCGCGGCGACCGGTTCGTCCGGCTGGTGGCGGCGTTGCGGGCGGTGCTCGCCGGGGCCGACCTGCCCGGCCCGGCGCGCGGTGAACTGCGCATTCATCTCGGCCGGATGCTGATGATGTCGGGCGACCGCGGGGCCGGCCGGGCCGAGTTCGAGGTGGCGATCCCGGACCTGGGGCACGATCCGGGGAACGCGGCGCGCGCGATGGTGGTGCTCGGCTGGCCGGAGGGCGCCGAGTGGTCGGCGGAGGTCTACCGCGACTGGTTGCACCGCGCCCACGACACGGCGGCGACGGCGGAGCTGCCCGCCGGTCTCCGGATCTGGCTGACCGCCAGCGTCGCGTGCGGGCTGCTGTTCCTCGGCGACGACGAAGGCTGGTCGTACGCCGAGCGGGTGCCCACGGCGCCGTCCGGGCCGGAGAGCCGCGCGGACGCCATCATCGCGAAGCTCAACCTCGCGCTGATGGCGCAGTACTGGGGTCGCTACGCGCGCGCCGGTGAGCTGAACGACGACGCGCTGGCCACCGCCGAGCGGTACCAGTACCGGCAGTACCTGGGACTCGGGGCGGTGAACCAGGCGTACCTGGACCATCTCACCGGGCGGTGGGCCGGGCTCGCCGAACGGGTCGACGCGCTGGCCGCCGACGAGGAGCTCGGCCCGCACATCCAGCTGGACGCGACCCTGCTTGCCGGCCTGCTGGAGTTGGCCGGCGGCGCCTACGCCCGGGCCGGGGCGCGGCTGCGGGAGGCGCTGGCGGCGCTGCGGCGAAGCGGGTTGATGGACCACGTGGCGTCGGTGACCGCGGCGCTGGCCCGGCTGGCCCTGGCCACCGGTCACCCGGAGGAGGCCGTGCGGCTGACGGCCGAGTCGGTCGGTACGGCCGGCGCGCAGCAGCTGTGGATGCGGGCCCGGGACATGGTGTCGGTGCGGGTGGCGGCGCTGGTGGCGGTGGATCGCGGGGACGAGGCGGCCCAGCTCGCCGCGGCGTTCGCCGACTGGGCCGGGCGGCGGGACATGCCGGTGGCCCGGGCGACGGTGGCGTCGTGTACCGCGGTGCTCGCCGACGGCGGTGTCGACCCGGCCGCCGCGGCCGCCGCGTACGAGCGGGCGGCGCTGGCGTGGGAGGCGCTGCCACAGCCGTACGATGCGCTGCTGGCCCGGGAGGGCCAGGCGCACGCGCTGGTGCGGGCGGGCCGTACCGACGAGGGGATCGCGCTGTTGCGGCAGACCGGGCAGCGGCTCGCGCAGCTCGGCGCGGCCGGGGACGCGGGCCGGATCTCCGACGCGCTGCGGCGGCTCGGCGACGGACCGCTGCGCCGCGGCGGCCGGCCCAGCTACGGCGACCGGCTCTCCCCGCGGGAGCTGGACGTGGCGCGGTTGCTGGTCGGTGGCCTCACCAACCGGCAGATCGCCGAACGGCTGTACCTGTCGCCCAAGACGGTCGCCCGGCACCTGGACTCGGCGATGCGCAAGCTCGACGCCGCGTCCCGGACCGCACTCGCCGTTCGCCTGGTGGAGTCCGGGATCGTCGTCGACGCCCCGCCCACCGCGACGACCTGACCCGGATCCACCACGGCGCCGCACCGGCCGCCGGTTTATTGGGGCATCTGCCCCATCGTCAGGCCGCCGCGCCGACGCCAGGATGTGCCACGTACCGACAGGCGTCCGAGGAGTACGTGCGATGAGCCAGCCGTCCGGGTCCGAGCCCGCGACCCCACCGAACGACGAGGCGACCCCGGTGGCGGGGGCGACCCCGGACGAGCCCTCCGAGGACACCGACGACGACTACGGGCCGGTCTGACCGGGCGTGGTGCACGGACGAACCGATCCCCGAGCGGAAGGGCAGGCTCCGATGCGATGGAGACTCCAGCAACTGGTGCCCCGGTGGGTACCGACCGGTAGGCGCGGCAGGTTCGCCGCGCTCGGTGCGGCGGTGGGCGTGCTGGCGCTGCTGGCCGGCGGCACCGCGTTCGGCATGGTCGCGACGGGCGACGAGGCGCCACCGGCGACGCACGCGGCCGCCGCGACGGCGTTGACGGCGAACACCCCGACCGGCTGCAACACGACGCCGAAGAAGGGGTTCGTACGCTGCCTGTCGGTGGTGCGCACCGCGCCGGACCACGAGATCGTCCCGAACGACAGCGGACCGCGCCCGTCGTCGCTGTCCCCGGCCGACATCCAGCGCGCGTACCGGCTGCCGGAGACCGGCGGGCAGACCGTGGCGATCGTCGACGCGATGGGGTACTCGTCGGCCGAGGAGGACCTGGCCACCTACCGGGACCACTACGGCCTGCCCCCGTGCACGACGGCCAACGGCTGCTTCACCAAGGTGGACCAGCGCGGGGGCACGCAGTACCCGCCGGACGATCCCGGTTGGGCGATGGAAACCGCGCTGGACATCGACGCGGTGTCCGCGGCGTGCCCGACCTGCAGCATCCTGCTGGTGGAGAGCGACGACGCGAGCGTCGAGAACATGGGTGCCGCGGTCGACAAGGCGGTCGAGCTGGGCGCGAAGTACGTCTCCAACTCGTACGGCATCGCCGGTGAGTTCGCCGACGAGGCCGCCTACGACCACTTCTACGACCACCCGGGCGTGGTGGTGACCGCCTCGTCCGGCGACGACGGCAACGTGACGAACTGGCCGGCCACCTCCGACAAGGTCGTCTCGATCGGCGGTACCCGGCTGACCCGGGACGGCTCCACCGCACGCGGCTGGACCGAGTCGGCGTGGGCGGAGGCCGGGTCCGGCTGCTCGCCGTACGAGCCGAAGCCGGAGTTCCAGCACGCCGTCGACACCGGCTGCGACCGGCGTGCCAGCGCCGACCTCGCCGCGGTCGCCGATCCCGCCTCCGGCCTGGCCGTGTACGACACGCTCGGCTACGACGGGTGGCTGCAGGTCGGCGGTACCAGCCTGTCCTCGCCGCTGGTGGCCGCGATGTACGCGCTGGCCGGCCCGCCGGCGGCGGACACCTACCCGGTGAGCTACCCGTACCACGACCCGCAGCGGTCCGACCACCTGTTCGACGTCACCACCGGGACGAACGGGACCTGCGGGAACGTGTTGTGTACCGCCGGGGTCGGCTGGGACGGCCCGACCGGGCTCGGTACCCCGAACGGCGTCGCGGCGCTGTCCGGCGGCCCGCACGGCGACATCGTCGGCCACGTCACCGACGCCGCCACCGGTACCCCGGTCGCCGGCATGACGATCAAGGCGAGCCCGGGCGGCTACCAGACCCGGACCGGCAGCGACGGCGGCTTCGACCTGAACGTGGCGGCCGGCAGGTACGACCTGTCGGCGAGCAGGTACGGCTACCGGACGGCCACGAAGGACGGCGTCGAGGTCGGCGACGGTGAGCGGGTGACCGCCGACCTGTCGATGACGCCGCTGCCGCACGCGACGCTGCGCGGCCGGGTCACCGACGGCTCCGGCCACGGGTGGGGCCTGTACGCGCGGATCACGATCGACGGCTATCCCGAGGGGCCGATCCACACCGACCCCACGACCGGCCGGTACCAGGTCGACCTGCCGGCACCGGCCACGTACTCGCTGCACGTCGACGCGGCGGGGGCGGCCGTGGCGACGGTGACCGACGGCTACCAGGCGAAGGACACCGAGGTCGAGCTGGCCGCCGACGGGTCGACCCGGGACGTCGCGCTGAGGGCCGATCTGGCCGAGTGCAGCGCACCCGGGTACGGCCGGGGTGGCTCGACCCAGACCTTCGACACCTTCACCGGTACCCGAGCGGGCGGCGGCTGGACGGTCTCCGGGCGCGGCTGGCGGTTCGACAACCCGGCCGGCCGGCCGCCGGCGCCGGGCGGCAACGACGTGTTCGCGGTGGCCGACTCGGGCGCCAGCGGGCACCGGCTGGCGACGACGCTCACCTCCCCGGTCGTGGACCTGTCCGGGCAGCGCTCGCCCACCCTGCGCTTCGACAGCGCGTACTACGCCGGCGCCGGTCAGCGCGCCGCCGTCGAGCTGTCCACGGACGGCGGTAAGCGGTGGAAGTCGTTGTGGCGCAAGGGTTCCAGCAACGCGATCGGTACGGTCGAGCTGGCCCTGCCGAGCGCCGCGAAGGCGCGGGTGCGGTTCGACTTCACCGGCCGGCGGGCCGGCTGGTGGTCGCTGGACGACGTGGCGATCGGTGCCGGCGACTGCACCGCGCAGCCCGGCGGGCTGCTCGTCGGCACGGTGGCGAACGCCGACGACCACGGTTCGATCGACGGCGCCCGGATCGGCCCCGACGGCGACCCGGCCACCAGCGCCGTGTCGGCGGCGACCGGCGACCCGGCCGTACCGAACTACTACGCGCTGTTCCTGCCGGCCGGAAGCCGCGCGCTGACCGCGACGCGGGACGGGTACGCGACCGCCACCCACAGCGTGACCGTCGAGTCCGGTCGGGTGGTCCGCTACGACTGGACGCTGGAACCCGCCGGAGGTACCCGATGAGCCCGCACCGAGCCGAGGAGAGAGCCGTGATCAGCACCCCCCGCCGGCGGGCCGGGTGGCGGAGGGCGCCGATCGCGCTCGCCGCCGCGGCCGCCGTCACCCTGGGCCTCACGTCGGTGGTCGCCCCGCCGACCGCGAGCGCCGCGCCGGACGGCGCGAAGGCCACCCGCCCGAGCGACCCGAACCGGGTCGGGCTGCCCGGCCTGACCGGCGACAGCCACGTCGTCACGCTGCCCACCGGTGACCGGATCACGCTGACCGGCGGGGCCGGGCACTACACGGTGCAGGCGACCGCGGCACCCGGCACCGACTCGGTGGTCACGGTGCACGCCACGACCACGCCGGCCGGCGTCACCGACCACATCACGGCGGACACCTCCGACACCTGGTCGCTGGTGCGTACCGGGATCGTCGATCGGAACCTGTTCGACGTGACCTGGCTGATGGCACACGGCGACACCACGCCGGCGGCGACACTGCCGATCACGATCCGGTACTCGGCGTCGACGGCCACCGCCGCGGCGGCCCGGCACGCCGAGGCGCTGCCCGGCGCCACCGTGACGCACGCGTCCGGCCGTACCGTGTCGGTGGCGGTACCGGCGCGGAAGGCCGCCGCCTTCTGGCGCGGCCTGACCGGACGCGCCGAGGCGGACGGCGCGGTGCCGGTCGAGCAGCTCGCCGGCGGCGCGGTACGGGTGTGGCCCACCGGTCACCGCAGCACCGCCGCCAGGCCGGCGGCGACCGGCAGCGACGGCGCGCCGCTGTTCACCGTCACGGTCGTGGAGAAGAAGTCGAAGGGCGGCTTCACCGCCGGCTGCTACCGGTCGGGTGCGAACTGCATCGGTCCGGTGTACCTGAGCCGGATCAACTCCCGCTCGTTCGACAGCTACCAACCGCTCGGTGCGGCGTGCGTCGACGAGGCCTGCACCCAGGTGGTCTGGAAGTTCAGCGTCCCGGCCGGCACCTACGAGGCGGACGGTTCGTACACCCAGCACGTCGGCAACCGGCGGCACTACGGGACGCTCGTCGACCCCGAGTTCGCGGTGGCCGGCGACACCACGACGGTGCTCGACGCCGACCGGGTGGTGCCGCTGGGCGTCGACACACCCAGACCCACCGAGGCGTACTCGCAGAACTTCAGCGCGGGCCGGACCACGATCGACGGCGCGTACGGGGCCGGGCTCACCTTCCCCAGCTACGGCACGGTGCTGGAGTGGCTGCCCACCACGTCGCCGGTCACCTTCGGCACCTTCCACGTCTCGACCCTGTGGCAGCTGGGCACACCGTCGCTGACGATGAAGGTGACCGCACCGACGAAGCTGGCGCTGCACGCCTTCTACCCGCACGCGTACGAGACCGTGCCCGGGGATCCGTTCACCCGCTTCGACGGGCGGCAGGCGTTGCAGGTCGTGGACGCCGGAGTCGGTGACCAGGCCGACTTCGACCGGATCGACGCCCGCGGCAAGCTCGCCCTCGTCCGGGCGCGCAACGGATTCGCCGGGCCGACCCGCGACGACTACGCCGCCGCGTCGGCCGCCGGCGCGGCCGGCATCCTCATCGACCCGACGAACACCGAGGACCCCAGCCTGTCGGCGGAGATCCCGGTCTTCCTGCCGTGGGGCGGGCTGTGCGACACGTTGCCGTGCGCGTACGCGTCGGAGATCCCGAGCGCGTCGATCTCGGTGGCCGAGGCGGCACAGGTGCGGAAGCTGCTGGCCGGCGGGCCGGTGACGGTGGCCGTCGCCGACGGCGGCGCCACCCCCTACCTGTACAACCTGCGGTTCACCGACGAGGGCGGGTTCCACCGCACCGGCCGCTACTCGGTCACCGACCCGGAGCTCACCCGGGTCACCGAGCGCTACCACGCGCCGGGCGGTTCGATCAGCACCGACTGGAGCGCCTTCCGGCCGAACGAGAACCTGGTCACCGGCATCGGCTACTACCGACGGCCGGCGCCCGCGACGACGCGGATGTACTACGGACCGGCCACGCCGGACCAGGTGTGGACCCGCAGCGCCGCCGGGACCCGGGCGAACGCGGGGCCGACCGCCGAGTTCACCCGGGACGTGTTCACCCCCGGGGTACGGGAGACCGACTGGCTCGGCGCGCTCGCGGCGCCGGCCACGATCGCGCCGCCGACCGACGTGTACGCGGCGCAGCCCGAGGGCAAGTGGACCGACTCGCCCACCGGGATGGTGTGCTCGCTGTGCCGCACCGGCGACTGGTTCTTCCCGTACGCCGACATGGTGCCCGGCGCGGCGCCGCGGGACTGGGGCGTGCAGGCGTTCGACGCGGGCAGCATGCACCTCTACCGGTCCGACGGTACCGAGGTGCCGCTGACGACCCACTCCTACGCCGACGCCTATCAGCTGCCGCCGGAGAAGCGGAAGTACCGGTTCACGGCGTCGGTCAACGGCATCGCGAGCGAGTGGACGTTCACCTCTGCCCGGCCCGGCGACGGTGACTACCCGACCGGGTACGAGTGCCTCGACTGGGCCGTGGCGCAGGACGAGCGGTGCGCGGCGAACCCGATCCTGTTCCTGCGGTACGACGGGCACACCGACGTGCACGACTCGGTCACCGCGTCCGCCGGCCATACCGTCACGATCACGCCCACCCACCAGCTCGACCCCGGTGCGGTCGCGCGGCTGCGCTCGCTGAAGGTGTGGACCAGCGTCGACGGCGGCAAGTCGTGGACGACGGCGGCGCTGAGCCGCGACCACGCCGGCGTGTACACCGCGCACTACCGGGTGCCGGCGAAGGCGCGGACCGGCGGGTACGTCTCGATCAGGGCGGTGGCGACCGACACCGCCGGCGCCACCCTCACCCAGACCCTCACCGACCCCATCGCGGTGTCCTGACGGTGCGGGGGCGTCCCGGCCGGGACGCCCCCGCACCTGCGCGAGGCGCAGACCGGCCGAGCGGGCGGAGGGGGCGCGGACCCGCCGAGCGGCCGAACGGGGCGCAGACCGGCCGAGCGGGCGGATGGGGCGCAGACCGGCCGAGCGGGCGGATGGGGCGCAGATCGGCCGAGCGGTCGGACGGGCGCAGCTCGTCCGGGCGGCGAGCGGACCCGCCGAGCGGTGCGGCGGCCGGGGCCGGGCTAGAGGGTGCGCGCGAAGTCGAGGATGCGGGCGGCCAGCGGTGTCGCGGCCCGGGTCCAGCGGAAGTGGTTCATCGTGGCGCCGGACTCCGCGGCGGTGTAGTGGTGCCGCTCGACGCTGGTACCGGTGAACTTCGCGACGAAGTGGTCGAGCGTCACCGGCGGGGTGAGCCGGTCGCCCTCGACGCTGGCCGCGTACACCGGCACCTTGACGTCGGCCAGCCGCGCGTCGACGTCCACCCCGGACAGCGGCGGGAAGTCACCGGTGCGCACCACGTACGCCCAGTCGCGCATCACGCCGGTCGACTGCCGGCCACCGAACCCGAGCCGGTGCCCCGGCCAGTACCCGAGGCCGCCGGACAGCGCGGTGATCACCGGCGTCACCGCGCGCAGCCCCAGCCCGTACCGGCCGGGGTAGAACCGGTTCCACGGCGTGCCGGAGGCGATCAGCGCCAGGCCGGCGCCGCTGCCACCGAGCGCCAGGTGCAGCGCCGCCGCGTGCCCGCCGAGGCTGTGCCCGATCAGCAGCGGCGCCTCGGCCCGCAGCGCCGCCAGCACCGCGGCCACGTCGTCGACCAGCTCGGCGTACCCGTACCGGCTGGTGCGGGTCGGTTGCGGGGTGCTCGCGCCGGTGCCGCGCAGGTCGGCGACCACGACGTCCAGCCCGCCGTCGGTGAGCCGCGCCGCGAACGCGTCGTAGTACGCCGCGGGCACGCCCATCGCCGGCAGCACCAGCGCGGTCCGGCCGCCGCCCGCCGGGTGCACCCGCAGCGCCAGCCGGTCGTCACCGCGCGGCAGGTACCGGGTCTCGACGGTGCTCATGCCGAGTCATGTTACCGACGGGTAGTCATGCCGGCTACGACCAGCGTCACTCCGGGGAACCTCAGGTCAGTCTGGTGGCGACGAGGGCGACGGCGCCCGGCCCGGTACCGACCTCGGTGGCCACGAACCGCTCGTCGGTCAGCCAGGCCAGCCGCAGCTCGTCCACCTCGCCCTCGAACCGGGGTGGCCACTCGTCCGACGCGGTGAAGTCGTCCAGCACCACCACGCCTCCCGGCGCGACCAGCGGCGCGACCGCGTCCGGGCCGCCCTGCTTGCCGCCGCCGTCGCAGAACAGCAGCCGGTACGGCCCGTGGCCCGTCGCCGCCCGCCAGTCGTCGGCGAGCACCGTCACCGCCGGGTCGTCGGCGAACAGCGCCGCGGTCGCCGCCGCGGCGGCCGGGTCCAGGTCCACCGTCACCAGCCGGCCGCCCGGGGCCAGGCCCGCGCGCAGCCAGCCGGCACCCACGCCGTACCCGCTGCCCAGCTCGCCGACCGGCCCGGCACCGGCCGCCGCGGCCAGGGTGGCGAGCAGCCGGCCCACCTCGTCCCGGCAGGAGCGGCCGAACCCGGCCGCCGCGGCACCCTGCTTGGCCCGTACCACCAGCGGCGGGGTCGGGCGGGTCGGCATGGTCAGTCCGCGTCCTCGAAGCCGATCGCGAAGGTCTCCTCCAGGTCGTGCTGCGAGTACGCCCGGAAGGCGATGTGCGTCTCGGTGTCGACCACACCGGCCGTCTTGCTGATCCGGTCGGCGATCACGTCGGCGATCTGGTGGAACTCGCGGACCCGGACGACGGCGATCAGGTCGACGTTGCCGGCCGTCGAGTAGACCTCGCTGACGCCGGGTAGCGCGGCCAGCGCGCTCGCCACCTCGGGGATCGAGTCGGTCTCGCACTGGATGAGGACGATCGCGGTGATCACCGTCTGCTCCTTGCTGTCGACCTGCGCGGCTCCGGTGCCGTCGGCCGTTCATGCTAGCCACCCGCCGACCCGACCCTCCCGGCAACCGGCACCTCCAGGGCCTGTCTCGAGGTCCGCGTGCCGGCTGCGGCGCCCCGTCTGCCCGCTCGCGGCGTCGTCGGCCAGCCCGGGTGCAGGCCCGGCGCCCGAACTGCCCTCCGCCGCCGCCGCGGACGAACGGGACTCGCCTCGCTCGGCCGGCGACCTCGAGACAGCCCCTAGGCGCGGACGGTGACGGGGCGGCCGGTCGGGGTGGTGGCGCGGACGGTGTCGGTGAGGGTCTCGTCGGCGGTGACGGTCGCGCCGGGCCACACGACGCTGCGGACCAGGCGCCCGGCCACCCGGGCACCGGGTCCGACCACGCTGGTACCGCCGCTGGCGTGCAGGTTCGCGGCGAGGTAGTCCCGGGGCGTACCGCAGTCGACGAAGACGCCGGCGAAGTCGACCAGGTCCAGTTCGCCGGCCGCCTCGGCGCGACGCCACGGCACCTGCAGTTCGCTGGTACCGGTCGGCAGCGCGCACACCTGCGGCCAGGTCATCAGGCTCATCCCGGCGAACCGTTCGGTGCGGCGCGGTGCGCCGAAGTCGCCACGAGCCTCGTCGTGCACGGTGAGCAGCCGGAACCGGTGCCGGTCCCAGCCGGCCAGCAGCGACCGGGCGGCCTCGACGCCGTCGGCGAGGTAGCCGTCCGCGTTGCACACCAGGACGTCCCGGCCGTCGATCCAGTCGCGCAGCCGGGCCACCCCGCCGCCGGTGCCGAGGGCGGGCGGCGCCTCGACGGAGACGCGTACCGGCCGGTCGGCGAGGTGTTCGACGATGTCGGCGGCGCGGTAGCAGGCGTTGACGGCCACGTCGGTGACGCCGGCCGCGGCCAGCCGCGCCAGGGCGCGGTCGAGCAGCGGCACGTTCGCCACCGGGCACAGCGGCTTGGGCAGCAGCTCGGTCAGCGGCCGCAGCCGCGTCCCCTCCCCGGCGGCCAGCACGACCGCGCACAGCTCCCGCGGCCGGTCCGGTACGCGATGGGGTGGTGCGGGGCGGGGTGGTTCAGCGGTCAAGGCTGAACACCGCGGTGTCCGGGTCGTCGGCGCCGGCGAGCGGCCCCAGCCCGTACCGGGCGACCAGCCGCGCGGTGGGCAGCGTGAGCCGGGGCAGGTCGGTGACCGGATGCCAGGCCAGCTCGTCCACCTCGATGCCGTCCGCCTCGGCCGGATGGTCCGCCGGGTCGACGTGCGCGACGAACACCGTGTCGACCCACTGGCCGCGCGGGTGCACCACCGCGTTCGGCACCGCCGGGACGAACGCGTCCAGCGGCAGCCGTACCCCGGTCTCCTCGCGCAGCTCCCGCGCGGCGCACTGCAGCGGCGACTCGCCCCGGTCGATCAGCCCGCCGGGCAGGGTCCAGCCGAACCCGGGTGGCTGGCGCAGCAGCAGGATCCGCGCGGTGTCCGGGATCCGCGGCGCCGGCGTGTCGCCGACGCTGTGCACGTCCAGCAGCAGCGTCACCCCGCCCAGCGTGTACGTCGGGGCGACGGTGCGCACGATGCGCCGGCGCACCTTCATCGGCAGCCGGTGGAAGGCCCGGAATCCGACGTAGTACGCCTGCTCCCGCAGCCCGCGCCGAGACGTCATGCCCCCAGGCTATCGGCACGGCCGCCCCCGACGGCCGCGCGCCCACGTTCGCACCTCCACGTACCGCCGCGGCCACGCTCGGCGCGCGTCGGTCGGCGCCGTCGCCCGCCGGGTCAGGGGAGCAGCGCGAGGTCCAGGTGGGCGAGCCGCTCCGGATCGGCGATCACCTCGTACTCGGTGATCACGTCGCCGTCGACCCGGAACGCCAGCGCGAACCGCAGCCGCCCGCCCGGTGCGACGACCGCGCCGATCCGCCCGTTCACCAGTACCAGCTCGGCCAGGCGGGAGCGGCCGGCCAGCGCCACCGTGCCCCGGGCGACCTGCTGCGCGCCCCGTACCACCGCGGCGGCGCCGGGCGGCAGCGCGGCCGGGTCGGAGCGCCGCACCACGTCCGGCGCCAGTACGGCGAGGATGCCGCCGAGGTCGCCGGAGCGGGCGGCGGCGAGGAACGCGGCCACCACCCGGCGCTGCCGGGCCAGCTCGTCCGCCGGTACCGCCGGGGTGCCCCGGACCTTCTGCCGGGCCCGGCTGGCGAGCTTCTTGGTGGCCACCGGGCTGCGCGACACGATCGGCGCGATCTGGTCGAACGGCACCGCGAACATGTCGTGCAGCACGAACGCGACCCGTTCGGCCGGCTCCAGCGTGTCCAGCACGATCAGCAGCGCGCGGCTGACCGAGTCGGCCAGCGCCGCGGTGTCGGCCGGTTCGGCCGCCGCGCCGGGTACCTCGTCGAGCTGGCCGGTCTCGGTCGGGTCCTCCGGCCGGGACCGGCGGGCGCGCAGCACGTCCAGGCAGATCCGGGTGACCACGGTGCGCAGCCAACCGCCCAGGTTGTCCACCTCGTCCGCGTCGACCCGGCTCAGCCGCAGCCACGCCTCCTGCACCGCGTCCTCGGCCGCCGTCGGCTCGCCCAGCATCCGGTACGCCACCGCCCGCAGCCGGCCGCGTTCCGCCTCGAACCGGGCCGCCAGCCCGTCGTCCGCCACCTGCACGGTCACCTCTTCCCGTCGTGGCCCGTCAACCGGAATGACGTACCCGACGCCTCAACGGTGACAGGAGAACCACGATGTCGTTGCTGCACCTCGATTCCAGTGCCAACCGGTCCGGCGAGTCGATCAGCCGGGAGCTGACCGCCCGGTACGCGGAGCGCTGGCGCACCGCGCACCCCACGGCGCCGTACCGGTACCGGGATCTCGCCGCGGATCCGGTACCTCCGGTCGGCACCGGCTACTGCACGCTCGGCCGCCGGGTGGAGCGCCACGGCGGGGTACCGCTGAGCCGGGTCGGCGCGCTGGCCGCCGACGCCGACGAGCGGTGCGAGTGGGAGCTGTCCCGGCCGCTGATCGACGAGCTGTTGGCCGCCGACACGGTGCTGATCGGCGCGCCGATGTACAACCTGTCGGTACCGGTCGCGCTGAAGGCGTGGATCGACCGGGTCACCTTCCCCGGCGCGTACCTCGATCCGGACACCGGTGCGCCGCTGCTGCGCGACACCAGGGTCGTGGTGCTCGGCGCCCGCGGCGGCGCGTACGGGCCCGGCACGCCGCAGGAGGGCAACGATTTCCACACCCCGTACCTGCGGGCCTACTTCGTCCGGCAGGGCGTCGCGCCGGAGCACCTGCGGTTCGTGCACGCCGAGCTGGCGCTCGCCGACCTCGCTCCGGCGCTGGCCCGGTTCCGCCCGCAGGCCGCCCGCTCGCTCGCCGCCGCCCGTACCGCCACCGACGCCGCCGCGACCTGGCGCGACAGCGCCGCCGGCGGCGACGTGACCGACAGCTCTGCGACCGGGGGCGTGAACGTTCCGGCACGGGCTCGTTGAGCCGTTCGCCGGCTACTCGGCGGCGAACGGGAACACGTCGGCGAGGCCGAGCGGCCGGCCGGGCAGCGGCTCGTCGCCGCCGGTACCGAGGGCGTCCAGGACCAGGCCGAGGCAGCGTTCGGTGAGCAGGTCGCGGTGCGCCTCGTCGAAGCCGGGCAGCGGGCGGATGGTCATGATCGCCATCGCGAGCACGTCGCCGGCGCCGATGTCGCGGCGCAGGCTGCCCTGTCGTTGCGCGGCGGCGACGAGCTCGTCGAGCAGTGCGAGGATCTCCCGGCGGCTCGCGGCGGCCGCCGGATCGCGGTGGAAGCTGTCCGGCGCCTCCTCGGCGGCGACCGACAGCCGTTGCGACAGCCGCAGGTCCAGCGAGAGCCGGACCACCCGGCGCAGTGCCTGCCAGGGGTCGGGCTCCTCGGCGACGGCGGCGCGGGCGGCGGCGCGGATGCGTTCGAGGTTGTCCAGACCGACCGCGTGGATCAGCGACGCCCGGTCCGGGAACCGGCGGTACAGGGTGCCGACGCCGCAGCCGGCGCGCCGCGCGATCTCCTCCATCGGTACGTCCGGGCCGTTCTCGGCGAACAGGGTGCGGGCGGCGGCGATGATCTGCTCCCTGTTGCGCCGCGCGTCGGCCCGCATCCGGATGCCGTCGGTCATCGCCGTCCTCCCCGTCACCGTGCCCGGATTCTTGCACGGCGGCCTCGCCGGTACCGTGGCTCGCTCCCTTTCGTCACATTTCATGGCGACTATCTGGACGAACTTCTTCCGGTTGCCTACGGTCAAGTGGAGGAAATCCATCCGCATCGGCAGAGGAGAGACGACCGTGGCCACCACACCGGAGACGCCCGTACCTGCTCCGACGTACCCGATCGAGCGAGGCTGCCCGTTCGAACCGCCCGAACAGCTGGCCGGGCTGCGCGACACCGGGCCGGTGTCCGCCCGGCTGCCCGGCGGCCAGTACGCCTGGCTCGTCGCCCGGCACGCCGACGTACGGGCGGTGCTCGGCGACGGCACCCGGTTCAGCGCCGACCGGGCCCACCCGGCGTTCCCGCGGCCGTTCGCCGAGGCGCCGGCACAGCCGGTCCGGCCGCTGTCACTGATCGGCATGGACGGCGCCGCGCACACCGCGGCCCGTCGACTGGTCGTCGGCGAGTTCACGGTGCGGCGGGCCGAGGCGATGCGCCCCCGCATCCAGCAGATCGTGGACGACCGGATCGACGCCATGCTCGCCGCCGACCGCCCGGTCGACCTGGTCACGGCGCTGTCGCTGCCGGTCCCGTCGCTGGTGATCTGCGAGCTGCTCGGCGTCCCCTACGCCGACCACGACTTCTTCCAGCGGCGCAGCAGCATGCTGCTGCGCCGCGACATCGGCGGCGCCGAGCGCAGCAACGCGATGGACGAGCTGATGTCCTACCTGGACACCATGGTCACCGAGAAGGAACGCGATCCCGGCGACGACCTGATCGGCCGGCAGATCGTGCGTCGCCGCGCCGCCGGCGGCTACCAGCGGGACGAGCTGGTGTCGCTCGCGGTGCTGCTGCTGATCGCCGGGCACGAGACCACCGCCAACATGGTCTCGCTCGGTACGTTGGCGCTGATCGAGCACCCGGCCGAGGCCGCCGCGCTGCGCGCCGACGCGTCCCGCACCCCGGCCGCCGTCGAGGAGATGCTGCGGTACTTCACCATCGTCGACTCGGTCACCTCGCGGGTGACCACCGAGGAGGTCGAGATCGGCGGCCGGCGGATCGGCCCGGGGGAGGGGGTCGTCGCCCTCGGGCTGTCCGCCGACCACGACCCGGCCGCCTTCGACCGCCCGGACGAGCTGGACCTCGATCGCGGCGCCCGGCACCACGTCGCGTTCGGCTTCGGCCCGCACCAGTGCCTCGGCCAGAACCTGGCCCGCGCCGAGCTCGCCGTCGTGTTCGACACCGTACTGCGGCGGCTGCCCGGGCTGCGGCTGGCCGGCGCGGTCGACGAACTGCCGTACAAGGACGACGCCAGCATCTACGGCATCCACCGGATGCCGGTCGAGTGGTAGGAGCGAGACGATGCGTGTCACCGCGAACCGGGACGTGTGCATCGGCGCCGGTCAGTGCGTGCTGACCGAGCCGGCGGTGTTCGACCAGGACGACGACGGCACCGTACTGGTGCGCCTCGACCGGCCCACCGGCGAGACCGCCGACCGGGTCCGCGAGGCGGTGGGCCTGTGCCCGTCCGGCGCCCTGCGCCTCGACGACGACCGAGGCCGCGAGCGGCCCGACGGCCGGGAGCGGCCCGACGGCCGGGAGCGGCCTGATGACCGAGGCCGCGAGCGGCCTGACGACCGAGGCCGCGAGCGGCCTGACGACCGAGGCCGCGAGCGGCCTGACGACTGAAACGGCGAGCGGGCTACGGGGTGGTGCTCGGCCGGTCGACCGAGTCGATCAGCTGGTGCACCACCTCGTCGGCGGACAGCTTGCCGGACGAGACGGCGACGAACAGCGCGTCGAGATCCGGGTAGCCGAGGTCGTGCGCGGTGGACAGCAGCGGGTCCTCCACCGCGAGCGACCGCTGCTGGCGGCGCAGCGCGCGGGCCACCGCCACCCGGCCGGCGTCGATCCGGTCGTTGAGCGTCTCGGCGGACTGCTCGACGTCGCCCCGGTGGAACCACTTGCCGATCGCCAGCCGGGCGTTGGCGCTGCGGGCGAAGCCCAGCCACTCCTTCGACGGGCCCGGATAGTCGTCCGCCCGGGCGGTGATGATCTCCACCGCGTCGCCGTCCTCCAGCACCGTGGACAGCCGGGCCAGCCGCCCGTTCACGTACGCGCCGATGAGCCGGTCGCCGGTCTGCGGATCCATCGAGTACGCGAGGTCGACCGGAGTCGCGCCGGCCGGCAACAGCACCCTGTCGCCGGCCGTGGTGAACACCTGTACCTGATCCTCGGAGAGGTCACAGCGCAGGGCGTCGAGGAACTCGGTGGAGGCGAGCGCGTCGCGCTCCCAGCCGAGCAGCGACTGCAGCCAGTCGAGCCGCTCCGGCCCGTCGGTCGGCGCCGTCCCGTTGCGCAGCCGGACCACGATGCCGTACTCGGCGGTGTCGTTCATCTGCTCGGTGCGGATCATGATCTCGATCGGTTGCCGCTCCGGCCCCATCACCGTGGTGTGCAGCGACTGGTAGTAGTTGAACTTCGGCGAGGCGATGAAGTCCTTGAACCGGCCCGGCACCGGTCGCCACAGCGCGTGCACGGTGCCCAGCGCCGCGTAGCAGTCGGTGTCCGGCCCGTCGATGATGATCACGATGCGCGGCGGGTCGTTCGGCTCGCGCAGCGGGCCCTGCGTCATCTCGTGGTAGATCGAGGAGTGGTGCCGGGGCCGGCGGACCACCTCGGCGTCGATCCGGTCGGCCCGCAGCGCGCCGGACACGGTGCGGATCACGTCGACCAGGTAGCCGCCGTCGTCGCTGCGCTCGGACAGGTATTTGTCGATCTCCAGGAACATGTCCGGGTCGACGGTGCGCAGCACGATGTCTTCCAGCTCGGCCTTGAGCACGTGGATGCCGAGCCGGTCGGCCATCGGCACCAGCACGTCCTGGGTGGCGTTCGCGATCCGGATCTGCGAGCTGCGCGACTTGTGTTGGATGGTGCGCATGTTGTGCACCCGGTCGGCCAGCTTGATGATCAGCACCCGCACGTCCCGGCCGGCGGTGATCATCATCTTGCGGATCGTCTCCGCCTCGGCGATGTCGCCGAAGAACACCTTGTCCAGCTTGGTCACGCCGTCGACCAGCAGCGTCACCTCGTCACCGAAGTCCGACCGCAGCTGCTCCAGCGTGTAGTCGGTGTCCTCGACGGTGTCGTGCAGTAAGGCGGCGGCGAGCGTCACCGGGTCCATGCCCAGCCCGGCGAGGATCTGGGTGACCGCGAGCGGATGGCTGATGTACGCCTCGCCGCTGCGCCGGACCTGGCCGGCGTGCAGCTTGTCGGCGACCGCGAACGCGCGGGTCACCAGCGGCACGTCCGGGCGCGGGTAGGTGCCCCGGTGGGTACGCACCACCGTCTCGATCGGGGTCTCGGAGCCCTGCGACCCGCCCCACGGCAGCATTGCCCGCAGCCAGCGGTACAGCGGGGCGCTGGCACGGCGTTCCCGGCTGGTGGGCGCGGCCTGATTCGGCGCGAAAGCGGGCAGCTCCGCGCGCGACGGATTGGCTCCCAGACTCAACGGCACCTCCTGCCCGGCCAGCCGGCCTGACGGGTCCTCTCACCGATCGTAATCGGCGAACCGGGACGACCGATGAGCCAATTAGACCCGATCGATCGGTGGATACCAACGAACGGTCGCATCCCCGATGACGGCATTTCTCACACTGGACACCAAATCGCAGGTCAGGCCGTCGCACGGGTCGGTCGATGCATCGTACGCGGTGCGCCACGGTCGGACAGCGGGTCCGCCGAAGAACGCGCAGCGTCCGCCTTCTGTAACAGATCGTGAAATCGCTCGGCGCCGCTGGCCGGGCAGTACCAGCCGGCGCCGGACGCCTCCACCAACCGGGTCTCCGGCCGGTTGAGGAAGGTGAGGATCAGCTCGGTCTCCTCGGCCGTCGCGCACGGCGTCGGGCCGACCCCGCCGCGCACCGTCTCGGCCGTCGCCAGCAGCGCCGCCAGCACCGGCCGCGGTGCCGTCCCGCGCGGGGCCGTCCCGGCGGCGGCGAGCCGGCCGTGCCGCACCACCGCCAGCTCCCAGCCGCCCTCCTCCGCCCGGCGCGCCGCGACCAGCTCCGGGATCGAGGTCAGCGACCGCAGCCGCTGCAGCCGCACCGCCGCCCGCAGCAGCGCCACCAGCCGGCCGCGGACCGTGGCGGCCTCCTCGTACCGCTGGTCGGTGGCGAGCTCGCCGATGCGCGCGAGCAGCCGGTCGACCAGCACCGCCGGATCGCCGTGCACCGCCTCGCGGAAGGCGTCGGCGTACCGGGCGTAGTCGGCCGGCGCGATCTGCAGCTCGCACGGCGCCGCGCACCGGCCGATCTCGGCCAGCGCGCAGGCGGGGCTCGCGGTGCGCACCGACAGCCGGCGGGTGCACTGCCGCAGCGGCACCGCGTCGTACACCCCCGCGGCGGCGGTCTCGGCGGTCCGCCGGGACGAGAACGGCCCCAGGTAGCAGCCGGCGTCGTCGGCCAGCTTGCGCACGATCGACAGCCGCGGGAACGGCTCGTCGGTCAGCTTCAACCAGTGCACCCGCTCCGGAAACTTCGACCGCCGGTTGTACGGCGGCTTGTGCGCGGCGATCAGCCGCAGCTCGCGCACCCCCGCCTCCAGCGCGTGCGCGCACTCCACCGCCTCCACCCGTTCGGCCGCGGTGAGCATCTCGGTCATCCGGGACCTGGTCTCCGCCGCGGTGAAGTAGCTGCGCACCCGGGTCGCGATGTCGCGCGAGGTGCCCACGTAGAGCGGGCGGCCGGAGCCGTCGCGGAACACGTACACCCCGGGGGCGTGCGGCAGGCCGTCGGCGAGGCCGCGCTTGCGGCGCTGCACCGGGTGCACCGCGCGGCAGAACTCGACCAGCTCGTCCAGCGTGTGCACCCGGTGGCTGCCGACCCGCTCCAGCAGCCGGTGCAGCACGTCGACGGTGGCCCGGGCGTCGTCCAGCGCGCGGTGGCTGGGCTGGGTCTCGGTGTGAAAGTAGGCGGCCAGGGTGGCGAGCTTGCAGTTCGGCACCTCGTCGCGGGTCAGCGCCCGGCGGGCCAGCGTCACCGTGTCGACCACCGGGAACCCCGGCCACGGGTAGCCGAACTTCGCGCACGCCGCCTTCAGGAACCCCACGTCGAACGGCGCGTTGTGCGCCACCAGCACCGCGCCCCGGGCGAACTCCAGGAAGCTCGGCAGCGCTTCGGTCAGCTCCGGCGCCGGCGCCACCATCGCCTCGGTGATGCCGGTCAGCGCGGCCACGAACGGCGGGATCGGCAGGCCGGGATTGACCAGCGTGCCGAACTCGCCCAGCACCTCGCCACCGCACACCTTCACCGCGCCGATCTCGGTGATGCCCGCGTCGGCCGGTGACCCGCCCGTGGTCTCCAGGTCGACCACCACGAACGTGGTCGTCGCCAGCGGCTGACCGATCTCGTCGATGCTCTGTTGCCGGAAGGCGGGTTCGCCGCTGCGACGGACGGGGGGTACGGGCACGGACCGCACGGTAGGCCCCGGGTACGACGAAACCGACGCCGCACCCGGCATCGCCCGCAGCACGCAGCTCGGTACGCACGGTGGATCGGTACGCACCGATGTGTCGCCTTTGGCCGACGGGGCGCTCCGCCGGCACGCCCGGCCGGCCGCAGCGCGTCCGCGCTGACGTGCCGAGGCGACCCGGCGATGTCAAACTGTCCCTATGAGCACCCCGGCCCCCGCGGCCCGACCGCGGCCCTCGACGTACCGGCAGCGGCACGTCGCGGACCGTCGTGACCGGGTCGGGACGCCGGGCGGGGCAGCCGTGCGGCGCGAGCGCCGGTGGCCGGGCGGCAGCGCGAGCGGTCCGAGCCGGGGGGCACGCCCATGAGTGCCGAACCGAACCCGATCGACTCGGCCGACGACCCGGCGCTGGTCCCGGTGCTGCCCGAGGCGGTCCGGCAGCGGGTGGTGACGCTCGCCGCCACGGTGCTGGGCGGGCTGCCGCTCGACCAGGTGCCCGCCTCGCTGCGCCGGGTGGCCCGGTTCACCCCGGCCAAGCGGGCCAAGCTCGGCGGTACCGGCATCGCTGCCGCGCTGGCCGGCGACCCGGCGTTCCGGCAGCGGGTCGCGGCCAAGGTCGCCGACGCCGGCGGCGAGCTGACCATCGCGGTCACCGCCGGTACCCGGCCGGCCGCCGCCGATCCGGTCGAGGTCGGTGCGCTGGCCTACCTGCTGCGCCCGGACAACTGGGTCGACCTGGTCGTCGGCGCCGCCGACGAGGTGCGCACCGAGACCGACCGGGTCGCCACCGAGCACCGGATCAAGGAGGCCGAGCAGCGGGCCGACCGGGCCGAACAGGCCCGCGCGGCGGCGGTCGCCGAGCACGGACGGCTGCGCGGCGAGGCGGAGCAGGCCCGGGCCGAGCTGGCCGAGCTGCGCGCCGAGCTGCGCGCGGTGCAGAAGGAGCTGCGCGAGAGCCAGCACCGGGAGCGCCGGGCCAGCGAGCAGGCCGCCACCGAGAAGGGCCGGCTGGCCCGGGCCGAACGCGACCACCAGGCGGAGCTGCGCCGGCTCAATGCCCGGCTGGCCGACGCCGAGGCGGCCGCCGCCGCGACCCGGGCGGCCGGGGCGCAGGAGCACGCGTTCGACGACTCCCGGGTCTGGCTGCTGCTGGAGACGGTCCGCAACGCCGCCCGCGGCCTGGTCCGGGAGCTCGCGCTGGACCCGGTCGAGGTGGTACCGGCCGACTTCGTCGCCGAGACCGCGGACACGCCGGACCGGCCGCGGGCCGGCGCCCGCGCGCTCGCCGCCGACGATCCGGCCCGGCTCGACCAGCTGCTCGCGATGCCCCGGGCGCACCTAGTGGTCGACGGCTACAACGTCACCAAGACCGGCTACGGCGAGCTGTCGCTGGAACAGCAGCGCAACCGGTTGGCGGCCAGCCTCGGCGTGCTCGCCGCGCAGACCGGTGCCGAGGTGACCTGTGTCTGGGACGGCGCCGACCCGGTGCACGGCATCGCCCCGCCACCGCGGGGCGTGCGGGTGCTGTTCAGCCGCAAGGGCGAGATCGCCGACGAGCTGATCCGCCGGCTGGTCCGGGCCGAGCCGGACGGCCGGGTGGTGGTCGTGGTGTCCTCCGACAAGGAGGTCGCCGACGGCGTCCGCCGGCACGGCGCGTACCCGCTGTCCGCGCACACCCTGCTGCGCCGCCTCGCCCGCGGCTGAGACCGCCCCCGGGCGGCGGCCCGGAAGTCAGCGCAGCGGGCCGCGGGCGACGAGATCGCGCATCTCGGCCGGGTCGCCCGGCGGGACGAATTCCAGCCACCAGGTGGCGCCCGCGTCGGCCAGGCCCGCGACGTACTCGCGTTCGACCGCCTGATCGGTGCGGCGCCGCCGGCCGCCGATCGCGATGTCGGCGGCCGGGCCCAGCCGCCGTCGCAGCGCCGCCACCTGGCCGGCGTCCACGTCGGCCCAGCTGTCGGTGTCCCGGCGCCGGTACGGCACGATGCCGTCGCACCGGGCCGCCCGGCGCACCGCGGCCCCAGCCTCCAGGCTGCCGCCGACCCACACCGGCAGCCGCGGTGTCTGCACCGGCCCCGGCCGGTACGCGACGCCGTCGACCCGGTAGTACCGGCCGGTGTGTCGCACGGGGGCACCGCCGAGCAGCCCGAGCAGGACGTCGAGCCCCTCGTCGTACCGCGCCGCCCGCTCACCCGCCGACCCGCCGAGCCGCCCGCCCTGCGGGCCGCGCGGGCCACCGGTACCCGGGGCGCCCGCGGTCTCGTGGATGGCGGACACGCCGCGGTCCTGCGGATCACCCAGCCCGACCCCGAGTACCGCCCGGCCGCCGGACAGGTGGTCGAGCGTGAGGGCCTCCCGGGCCAGCTTCGCGAGCTGCCGCGCCGGCAGGCCGGTCACCGTGGTACCGAGCCGGATCCGGTCGGTCCCGGCGGAGATCGCCGCGAGCAGCAGCCACGGATCGTGCGTCGGCGCGTCCGGTTCGCTGTAGTAGACGAGGTAGTCCTCGAAGAAGACACCGTCGAACCCGGACCGCTCGGCGAGCACGCCCAGCGCGACCAGGTCGGCGGCCTCGACCCCGGACCCACCGCAACAGATCTCCAACCCGTACCGCATGCCCTCGAACCTAGGGTGCCGACCTGACATCCTCTGTCGGTTCGGTCCGGCGGAAACGTCGTACCCCCTGCGTAGCGTGCGGATCGTGGCGGGGGAGAGCCCGCCGCACAGGTTGGGAGGCTCGATGATCATCGACTGTGACCAGTGCACGGTGCGGGGGCGCGCGTGTGCGGACTGTGTGGTGAGCGTCCTGCTGGGACCGCCGCCCGAGCTGGAGCTCGACGCCGAGGAGCAGCACGCGCTGGACGTGTTCGCCGACGCCGGCATGCTGCCCCGGCTGCGGCTGGTGCCCGCCGAGCCGGACCCTGACGCCGGCTCTCGCCGCACCGCCTGACCAGTGGCCCGGGCCGCCGCGCCGCCACCGGCGCGGCGCCGGCCCGGCGGCTGCGGCCGCGCCGGCCGGGCGGCTGTCGCGGTCAGAGCGTCGGCGGGCCCTGCTCGATCCGGCGCAGCACCGGGGCGAGCCGGTCGAAGCCGACCAGCGTCTGCACCTGACGTTCGTCCCACCAGGTCGCGCCGGCGTCGGCCAGCGGCGCGATCAGGTCCCGGGCCGCGGCCGGGTCACCCGGGCTGACGCCACCCAGCACGATCTCGAACGGGCCGTCCCGGTCCGCGCGCTGGGTCCGCACGTAGTCGACCAGCTCTCGCACCGCGTCGAGCGGCGGCACCTCGCCGTGCCGGGCCTCGGTGAACAGCGGCACGACCCCGTCCCAGCGGGCGGCGCGGCGGATCGGCCGGCGGCGCGGCCAGTAGCCGCCGACCCAGACCGGCGGCCGCGGACGCTGCACCGTGGCCGGCAGCAGCTGCACGTCCCGTACCTGGTAGTGCTTCCCGTCGTGGTCGACCGTCTCGCCGGACCAGTAGCGGTTCAGCAGGTCGAGGCCCTCGTCCAGCCGCTCGGCGAGGACCACCGGGTCGGTCGGCTCGCCGAAGCTGCCGAACTCGTCCTCGATCGGTCCGCCGAGGCCGGCGCCGAACACGACCCGCCCGCCGCTGAGCGCGTCGAGCGTGGCGACCTGCCGGGCGAGCTGCTCCGGCCGGCGCCGGGCCACCGGGGTGACCAGCGTGCCGAGCCGGATCCGGGAGGTGGCCAGGGCCGCGGCGGTCAGCAGCAGCCACGGATCGCCGAACGGCTGGCCGCGGCGCCGCCGCTTGTCGTGGACCACGTGGTCCCAGACGAACAGGCCGTCCCAGCCGGCCCGTTCGGCCGCGGTCGCCACCAGCGCGACGGTTCGGGGGTCGGCGAAGTCCCCGAAGTTCGGGATGTTGATCGAGAAGCGCATGTCCGCAGCCTGCGGCACGCATCGCCACCCGGCAAGCACATTGCACCGGCACACACCCCACGAGTGCGCCGGCGTGGATCGCGCGGGTGGTCGGCGCAGGACGCGCGGGCGCTCTGGGCACGCTCGCGTCGGCACGGGCCGTACGAGCGGCCGGGGCGCCGCTGTGCACGGCGAACGAGCGGGCAGGCGCGCGGCGTACGGGCGGGCGGGGGCGCGGGGGCGGGGCGGCTCTGGAAGGCTGCGGGAATGGCGAGTCTGGTCGGTGCCGCGGTCGTCGCGGCGGTCCTGCTGGTCGCGGCCGGCGTCGTCGTCGCGGTCGCGGTGCCGTGGCGCGTCCCGGTACCGCCGCGGGCCGCGCAGCTCGCCGCACTGTCCCGGCTGCCTGCCGACCAGGTGGCGCGGGGCCGGGAGCTGGCGCGGGAACTGCGCCCGCTGCGGTACGCGGGCCTGTTGGTGGAGCTGGTCGCGGTGCTGGTGCTGGGAGTGACCCCGCTGGCCGCGCGGCTGGTGACCGCGATCGGCGACGCGGTGGGCGGCGGTCGGCTGGTGACCGCGGTCCTGGGCGGGCTGGCGGTGGCGGCGATCGTCGAGGTGCTCGGGTTGCCGTTCGCGGCCCGCCGCCGGGCGGTGCTTCGCCGGTACGGGCTGGTCACGCAGGGTTGGGCCGGCTGGGCGGTGGACCTCGGCCGCGGTGCGGTGCTCGCGGTCGTGTTCGTCGGTGCCGCGCTGGCCGGGTTCTTCGCCGCGACGGGTGCCTGGCCGCACGCCTGGTGGGCGCCGGTCGCCGGCGCCGCCGCGGTGCTCACGGTGCTGCTGTCGATGGTGTTCCCGGTGCTGGTGGAGCCGCTGTTCCACCGGTTCACCCCGATGCCCGACTCGCCGCTGCGCGACGACCTGCTGGCGCTCGCCGCCGCCGACCGGGTACGCGTCCGCTCGGTGCTGGTGGCCGACGCGTCGCGGCGCGGCAGCGCGGTCAACGCGTACGTGTCGGGGTTGGGGCCGACCCGCCGCATCGTCGTGTTCGACACGCTGCTGTCCGCGGCGCCCGATGCGGAGACCCGGCTGGTGGTGGCGCACGAGCTGGGCCACGCCCGGCACCACGACGTACCGCTCGCGACCGGGCTCGGTGCGCTCGGCGCCGCGGCCGGCTGCTGCCTGCTGTACCTGTTCGGCGCCTGGCCCGCGCCGTTCGCCGCCGCCGGAGCCACCGGACTGGCCGACCCGCGGGCGGTGGGGCTGCTGTTCGCGCTGCTCACGGTCGCGCAGCTGGTGCTGGGGCCGGTCGGCAACCTGGTGTCGCGCCGGGTCGAGGCGCGCGCCGACCGGCACGCGCTGCGTACCACCGGCGACCCGGCGACGTTCGCGGCGATGCAGGGGCGGCTGGCGCTGCGCAACCTCGCCGACGTCGATCCGGGCCGGGTCGCGCAGGCGCTGTTCGGTACCCATCCGAGCACGGTGCAGCGGCTCGCGGCGGCCGACGAGTTCGCTGCCGAGGAGTAACGTTCCGGTCATTTCCGGCGAATCACAAGTGCCACCACCGGATCGCCGAGACGTACCAGGAGTGACCGACCGCATGGCCAACCCGTCGGAACGGGTACCGGCGCCGCGGGCGTCGCTGGGCTACCGCCCGGCGCTGGACGGGATCCGGGCGTTGTCGATCATCGCGGTCATCGTGTTCCACACGCCCGGGTGGGGCTCGCTGCCCAGGGTGCTGCCCGGCGGCCACATGGGCGTCACGGTCTTCTTCGTCCTCTCCGGCTACCTGATCACGACGCTGCTGCTGGGCGAGCTGCACCGCACCGGCGACCTTGATCTGCGGGCGTTCTACCTGCGCCGGGCGGCCCGGCTGCTGCCCGGACTGCTGCTCGTCGCGGTGGTGCACTCGCTGTTCTGGAGCAGCCAGGACGGCGTGCTCAAGACGGTGCTGCCGGTGGTCGCGGCACTGCTGTACCTCGGCAGCGTGTTCGCCGGGTTCTGGCGGCTGATGGGCAAGATCACCTGGAGCTGGTCGCTGTCGGTCGAGGAGCACTTCTACTTCGGCTGGCCGCCGCTGCTGCGCTGGCTGTTCCGCACCGAGACCCGGCACGCCGACCGGTCGCTGCCGCGCCGGCATCCGATGCTCGCGGCCACCACCGCGGCACTGGCGATCGTGGCGGTCGCGGTCGGGCTGCGGGTGACGCTCGTGCACTCGGTGCGCTGGCACGACATGCTCTACTACTCGACGTTCACCCGGATGGACGCGCTCGCGGTGGGCTGCCTCGCCGCGCTCGCCGCCTGGCGGTACCGGCTGCCGTTCGCCCGGTGCGTCGGCTGGCTCGGCGCCGCGGTACTGGCGTTCGCCTGCCTGAGCCCGCTGTGGTCGATCGGGCGCTCGTCACTGAACCTGTGGGGCCTGCCGGTGGGTACCCTCGCGGCCGCGGCCGTGGTGGTCAGCGTGGTGCAGCGGCCGGACGCGCTGCTCGCCCGGCTGCTCGCGATCCGCCCGCTGGTGCACCTCGGCACCATCTCGTACGGCCTGTACCTGTGGAACCTG
The DNA here is from genome assembly GCF_017312725.1 of Actinocatenispora comari. GTDB lineage: Bacteria > Actinomycetota > Actinomycetes > Mycobacteriales > Micromonosporaceae > Actinocatenispora > Actinocatenispora comari. The sequence goes on along the minus strand of NZ_BOPO01000077.1, from coordinate 68,966 downwards.
CTGCCCGGCCGGGCGCTGATGGAACTGCGCGGGCACCATCCGGGGCATCTCGCCACGGTGGCGTCCTGGCTGGTGATGCTCGCCGCGGCGGAGCTCTCGTACCATCTGGTCGAGCGGCCGGTGCAGGCCTGGGCGCGAGCCAGGCTGAACGGTGCGCGGCGTCCGCGGCCGGCCCGGCCGCTCGGCGCCCCGGCGACCGAGTGCACCCGCCAGGTCCTCGCCCGGGCGGCCTCCTGGCGCATCCCGACCATCGTCCGCTGACCGTCCGGCCCGGGCCGGGCGCCGTTTCGGGTGCGCCGGCGATCCCGCGTCCGGCCCGGCCGGCGGCCGCCTACGATCGCGGGATGGGCCGCACCCTGCTGATCACCAACGACTTCCCGCCGCGTACCGGTGGGATCCAGAACTTCGTGCACGCGCTCGCGGTGCGGCAGCCGGCCGACTCGCTGGTGGTGTACGCGTCGTCCTGGCGCGGCGCCGCGCAGTTCGACGCCGAGCAGCCCTTCCCGGTGGTCCGGGCGGACACCACGGTGCTGCTGCCCACCCCGCGGGCCCGGCGGGCGGCGGTGGCGCTGGCCCGCGAGTACGACTGCGACACCGCCTGGTACGGGGCGATGGCGCCGCTGGGGCTGCTCGCGCCGGCGCTGCGAGCGGCCGGGGTGCGCCACCAGGTCGCGCAGACGCACGGGCACGAGGCGGGCTGGGCCGCGCTGCCCGGCCCGCGCGGGCTGCTGCGCCGGATCGGGCAGCACGTCGACGTGGTCACCTACCTGGCCGACTACTTCCGGATCCGGCTGGACCGGGCGATCAACGCGCGCCGGCAGGGTGCCCGGCTGGAGCACCTCGCGCCGGGCGTGGACACCGAGAAGTTCCGGCCCGACCTGGTGCACACCGAGGGGGCGGCGATCCGGCGCGAGCTGGGGTTGGCGGACCGGCCGGTGATCGTCTGCGTGTCCCGGCTGGTACCGCGCAAGGGGCAGGACACGCTGATCCGGGCGCTGCCGGCGGTGCGCCGGCGGGTACCGGACGCGGCGCTGCTGATCGTCTCGGGCGGGCCGGACAAGCAGCGGCTGCAGCGGCTGGCGACCGACACCGGGGTGGCGGACGACGTGGTGTTCACCGGGTCGGTGCCGTGGGCGGCGCTGCCGCACTACTACGCGGCGGGTGACGTGTTCGCGATGCCGTGCCGGACCCGCCGCGGCGGGCTGGAGGCCGAGGGCCTTGGCATCGTGTACCTGGAGGCGTCGGCGACCGGGTTGCCGGTGGTGGCGGGCGACTCCGGTGGCGCGCCGGACGCGGTGCGCGAGGGGGAGACCGGCTTCGTGGTCTCCGGTACCGACGTGCCGGTGCTGGCCGACCGGCTGGCCACGTTGCTGACCGACCGGTCGCTCGCGGCCCGGATGGGCAAGGCCGGCCGCGCCTGGGTCGAGTCGGACTGGCAGTGGGACACCATCGCCGCCCGGATGACCGCGTTGCTGCACCCGGACAGTCCACAGTAGACGGAGGCGGCCGGGACCGGTTGAACGGGCTGCGGACCGGACCCGCGTCGCGGTATGTGCGCGGCCCGGGAATCTCCGGCGCGCTGTTCACCACCGACAACTACCTGGGGCTCGACCACACCGGGCTGATGTTCAGGCGGCCCGCAGCTCCTGCTCGTGGCCGTGCGCGCGGATCAGCGCGGCGGCCAGCCGGGGCAGTTCCGCGGCCGGGACCAGCTTGGCCAGCCCGGCGGCGCTGTGCGGCAGCCGCAGGGTGCGTGCGGTCGAGCGGACCCGCTCGTCCGCGTACGGCGCGACCGAGGGCCAGGTCGACTGCACCTCGCGCAGGATGATGTCCGCGCCGGTCGGGCCGATCCCGGGGAACTCGGTGAGCAGCCGGGAGATGCCCGCCGGTGCACCGTCCGCCTCGTCCCGCAGCCGGCGCAGGTCACCGTGCCAGCGCTCCAGCAGCAGTTGCGCGCCGTCGCCCAGCTGGGTGGCGGTGCGCTCGTCGTACCGGCGGTAGTGGCCGCGGCCGAGCGCGTCGACCCGCTGCTGCCAGGTCGCGTCGAGCATCCGGCGCGGAGTCCGGTACCCGGCGGCGGACAGCTCTCGCGCGGCCGCCACCGCGACGTCCGCGGAGATCCGCGCGGACAGCAGGTGCGCGAGCACCAGCAACCGGTACAGCGGGGACGGGGTGTCGGTGAGCCGGATCCCGGCCTGCTCGGCGAAGCTGGGCCCGTACCGGTCGAGCAGGGTGCGCACGGTGTCCTCGCGGGTCATGGCGATCACCTCCGCCCCGGCGACTACCCGGCCCGGCGCCGGGCACACGTCGGGTGCCCGGCGGGTACCGGTCAGAAGCGGGGCGAGTCGGGCGCTTCGAGCAGGCCGAGGCGCAGCGCGGTCATCAGCGCCTGGGCCCGGTTGCCGGCGCCGAGCTTCTCGTACAGCTTGGAGATGTGCGTCTTCGCGGTCGACTCGGAGACGTAGAGCTGCTTGGCGATGCCAGCGACCGACATCCCGTCGGCGAGCAGCTTGAGCACCTGGCCCTCGCGCGGCGACAGCTGCGGGCCGGACGGCTCCAGCCGGCGCTTCATCGCCTCGGCCAGGTCGGCGGCGGTGAACGCGTTCGGCGTGGCGGCGGCGTGCCGGGCGGCGGCGACCACGTCGTCGGCCGGCGCGCTCTTCGGCACGAACGCGCTCGCGCCGGCCTCCAGCGCGCCGAACAGCTGGTCGTCGCCGGCGTACATGGTCAGCACCACGATGCCCATCGTCGGGTGCGCCTTGCGCAGCTCGCGGGTGGCGGTCAGGCCGCTGCCGTCGGGCAGCCGCAGGTCCATGATCACCACGTCCGGGTGCAGCGCCGCGGCCTGCCGGACCCCGTCGCCGGCGGCGCCGGCCTCGCCGACCACCTCGAAGTTCGGATCGCGCTCGAACGCGTGCCGCAGACCCTTGCGAATCAGGTCGTGGTCGTCGACGAGCAGGATCCTGGTTCGGCCGATCGGCTCATCGGGCATGGCGCTCACTCCGCGGTCCGGGAATCATTCGGTCGCGGAGGGGCCAGCGTCGCCGGGTCAGGCGCTGTCCGTGGCGGTGCTGTCGTCGGCACCCTCCGCTGCCGACACGCTACCGCGCCGGGGCCGTGCCGCGAGTACCGCAGTGATCGTCGTACCGGAGGGCTCACGGGGTTTTATCCCCAGCTCGGCCCTGATGCGACGAGCCCGCTCGGCCATGATGGTCAGCCCGTAACTGCCCTCGCTGGGCCCTTCCGGCATGCCCTGGCCGTCGTCGGCGACCTCGATCCGCGCGTACGGCGGGTCGATCTCGCAGGTCACCCACAGGTTCTCGGCGCGGGCGTGCTTGCGGGCGTTGGTGATGGCCTCCTGGCCGATGCGCAGCAGCTCGGTCTCCACCGTCGCCGGCAGCCGGGCGGTCGAGGTGTCCAGCGACAGGTGCACCCGCATCCCGCTGGACGCCGCCACCGTACGGGCGTAGTCGGCCAGCGCGGTGGCGAGCCCGCCGGACGGATCGACGTCGGTACGCAGCTCGAACAGCGACAGCCGCAGTTCGGTGATCACCCGGGTCACCTCGGCGCGCAGCGTGTTCAGCTCGCCGACCGCCTGCTCGGCGCCGGCCACGTCGGTCAGCTCGGCGACCGCGTTGTCGATCCCGTACCCGACCATGACGAGTTCCTGTGCCACCCCGTCGTGGATCTCCCGGGCCAGCCGCTGCCGCTCCTCGGTGGTGGCGAGCGCGCGGACCTCGTCGAACAGCAGCGCCGCCTCCAGCCGCAGCGCCGCGGTCGACACCAGCCCGCGGACCCGGGCGACGGTCTCCGGCGGGTACGCCCCGGTGCGGTCCGACTCGACCACCAGCAGGCCGATGCTGCGCACCCCGGCGACCAGCGGTACCACCAGGGCCGAGACCGGGTGGCCGGTGATCGAGCGGGCCAGCGAGGTGGAGGTCAGGTGCGGCTGCTGGCTCAGCCAGGCCTCCGCGATCGGGGTGTCCGCCGACAGCGACGTCTCCCAGTCGGTACGGTCCGGGCCGCGCTGGGTGAGCACCACCAGCCGGCCGCCCCCGGAGCGCCCCAGCACGGCGGCCCGGTCGCTCGGTGCCGCCGCGGTCACCTCGTCGAGCAGCCCGGCGGCGATGCCACCCAGATCGAGGGTGCCGCCGGGCAGCTGGCGGGCCACCGTGCGCAGCTGGGTCAGCAGCCGGGTCGCCGCCGCGTACGGCTGTGGCTCGGTGCGGCCGGCGTCGGCGTACATCCGGCGGCCGGCGAGCGCCGCGGCCGACGCCACCAGCAGCCACAGCACGCTCGCCAGGACGAAGTCGCGGCCGGCCAGCCGGCCGGTCGCCGCGCTCGCGGCGAACGTGGTCAGCGCGCCCAGCCCGACCAGCGCCAGCGCCTCGCCGATGCCGGCGATCGCCGCGGAGCGCACCGGTACCAGCAGGTAGGGCAGGGTGGCGCCGTAGCCGGTGTGCAGCGCGGCGGTGGACAGGCCGACGACGACCACCTCGGCGATCCGGCCGAGCCGGCTCAGCAGCCCGAGCCGGCCGCCGGCACCCGGCGGGATCGCGAGGCCGGGCAGCGCGGCCACCGCGAGCAGCGCGCACCAGCCGACCGTGCTCCACCGCGGTGCCGAGACCAGGACCAGCACCACCACCAGGACCAGCAGCGCCGCCCGCAACGGGCGCAGCATCCGTACCCCGGCCTGGCCCGGCCGGTCCGCCGACTGCGGTGCGCTGGTCACCGGCTCACCTTGCCACGCCTTCCACCCGGGCGGCGCGCGTCAGCGGGTGTAGATCGCGTCGATCTCCGCGGCGTACTGCTTGAGCACGACGCCGCGCTTGACCTTCAGCGACGGGGTCATCTCGCCGGTCTCCTCGCTGAAGTCGCGGGGCAGGATCCGGAACACCTTGATCGACTCGGCCCGGGAGACCGCCTTGTTCGCCTCGTCCACCGCGGACTGGATCTCGGCCCGGATCTCCTCGTCGTCGATCAGCGCGGCGGCGTCGGTGCTCGCCTTGCGGCCGTGGTTGCGCAGCCAGTCCGGCAGCGCCTCCGGGTCCAGGGTCACCAGCGCGGCGATGAACGGCTGCCGGTCGCCGACCACCATGCACTGACTGACCAGCGGATGCGACCGGACCCGGTCCTCCAGCGTGGCCGGCGCGACGTTCTTGCCGCCGGCCGTCACGATGATCTCCTTCTTGCGGCCGGTGATGGTGAGGAAGCCGTCGTCGTCCAGCTCGGCCAGGTCGCCGGTGTGGAAGTAGCCCTCGTCGTCGAACGCCTCGGCCGTCGCCTTCTCGTTGTTCCAGTAGCCGGTGAACACGTAGTCGCCCTTGACGCACAGCTCGCCGTCGTCGGCGATGCGCACCGACGAACCGGGGATCGGCCGGCCGACCGTACCGATCTTGCCGTGGTCCTGGTCGTTGACCGCGATGACCGGCGACGTCTCGGTCAGCCCGTACCCCTCGAAGACGGTGATGCCCACGCCGCGGAAGAAGTGCGCCAGCCGCTCGCCCAGCGGTGCCCCGCCGGAGATCGCGTACCGGCACTGGCCGCCCATCGCCGCCCGCAGCTTCGCGTACACCAGCTTGTCGAAGACCGCGTGCTGCAGCCGCACCCCGGCGCCGATCCGCCCGCTGTCCAGCCCCTTGCTGTACGCGATGGCGACCCGTTCGGCGCGGTCGAAGATCCTGCCCTTGGCGTCGCTCTCGCCGTGTGCCTTCTGCTTGGCGCCGTTGTAGACCTTCTCGAACACCCGCGGCACCGAGAGCAGGAACGTCGGCCGGAACGAGGCCAGGTCGGGCAGCAGGTTCTTCACGTCGCCGGTGTGGCCCATCCGGGCCCGTGCCTGCACCGCGCCGAGCTGCACGATCCGGGCGAACGCGTGCGCCAGCGGCAGGAACAGCAGCGTGGCCGACCGTTCGTTGAACAGCGGCAGCAGGCCGGGCACCGCGTTCGCGATGTCGGAGTAGAGGTTGCGGTGGGTCAGCTGGCAGCCCTTCGGTCGCCCGGTCGTCCCGGACGTGTAGATCAGCGTGGCCATGTCGTCGGCGCCGCGGGAGCTGCGGCGCTGCTCGACGGTCTCCGGCGAGACCGAACCGCCGCCGGCGACCAGGGTGCCGACCGCGTCCTCGTCGATCGTCCAGACGTGCTTGAGCGCGGGCGACTCGTCGCGGGTGCCGGAAACCAGCGCGGCGTGCTCGGCGGTCTCCACCACCACGCCGACGGCGCCGGAGTCGGCCAGGATCCATGCCACCTGGTCGGCCGAGGACGTCTCGTAGATCGGCACGGTGATCGCGCCGGCCGCCCAGATCGCGTAGTCGAGCAGGGTCCACTCGTACCGGGTCTTCGACATCAGGCCGACCCGGTCGCCGGCGCCGACCCCGGCCGCGACCAGGCCGCGCGCCACCGCGACCACTTCGTCCCGGAACTGCCGGATCGTCACCGGCTCCCACTCGGTGTCGCGCCGGCGGGAGAACTGCACCGTGTCCGGGTACTCCTCGGCGTGCCGCCACACCACGTCGGTGAGGTTCTCGTCGTCCGCGACGGTGACGAGGGGGGGAACGGTCAACTCGCGCACGCTCTACTCCTTGCGCCCGGCCGGCGGCGGGCCCGATGCTCTCGCCGTCGGTGATCTCTCTGCTGCGAAACCTACCGCCCAGTACCACGGTTTCGTGACCCCCGGTCGCGGAATGGTCCACCGCGCCCGGGGCAGCGCGTACCGCGTCGCCGGTGCCTCCGCAGTGTGGCAGGCTGGGCGGCATGCCGCTGGTCGACGTGCTGCAGGAGACGTTCGTGGCCGCCGCGCCCAGGCTGGTCGCCGACGCGCTGGCCGAGCCGGCGGTCGCCGCGGACCTGTGGCCCGACCTGACCGTCACGGTCACGCAGCGGCGTGGCCTGGAAGGTCAACGGTACGCGGTGCACGGCGCCTGGCGCGGCACCGCCGAGCTGTGGCTGGAGCCCTGCGCCGACGGCGTGCTCGTCCACTCGTACCTGCGGCTCGACCCCACCGCCGGCCCGGTCTCGGCGCGCGTCGCGCGGCGCGAGGCGGACCGCCGGCAGCGGACCATGCGGTGGGGCCTGTGGCGGCACAAGGACCGGATCGAGGCGGGCCGGGCGCCGGGCGAGGCGGCGGTGGGGACGATGGTCGACCGGACGGCACGGTAGCCTCACGATCCATGACGGACTCCTCGACGCAGTCGATCGTCGTGCGCGCCACCCCGCAACGGGTCGTGGAGATCATCAGCGACTTCCCCGCCTATCCGGGCTGGGCCAGCGCGGTGCAGACCGTCGACGTGCTGGAGGAGTACGAGGACGGCTACGCCAGCCGGGTCCGGTTCGTCCTCGACGCCGGTGTCCTCAAGGACACCTACACGCTGGAGTACGAGTACGCCGAGGACCTGAGCCGGATCCAGTGGCGGCTGGTCGAACCCACCCGGGTGCAGAAGGACCAGGACGGCTCGTACGACATCGATGACAACGGTGACGGCACCGTCACGGTGACCTACTCGCTGTCGGTACAGCTGGCCGCGCCGATGCTCGGCATGCTCCGCCGCCGCGCCGAGAAGATGATCATGGACGTGGCGCTGCGCGAGCTGAAGAAGCGCGCCGAGACCGCCGACTGACCACGCTCGCCCGGCCGGCCCGGGCCGGCACCGACCACCCTCGCCCCGCCCGCCGAGGCCGGGACTGGGCCCGCCCCGGCCGGCACCTGCCACCCTCGTCCGGCCCGCCGAGGCCGGCACCGGGCCCGCTCCGGCCGGCACCTGCCAGCCTCGCCCGGCCCGCCGAGGCCGGTGTCGAGTCCCGCGGCCGGCCACGTCACGCAGGCGAGCCTGCCGCGGCTGCGCGCCGCGCCCGCCAAGTAGAGTTCGTGCCGGTCGAGGTGGCTGGACGGCCGGCGCGCGGTGCCGGCCGGGACGGGAGTGCGCCGGTGGCACACGCTGCGGTACGCGACGAGGCACGGTTGCTCGTCACCGGCGTCCTCGCCGCCGCGTCCCGGGCGGCGAGCGGGTGGCCCGGCGAGGCCGGCTGCCGGTGCCCGCTGTGCCGGGCCGCCGCCGCGGTGCGCGAGCCGGACCCGCAGCTGTCCGAGCGGTTGGCGGACGCGGTCGGCACCGTCGCCGACGGCGTCGCCGGCCTGCTCCGCGCCTGGTCCGACGGCGCCGCCGGGCAGCACCGTACCGGGCCCGCCGGCAACTCGCCCGCCGGCGAGCCGTCCGCCGACGGCGCGTCCGCCGACGGCGCGTCCGCCGACGGCGCGTTCGCCGGCGAGCCGTCCGCCGACGGTGCGTCGTTCGGCGGTTCGTCGGACGGCGGTTCGTCCGTTGACGGTGCGTCCGGTGCGGCGGCGGGCGCGGCCGGGCCGGGCGGCGATCCGGCGGCCGCGGCAGGGGAGCCCGCCGACGGCGGGGTGCAGACGAAGGGAGACGTCGGGTGTCAGTGACGATCGGGGTGGATGTCGGCGGGACGAAGGTGGCCGCCGCGGTCGTCGCCGAGGACGGCGCGGTCGTCTCGGAGACCCGCCGCGACACGCCGGCCGACGACGTTTCCCGCACCCTGCAGATGATCATGGACGCGGTCGAGGAGCTGGCCGGCGCACACCAGGTCGAGGCGATCGGGGTCGGCGCGGCCGGCTGGATCGACGCGGCCCGGTCGACCGTGCTGTTCGCGCCCAACATCGCCTGGCGCAACGAGCCGCTGCGGGCGGAGCTCGCGGACAAGTTCGGCCTGCCGGTAGTGGTGGAGAACGACGCGAACGTCGCCGCCTGGGCCGAGTATCGGTTCGGCGCCGGCCGCGACGTCGAGTCGATGATCATGTACACCGTCGGCACCGGCATCGGCGGCGCGGTGATCATGGAGGGCCAGCTGATCCGCGGCGCGCACGGCATCGCCGCCGAGCTGGGGCACCTGACCGCGGTGCCGGACGGTCAGGTCTGCGGGTGCGGCCGGCGCGGCTGCCTGGAGCAGTACGCGAGCGGGCAGGCGCTGGTGCGGCTCGGCCAGGTGGCGGTGGCGCACGTACCGGCCACCGCGCCGATCCTGACCGAGCTGACCGGCGGTGACCCGGACCGGGTCACCGGCCCGATGATCACCGACGCTGCCCGGCAGGGTGAGCCGGCGTCGGTGGCGGCGTTCGCGGACATCGGCAAGTGGCTCGGGCTGGCCTGCGTCGATCTCGTCCAGGCGCTCGACCCGGCGGTGATCGTGGTCGGCGGCGGCGTGGTCGAGGCCGGCGACCTGTTGCTCGCCCCGGCCCGCCAGGCGTACGCGGACGGCATGGCGCAGCGCGGTCAGCTGCCGGTCGCCGAGCTGCGCCCCGCTGAGATGGGCAACACCGCCGGCGTCGTCGGCGCCGCCGACCTCGCCCGGCGCCGCTAGCGTCGCCGTCAGTCAAGATCGAGAGCGATCGTGGAGGTGCCGGTGGGTGGCCGGGTGCGGGTGTTGAGCTACAACGTGCACGGGCTCAAGGACGATCGGGAGGCGCTGTACCGGGTGGTGCGCGCGGCCCGGCCGGACATCGTGTTCGTGCAGGAGGCGCCGCGCCGGTTCCGCTGGCGGACCCGCTGCGCGGAGCTCGCCCGGCACTGCGGGCTGTTCTTCGGTGCCGGCGGCGGCCCCGCCATCGGCAACCTGATCATGGTCGGCCAGCGGGTACGGGTGGTGCGCGACTGGTCGCTGCGGTTCCCGCTGACGCCGGGCCGGCACCTGCGCGGGGTGGCGTTCGCCGACTGCCAGCTCGCCGACGGTGGCCGCTTCACCGCCGTCGGGACCCACCTGGGTACCGACCCGGCCGAGCGCACCGACCAGGCCGAGCGGCTGGCCGCGGTGGTCTGCGCGCAGCAGCCGCCGGTGCTGTTCGCCGCCGACCTGAACGAGGCGCCCGGCGGACAGGTCTGGTCGCACCTGACGAGCACCACGCTCGCCGACCCGGCCCCCGGCAAGGGCGACCCGACGTACCCGGCGGCCGCGCCCCGGCTGCGCCTCGACGCCGTCCTGGCGCCCGCGGCCAGCACGGTGTACGACGTCCGGGTGATCGACACCGACGACGCCCGGCTCGCCTCCGACCACCTCCCGGTGTTCGCCGACCTCACCCTGCCGTAGCAGCCGCGTCCCCGGGCGCGGCGCGGCCGGCCCCCGGCCGGCGGTGGCCGGCCGGGGGCCGGTCCCGGGCCGCGCCCGTCCACTGTAGACAGTTCCGGTCAGGCGGTGATCAACCGTTCCGGTTCGGTGCGGTCCGCGGCCAGCTGCCAGTACGTCTCCGCCAGTACGTCCGGGTGCGTGGTGGGAGTGTCCGGGGTCGGCGTCGGGGTACCGGTCAGCCACACGCCGATCGACACGTGGCAGGCGTACACCCCGTCCTCGGCGAGCAGCGTGTTGAGGTTGAGTACCCAGTTGCGCAGCCCGGCGGCGGCGATGCCCGGCCCGGCGAACATCGGCACCGGGTGCACCGCCGAGGCGCCGGTGGTGTACAGCAGGGCGCCGGCGCCGGCCGCGCGCATCGCCGGCAGGACCGCCCGGGTGGCGGCGATCGCGCCGTAGCAGGTGCTCTCCAGCTGCGGCCGGAGGTGGTCGACGGTCAGGTCGAGAGCGCCGGCGTGGGCGTCGCCCGACGCCGTCCCGGTGACCGTGGGGGAGTACTCCAGGACGTCGATGCCGGCGAAGCGGTCGGCGGCCCGGTTCAGCGCGTCGGTCAGCGCCGGCCGGTCCAGGACGTCGGCGGTGAACCCGGCGGCGTCGATCTGCTCGGCGGCGAGCTGCCGGACCAGTCCGTCGAGCCGTTCGGGACTGCGGGCCAGCAGCGCGACCCGGTACCCGTGCCGGCCGAAGACCCGGCCGAGGGACAGGCCGAGGCGGGCGCCGGCGCCGACGATGGCAATGGTGGGCATCTGATCTCCTATGGTCGTGGGGCTGATCCGATCCCAGCACCGGTCGCTCGGATACGTCCAAGACCGATCCGGCGCCGATCGATACCCTGGAGGCATGGATCGGCTGGAGACCCGGGAGCTGGCGTACTTCCTGGCGGTCGCCGAGGAACTGCACTTCGGCCGGGCCGCGGCGCGGCTCGGCATCGCCCAGCCGGCGCTGTCCCGCTCGGTGGCCCGGCTGGAGCGCCGGCTCGGCGTCGGGCTGTTCGAGCGCACCAGCCGGTCGGTCGCCCTCACCCCGTCCGGTCGCGCGCTGGTCGAGGACGCCCGGTACGCGCTCGACGCGGTGTCCGCCGCGGCCCACCGGGCCCAGCGGGCCGGCGCGGTGGAACCCCGGCTGGTGCTCGCCATCAAGGTGGGCGGCGACGGAGGCCGGCTGCCCGACCTGCTCGCCGCCTACCAGCGAGAGCCGGACGTGCTGCCGGTGCACGTGATCTTCGCCGCGGACCGCTGCGCCTCGCTGCGCGACGGCCGCGCCGACGCCGCCCTGCTCTACGACCCGATCGACGACCTGCGCGGGTTCGACACCCAGCCGCTGCTCACCGACCCGCCCGTCGCGGTGCTGCCGACCGCCCACCCGCTCGCCGACCGGACCGGGATCCGCATGGACGAGCTGCGCGGCGAGACCGTGCACCGGCGCGACGACAACGTCGTCGGCAGCATCGACGAGCTGATGCACCGGATCGCGCTCGGCCAGCTCGTCGCGGTCCTGCCGCGGTCGCTGACCGTACCGCTGCGGGCCGACCTGGCCGCCGTCCCGGTCACCGACGCCGCGCCGCTGACCCTGGTACTCGCCTGGCCCGGGTACAGCACCGCGCCGTCGGTGGCGGCCCTCGCCCGCGCCGCCGAGTCGGTGCACCGCGCGGGCCCCGAGCCCGGTACCGCGGGGCCGCCGATCCGCTGAGCACCCGGCCCCGTCGCCGCACCCAGCGCGTCCGGGGTGCGGCCGGCGGGTTCGTGGCGGGCCGGAGGTGCCAGAATCCGACGGTGTGACGGCTTTCTGGGTGCACGGCGTGGCGTCGGTGGGTGAGCGGGCGGTGGCCCGGCTGCGCCGGGAGCGGCCGGACTGGCGGTTCACCGACGGCGCGCCGCCCGCGGACGCCCGGTACTCGGTGCTCGTCGCCGGCCGGCCGGACGAGGCGCTGCTGTCCGCGAGCCCCGCGCTGCGCACGCTGGTGGTGCCGTTCGCCGGGATCCCGGCGCAGACCGCCGAACGGCTCGCCGACCGGCCCGGCATCGCGGTACGCACCCTGCACCACACCGCCGGCCCGACCGCCGAGCTCGCGCTGGGGCTGGTGCTCGCCGCGGCGCGGGCGCTGGTACCCGCCGACCGGGCGATGCGCGACGGCGACTGGACCCCGCGGTTCGTCCCGCCGGAACCGACGATGGTGCTCGCCGGCCACACCGCGACGGTCGTCGGGTACGGCCAGGTCGGTCGCCGGGTGGCCCGCGCTCTGGCCGCGCTGGACCTGCGGGTCAACGCGATCCGCGCCGGCGCCCGCGGTACCAGCGGCGACGGTGTCGCGCTGATCCACCCGCCGCGCCGGCTGCCCGACCTGCTGCGCCGCTCCCGCGTCGTGGTGCTCGCGGTACCGCTGTCGGCCCGTACGACCGGCCTGATCGGCGCGCCCGAGCTGGCGCTGCTGCCCGATCCGGCCGTGCTGGTGAACGTGGCGCGCGCCGCCGTGGTGGACGAGGCCGCGCTGTACCAACGGTTGCTGACCGGCAGGTTGGCCGCCGGGCTGGACGTGTGGTGGTCCGAGGCGTCCGGGGACGGCCCGCGCACCGGGGTCGCCGCGTCCCGCTTCCCGTTCCACCAGCTGCCGAACGTGGTGCTCAGCCCGCACCGCGGCGGCGCGTTCAGCCTCCCGGAGGTGCAGCGCGCCCGGCTGACCGAGCTGACCCGGGTGCTCGACGACCTGTCCGTCCACTCTGGAGAGTGATGCTGGCGCTGCTGCGGCGGGTGCTCGGCGACTGCACCGTGGAGGCGGACCGGTCGTGGGCGCACGGCGGCGCGACGGTGCTGCTGGTACGCGATGCGCGCGGCGCGCGCTGGGTGGGCAAGCAACACCGCGACCGGGACCGCTACCGCGCCGAACGCGACGCCTACCGGCGGTGGGTGCCGGCGCTCGGTGAGCGGGCGCCGCGGCTGCGGTTCGCCGACGACGCCACCGGGACGTTGCTGCTGTCGGCCGTCCGCGGCGGGCCCGACTGGTCGCGCGGGCTGACCCCGCCGGTACAGCGGCGGGCCGGTGCGGTGCGCCGGCTGCACGAGGCGGCCGAACCGGAGCCGTGGCCGGAGTTCGCCACGGTACGGCTGGCCGAGTTCGACCGGTGGGCGCCGGCGGCCGCAGAACTGCTGCCGGCGCCCTCGCTGGCGGCCGTCCGGGCGGCCGTGCTCGACCTCGCGGACCTGCCGGTGCCCCACCGGGTGCCCTGTCACGGCGACTACACGCCGCGAAACTGGTTGCTGGCACCGGTCGACGGCGCCGGGGGAGACCGGTTCACCGTGATCGACTTCGAGTGGTCCGGCCGGGACGTCTGGGTCGCCGACCTGACCCGGCTCGCGGTCGGGCCGTGGCGCGACGATCCGGAGCTCGCGGCGGCCTTCCTCGCCGGGTACGGCCGGGCGCTCGGTGCGGTCGATCGCGCGATGCTGCTGCGCTGCGCCGCGGTACGGGCGGTGTTCCTGGCGGTGTGGGGCCACCGGTACGGCGAGGTCGCGCTGGAGCGCTCGGCCCGCGACCAGTTCGCCCGGCTGGCCGGGGAGCTGCGGGCCGACTGACGAGCGGGCTCGCGGCGGAGCCGCGACCAGCGTGAGCGGGCGGCTCGCCGGGGTGCTCGGAACCGGCTGCTGCCGGTGGCCCGCCGCCGAAATCCCGGGGGCCGCCGCGGCGGAGCTCCGTATCACCCCTGACGTCCATAGTGGACAGTCGGGGAGTTCGACGGCGGAGTCGTCGGCCGCCCGGCCGTGTCGTAGCCGTCTGTTACAAAGGCCGCGTGGCGGAGACGATGGTCGATGCGGTGACGGCGGCGGTACGGACCGGTGACTGGCGGCAGGTGGTGGCGCGCGCCGCCGCCGAGCCGGACCAGGTCGTCGCGGCGGTGCTGTCCAGCGGTGTGCGGTGGAACGCGCTGCCGGGCGAGGTGGCCGCGGTGCTCAGCGTGGCCCACCAGCTGCGCTCGGCCGCCTCGCACGAGCGCGGGCTGCTGCTGGAGCTGGCCCGGGTCCGGCACGGCGTGCCGCCCCGCGGCGAGGAGGCCGCGGGGTTCCGGTTGCGGTGGGCCGACGTGCCACCCCGGCCGACGCACGTCACCGTGGCGACCGGCTGTGACGACTGGCTGACCGCGACCGTGCCGCTGCCGGACGGCCGCGCGCTGCTGGCCTACCAGGCGCAGCGACGGGCGCTGCACCTGTGGGACCCGGCGACCGGCACGGTGACCGCGACGATCCGCGGCCGCGGCGCGGTGACCGCCGTGGCGGCCGAGGTCGGCCCGGACGGGGTCCCGCGGCTGGCGATCGCCAGCGGCCGGTCGGTGCGGGTGTGCGACCCGCGTACCGGTGCGGTGCTCGACACCTGGATGGCCGGGGTCGACAAGGCGGTCACGGCGGTGTGCTGGCTGACGCTGCCGGACGGTCGGCCGGCGCTCGCGACCGGCGACAAGGACGGCGCGGTCCTGGTCTGGTCGCCGACCGGCACCCAGCTGGCCGAGGTGACCCGGGGGCCGTGGAACTCCGGCAAGGTCTCCGCGATCGTGCCGTGGCCGCAGCCCGACGGTGGCCCGCTGCTCGCGATCACCTGGGCCCGCACGTCGAGGCTGTCGGTGGTCGAGCTGTCCGGAGCCGGGTTCGGCGACCTCGACGGCGTGCAGGTGGCCAGTACGGTCCCGCTCGGCGATCGGCTGCTGCTGGCCACCGCGTGGCAGCAGGAGATCTCGCTGTGGGCACCGGGCGAGCGGGAGCGGTTCGGCGAGCCGCTCCGGCTGACCGACGGGTACGTGACGGCGATGGCGGCGCTGTCCCGCCCGGACGGGTCGACCGCGCTCGCGGTGGCCGACTCCGGTGGCCTGTGGCTGTTCGACCCGGGCGCGCCGGAGTCCACCGGCAGCCGGCTGCCCACCGTCGATCCCCGGGTCTGGTCGATGGCCGCACTGCCGCTGCCCGGCGGCCGGACGGTGCTCGCGACGATCGACGAGGGGGACGCGCTCCGGCTGTGGGACACCGATCCGGCCGACCCGGCCGCGACCACCGCCGGCCCGTCGCTGCCCCAGGTCGCGCTGGTCGAGCTGCCGGACGGCCGGGTGCTCGCCGCCACCGACGACGACGGGCTGCGGCTGCGCGACGCCGACACCGGGTCGCCGGTGGGCACGCCGCTGCTGGCCGCCGGTGAGCAGGCCGGGGCCCTCGCCGCGGTGCGGTTGGCCGACGGCCGGGAGCTGGTGGCGACCGGCGACCGGCACGGCGCGGTGCTGCTGTTCGATCCGGTGACCGGCGACCGGGTCGCGGCGACTCCACCCGCGCACGCCGGTCCGGTCGGTGCCCTTGCGGCCGGCGTGTTGCCGACCGGCGCTCCGATGCTGGTCAGCGGCGACAGCCAGCTGCTCGGCTGGGACCCGGACGGTGCGCCGCTCGGGCCGGCGTCCGCCACCGGTTACCGTGGGCGGCTGTCCGCGTCGGCCTGGCTCCCGCTCGGCGACGGCCGGGTCGCGCTCGCCGTCGGCACCTCGTCCTGGCGGGGCGCCGGCGAGCTGCACCTGGTCGATCCGGTGTCCGGGAAGCGGCTGATCGAGCCGATCGAGACCGACAACGTGGCGGCGCTGGCGGTGGTGCCGCGCGCCGAGGGCGGCGCGACGCTGGCGGTCGCGAGTCGCCCCGACCACGTCTGGTGCTGGAACCCGGACGGCTCCGACGCGCCGACGCTGCCCGCGACGGGGGTCCGCGCGCTGACCGGGTTCCGGCACGACGGGCGGTCGCTGGTCGCGGCCGGCGGCCAGGACCGCACGGTCCAGGTCTTCGACGCCGGCACCGGCTCCCCGGTCGACTGTGGTCCGATCGCGGCGCGGGGCAAGGTGACCGCGCTCGCCACGCTGCCGCTCGCCGACGGGCGTACGGTGCTCGCCGTTGCCGGCGGCCGCACGATCGTGCGCTGGGACCCGGTGGCCGGCGGGCCGGTCGGCAAGCCGCTGGCGGGCCACACCGACGTGGTGCAGGCGCTCGCCGTGCTGCCCGGCCCGGCCGGCGCCAGCTACCTGGCGAGCGCCGGCGCCGACGGCACCGTACGGCTGTGGGACGCGGCGACGGGCGCCCCCGTCGGCGAACCGGCCACCGGCCACGCCGGGCCGGTCCTGGCACTCACCACGGTCGCGCGCGCGGACGGTCGCGCGCTGCTCGCCAGCGGTGGTGACGACCGGACGGTGTGGCTGTGGGAGCCGTCCGGCGACGGGTTGTCCGGCCGCCGCATCACCGGCCACCAGGGCGCCTCGGACCACCTGACCGCGGTGCCGCTGGCCGACGGCCGGGTCGTCGTCGGCGCCGCCGCCGGTCACTACAACCCGGCCGGCGCGTGGCTGTGGGATCCCGCGGACGGGTCCGACCGTCCGCTGAGCGACGGTCTCTGCGGTCCGCTCGCGGTGGTCCGACTGCCCGACGGCAGGTCCCTCGTCGCGGCCCGCCACCGGGACCGCCTCCTGCAGCTGTACGACCCGAACACCGGCCGGGCCGTCGGGCGCCCGCTGCCGGTGCCGTTCGCCGACGCGGCCCAGCTGGTCGCGGTGCCGACCCCGGCCGGGCCACGGCTCGCGGCGGGCGGCAGCAGCGGCGAGATCCGGCTGTACGACCCGGTCGACGGCCGCGCGGTCGGGCGGCTGTCGGGCGGCGACGACGACTCGCGCGTCGACCTCGCCGTGCTGCGTACCGACGACGGCCGCTGCCTGGTGGCCGCCGGCGACCGGCACGGGGTGCTGCGGATCTGGGACCCGGTCGACGACCGGTGCCTGTCCACGCTGTCGCTGGACACCCGGATCTGGTCGCTCGCCGCCCGCGGCTCCCGCCTGCTGGTCGGCTGCGCCGGCGGCTACCTCGCCCTGGACGTCCGCCCCGACCCGCGCTGACCCGTCCAGCGCGGATCTGTGCCGCGTTGGCCCGTGCCGCGTTGGCCCGTGCCGCGTTGACCTGTGCCGCGTTGACCTGTGCCGCGTTGACCTGTGTCGCGCTGATCCGTGCCGCGATGATCCTGCGCTGATCCGTACCGCGCCGGTGACCGGAGCGGGTCGGGGGACCGCGTGGTGCCGTCCGGCCTGGCCAGGCCGGCGGGCCGAGCGGTGCTGCCGCCGGTGCGGCGGGTCAGCGGGTGGCGGTGGCGCGGCGGATCGTGTCCAGCGTGATGGTGAGCAGCGGGTGCGACTCGGCGCCGCGCCGGTGCGCGGCGAACACCCGCCGGGTCGGCGGCGTACCGGCGACCGGGCGCACCACCGCACCGTCGACCGGATCCAGCGCCGACCGCGGTACCAGCGCCACGCCGGCACCGGCCGCGGCCAGCGCGACGACCGCCCGGAAGTCGTCCGAGCGGTGCCGGACCCGAGCCGTGAACCCGGCGTACTCGCAGGCCAGGGCGACGACGTCGTGGCACGGGTTGCCCGGTGACGGGCTGATCCAGTCGTCCGGGGCAAGATCGTGCAGCGCCACCTCGGTGTGCTTGGCGAGCCAGTGCCCGCTCGGCAGTACCGCGTCGAACGGCTCGGCGTACAGCGGGATCCGGCGCAGCCGCGGGTCGTCGGCCGGCGGGGCCCCGCGGTACTCGACCGCGACGGCGAGGTCGATGCCCCCGTCGAGCAGCAGGCCGAGGCTCGCGTCGCCCTCGGCGTCGCGTACCCGCACGTCGATCTCCGGGTGGGTCTCGGCGAGCTCGGCGATCGCCGGGGCCAGCACACCGGCGATCGCGGTGGCGAACGCGCCGACGGTGATGGTGCCGGCGGCGCCGGCCGCGTGCGCGGCGAGGGCCGACTCGGCCTGCTCCAACCGGGCGAGTACCTCGGTGGCGTGCTCGGCGAGGATCACCCCGGCGGCGGTCAGCCGGACCCGCCGGCCGCGGCGCTCCAGCAGCGGCTGGCCGGCCTCGCTCTCCAGCGCGGCGAGCTGCTGGCTGACCGCGCTGGGGGTCAGGTAGAGCGCCTGCGCCGCCGCGGTCACCGTGCCGTGGTCGGCCAGCGCGCGCAGCACCCGCAGCCGCCGAGGATCGATCACGCGCCCATGGTGCCTCGCCGCCCGCCGCGACCGGCCGCCGCCCCCGTACCGTGCCGTGGCGAGCGGACCGCGGGGTGCCGTGGATCTCGTTGGCGCGGGGACGTGGCGGTGCCTATGATCCCGGACATGATCGCGGTCGACGGTTGGGTGACACCTCCGTTGCCGCTGTACGGCGAGGACCACAGCCGGTCCGACTTCGCGCCCTGATCAGGGACATCGGGCACTCACCTGGCGAACGGCGCCACCGGCGCCACCTGCCGCGCCCGAAATGTCGTTGACCATCGCGTTGGCCGTACTGGAGGGTCGATGTTCCGCTTCTCGCTACCCTGTTCCGATCCCGCCGCCCCCGATCCCGGCGCACCCGGGTCGAGCCGGTGCCGCCGGGCGGTGGTGCCGGCATCGAGCGAGCCGCCCCAGCCGCAGCCCGGGTGCCGAGCCGGGTTTCCGGCGGGGGAGCAGGGCCGATGAGCAGCCCGCTCGCGCCCACCCTGGCGGTGCTGTCCCGTCGCCCCGCCGTACGGCTGCTCGGCTCGTCGCTGCTCGGCCGGCTGCCGACCGGCATGGCCGCGCTCGCGGTGCTGCTGCTGGTCCGCGGCCGCGGCGGCGACTACGCGCTGGCCGGGCTGCTGTCCGGCCTGTACGCCGCCGGCAGCGCGGTCGGCGGCCCGCTCCTCGGCCGCGTCATCGACCGCTCCCGGCAGCCACCGGTGCTGCTGGTCGCCGCGCTCGCCGCCGGGGCCGGGTTCGCCGCGCTCGCCGTCGTACCGGTCGACGGTGCGCTCGCGATCGTCGCGATCCTGCTGGCCGGGGTCGCCACCCCGCCGCTGGAGTCGTGCCTGCGGGTGCTGTGGCCCCGGGTGGTGCCGGCCGAACGGCTGCACGCCGCGTACTCGCTGGACGCGGCGGCGCAGGAGATCCTGTTCGTGCTGGGCCCGCTGCTGGTGCTGGGCGCGGTCCGGCTGGTCGGGCCGGCCGGTGGGGTACTGGTCGCCGCCGGGCTCGGCGTGCTCGGGGTGGCCGCGTTCGCCTCGGCGCCGCAGTCCCGGACCTGGCGGGGGGAGCGCACCGAGGCGCGGCACCCGGCCGGACCGCTGCGCTCCGGCCGGCTGGTACGGCTGCTGGTCTCGCTGCTGCTGACCGGATTCACCATCGGTACGTTCTCCGTCGGCGCCACCGCCTACGCCGAGCACGTCGGCGGCCGGTCGCTGGCCGGCTGGTTCATCGCCGCGAACGGGCTCGGCGCGCTGCTCGGCGGCGTCGGCTACACGCTGGTACCGGCGGCGCGGGACCTGTCCGCCCGGCTGCGGGTGGTCGCGGTGCTGCTCGCGGTCGGCTACCTGCCGCTCGCCGCGCAACCCGGCCTGGGCGGCACGATCGGCCTGTCGGTACTCGCCGGGCTGTCCCTGCCGGCCGTGCTGACCTGCGCGTTCGCCCTGGTCGAGCGGTTGGCGCCGGCCGGCACCGTGACCGAGGCGTTCACCTGGCTGGTCACCGCGTTCGGCATCGGCAACGCGGTGGGCGCGGCGCTGTCCGGCACCCTGGTCGACCGGTACGGTCCGGTCGCCGCGTTCCTGGCCGGCGCCGCCACCGCGATCCTCGCCGCGCTCACCGTGCTGCGCCGGCTGCTGCCCGCACCTGCCCGAGGGTGACGGTTCGGCGGCTCGTCCGACCGCAACGCTTGTTCGACTGCAACGGCCCGGTCGACTGCAACGGCCCCGGTCGGCTGCAACGGCCGGGTCGGCTGCAACGGCCTGCCCGACCGTGACGGCTTGCCGACTGCAACGACCTGCTCGGCTGCAACGGCCCGGTCGGCTGCAACGGCCGGGTCGGCTGCAACGGCCTGGTCGGCTGCGGCGCTCGGTCGACTTCGACGGCTTGCGCGGCTGCAACAGTGCTCGACTTCGACGGCCTGCTCGACGGCGACAACGTGCTCGACCGCAAAGACGTGGCGAAACCGCCAGCCCACCGCTCCCTGGGGGATCCCCCGCAGCCCAGTCTAGTCGGGAAACCGGGCGGGTCCCGGTCGAGCGCGTCGGCTGTGGACAACCGGGAGGGCTGTGGACGGCCGACGAGCTCCCCGGTCAGGCGTCGAGTTCGGCGCGGGCGTCGACGAACGCGGCGACGGCGCGCTTGACCTCCTCGGTGGAGTGCGCCGCGGACAGCTGGACGCGGATGCGCGCCTTGCCCCGCGGTACCACCGGGAAGGAGAAGCCGATCACGTAGATGCCGCGGGCCAGCAGCAGGTCGGCGAGCTTCGCCGCACGGGCCGCGTCGCCGATCATCACCGGTACGATCGCGTGCTCGCCGGGCAGCAGGTCGAAGCCGGCCGCGGTCATCTCGGCGCGGAACAGCTCGGTGTTCGCGGTCAGTTTCTCGCGCAGGTCGCCGGACGACTCCAGCAGCTCCAGAGTGGCGAGCGCCGCGGCCACGATCGACGGGGCGACCGAGTTGGAGAACAGGTACGGCCGGGAACGCTGCCGCAGCAGTTCGACGATCTCGGCGCGGGCCGACACGTACCCGCCGGACGCGCCGCCGAGCGCCTTGCCCAGGGTGCCGGTGACGATGTCGACCTTGTCCTGCACGCCGGCCCGCTCGGGGGTGCCCCGGCCGTTCGGGCCGACGAATCCGACCGCGTGCGAGTCGTCGACCATCACCAGCGCGTCGTACCGCTCCGCCAGCGCGCAGATCTCGGCGAGCGGCGCGTAGTAGCCGTCCATCGAGAAGACGCCGTCGGTGACGATCAGCCGGTACCGCGCGTCGGCGGAGTCCTTGAGCTGCTGCTCCAGGTCGGCCATGTCCCGGTTCTTGTAGCGCAGCCGGCGCGCCTTGCACAGCCGGATGCCGTCGATGATGCTCGCGTGGTTCAGCTCGTCGGAGATGACCGCGTCGGCGTCGGACAGCAGCGTCTCGAACACGCCGCCGTTCGCGTCGAAGCACGAGCTGTAGAGGATCGTGTCGTCGGTGCCGAGGAACTCCGACAGCTTGCGCTCCAGCTGCTTGTGGATGTCCTGGGTACCGCAGATGAACCGGACTGACGCCATCCCGAAGCCGCGCTCGTCCAGCGCGTTCTTGGCCGCGGCGATCAGCGCCGGGTGGTCGGCCAGGCCGAGGTAGTTGTTCGCGCAGAAGTTGATCACCGAGCTGCCGTCCGCGACGGTGATGCCGGAGTCCTGCGGGCTGGTGATCACCCGCTCGTCCTTGTACAGCCCGTCGGCGCGGATCTGTTGCAGCGTCGCGGCCAGGTCCTCGCGCATCCGGTCGAACATCAGCACCCCTTCCGAGTGGTCTGCCCACAGTGGACCGTCCCGGCCGTGTCGCCGGTCGCTAGCTGGTCTCGCGGGTCCAGTCCAGCACGATCTTGCCGCAGTTGCCGGAGCGCGCCTCGGCGAAGGCCTGCTCGTACTGGGTGTAGCCGTACCGGCCGGTGATCACCGGGGACAGGTCCAGGCCGCGCTCCAGCAGCACCGACATCCGGTACCAGGTCTCGAACATCTCCCGGCCGTAGATGCCCTTGATGGTCAGCATGTGCGTGACCACCTTGTTCCAGTCGACGGCGATCTCGCTCGACGGCAGGCCGAGCATCGCGATCCGGCCGCCGTGCGTCATGTTCGCGATCATCTCGCGCAGCGCCGACGGCTGGCCGGACATCTCCAGCCCGACGTCGAAGCCCTCCCGCATGCCGAGCATCGCCTGGGCCCGCTCGATCGGCGTGGTCGACACGTCCAGCGCCAGGCTGACGCCGACCTTCTCGGCCAGCCGCAGCCGGTACTCGGAGACGTCGGTGATGACCACGTGCCGGGCGCCGGCGTGCCGGACCACCGCGGCGGCCATGATGCCGATCGGGCCGGCGCCGGTGATCAGCACGTCCTCGCCGAACACCTCGAACGCCATCGCGGTGTGCACCGCGTTGCCGAACGGGTCGAAGATCGCCGCCACGTCCAGGTCGATGTCGCCGCGGCCGTGCACCCAGACGTTGCTCTCCGGCAGCGTCAGGAACTGGGCGAACGCCCCGTCGCGCTGCACGCCCAACCCGACGGTACGGATGCACAGGTGGCGCCGGCCGGCCCGGCAGTTGCGGCACCGGCCGCACACCAGGTGCCCCTCGCCGGAGACCAGGTCACCGACCGACACGGCGGTCACCGACGGGCCGACCTCGACGACCTCGCCGGCGAACTCGTGCCCGACCACCAGCGGCGGGTCGACGGACGCCTTGGCCCAGTCGTCCCACGCCTCGATGTGCAGGTCGGTACCGCACAGCCCGGTGCGCAGCACGCGGATCTTGACATCGGTCGGCCCGACCGTCGGCTCGGGCACCTCGAGCAGCTGCAGCCCCGCCCCCGGAGCCGCCTTGACCAGCGCTTTCACCCCAACAGAGTGCGTCGCGAACCGGGCCCGCGTCCATCGAACGTTGCTGAACGCCCTTGTTAGCCGATCTTCACAACCCGCCCCGTTCGTCCCGCGTCGCCCCGGCCGCGCCGATCGGGATGCCGTGGTTGGCAGGTCCGGCGGCGGTTTCGCTGCACCGGGCCCGCGGGGCCGTTAGCGTCGGTTCATGGCGAAACGGACGGTGGCCGACCAGTTCGTCGGGGTGCTCGCGTCGGCCGGGGTGCGCCGGTTGTACGGGGTGGTCGGCGACAGCCTCAACCCGATCGTGGACGCGGTACGGCGCACCGACGGCATCGAGTGGATCCAGGTACGGCACGAGGAGGTCGGCGCGTTCGCCGCCGGCGCCGAGGCGCAGCTGTCCGGGCGCCTCGCCGCCTGTGCCGGCTCCTGCGGTCCGGGCAACCTGCACCTGATCAACGGGCTGTACGACGCGCACCGCAGCTACGCCCCGGTGCTGGCGCTCGCCTCGCACATCCCGTCCAGCCAGATCGGTACCGGCTACTTCCAGGAGACGCACCCGGACCGGCTGTTCGTCGAGTGCAGCCACTACTGCGAGCTGATCTCCGACCCCGGGCAGATGCCGCGCACCCTGCAGATCGCGATCCAGCACGCGGTCGGCCGGCGCGGCGTCGCCGTCGTGTCGCTGCCCGGTGACATCGCCGCCGCCGAGGCGCCGTCCCACTCGTACGAGCACGCCATCGTCGCCGACCGCCCGCACGTCCGGCCCACCGACGCCGACCTGGCCGCGTTCGCGAAGCTGGTGAACGAGGCGCGCCGGGTCACCCTGTTCTGCGGCAGCGGCTGCGCCGACGCGCACCGGCAGGTGATGCAGCTGGCCGAGAAGCTGTCCGCGCCGGTCGGGCACGCGTTGCGCGGCAAGGAGTTCATCCAGTACGACAACCCGTACGACGTGGGCATGTCCGGGCTGCTCGGCTACGGCGCCTGCTACGACGCGATGCACGGCTGCGACCTGCTGATCCTGCTCGGCACCGACTTCCCGTACGACGCGTTCATGCCCAGGGACACCCGGATCGTGCAGGTCGACGTGGCGGCCGAGCACCTGGGCCGGCGCTCGACGATGGACCTCGGCGTCTGGGGCGACGTGGCGCAGACCATCGACTGCCTGCTGCCGATGGTCGACGCCAAGCCGGACCGCGCGTTCCTGGACCGGATGCTGCGCCGGCACGCCGACCTGCTGTCCGGCGTCGTCGGCTCCTACACCAGGAACGTCACGACCCACAGGCCGATCCACCCCGAGTACGTGGCGGACCAGCTCGACGACGTGGCCGCGGCGGACGCGGTGTTCACCGTGGACACCGGGATGTGCAACGTGTGGGCCGCCCGCTACCTGACCCCGAACGGGCGGCGCCGCATCATCGGCTCGTTCAGCCACGGTTCGATGGCGAACGCCCTGCCGCAGGCGATCGGTGCCCAACTGCTCGACCGCCGCCGGCAGGTCGTCGCGCTGTGCGGCGACGGCGGCTTCTCCATGCTGATGGGCGACTTCCTGACCCTGCTGCAGTACGAGCTGCCGGTGAAGGTGGTGCTGTTCGACAACTCGTCGCTGGGCATGGTCGAGCTGGAGATGCTGGTCTCCGGCCTGCCCGCGCACGGCACCTCGTACCGCAACCCGGACTTCGCGGCGATCGCCCGCGCCGCCGGCGCCACCGGCATCCGCGTCACCGAGCCCTCGGACGTACGGGATGCGTTGCGCGAGGCGCTGAACGCGCCCGGCCCGGCCCTGGTCGACCTGGTCACCGACCCGAACGCGCTGTCGCTGCCACCGAAGATCACCGGCGAGCAGGTCAGCGGCTTCGCCCTGTCGATGTCGCGGACCGTGCTGACCGGCGGCGTCGGCAAGGCCCTCGCCATGGCCCGCAGCAACCTCCGCAACATCCCCCGGCCCTGACCGGCGCCGCCGCGTCGACCGGTCAGGGGGTGATGGCGGTGCGCTGGAAGGGTGCGGCGTGGGCGGCGGCGTGCTCGACCGCCTGCCGGGCGGCGTCCAGCGGGAACGTCGTGACCTCGTTCCGGCTCAGGTCGAGCAGCCCGGCGTGCACCAGGCCGACCAGCTCCCGGACGGCGACTCGCGGGTACATCCACTGGCCGCGCACGGTGACCGAGTTGTGCATCAGCCACGGGTAGGGCAGCCGCAGCTCGTCGCCGACGCCGCCCATCAACACCACCCGCCCGTGCTCGCGGACGGTCATCGCGGCGGCCCGCGCGGCGCTCGCCGGTGCGGCCGGCGACAGGAGGTCGAGGACCAGGTCGATCGGCGCCCCGGCCGCCGCCCGTACCGCCGCGTCGTCGGCAGCCGGATCTCCGGTCAGCGGGACCGGGGCGACCCGGTCGCCGAACCGCTGCCGCAGCTGCGCCAGTACCGCCTCGTTGCGGCCGGGCGCGACGACCCGCCGGGCGCCCATGGCCACCGCGACCGCGACGCCGGCGCTGCCGAAGTTGCCGGTCGCGCCGCTGATCAGCACCGTCTCCCCGGGGCGCAGCCCGCCGGCCCGCAACCCGCCGTACGGCACCAGGTGGACGCCGAGCGACACCCACCGGTACGCCTCGGCCGGCGGTACCGGTCCGAGCGGGGTGGCGTTCTCGGTGGGCACGGCCATCCGCTCGGCGAACGAGCCGTGGTGGAAGTGCCGGGCCAGCCGCAGGCCGCCGTCGCCGCGGGCGGTCAGGCCCTGCAGGGTGATGTCGGGGGTGACCGCGTCGTCCCGGGAGCGCACCGTGGAGTCGCACCAGACGATGTCGCCGACCGCCAGCCGGGTCGAGTCCGGCCCGACCGCGCGCACCCGGCCGACCCCGCCGGCGCCCGGGATCACCGGGGGTTCCAGGGAGTAGTTGCGTTCGCCGCTGAACACCTCGGCGGCATAGGGCAACACCGGCGCCGCCAGCACGTCGACGACGATCTCGCCGGTACCCACCTGCGGGTCCGGTGCCTCGGTGATGGACAGGGGCTGGCCGAACCGTTCGAGAATCGCTGCTTGCATGCCTGCACGGTAGGCACCGTGGTGGGCATGATGCCAACGCCAGTTCGTCATCACTACCATGACGAATCATCATGGACATCTCGATCGTGGGGCTGCGGCTGCTGCGCGCGGTCGCCGAGCGCGGCACGCTGACGGCAGCCGCGACCGAACTCGGCTACACCCAGTCGGGTGCCTCCCGCCAGCTCGCCGCGCTGGAACGGGCCGCCGGGGCCCGGCTGGTGGAGCGCGGTGACAGCAGGGCACCGCTCACCCGGGCCGGGCTGGCGTTGCTGCGCCATGCCCGGGTCATCCTGGACGAGGTCGACGACGCGGCGCGCGAGCTGACCGCCGGCCGGCCGGAACCGCGCCGGGTCCGCCTCGGGGTGTACGTCAGCGCCGGCGCGTCGCTGCTGCCGCGACTGCTCACCGCCGCTCGGCGGCGCGCGGACGTCGTCGTCACCACCCGCGAGGGGACCACGCCCGCGCTGGTACGGGCGGTCCGGTCCGGCTCGCTCGACCTGGCGCTGATCAGCGCGCGACCGCCGTACGATCCGCCGGACGACGAGCTGCCCCGGCTGGTGACCACCACGCTGCGGGAGAGCACGCTGCTGGTGGCCGCGCCGGCCGCCGGCCGGTTCGCCGGGCGCGATCAGGTGAGCCTGGCCGAGCTCGCCGACGCGGAGTGGATCGCGAGCCCGTCGCCGGCGCACGAGCCGCTGCTCGGCGTCTGGCCGGCGCTGCCGGGCCGCGCCCGGGTGGTGCACTCGACCCGGGACTGGCTGGCGAAGCTCAGCCTGGTCGCCGCCGGCTGCGGCCTGACGACGGTACCGGCGAACCTGGCGCCGCTGATCCCGGACGGCGTCCGGCTGCTGTCGGTCACCGACGGCCCGGAACAGCGGCGCCGGCTGCTCGCGGTACGCCCACCCGGTACGCCCAGCCCCGCGGTCGCGGCGATCCTCCCGCTGCTCCGCGAGTAGGCGTGCGGCATGATCGGCGGGTCGGTGCCGCTTCGGGATGGGGACGCCATGCCGCTCACGAACCAGCAGATCCTGGGACGCGCTTTCCTGCGGCCGCTGTACGCGGACCCGTACTTCCCGGACCACGTCGTCGACCGCGGCCGGGCGATCCTGGTCCGGCTGTGCGAGCGGATCGAGGCCGAGCGGCCGTCGGACCTCACGGCGCTGTACGTCCTGACGCACGCCGCGACCGACGAGTTCAACGCGCTGGAGGCCGAGTTCGAGGCGGCCGGATCGGAGCTTGAGACCACCGCGCGCGAGGCGATCGGGGAGGAGTTCTGGTTCGTCGCGTCGGCGTACGACTTCCCGGATGCCGACGCGGAGGAGCTGATCGCCACCCGGGAGTGGTGAACCGGGACCGCGCTACCAGGTGCCGCGCTCGACGGCGGCCTTGGCCTCGCGCAGGCCGACCCCGGTCAGCTGCCGGTACACCTTGATCGCCTCGATCTTGCGCCCGGCGTAGAGCAGCTGCCGCACCTCCGACAGGTCCTGCGCCGGGTCCGGCCCCCGCGTCGGAGCCGGGAGCTGCCCGGTGGCGGCGAGGCGCTCGACGGTCTCCTTGGCCTCGCGCAGGCCGACGCCGGTCAGCTGCCGGTACACCTTGATCGCCTCGATCTTGCGCCCGGCGTAGAGCAGCTGCCGCACCTCCGACAGGTCCTGCGCCGGGTCCGGCCCCCGCGTCGGAGCCGGGAGCTGCCCGGTGGCGGCGAGGCGCTCGACGGTCTCCTTGGCCTCGCGCAGGCCGACGCCGGTCAGCTGCCGGTACACCTTGATCGCCTCGATCTTGCGCCCGGCGTGAAGCAGCTGCCGCACCTCGGACAGGTCGGGCTGGCCGGGGCCGCTGCCGGGGGTCGGCCGGCCCCGGTGCCGGTTCAGTACCGCGTCGGTCGCGTCGCGCAGGCTCGCCCCGGTCGCGTCCCGGTACGCCTTGACGGCGCCGATCCGGTCGTTGCGGGCCAGCAGCTCGTCGACCCCGGGCACCGTACCGGCGTCCGGCAGCGCCGCGGCCCCGGCGGGCGTGGCGGACCACCCCGAACCCGCCCGCGTACCGGCCCCGGACACGTCACCGAGCACCGGCGCCCGGCCGCGCCGGGCGAGCACCACCAGCAGCACGACGACGAGCACGACCCCGACGGCCACCAGCACGACCACCTCGGTACCACTCATGGCCGCAGCGTAGCGACCGTCCGCCGCCCCCGCGGTCGAGGACGGTGGCGCGGGCGGTGTCTCCGGCGGCGCACCGATGCGGGTCCAAGGGCAGGGAGGGGAACCGGCTCGGATCCGGGTCGCCGGCCGAGCGGCTGCGGGGTGGCTCAGACCTGGGCCGGTTCGGCGAGGAACGGTGCCAGCGCGTCGGCGACGAGGCGGGGTGCCTGCTGCGGTGCACCGTGGTCGACGCCGGGCAGGACGACGTGCCGGGCGGCGGGCATCGCGGTCGCCAGCGCGGCGGCGGCGGTGGTCAGGTAGCCCGGGCCGCGCTCGCCGGTGAGCAGCAGCGTCGGCGTCGACACCGATGCGTACCGGTCGGCCGGGCCGTCCAGCGCGATCCCGGCGGCGACCTCGGCCGGTACGGTCGGCAACGCCTGCCGCATCGACCGTCCCGCGGTGCGCAGCAGCAGCCCGGCCACCGCGGTCGCCACCGGCAGCGGCAGCCGGTCGAACGGGCCGCCCAGCCGCAGCCCGCGCAGCAGCAGGGTCATCGCGCGGGCCCAGTGGCCGCGGTCGATCGCGGCCCGGAACTCGGGCAGGAACCACCGGGGCAGCGATCCGTCGATCGAGACGGCCGGTTCGAACAGCGCCAGCCGGTCCACCAGCGCCGGCTCGCGCAGCGCGGTCTGCACCGCGACCAGCCCGCCGTAGCTGTGCCCGAACACCTGCCGGGCGCCGGTGGCGCGCAGCACCGCGGCCAGGTCGGCGCACTCGGTGTGCATCCCGTACCCGTCGCCCTGCGGCCCGGAACCGCCGCGGCCCCGGCGGTCGAGCAGGTGCACGGTGTACCGGTCGGCGAGCAGCTCGGCGAGCGCGGTGTAGTCGGCGCCCGCGAGCATCGCGCCGGACACCAGCACCAGGCCCGGTCCGGTACCGAGGCTGTGCCAGGCGATCGTGGTGCCGTCCGCGGCGCACAGCTGACTGGTGGCAGCCATCCCGTCTCCCTTCTTGAACATCGCTCAAGTTCTGTCGCCGAGCGTACTTGAGCTATGTTCAAGTACGCAACCGAGGAGGGCCACCGCATGCGGCTACGCAGGGACGACGTGATCGACGCCGCGCTGGCACTGCTGGACGAGGTGGGTCTGGACGCCCTGACCACCCGGCGGCTGGCCGACCGGCTCGGCGTCCGCGTCGGCGCGCTCTACTGGCACGTCAAGGACAAGAACGAGCTGCTCACGACGCTCGCCGACCGCATCGTCGCGGAGGCGCACCGGGCCCCGCCGCCGGCCGGCGACGACTGGACCGACCAGCTCGCGACCGCGGCGCACCGGCTGCGGGCCGCGTTGCTGGCGCACCGCGACGGCGCCCGCATCGTGGCCGGGTACGCGCCCGCCAGCCCCGGCTCGCTCGACGCCGCGGAACGCGGCCTGCGGGCCGCCCGGGACGCCGGGGTGCCGCTCGCCGTGGCGGCGCTGGCCGGCGACACCGTGATGAGCTACGTGACCGGGTACGTGCTGCAGGAACAGTCGCCGGAGCCGGAGTCGCCGCCGACCCTCGCCGGCCGTCCGCTGCTGGCCGAGTGGGTACCGGCCAGGCCCGACCACGACACCGCGTTCACGACCGGCCTCGGCATGATCCTCACCGGCATCCGCGCCGCCGCGGCTACCACCGCCTGATCGCCCGGCCGCCCGGCCGCTTGGCGGTCCGGCCGCCTGACCGCCTGGCCACCCGGCCGGCCCGACGCGTCGAGCCGGCCGGGGCAGGCCGAGTCAGGCGTAGATGGCGCCACCGCGGGAGTAGAGCCATTCGACCGCCGGCTCGTCCGGGTCGCCCAACTCCGCCGGATCGACCTCGGCAATGGCCTCGGCGACCTGCTCCTCGGTGCGTTCGGCGGCACGCGCCAACGTCGGCAGATCCGCGCCGGCATGGTGCGCGTACCACAGTGCTTCCTGCAATTCTCCCTCCACCGACAGCTGCACCGTCGTCAGGCGTCCGATCCGATCGAGCCAGTGCTCGATTCCCTTGTCCGACATCGCTTTCCGCCTCCCTGGTACCTGCTGGACGGGGCCGACGTTAGGCCTGCTCGGGACGGCCGACAATGCGAACGGACGGTATTGTCGGGCCTGCGGAAAGAATTGTTTCTCCGGTGTCGGCGCACGTTTCATGCGGCCGACGCGCGATGTTTCACGGTGACACACAACGGGGTGAGCGATGGCCGACGAGCCGGGCGGCAGTTACGTGCCGCGGCTGCTGCTGGGACAGCAGCTCAAGCTGCTGCGCGAGCAGTCCTGCCTGGACGTGGCCGAAGCGCTGGCCGAGTCCGGCCTCTCCCGCTCGACGCTGTGGCGGCTGGAGAACGGCAACCCGCGCGCCCGCTACAAACCCGGCGACGTCGAGGTGCTGGCCCGCACCTACGGCGCCGACCCGGAAACCGTCGACGTCCTCGTCGGCCTCGCCAAGGCCACCAAACTCACCAGCTGGTTCAGCGCCTACCGAGACGCGATGCCCGCCAACTTCGAGATGTACATCGAACTCGAAACCTATGCCACCCGCATCCGCTGGTACGACGGTGAGCTGGTGCCTGGTTTGCTGCAAACCGAGGACTACGCCGCTGTTGTGATCGGTTCCCGCCGTCGCCTGAGCAACTCGGAGGTGAAGCAGCGGGCGAAGGTTCGCCAGCATCGACAACGGCTCCTCGCACGCCGCACCCCGCCGGCGGCGAGATTCGACTTCGTTCTGGACGAGGCCCTTATCCGACGCCCCATCGGCGGCCGCGATGTCATGGCCAAGCAACTGCATCGATTAGTCGATCTATCGATCCTGCCCAACGTCGACATCAGGATCGTGCCCATGGATGCAGGTATGCATCTTGGTCTGGAGACCGGCCGATTCGAGATTCTCGACTTCTCCCGCAACCCGCGACTCGCGAAGGCCCCGACCACGGTCTACGTTGACCAGCCGGCGGGGCACCTCTTCATGGACAGCAGCAAGGAAGTCGAGCCGTACGCAGAAACCTTCACAGATCTTGCCGATCGATGCCTGGACGGCGACGCTTCAAGAGACGTGATCGATGATGCGGCGAGGAGGTTCGAGCAGGAATGACCAGTGACCTGACCGGCGCGATCTGGCGCAAGTCCTCCCGGAGCAACGGGAGCACTACGTGCGTCGAGGTGGCGACCAACCTGGTGGACGTCACTTGGCGCAAATCGAGCAGGAGCAACGGAAGCACGAACTGCGTCGAGGTGGCTGAGGGCATTGGGGTCGTGGGGGTGCGGGACTCCAAGGACTGGCAGGGGCCGGCTCTCGCGGTACACCCGGCGGCGTGGCAGGCGTTTCTCGGGCTGGTGACCGCGGAGCACCGCGAACCGCGCTGAGACCGTGGCGCGCCGGCCGGCGCGCCACGGATCGGCCGCGTTGACCGGTCAGGCGTGCGGGCGGACGATGCGGACGGTGGCGAGCCAGCGTTCGACCGGCAGCGACGTGCCGCGGCGGGCCGCGCCGGCCGCGTCCCGCAGCACCTCGGCGGGCACCCGGGACAGCGCCCGCACCTCGGGCCGGCCGAGGAACGCGGCGACCTCGTCGACCGGCACCTCCCGCGGCGATCGGCCGGTCAGCTCGCACCACAGCCGGAAGAGCTCATAACCCCGGTCCCGGCGGGCCGGGGTGCTCGGCGCGTGTCCTGGCGAGGCCGGTACGACCGGCATCGCGACCACCTCCGTCGACGTGGCGTCCGGGTGACTCGACGGTGCCCCCACCGCCCCACGGCTCGCCGTCGGTGAGGTTACCCGCCGCCGAAGCGCAACCGAACGGTTTCCCGGCGCGTCGCCCGAGTGCGCTACGCCACGCCGCGGCCGCCGGGACGGGCGCGGTGGCGTCGCGGTGGGCCGGCGTCGCGGTCCGCCGGCCGAGGTCGGCCGGCGGCGCTCAGCCGGCGAGTTCCTCGGCGAGCTGCTCGGTGAACAGGCCGATGTCGGTGACGATGCCGGCGGCCTGGGCGCTGCCCCGGTCGGCCAGCTTGGTCACCGTCGCCGGGTTGATGTCCACGCACACCAGCGGGATCGACGCCGGCAGGATGTTCCCGGTGGCGATCGAGTGCAGCATCGTCGCGACCATGATGCAGAAGCCGACGCCGGGCAGTTCGGCCCGCATCGCCCGCTGGCCGTCGATCACGTCGCTGTACACGTCCGGCAGCGGGCCGTCGTCGCGGACCGAGCCGACCAGCACGAACCGCTTGTCGTTGGCCACCAGGGCATGCATGATGCCGCTGGTCAGCACGCCGGACGAGACCGCCTTCGCGATCGAACCGGCGGCCCGGATCTTGTTGATCGCGCGGATGTGGTGCTCGTGCCCGTGCGGTACGCCGCGGCCCTTGGCCAGGTCGACGCCGAGCGAGGTCCCGAAGATGGCGGACTCGATGTCGTGCGCGGCCAGCGCGTTCCCGGCGAACAGCACGTCCACGTAGCCGGCCTCGACCAGCGACACCATCGCCGGCGCCGCGCCGGTGTGCACCATCGCCGGGCCGCACACCCACAGCACCTTCTCGCCGCGTTCCTTCACCGCGCGCATCTGGTCGGCGATCTGGCGTACCAGCAGCGCCTGCGGCTTCTCGCTGGACACCGCGGAGGACATGAACCCGAAGCCGTCGCCGTCCCGGGACTCCGCCGGCGGGCGCAGCACCCGTACCCCGTCGGCGCCGCAGACGACGCGCTCGCCGGCGTGCACGTCGGACACCGGCAGGGTGTGCGCGCTGGAGCCGTCCGCGGCGACCACGATGCCGCAGTCCATCTCCGGGTTGTCCACGGTCAGCCAGCGGCTGCCGGTGTGCACCTGGGTGACCAGGTTGGTGGTGGAGTAGAAGTCGTCCGGGAACACCCCGTCGGCCGGCGCCGGCCGCAGCACCGCCTCGCCCGGCGCGACGGTGTTCACCCCGTGGGTCTGCAGCCGCATCAGGATCCGGGACAGCTGCTCGGCGTCGTCGGCGCCGATCTGCAGCCGCGCCGTGGACTCGTCCGAATGCTGCCGGCCCACGTCCAGCTGCTCGATCCGGTAGTCCCCGCCGTACTCCAGGACGTCGTCGAGGATGCGCGCCAGTACGCCCGAATCCAGGATGTGTCCGCGGACCTCGACGGTCTCGGTCTCGTGCATGCCCACCCCCACGACTGCCGCCAGCCCCGTTGCTGGTGCGCCTCCCTGCAAGGTAGGCCACGGCCGGCGCCGGCCGCCGGGGGAGGGGGTGGACAACTCGCCCAATGCTCGCGAGTATTCATCACGCTGCGCTGTCAGCGTGCGGGGGACAACCGGAGACCGGCAAGGAGGATGCAAGCGTGACCGACGGTGGCGGCATCGACGAGGACCGATCCACCGAGCCGGCCGGACCAGCCGGGCGCAGCGTGTACGACCGGGGCGACGCGGTGTGCGTGATCGGTGCCGGGTCGTCCGGGCTCGCCGCAGTGAAGAACCTGCGCGAGCACGGCTTCGAGGTCGACTGCTACGAGCGGGAGACCGGGGTCGGCGGCGGGTGGGACGTCGGCGCCGACCGCAGCCCGATGTACCTCGGCCTGCACATGGTGTCCAGCCGCCCGTTCACCCAGTTCCCGGACTTTCCGATGCCGGACTCCTATCCGGACTATCCGGACCACCGGCGGGTGCTCGCCTACCTGGAGCGCTACGCCGACCACTTCGGCCTGCGCGAGCACGTCTGGTTCGGTACCGAGGTGGTCGAGGTCGCCGCGACCGACGGGCACCGCTGGGAGATCACCGTGCGCGGCACCGGCGGCGGGCCGAGCCGCACCCTGCGGTACGCGGCGGTGGTGGTGGCGAACGGCCACCTGTGGCACCCGTACCGGCCGGAGTACCCGGGGCAGGAGACGTTCACCGGCGAGGTCATCCACTCCGCGGCGTACTCCGATCCGGCCCAGCTGCGCGGCAAGCGGGTGCTGGTGATCGGCGGCGGCAACTCCGGCTGCGACATCGCGGTCGCCGCCGCCCAGCAGGCCGGTACCGCCTGGCACTCCACCCGGCACGGCGAGTGGCTGACCCCCAAGTACCTGCTGGGGCGGCCCGCCGACCAGCTCGACGACCTGACCCGGGCGCTGCGGCTGCCGCTGTGGGCGCGCCGGCTCGGCTACCGGGCGCTGCTGCGACTCACCGCCGGCCGGCCGGCCCGGTTCGGGCTGTCCAGACCGACGCACCGGCCGTTCACCGCGCATCCGGTGGTCACCAGCCAGCTCGTGTACCACCTGGGGCACGGCGACGTGATCCCCAAACCGTCGATCGCCGAGTTCACCTCCAACCGGGTGCTGTTCACCGACGGCAGCGACGCCGACCCGCAGCTGGTGGTGTTCGCCACCGGGTACCGGCCGCGGTTCGACTTCCTGGCGCCGGAGCATCTCGGCGGCGACGAGCAGAAGCCGCGGCTCTACCTGCAGCTGCTCAACCCGAAGCGGCCGACGCTGTCGGTGGCCGGGCTGATCGACCCGGACTCCGGCCAGTTCGGCCTGGTGCACTGGCAGACGGTGCTGATCGCCCGGCTGCTGCGGTCCCGGATCGAGTCGCCGGCCCGGGCCGACGCGCTGCTGCGCCGGGCCGAGCGCGACCTCGACCGCCGGTACCTGCAGACCCGGATGGCCGCGACCGCCCGGCACCGGTTCGACGTCGGGCACCACCGGTACCTCGCCGCGCTCGGGCAGGCGCTGGCCAGTCTGGAGCGGTCGGCGTGAACCGGCGGGAACGCGGCGGAGCGGATCTGGTCAGCGGTACGGCACGGGAGGGGACGAAGTGAGCGGCGAGGTGACGGCGCGGGTCGCGCCGACCCGGGTGTGGCGGCGATGGGAGTGGGCCCGCCCGGTGCGGCCGACGACCCGGCAGGTGCTGCGGGCGGCGCCGTCGGCGGAGACGGACGCGCCGCCGATCCTGTTCGTCGCCGACATCCACGATCCCGGCGGAGCCGCGGCGCTGCAGCCGTGGCTCGGCGCCGCCGCCGAGGCCGGCCACCTCGCCGCCGCGGTCAGCCCGCGCGGCCTGGGCGCCACGGTACGGCCGGGGCCACGGTTCGCGGTGACCCGGCGCGAGTGGGTACACGACGTGGTGCAGGAGGCGGTGGCGCTGCCGCGCCGGGCGATACTGGTCGGCCGCGGTACCGGCGCCTGGGTGGTGGCGCACGCGCTGCACCGGTACCCGGCCGCCGCCGCGGTGCTGATCGACCCGGTCGGCCTGCCCGGCCGCCGGATGCCGGGCATCGGTGCGCTGCTGAACCGGCCCCGGCTCGGCGCCACGCTGTTGCTCGGCCGCGATCCGCGGCTGCCGTCCGTCTCGCCGCCGCTGCTGTTCGCGTCCGCGGACGGCGGCGAGCACAAGGCGCTCAGCGCGCTCGCGGTGCGCTACAGCGCGCAGTCGGAGTGGCTGTCGGCGGCCGGCGGCGCGCTGCCCGACCCGGCGCCGATCCTGGCGTGGCTCGGCACCGCCCTGCCCGCGGTCCCGGCCGGAGCCTGACCGCGACTCCGGCCGGAGCCTGCCCGCGGTCCGGCCGGAGTCTGCCCGCGGTCCGGCCGGAGCTTGCCCGTGGTCCGGCCGGAGTCTGACTGCGCTCCGGCCGGCCCGGCCCCGGCCGGAGCGTGTGGTGGGTGAGCCTTCGACTGTCCGGCCCGGGCCCGGACCAGGCTCCCGGCCGGGCGGCGGTCAGGCGGCGCCGTAGCGGATGGTGACGTCGCCCGAGTCGGCCACCGCCTGGACCTTGCGGGGCGAGCTCTTCCGGACACCCTCCGGCGGCAGGTGCACGTCGCCGGAGTCGGCGTGCACCGCCAGGTCGTACCCGCCGGGCGCGGTCGGCAGTTCGATCGTGACGTTGCCCGAGTCGGCCTTCCCGATCACCGACGAGGGCGCGGTGACGAAGCGCAGCTTCGCGTCGCCGGAGTCGGCGTCGAACCGCACCTTCGTCGAGGCCAGCTCGTCGCCCTCGACGTTGCCGGAGTCGGACCTGACCGTGAGCGGGCCGGACAGCCCGGTCACCCGGACGTCGCCGCTGTCGGCCTGCGCGTCGACCGGCCCGGACAGGTCGCTGACGGTCAGGTCGCCCGAGTCGGTGCGCAGCGACGCCGGCACGGTGGCGGGCACCGTCACGGTGATCCGGATCCGGCAGATCTGGATGCCGAACTGGGTACCGCGGCAGGGCGAGGTGCCGACGGACAGGGTGCCGGCGTGCACCGACGACGTCACCTTCGGCGTGTCCGAGCTCCACTCCAGATGGCTCGCCACCGTCACCGCCGAGCCGGTACCGCGCCGGACCCGCACGTCCGCCGACTTGGTGTCGACCGACAGCCGGGTCACCTTGTGGTACGTGCTGGTGTGGTCGGCGCGGTGCGCCGGGTGCAGCGCCTGGCGCAGGCCGAACGCGACGGCGGAGCCGATCGCCAGCAGCAGGACGACGAAGGCCACGGCGGGGATGAGCAGGCGGCGCTGGCGGTCAGGCTGAGCGGGCATCGGGCTGTCCTCTGCGCTGGGGGCTGGTCGGTGAGAACGCTATGCGACGGGCCCCCGGCGGCCCATCCGGCACTCTGCCGTGTCGGTGGTGGGGCCTGCCCCCCGGCGACCCGTCGGGTTCGCCGTGTCAGACGACCGCGCCGTCGTCGTCGTCGGAGTCCTCGTCGTCACCCGAGCGCAGCCGCACCACCAGGGTCACGAATCCGGCCAGCAGCACGCAGAACCCGAGCGCCATCCCGGTGCGGTCGTTGAGGCCGATGCCGGACAGCAGCTCCGGCCGGATGCACAGCACCAGACCACCCGCGATCGCCAGCACGGCGATCGCGGTGTACAGCGAGGGGCGGGGGATCGGCGGCGGTGGCGGCGGCTCGTACCCCTCGTCCTCCTCGGCGTCGAGCTCGTCGAGCAGGTCGGGGCGCTGGCTGTCGGAGCGCCAGGTGGTCGCCGGCCGCAGCCCGGCCCCCGGCTTCGCGGCCGGCGGCTCGGCCGGCGCGCCGGACCGGCCGGCGTCGTCGGCGCCGTCCGGGTCGGGCTCGTCCGCGACGTCCTCGGCCACCGGCCAGGGCGGCACCGGCGCGGCGCTCGGCGAGTCGAACTCGGCCACGATCGCCGCCCAGGCGTCCCGCACGTCGTCGTCGCTCAGCTCGGACCTGGTCGGTTCGGCGGTGGGTGGCCGGGGTGGTTCCGGCGCGGTCGGATCGCTGCCGCTCCCGCCGGGCCGGGTCGGGTCGCCGGAGCCGGCCGGTGCCGCGCCGGCGGCCGGGTCCATCGCCGCCGACGGCGCCGCCGAGGGGCCCAGTTTGTCCAGGAATTCGCGGGCCTCGTCCAGATGTTCCCGATCGACGTACAGCCGGTCGATCGGGCGGCTGGGCAGGGTCGTGGTCCGGGTCACCGGGTGCAGGTCGGCGGTGGGTTGCAGGTACGCCGCGATGCCGGCGAGGCCGAGCACGTCGAGCAGGTGCTCGCCCACCCGCGGGTCGACGTCACCGGCCACCGCGTACTCGGCGGCGTGCAGGCCGTTGTCCCGCCGACCGTGCCGACGCCCACCGGCGCTCGACATGCCCACCACCACCTTCCCGCCGGCCGGTGACCGCGCACGAGGCCACGTTCGCTTCGCCTGCTGGGAGCAACGCCACACCGCGGTCGGCGTCGCAGCCCCGACAGACCGACGGTACCTGGCCCAATCGCGACATGGACAGGGCGGAGAACTTCTCCGGCCACGTTGCCGGCTCCCCGCCCTGCTCCGTACGCTGCTTGCGTAGGTCGACGAACGGAGAGGCCCACGTGCTGTACTGGGTGCTGAAATGGATCTTGATCGGTCCGTGGTTGCGGGTGCTGTGGCGGCCGAAGGTCGAAGGCCTCGAGCACGTCCCCGCGACCGGTCCGGCGATCCTCGCCAGCAACCACGTGGCGTTCATCGACTCGGTGTTCCTGCCGCTGATGGTGCACCGGCCGATCCGGTTCATGGCCAAGAGCGAGTATTTCACCGGTAAGGGCCTCAAGGGCTGGCTGAGCCGGCTGTTCTTCACCACGATCGGGTGCGTACCGGTCGATCGCGCCGGCGGGCGCGCCGCCCGCGCCGCGCTCGACGCCGGCAAGCAGGTCCTCGAAGAGGGCAAGCTGTGGGGCATGTACCCGGAGGGCACCCGCTCGCCGGACGGCCAGCTCTACCGCGGCAAGACCGGCGTGGCCCGGCTCGCGCTGGAGTCCGGGGTGCCGGTCATCCCGTGCGCGATGGTCAACTTCCACGAGATCCAGCCGGCCGGCGCCAAGCTGCCCCGGCTCAACAAGCGGGTGCACATGCGCATCGGCGCGCCGCTCGACTTCTCCCGGTACGCCGGGATGGCCGGTGACCGGTTCGTGGAGCGCTCGGTGACCGACGAGATCATGTACAACCTGATGGAGCTGTCCGGTCAGGAGTACGTGGACGTCTACGCCGCGAAGGTCAAGAAGTCGGACAAGCCGACCCAGGGCGAGGCGGCGGCCGAGAAGCCGGCCCCCGCGCACACCGCCGCCTGACCGACCGTCACGCCGGGGGCTGCCCGCCGAGCCGCAGCAGCCGGCTCGCCTGGTTGGCGGCGGCGAACATCCGCACCTCCCGCCGGTACTGCTCGGCCCGGTCGGCGACGCCGGCCGCGGTGTAGTGCCCGAGCGCCACCGCGAGCGACAGGATCTCGTCGCTGCGGGTGCCGATCCGGCGGTACAGCTGCGCGGCCTCGACGTGCCGGGCCGCCGCGGCGGCGTGATCGGTACCGGCCGCCAGCGCCCCGGCCGCGGATGCCGCGGCGGCCCGGGTCCACGGCGTGCCGCGCGGCACCTCGGCGAGCATGTCGCGCAGCGTGCCGGCCGCGGTCGCACCGGCCAGCGCCGCCGCATGCCCGGCCGCCGCCACCCACTCGCCGCTGGGCACCGTCTGGTACCGCCGCCAGCTGGCGGCCAGGTCGGCGAGCAGCTCGGCCGCCTCGCCGGGCCGGTCGTGCAGCGCCAGGCAGAGCGCGCCGTGCCCGAACGCGGTCCAGGCCAGCCGGGGGAAACCGCTGTCCCGGGCGATCCGCAGCGCCGCGGACAGTTCCTCGTGGTCGTCGTCGGCGCGCTCGCCGCGCAGCGCGCGCAGCCAGATGCTCTGCAGCCGGGACTGCAGGTCCCAGGCGCCGGACGGGCTGTCCCGCAGCGCCTCGTTGGCGACCAGGGTGCTGTCCCAGTCACCGGCCAGGAACGCCCGGCTGCCCTCCGCCGCGTAGTTGGTGGTCAGGCTGTGCCCGTCGGTGACCTCCACCAGCGCACCCTCGTCGAGCAGCTGCCGGGACCGGTCCAGCTCGCCCTCCTCCAGCAGCGCCGAGCCGAGGTTCTGGGTGGCCCGGCGCAGGCTCGGCAGCTTGAGCCGGCGGCAGGTCTCCAGCGCCTGCTCCATGATCGTCATCCCGTCCGGCTCGCCGCCGAGGTAGCGGCTCGCGCCGATCGAGATCATCGCGCTGGCCTGCACCTCGATCAGCCCGAGCCGGGCCGCGATGTCGGCGGCCCGGCCGGCCGACTCGATCGCCGCCGGCAGCTCCGCGCTGCTCAGATGGATTCGGGCCAGATCCGCGTACGCGCTCGCCTTCGGTTCGGAGTCGGGCAGCCCGGCGAACCGGCGGATCGCCTCGGCCAGCCCGCCGGCGGCGGCGGTGCGGTCGGCGGTCATCAACGCGACCCGGCTGCGTACCGTCAGGGCCTGCGCGGCGGCCTGCTCGTTGCCGCTGCGGTCCAGCCGCTCGACCAGCCGGGCCAGCCGGTCCATGCCGCCGCCGGCGACGAACTCGTCCGCGCCGCGCAGGAACGACAGCTCGGCCGCGAACAGCTCCAGTTCCAGCCGCTCGTCGGAGTCCGCCTCGTCGGCACCGAACAGCCGCAGCGCCTTCGCCACGTGGCCGGCGGCGATGTCCGGCGCGTGCAGCGCGTACGCCCGGCGGGCCGCGTGGTGCAGCGCGCGGCGGGCGCCCGGCGCGTACGGCGCGGTCGGGATGCCGAGGGTGCGGGCGATCTCGTGCGCGGAGAACCGGTGGTTCGCGACCACCTCGGCGAGGTCGGAGGAGCGGCTGCCGGTCGCGTCGGCCGCCGCCTCCAGCCAGTCCGCGGCCCGGGCATGCTGCGCCACCCGCTCGGTGCGGGGCAGCCGCTGGTAGCAGACGTCGCGGATGAGCACGTGCGAGAACCGGTACTCGGTCTGCTGCTCGCGGCTGCTCTCGTTCTGCTGCAGCACCAGGTCGCGCAGCTCCAGCCGGCGCAGCGCGCGCTCCACCGCGGCCGGCGGCTGGCGCAGCGCGCTCGCCACCGCGTCCGGCCAGAACACCATCCCGAACACCGACGCGGACTGCAGCACCGCCCGGTCGGCCGCGTCGAGCAGGTCGAGCCGGTTGGCGATCACCGCGTGCACGTTGTCCGGGATCGACGCCGTCGCGTCGCCGTCCCGGCTGCCGATCGCCGGCGCCAGCGTGCCCTGCTCCAGCAGCATCCGGAA
The DNA here is from genome assembly GCF_017312725.1 of Actinocatenispora comari. Classification (GTDB taxonomy): domain Bacteria; phylum Actinomycetota; class Actinomycetes; order Mycobacteriales; family Micromonosporaceae; genus Actinocatenispora; species Actinocatenispora comari. The sequence goes on along the minus strand of NZ_BOPO01000077.1, from coordinate 28,800 downwards.
GTACTCGTGCGCGTACAGCGGGTTGCCGCCGGCGAGTTCCACCAGCTGGCCGAGCATGTCGGTGGGGAACGTCGCCTTGCCGAACAGCGCCGCGTACATGTCGGCGATGTGCTTGTCGTTCATCGACGACAGGCTGATCGTCTGCGAGCCGGCGATCGCCACCGCCCAGGCCGGTTCGTGCTCCAGCAGCTCCGGCCGGGAGGTGCAGAGCACCAGCAGCGGCACGTCGCGCATCGCCGAACCGAGCCGCTCCACGAAGCTGACCATGGTCTGGTCGGCCCAGTGCAGGTCCTCGACCACCAGTACGGTGGGGCGCTCGGAGGCGAGCGCCACCACGAACCGCCGCCACGCCGACTCGGTGTCCTCGGCGAGCAACTGCTCGCCGGGCAGCCCGACCAGCGGGCCGAGCGCGTTGGTCAGCCGGTCCGCCTCCACCGGCGGTACCAGCCGGGACACCGCCGCGCGCAACCGGTCGCGGGCGCGGGCCGCGTCGTCGGAGTCGAGGATGCCGGCCTCGGCCTTGACGATGTCGGCGAACGCGGAGTAGGTAACGTTCTCGCCGAACGGCGGGCAGAAGCCGGTGTGCCACCGGATCCGCACGTCGTCGTGCGCGGCGGCGTACCGGTGCAGCTCGGCGACCAGCCGGCTCTTGCCGATGCCGGCCCGGCCGAACAGCGTGACCAGCTGCGGCTGCCGGTCGGTCACCATCCGCTCCAGCGCACCGGTGAGCAGCCGCAGCTCGTGCACCCGGTTGACCAGCGGGGTCGACTCCTGATCGCGCACCGTGGTGCGCCGGCGCAGCGAGGTGACCGGCACCCACACCTCGGTCGGCTCGGTGTGGCCGCGCAGCACCACCGGATCGCGCCGCTCGTACCGGAAGTCGTCGGCGGTGGCGGCGTGCGTCGGGCCGTCGACCAGCACCCCGCCGATCGGCGCCGCGGACTGCAACCGGGACGCGGTGTTGAGCACGTCGCCGGCGGCGATCGCCTGGCCGCCGTCGCGGGCGGCGGCGGTGTCGACCAGCGCCTCGCCGGTCGCGATGCCGATCCGGAAGCTGAACGACGGCTCGGTACCCGCGTCCGCCCCGGCGAGGGTGCGTTGCAGGTCGAGCGCGGCCGACACGCAGCCGAGCACCGCGGTCTCGGTCGCGATCGGCGCTCCGAACAGCGCCATCACCGCGTCCCCGATGTACTTCTCCACCAGCCCGCCGTAGCGGCCGACGATCTGCCGGACGGTGCTGAAGAACCCGCTCTGCATCTGCCGGACCTGCTCCGGGTCGGCCCGCTCGACGAACCGGGTGAAGCTGACCACGTCGATGAACAGCACGCTGACCCGGCGGCGGTCCTCCCGGCCGCTCGATCCGACCGCGCCGCCGGCCGCCGGTGCACCGGTCTCGGTGAGCCGGCGCCCGCACCCGGTGCAGAACGTGAGATCGGGGTCGGCCGCGCGGCCACAGCCGGGGCACTGCCGGCTCAGCGCCGTGCCGCAGCTTCCGCAGAACCGGTCGTCCGGCCCGGCGACGCGGCCGCAGTGGGCACATGAGACGGGGATGGCGGCCTCCCAGCTTCCGACGCTCGACGGGCCGACCGGCACCCGGTGACCCGGCAACGACAAGTCATGCTGTCACGCTTCGACAACCGAACGAAGCGACGAGGTCCGGGCACTGTCGACGTACCGCCACTGCACGATACTTCAGGCTGCCTTCTCGGTCGGAATGGCGACAGTGCGCAGGCGATGTCGATGCTGGTCAGTAGGGTCAGCGGCGATCAGAGCAACTGTGAACGCCTGGCACGCATGCCGGTCGATGGAGGTTTGACGTGTTGGTACGGCTGGCGGCCGACTGGACCGGGCCGGGGGAGGCCCGGCATCGTGCCGGTGATCTGGTCGAGGTGGACAACGTCACGCTGGCCGAACTCGAAGCAGGAGGATTCGTGGCAACCGAGGAGACACCGAAGCGCGAGGAGCCGCGCTCGGACGACGAGAAGTCGACCGAGACCACCGGCACCACCGAGCCGCAGCAGCCGGAGCCGGAGCCGGACAAGTCCGGTGTGGTGCAGCCGAACGGCTGGCCCGGCATCAGCTGACCGAGCGGCGCGGCGACCGCGGTCCGGGGCGACGGGGTCGATGCGACCGCGCGCCGCGGTCAGCCGCTCATCCCGGCCCGGCGTCGCAGCGCGCCGATGTCGGTGATGACGATCCGGCGGCCCTCGGTGCGCAGCCAGCCGCGACCGGCGAACGTGCCGATCGCCTGGTTGACGCTCTGCCGGGAGCCGCCGGCCATCTCGGCGAGCTGGCTCTGGTTCAACTCGACGGTGACCATCGGTGCCGCGGTGTCGCCGGCCAGCCGCACCAGCGTCTTCGCCACCCGGCCGGCCAGGTCGAGGAACACGTGGTCGGTGTTCTGCTCGGTCAGTCGCCGGATCAGGCTGCCGAGCGAGTTCAGCACGCTGTCCAGGATGCGCGGGTTGGCGTGCACCAGCTCCAGGAACGCGGTGCGCGACAGCGCCAGCGCGCTGCACCGCTCGATCGCCTCCACCGAGGCCGACCGGGGCGCGCCGTCGAGCAGCGCCACCTCGCCGAGCACCCCCGGCGGCCGCACCACGTGCAGCAGCGCGCGCTCGCCCGAGGACGAGGTGCGAAACACCGCGACCGCCCCGGAGCGCACCACGATCAGCGACTCACCGGGATCGTCCTCGACGAACAGCAACTGCCCCTTCCGGTACGTGCGGGGCACGGCCGCGGCCGCGATCCGGCGCCGAACCTCGGGGTCGAGGTCGGTGAACATCTCGACGTTCGTGATCGCGTCGTCGAAGTCGGTGCCCTGCCTGTCCACCCGCGCTGCCTCTCTCGGCCCGAATTCGGACCGTCACTGCTCGTGTGTGCGTTCTACAAGCATCCGGTCCAACTGTCGTGCTGTCTACACCTGAGGTATCGGTCATGCGACAGTTCACGCCGGTAACGGCTGGCAGGCTGACTCACGACCGCGAGAACCGCGCCGGTCACGGGGGTTGGCGCGGCAGCGCTGTCGTGCGGCGAGCGACGTCCGCGGGATCTTGGGGGAGCATCCCTGCGGACGTGCCTACGGCATCGCCGCGTCGGCCGCGTGGAGACCGACGCGGTTCGCGGTCACGGCCCCGGTCACCGTCTCGACGGTGACCGGGGCCGTCCGTGTCTGTCCCGCCCCGCCTCGTTGCCCAGGGGGTGCCGGGTCGCGCCCCGGACGCTTCAGGCGGGCCAGTCGCGGGCCCGGTCGACCGCGACGCGCCACAGCCGGTACCCGTCCTCGTCGGTGCGGCCGGACGGGGTGAAGCGGGCGTCGAGCTGCCAGGTCCGGGCGAGCTCGTCGGTCGACGACCAGACGCCGGTGGCCAGCCCGGCCAGGAACGCGGCGCCCAGCCCGGTGGTCTCGGTGACCCGCGGCCGGCGTACCGGCAGGGCGAGCTGGTCGGCCTGCAGCTGGCACAGCAGCGAGTTGGCCGACGCGCCGCCGTCGACGGACAGCTCCGGGATCACCTCGGCCGTGGGCCGGTCGTCGCCGGCCAGCTCGGCGGCCATCACCGTGAGCACGTCGCGCACCTCGTACGCGATCGCGGCGAGGGTGGCGCGGGCCAGGTGGGCGCGGGTGGTACCGCGGGTCAGGCCGAGGATGGTGCCGCGCGCGGACGGGTCCCAGTAGGGCGCGCCGAGGCCGGTGAGCGCCGGGACGAACACCACGCCGTGGGTGTCCGGCACGGTCGCCGCGAGCCCCTCGATCTCGGCCGCGGCGCCGATGATGCCCAGCCCGTCGCGCAGCCACTGCACCGCCGCGCCGGTGACGAAGATGGAGCCCTCCAGCGCGTACACCGGGCCGTCGCCGAGGTCCCAGGCGATCGTGGTGAGCAGCCCGTGCTCGGACCGTACCGGGGTGTCGCCGGTGTTGGTCAGCACGAACGACCCGGTGCCGTACGTGCACTTCGTTGCCCCGGTGTCGAAGCACGCCTGGCCGAACAGCGCGGCCTGCTGGTCGCCGGCGATGCCGGCCACCGGCAGCGTCAGACCGAGGAACTCGCCCGGGTCGGTGTGCCCGAGCACTCCGGACGAGCCGACCACCTCCGGCAGCGCGATCTCCGGCACCCCGAACAGCTCGCACAGCTCGGCCGACCAGCCGCCGCCGAACGTGTCGTACAGCAGGGTGCGGCTGGCGTTGGACACCTCGGTGGCGAGCACCTGGCCGCCGGTCAGCCGGGCCACCAGGTACGCGTCCACGGTGCCGACCACCAGCCGGCCCTCGGTGACCCCGCGCCAGGTGTCCGGCTCGTTGCGGGCCAGCCAGGTCAGCTTCGTCGCCGAGAAGTACGGGTCGAGCCGCAGCCCGGTCAGCTCGCCGACCCGGGCGCCGTGCCCGGCGTCGGAGAACTCGGCGCAGATGTCGGCGGTACGCCGGTCCTGCCAGACGATCGCTCGCCGCGGCGCCCGCAACGTACGCCGGTCCCACAGCACCACGGTCTCGCGCTGGTTGGTGATGCCGATCGCGGTCGGCGCCGGCACGTCCGCGGCGCGCGCGCCGTCGATCGCCGCCTTGCACGCCGAGATGGTGGCGAGCCAGATCTCCTCCGGCTCGTGCTCCACCCAACCGGGCCGCGGGAAGTGCTGCGGGAACTCCTGGTACCCGCGCGCGGCGATGCCGCCGGCACCGTCCACCACCAGCGCGGTCACCCCGGTGGTACCCGCGTCGATCGCCAGCACACTCACGACTTCCTCCTCCGCCGACCCCGGTCGATCATGGGGTTCGTGTTGTCGGGCAAGCGTTTCCCGGGACCATAGCCTGATGATCAGCGGGGTGCGCTGGCGCGCAGCCGGTCCAGGACGAGCGGGTCGATGCGGCCGGGGGACAGGCGCACCTCGTAGTTCTCGATGCCGGCCCACTCGGCCAGGGCGTCGTCCAGGCCGCGGGCCGGTTCGCCGCTCGCCGCATGGCCCAGGCCGGCGAGCAGCGCGCGTACCTCGTCGGCCAGCGGGCCGGTCAGCGGCAGCAGGCTGGCCGGGTCGGGCCGGTCGAAGTAGAGGTGGTGCGCGGTGAGCAGCCGGGCCAGCTCGGCGACCGGCGCGGGGTGGTCGTCCACCCGCAGGTCGACGGCGAGGTGGCTGCCGGTGTCGCCCAGGTACGGCACGGCCGGGTCGGCGCCGTAGCCGGCGTTGGCCACCGCGACCAGCAGCGCGGCGCTCTGCCGGCCGCGCCGGTCGCCGCCCGCCTCGTCCCCGGCGCGCAGCGCCGCGACCAGCCGCTCCGCCAGCGGCCCGGACGAGTCCAGGTACGCCACCCGCATCGCCTCGACCACGCCCGGCCCGGCGAGGATGTTGCCCTGGATGGCGAACCCGTCCCCGGTGGTACCGCCGGCCCAGTCCAGGCAGTGCGCGCCGGTGTGGGTCGCTCCGTCGCCGGTCGGGCCGACCACGCCGAGCTGCCGTTCGTCGCGCAGCGGGTCGGCGGCGGTGAGCCCGGCGACCACGTCGGCCGCGGCGGTACCGGACCGCAGCAGCGCGAGGCCCTGCGGCCGGTAGGCGAGGTTCGCCATCGACTGGGTGGCGAGCGCGCCCGCCACCGGGTCGGCCGCCGGTACCGCCGCGCCGACGGCGAGGAACTTGCTGGCCACCGCCACCCCGTACGCCGGCCGGCCGGAGCCGTCGGTACCGCGGGCCACGATCGAGAACGTCATCGGCCACCTCCGTCGCCCGGCGCCGGGGCCGGCACCGCTCGTCTCAGTGCCGGCCCGGCACCGTTGGTCTCGGTGCCGCCCGGCACCGCTGGTCTCGGTGCCGCCCGGCACGTTGGTCTCGGTGCCGTGCCGGCACCGTTGGTCCTGGTCCGGTGACCTTAGCGAACGGGCGGTGGCACCCCCGGTACCCTCCCCAGGCCGGGCCAGGGCGGCACGGCGCGGGCATGACGGGGGAGAGGACGGGCGAATGGTGCGGCTGCGGAGGGCGGTGGCGCAGCCGGCGGGCGTCTCGACGCTGGAGCTGTTCTTCGACCTGGTGTTCGTGTTCACCCTCACCCAGCTCACCGGCCTGCTCGAACACGAGCTGAGCCCGGTCGGCGTGCTGCGGGTGCTGCTGCTGTTCGGGGTGCTGTGGTGGATGTACGGCGCGTTCGCCTGGGTCACCAACGCCGCCGCGCCCACCGACCCGGCCCGGCGGGTGCTGCTGATCGTCGCGATGGCCGGCTTCCTGGTGATGGCGCTGGCGTTGCCGCAGATCACCGGGTCGGGCGGGATCGCGTTCGGGCTCGGCTACCTGGTCGTGGTGCTGGTGCACCTGGCGCTGTTCGGGCTGACCGAGGCGTGGCGGGCGATCCTGCGGGTCGCGCCGTTCAACCTGCTGTCCGCGGTGCTGGTGCTGGCAGCCGGGTTCCTGCCCGGGTCGGTACGGCCGTGGTTGTGGGCGGTGGCGCTGGCGGTGCAGATCGTCACGCCGCACCTGGGCCGGGTGGTCGGCGGTGACTCGCAGTTCCGGATCGAGCCCGACCACTTCGTCGAGCGGCACGGGCTGCTGCTGATCGTGGCGTTCGGCGAGTCGGTGGTGTCGATCGGCAAGGGCGTCGCCGGCCACCCGGTCGATCTGCGGCTGACCGCGACGGCGGTACTGGTGTTGGCGCTGCTCGCGATGCTGTGGTGGGCGTACTTCGGCGCCGGGGCGGTCGACGCCGCCGTGGCGCGGATGCGCCGTGCCGAGCCCGCGGAGCGTCCCCGGCTCGCCGTCTACGGCTTCTTCTACTCCTACGTGCCGATGATGCTGGGCATCGTGCTGCTGTCGGCCGGGGTGGCGATCGGCCTCGGGCACGGCGGGCCGAGCTGGCCGGTCGCCGCGGTCACCGCGCTCGGCGTCGCCGGGTACCTGGCCGGCGACGTCTGCTTCCGCCGGGTGCTGTCCGCCGGGCCGGTCGCGGTGCGTGGCTGCCTCGCGGTGCTGGCGCTCGGCACCGCGCCGGTCGGCCGGTACGCCGGGGTCGTGGCGCAGCTCGCCGCCCTCGCCGTACTGGTCGCGGCCGGGCTCGCGGTGGAGGCGGCGCGTCGCCCGGGGGCCGGTGATCGGGGCCCGGCAGACCCGCCCGCGGCGCCGGGCGGGGCGGTACCGACCGGCGCGTAGGGTGCCGGGCATGGGGACGGAGCGGGTGCACCGGTACTTCGTCGACTGCGAGTTCATCGAGGACGGGCGCACCATCGACCTGGTCTCGGTCGGCGTGGTCGACGAGGACGACCGGGAGTTCTATGCGGTGTCGACCGAGTTCGACCCGGGCAAGGCGATCGACTGGGTGCGCCGGCACGTGCTGGACAAGCTGCCGTCGCCGGCGGACAGGGCGTGGCGCTCGCGCGAGCGGATCCGCGACGACCTGTACGACTACCTCACCGAGCCGCTGCGCACCGGCCGCGCCGAGCGGATCGAGCTGTGGGCCTGGCTCGCCGCGTACGACCATGTCGCGGTGGCGCAGCTGTGGGGCGCGATGCCGGCGCTGCCCCGGGAGATCCCGCGCTTCACGCACGAGCTGCGGCAGCGCTGGGAGTCGCTGGGCTGCCCGGAGCTGCCCGGCCACGGCAGCGACCGGCACGACGCGCTCGCCGACGCGCGCCTCGGCCTGGCCCGCTGGCGGGCGATGAGCGCCCTCGCCCGACCCGAGGTGGCGCCGCGCTGAACGCTGCCGCCTGAGGTCCGCGGCGGCCGGCCGAGCGGTACCGGCGGGGGCTGGGGACGACCTCCCAGCTCGGCGGGTCTGTCGCCGGCGGGCTTCATCGGCAAGTATGGAACCCGCGACCCGATGTCGGCGGTGCTGGATGCCGTTGCGGTCGGGATGTGTGGCCTCACCTCGACCCTGTGGGTGTCGGCCGATCGGCACTGGATTGTCCCGGTTGTGCCCACATCGGCCGGGGCAGACCCTAGGCTGGCCGGCATGGGGCGGCAACGACGCCGATGCCCCGCGCCACGGCCACGTTGGTGACGAAGGAGTGAGCGATCATGCGCATCGGCGTACTCACCGGCGGCGGCGACTGTCCCGGCCTGAACGCCGTGATCCGGGCGGTCGTCCGCAAGGGCACGAAGGTGTACGGGAACGAGTTCCTCGGTTTCCGCGACGGCTGGCGTGGGCCGCTCGAGAACGCCACGATGCCGCTCGGTGTCGAGCAGGTGCGCGGCATTTTGCCTCGTGGCGGGACCATCCTCGGCTCGTCCCGGACCAACCCGTACGCGTCGGACGACGGCGGCCGGCGGATCCGCGACAACCTGGCCGAGCTGGGCGTGGACGCGCTGATCGCGATCGGCGGCGAGGACACCCTCGGCGCCGCCGCGAAGCTGCACGCCGAGGGGCTGCCGGTGGTCGGCGTACCGAAGACCATCGACAACGACCTGGGCGCCACCGACTACACGTTCGGCTTCGACACCGCGGTCAACATCGCCACCGAGGCGATCGACCGGCTGCACACCACCGCGGAGAGCCACCACCGCACCGTGGTCGTCGAGGTGATGGGCCGGCACGCCGGCTGGATCGCGCTGCACTCCGGCCTGGCCGGCGGCGCCAACGTCATCCTCACCCCGGAGCGCCCGTTCGACCTGGACCAGGTCTGCGAGTACATCGAGGAACGGTTCCGTTCCCAGTACTCGCCGATCGTCGTGGTCGCCGAGGGCGCGGTGCCGGCGGACGCGAGCGAGGTGACCCAGACCGACCGGCTCGACTCGTTCGGGCACATGCGGCTGGGCGGCATCGGTCAGTGGCTGGCCGACTCGATCGAGCAGCGCACCGGCAAGGAGGCGCGCGCCGTCGTGCTGGGCCACATCCAGCGGGGCGGTACCCCGACCGCGTACGACCGGGTGCTGGCGACGCGGTTCGGGCTGCACGCGGTGGACGCGGTGCACGACAAGGACTGGGGACAGATGGTGGCGCTGCGCGGTACCGACATCGTGCGGGTGCCGCTGGCGGAGGCGACGGCGAAGATCAAGACGGTGCCGCCGGAGCGGTACGCGGAGGCCGAGGTCTTCTTCGGCTGAGTACGCCTTTTGCCGGGCGTTCTCGGTGCCGGGGTGTTGGTGCAAAGGCCATCTCTGTTCGCGGCCTTCACCCCGCGTGGGGGAACGTGGGGCGGGGCTTCGCCCCTCCCCACGCCCCTCCCCGTCAAGGGGGCCTTCGCCCCCTTGACCATCCCCCGTCGGGGGAGCGGGGACGAGGTCCGGACGCCGCCTGGCCGTCTCGGAAGGTCGGGGTCCGGTGCGGTGAGTTGGACGCCGCCTGGCTGCTTCGGAGCTGTGCGAGCGGGTTTCGGCGTCGGGGCACCGGGGCGTGGGACGAGTGCGGGGTGTGGTGGGGGGCGGACGTAGGGTCGGGGGATGGCAGGGGAGCATACGGTCGCCGTGGTCGGGGCCGGCAAGATGGGCGAGACGTTGCTGTCGGGGCTGCTGCGGGCCGGGTGGCCGGCGGGCCGGTTGCTCGCGACGGCACGCCGGCCGGAACGAGCCGAGGAACTCGCGGTGCGCTACGGCGTGCGGGTGGTCGACAACGACGAGGCGGCGGCGTCGGCGGACGTGCTGACGATCGCGGTCAAGCCGCAGGACGCGCCGGCGTTGCTGGCCGCGCTGGGCCCGAAGGTGGGTCGCGACGTGGTGGTGGTGTCGATCTGCGCCGGCCTGCCGACGTCGTTCTTCGAGAAGCACCTGCCGTCCGGTACCCCGGTCATCCGGGTCATGTCGAACACGCCGGCGATGGTCGATCAGGCGATGACCGCGATCTCCGGTGGCACCCACGCCACCGCCGAGCAACTCGCGCTGGCCGAGGAGATGTTCCGGCCGTTGGGGCGCACCATCCGGCTGCCCGAGTCGCAGCAGGACGCGGTGACCGCGCTGTCCGGCTCCGGCCCCGCCTACATCTACTACCTGGTGGAGGCGATGACCGACGCCGGCATCCTGCTCGGCCTGCCCCGGCAGGTGGCGTACGAGCTGATCCTGCAGACGGTGATCGGTTCGGCGGCGATGCTGCGCGACTCCGGTGAGCATCCGGTCAAGCTGCGGGAGGCGGTCACGTCGCCGGCGGGGACCACCATCAACGCGATCCGGGAGCTGGAGGACCACAAGGTACGGGCGGCGTTGATCGCGGCGTTGGAGGCGGCCCGGGACCGGGCCCGGGAAATCGCCGCCGACTACACGTGACCGTGCAACTACCCGCGATCGTGGCAATGCGTGACCACTCGACCGGGTGGGCTCGCTCGATGATCTCGGCTCGCCGGTTGCAATGAGTGAGCGACTTCAGATGGCGACCCGGCCCTGTCGGGCGTCGCGACCGTGACGCCGGCGCGGGCGCCGGGTGGGCCCCGGCGGGTCGCGAACCGCCCGGCAGTATCTGCCGCGGAGATCACATAGGTGTAACGGATGGCGGCGGAGTTCCCGGGGGCCGGACCGGGACAATTGCCCACCAATACCAGGCTATCGACCCTCCGGTTTACCGCCGCGTGACATCCTCGGGATGCGAGCCGGCGAGCCTTCGATAGGGTTGGCCCCGTTGGACACGCGCGCCACGGCCGTGCACGCGGGTCGATGGTCCGTCCGTGGTGCCTGCCGTGCGGCTGTGACAGTGCCGGTCCGGAACCCGTTCCGGCCGGTCCCGCGCCTGACATCGGTTACGCCGTGTAGCCGCCGGCTCCGGCTCGGAGGGTGACGCGGTGCGACCCGACGAGCGAAGAGGAGATCGTGCCAGCAGTACGCGCAGACTCGGTGTACAAGGTGTTCGGTCGCCGACCGGAGCAGGCCGCGAAGGCGCTGTCTTCGGGGGCGAGCCGCGAGGAGGTCCGCGCGCAGGGCGCCACCGCCGCGGTCATCGATGCGTCGTTCGAGGTGGCGCCGGGTGAGATCTTTGTCGTGATGGGGCTGTCCGGTTCGGGCAAGTCGACCCTGATCCGGATGCTCAACGGGCTGTGGCGGCCGACCGCCGGCACCGTCGAGATCGACGGCATCGACATCAGCAAGATGCGGCCCAAGCAGCTCCGCGAACTGCGCCAACGCAAGGTCAGCATGGTCTTCCAGCACTTCGCGCTGCTGCCGCACCGCACCGTGCTGGACAACGCCGCCTACCCGCTCGAGGTCAAGGGCGAGCCGGTCGCGGCGCGCCGGCAGAAGGCGCGCGAGGCGCTCGCCATGGTCGGCCTGGAGGGGTGGGAGGAGAGCCTCCCGTCGCAGCTGTCCGGTGGTATGCAGCAGCGGGTCGGGTTGGCCCGCGCGTTCGCCGCCGGTACCGACGTGCTGCTGATGGACGAGGCGTTCAGCGCGCTGGACCCGCTGATCCGGCGGGACATGCAGACCCAGCTGCTGGAGCTGCAGAGCCGGCTCGGCAAGACGATCGTGTTCATCACCCACGACCTGAACGAGGCGATGCGGGTCGGCGACCACATCGCGGTGATGCGGGACGGCCGGATCGTGCAGATCGGTACTGCCGAGGAGATCCTGACCGACCCGGCGAACGACTACGTGGCGCAGTTCGTCGCCGACGTGGACCGCACCCGGGTGCTGACCGCCAGCTCGATCATGGAGCCGCCCGCCGCCACCATCGGCGTCGGCGGCGGCCCCCGCGCCGCGGTCAAGACGATGCGGGAGAACCAGATCAGCGCCCTGTTCGTGCTCACCCGCGACCGCAAGCTCGCCGGTGTGGTGCGGGAGGGGCCGACCTCGGAGGCGCTGCGGCACGGCGAGTCGAGCCTCGGTTCGCTGCTGGACGACGACATCGTCAGGGTGGGCCCGGACACGCCGGTCGCCGACCTGTTCGCGCCGGCCGCGGAGACGCCGGTACCGCTGGCGGTGGTGGACGAGGACGGCAAGCTGCTCGGCGTGATCCCGCGGGTGACGCTGCTCGCCGCGCTGGGCAACGGCAGCGAGGAGACCGAGCCGGTGGACGATCCGCCGCCCGGGTTGGACCCGACCGCCAGCGTGTCCGTCGACCGGGAAGGGGATGCCGATGTCTCTGCATAACCTGGCCACCTCCGGCCCGTCGATTCCGCAGATCCCGATCGGCAGCTGGGCCGACCATCTGGTCACCTGGCTGAAGTTCAACATCGGGGTGCTGTTCGACGGCATCAAGTCGGTGGTCGAGACGGTCGTCTCCGGGCTGTCGGACGCGCTGATCGCGGTGCCGTGGCCGGTCATGATCCTCATCTTCATCCTGCTCGGCCTGTGGCTGCGTACCTGGAAGTTCGCCATCTTCGCGCTGCTCGGCCCGCTGCTGATCGTGTCGATGCAGCTGTGGGACGACGCGATGAAGACGCTGGCACTGGTCATCGTGGCGGCGGCGGTGTCGCTGATCCTCGCGATACCCATCGGGATCGCGGCGGCGCAGAGTGCCTGGGTGTCGAGGATCGTCAAGCCGATCCTCGACCTGATGCAGACGATGCCGCAGTTCGTGTACCTGATCCCGGCGGTCATCCTGCTCGGCCTGGGCCCGGCGCCGGGCCTGGTGGCGACCGTCGTGTTCGCGATGCCGCCCGGCGTGCGGTTCACCGAACTGGGCATTCGCCAGGTCAACCACGAGGTGGTCGAGGCCGGCGAGGCGTTCGGCGCGTCCCCGTGGAAGGTGCTGCTGCGGATCAAGCTGCCGCTGTCGCTGGGCACGATGATGGCCGGCGTCAACCAGGTGATCATGCTGACCCTGTCGATGGTCGTGATCGCCGGCATGCTCTCGGCGCCCGGCCTCGGTCAGGACGTGGTGGGCGCGGTGTCGCAGACCGACGTCGCCGGCGGGTTCCAGAGCGGCCTGGCGGTGGTGATCCTCGCGATCGTGCTGGACCGGCTCACCGCCGGACTGGGCGAACGCGCCGCGCCGGAGGCGCGGCTCGCCCGCCGGGCGCGGGCGTTGAAGCGGCGGCAGGCGAAGGGCCGCAACGCGAACACGGACGCCGGCCAGGCGGCCAAGGTGAATGCCTGACAGATCCCGATGGCGGTACCGGCGATCAACCGGTACCGCCGCCCGATCCGGCCGCAGGCGGCCGGTCCAGAGAAAGGAACTCCAGGTGCGACGGAAACTGGTCGCCCGAGTGGTCGCGGGTGTCGCGGTCGCGTTGACGCTGTCGGCGACGCTGGCGGCGTGCGGGAAGAGCAAGGAGGTCAGCGGCGACTCCGGCTCCAGCGGGAACGCCAAGGAAGTGACCATCGGCGTACTGCAGGGCTGGGCCGAGGACCAGGTGGTCAGCGAGCTGTGGAAGCAGGTGCTGGAGAAGAAGGGCTACAAGGTCACGCTGAAGAACATCAGCGACGCCGGCCCGACGTTCACCGGCCTCGCCGGCGGTGACCTGGACCTGTTCATGGACACCTGGCTGCCGAAGACCCACAAGACCTACGTGGACAAGTACGGCAGCCAGATGGAGGACCTGGGCATCTGGTACGACCAGGCCACGCTGGACATCACCGTCCCGCAGTACATGACCGACGTCAACAGCATCGCCGACCTCAAGGGCAAGGCGAGCAAGGTCGACGGCAAGATCGTCGGCATCGAGCCGGGCGCCGGACTGACCGCCGCCGCGAAGGAAGCGATCAAGGGTTACGGGCTGAGCGACTACACGCTGCAGACCTCGTCGACCACGGCGATGCTGAGCGCGTTGAAGAGCGCGTACGCCTCGAAGAAGCCGATCGTGGTCACCCTGTGGCGGCCGCACTGGGCGTACTCCGCGTACAAGCTGAAGGACCTGAAGGACCCGAAGGGCCTGATGGGCGCCAAGGAGAAGATCCACACGTACGCGCACAAGGGATTCAGCTCCAGCCACAAGGAGCTGGCCGGCTGGCTGAAGAACTTCAAGATGCCCGACGCGCAGCTCGCGTCGCTGGAGAACGAGGCGTTGAACAAGCAGTCCAACAACGTCAGCGCCGGCGTGACCAAGTGGATGAACGAGAACCAGGACTTCGTCAAGCAGATGACCGCCTGACGCGGCAACCGGGTCTTTTTTCGGCCGGTCGATTGTCGACATTGCACAATCGGCCGGCCGACATCATGTCCACAGTGGACGATCCGGGTTCCGGAACCGGTTCGCCGGTACCGGCCGGGCAGGAGGAAACGACGTGCGACGGAAACCGTTCGCCCGAGTGGTCGCGGGTGTCGCGGTCGCGTTGACGCTGTCGGCGACGCTGGCGGCGTGCGGCAAGAGCAAGGAGGTCAGCGGCTCGGCCGCCGGGGAGGGCGCCAAGAACGTCACCATCGGCGTGGTCCAGGGCTGGGCCGACGACCAGGTGGTCACCGAGCTCTGGCGGCAGGTGCTGGCGAAGAAGGGCTACCACGTCACGGTCAGGAACATCAGTGACGCCGGCCCGATGTACACCGGTCTGGCCGGGGGCGACCTCGATCTCTACCTGGACGCCTGGCTGCCGAAGACGCACAAGGCCTACATCGACAAGTACCACAGCCAGCTGGAGGATCTCGGCATCTGGTACGACCAGGCGACGCTGGACATCACCGTCCCCGCGTACGTCAAGGACGTGAACAGCATCGCCGACCTCAAGGGCAAGGGGTCCGAGTTCGGCGGCAAGATCGTCGGGATCGAGCCGGGCGCGGGCGAGATGAAGGCCACCAAGGAGACCATCCAGGGCTACGGGCTGAGCGACTACACGCTGCAGACCTCGTCCACGACCGCGATGCTGAGCGCGTTGAAGAGCGCGTACGCCTCGAAGAAGCCGATCGTGGTGACGCTGTGGCGGCCGCACTGGGCGTACTCGCAGTACGAGCTGAAGGACCTGACGGACCCGAAGGGCCTGATGGGCGCCAAGGAGAAGGTGCACACCTACGGGCACAAGGGATTCGCGTCCAGCCACCGGGAGCTGGCCGGCTGGTTGAAGAACTTCCGGATGACCGACGCGCAGATGGCGTCGCTGGAGAACGCGGCCCTGAACAAGGGAACCAGCGTCGAAGCCGGCGTCACCAACTGGATGCGGGCCAACGCCGACTTCGTCGAGAAGATGACCGCCTGACCGGTCCATTGCGGCCGGCAGGCGGAACCTTGCCCGATCGCGCCACGGTGGACAGTCCAGGTTGGGCTGTCCACTGTGGATTGTCAGGAGCCGGCGAGCAGCGCGGCGACGCCCTCCTCCAGCAGGTTCGCCGGGTCGAGGTCCTCCGGTGACTCGGCCCAGTGCAGCACGGCCACCGACGCCACCCCGATGTAGGCGGCGGCGACCGCCTCGTCGGCGTACTGCGGGGTGTCCCGGCCGGCCCGCTCGGCCAGCGCGGTGGCGATCGCCCGGGTCGACTCGGCGACCCCCTGGATGATCTTGCCGCGCAGCGCCGGTACCGACAGCACCAGCCGCAGCCGCTGCCGGGTGTCCTCGCCGGCCTCCGCCGCGAACTGCGGCATCAACGCCATCATCGCGCTGTGCAGCGCGACCAGCGGCTTCTCCGCCGCCGGCCGGTCCCGGACCGCCTGGTAGAACACCGGGTCGTAGTCGTCGGCGAGGACCACGTCCTCCTTGGTCGGGTAGTACCGGAAGAACGTGCTGGGGGAGACCTCGGCCGCGGCGGCGATCTGCTCCACCGTGGTCTGCTCGTACCCCTGCTCGGCGAACAGCCGCAGCGCGTGGTGCTGGATGGTGCGCCGGGTCTTGAGCTTCTTGCGCTCCCGCAGACCCGGCGCCCCCGCCGGTACGTCAGCCTTCATGCCGTCCATTGTGCTGCCTGCCGGTGGCGAGTGCCGCCGGCCGGGCCCGGCCGGCCGCGTCGTCGTGGCTTCGGGTACCGGCCGGTCCCGGTTCGGCAGCAGCAGCGCGGCGGCCACCGCACTGACCGCCGCGGCGGCGGCGCACACCAGCAGCATCACCGACATACCGTGCACGAACGCGCCGTCGGCCGCGGCCCGCAGCGGCGCGCCGGCCGGGCCCATCCGGTGTGCCACCTCCGCGGCCCCGCCGACCGACCCGCGGGCCGCGTGCGCCGCCGCCGGCGGCAGCCCGGTCAGTGCCGGATCGAGCCGGTCCCGGTACGCGGCGTTGAGCACGCTGCCCAGGATCGCGATGCTCAGCGCGGCACCGACCTGCCGGATCGCCTGGACCAGCGACGAACCGGTCGCGGCGTCGTCCGTACCGAAGGTGGCGAGAGCCGAGTCCATCGCCGGCGACAGCGCCAGGGAGATGCCGAACCCCTCGATCAGCATCGCCACCGCGGTCAGCTCGTACCCGCTGGACACCTCGACGCGGGACTGCACCACCAGCCCGGCGGTGACCACCAGCAGGCCGCCGGCCACCGGCAGCCGGCGACCGAACCGCCGGCACAGCCGGTCGCCGACCGGCGCCGCCACCAGCATCCCGGCGATCAGCGGCAGCAGCCGGACTCCGGCGCCGAACGCGTCGGTGCCGAGCACCACCTGCACGTACTGCGGCAGCACGAACACGACGCCGAACAGCGCGAACCCGGCGAGCGTCATCGCCAGTACACCGACCGAGAAGCGGCGGTCGGTGAACAGGCCGAGTCGTACCAGCGGCTGCCGCGCCCGCGCCTGCCAGGCGACGAACCCGGCCAGCAGCGGGACCGCCGCACCGAGCCCGACCAGTACCGGCAGGCTGGTCCAGCCGCGCTCCGGGCCCTCGATGACGCCGTAGACCAGCGCGACCAGTCCGAGCGTGGACAGCACCACCCCGAGCAGGTCGGGCCGGCGGGTGACCGCCCGCGACTGCGGGATGGTCAGCGCCACCACGATCATCGCGACCAGCACGATCGGCACGTTGATCAGGAACACCGAGCCCCACCAGAAGTGGCCGAGCAGCCAGCCGCCGAGCAGCGGCCCGAGCGGCAGCCCGAGCATCATCCCGGACACCAGGATCGCCAGCGCGGTCGAGGTCGGCAGCGTCCGGCCGGCCTTCCTGCCGGTGGCGGCCGGGTCGCCGGCGGGGCCGGTCGGACCGGTGGCTGGATGCCGCTCGCCGGTCGGCCCGGTCGCCCGGCCGGCCGTACCGGCCTTGTCGGCCGCGCCGAAGACGGTCGGCACGATCGACAGCGGTACCGACAGCAGCACGGCGGCGCCGATCCCGAGCACCGCGCGGGCCGCGATCAGCTGCGCCGGCGAGTCGACCTCGGCGCAGGCCGCCGAGGCCAGCCCGAACACCGCGAGGCCGGCGAGCAGCACGGTGCGCCGCCCGTACCGGTCGGAGAGCAGGCCGACCGGCAGCAGCAGGGCGGCGAGCGCCAGCGTGTACGCGTCGGTGACCCACTGCAGCTGGGCGTTGCTCGCGCCCAGGTCCTTGCTCAGGGTGGCCAGCGCGACGCTGAGCACCATCGTGTCCAGCCCGACCACCAGTACCGCGAGCCAGAGCGCGACGAGGATCGCGCCCTGCCGCCCTCGTCCGTACCGGACCATGTCCGCCTCCAAAACTGACATCAACTCTCAAAAACGAGTAGATGTCAAAAGGCTCGAACTGTCAATACGAATCGCGGCGGTGGGCGGCGGCACGCACGTGTCGCCCGTCACGAACGAGGGGACGGGAGCGAGCCGGCAGGCTCCGGACGCCGCAGCGGGCGCGCCGGGCGGCTGGTGGGACGGCCGCCACCTGGGGGCTTGTCGGGGCGGGGCACGCCGTAGGCTGTCGGCGTGCAGCGAGAATGGCATGATCTGCGCTTCCCCGGCCTGGACACCACCAGCATGCTGACCACCCGCGATGCCGACGAGCACGAGGTGGCCAAGCTCGGACTGGACGCCTGGCGCGAGCTACCCCGCGACCAGGGCGTCAGCTGGCCGGACCAGGCGGAGGTCGACCAGGTCAGCCAGGTGCTGTCGGCGGTGCCGCCGGTCGTCGCGCCGTACGAGGTGGACCAGCTGCGGTCGCGCCTGGCCGAGGTGTGCGAGGGCCGCGCGTTCCTGCTGCAGGGTGGCGACTGCGCGGAGACGTTCGTCTCCAACACCGAGCAGCACCTGCTCGCCAACGCGCGCACCCTGCTGCAGATGGCGATCGTGCTCACCTACGGCGCGAGCATGCCGGTGGTGAAGGTCGGCCGGGTGGCCGGGCAGTACGCCAAGCCGCGGTCCAAGCAGACCGACGCGCTGGGCCTGTCCGCCTACCGCGGCGACATGATCAACTCGCTGGACGCCACGCCTGCGGCGCGGGTGGCCGACCCGCAGCGGATGATCCGGGCGTACGCCAACGCCGCGGCGGCGATGAACATGCTCCGGGCGTACCTGTCCGGCGGCCTCGCCGACCTGCACCAGGTGCACACCTGGAACAAGGACTTCGTGCGCTCGTCGGCCGCCGGCGAGCGGTACGAGGCGATCGGCCGGGAGATCGACCGGGCGCTGCGGTTCATGAACGCCTGCGGCATGTCCGACGCCGACGAGCTGCGCCAGGTCACCCTGTACGGCAGCCACGAGGCGCTGGTGCTGGAGTACGAGCGGGCGCTGACCCGGGTCGCCGGCGACGCCGCGTACGACCTGTCCGGGCACTTCGTCTGGGTCGGCGAGCGCACCCGCCGGATGGACGGCGCGCACATCGACTTCGTCTCCCGCATCGCCAACCCGATCGGTGTCAAGATCGGTCCGAGCACCACCCCGGAGACCGCGATCGAGCTGGCCGAGCGGCTCAACCCGGACAACATCCCGGGCCGGCTCACCATGATCAGCCGGATGGGCAACGGCCGGGTCCGGGACGCGTTGCCGCCCATCGTGGAGAAGGTCACCGCGGCCGGCGCCAAGGTGGTCTGGCAGTGCGATCCCATGCACGGCAATACGTTCGAGTCGTCCAACGGGTACAAGACCCGGCAGTTCGACCGGATCGTGGACGAGGTGCTCGGCTACTTCGAGGTGCACCGCGGCCAGGGCACCCACCCGGGTGGCATCCACGTCGAACTCACCGGTGAGGACGTCACCGAGTGCCTCGGCGGCGCGCAGGCGCTGGAGGAGCTGCACCTGCCCACCCGGTACGAGACGGCCTGCGACCCGCGCCTCAACACCCAGCAGTCCCTGGAGCTCGCCTTCCTCGTCGCCGAGATGCTCCGCGGCTGACGCTCCCCGCGGCGCCGGGCCCGCCCGTCCGGCGGTCGCACGAGTGACGGCCATCGCTGCCGTTCCGGTGCGAAGGTGAGGGGGCGGTGCGGCGGGGTTAAACAAGCTTCGGGGCGGGCAAAGAGTGGCGCCGCGGCCTGGTTGGGCCGATCCGGCCGATGCTAGATCTCGAAGGGATGGGCCTGTGTCGCGCCGGCGGGGCGCGCCCCATCCCGTACGGAGGCAGCATGGGCGCCGGTGACCGGACCGGGCGGGCGGGGCGGGCCCGGTGGCGGCTGCTCGGGGTGCTCGCGGTCGTGGTGCTCGCGCTGGCCGGGTGCACCAGACCGACGCCGGGTCACCCGCTCGCCGAGAAGGGCTGGCACGCGCTGACCGGCTGGCACGGCTCCCCGCACGGGCCGCACGCCCGGGACGACGATCCGGCCGACCGCGGCGGCGCCACCACGGTGGAGGGCAGCGGCGGGACTCCGGTGGCGGTCGGCGGGCGCACCCCGCGGCCGAAACACGTGGTGGTCGTGGTGTTCGAGAACAAGAAGGCGAGCTCGGTGATCGGCAGCCGCCAGGCGCCGTACCTCACCGGGCTCGCGCACCGCGGCGCCTACCTGACCCGGTCGTACGGGGTGGCGCACCCGAGCCAGCCGAACTACCTGGCGCTGTTCTCCGGCAGTACCCACGGGGTGACCGGGGACACGTGCCCCGAGCGGTTCCACGCGGACAACCTCGCCGCGCAGCTGCGGGCGGCGGGGGACAGCTACGCCTCGTACGCCGAGAGCCTGCCGTCGACCGGGTTCACCGGCTGCGCGGCGCCGCACTACGACCGGGCGATCGCGCCGTGGACCGACTTCACCTCGGTACCCGCCAGCACCCAGCGCCCGTTCGGCGCGTTCCCGCGCGACTACGGCAGGCTGCCGACGGTCAGCTTCGTGCTGCCGAACATGTGCCACAACATGCACTACTGCTCGGTGGCCACCGGCGACCGGTGGGCCCGGCGCGCGCTCGATCCGTACGCCCGGTGGGCGCGGACGCACGACAGCCTGCTGCTGGTGACGTTCGACGAGGACGACGACACCCGGGTCAACCGGATCCCGACGTTCCTGGTCGGTCAGCCGGTGCGGCCCGGCAGCTACGCCGAACACGTCGACCACTACACGATCCTGCGCACCCTGGAGGCGATGTACGGGCTGCACCCGCTCGGCGCCGCCGCCGACCGGCGACCGCTGACCGACGTGTTCCGGCAGCCGCCGCTCACCCGGCGGGCGGTTGGTGACTGAACACGGCCGCGAGGAACGCGACGATCCCGTACAGCAGGACGGTGACGACGGCGAGGGCGAGCAGCGCGCCGATCGCCGCGTGGCACACCACGACCAGCAGCCGTCGGCGCCGGGCGACCCGGGCGCCGAGCACCGCGCCGGCGATCGGCGGCAGCAGCGGCAGCCCCTCGGCGATCAGCGCGCCGAGCGGCTCGCCGGACCGGGTCTGCGCCGCGACCAGCGCCACGTAGCCGGCGACGAACCCGGCGTACCAGGCGAGCGCCAGCAGCACCGCCACCGGCGTGACGAACCACTGCCAGCGTCGTACCTCGACGCTCGCCTCGCCGCCCGCCGATTCGTCCACGTTCCGGTTGTACCAGCGCCCGGCGACAGCAGCCAGCGACGGAGCGTCCCCGCCCCGGGGTGGGCGGTGGCGGGAACGACGCCCGGGCGGCAGGCTGGGGGAGTGACGGCGGGTCGGAGGGTACGGGTACTGCTGGCGTCGGTGCTCGGCCTGGCGCTGCTCGCCGGCTGCGGCCCGTCCGGCGGCCACGACGGGGGCACTGCCGCCCCGGGCGGCGCCGGTTCGTCCCGCGCCGCGTCCCCGGGTGCCGGCAGCGGGCGGCCGACAGCGGCGGGCACGCCGTCGGCGGGGCGCTCCGGCGGGGTGCCGCGGCCGGCGCACGTGCTGGTCGTGCTGTTCGAGAACAAGGGCTACGACAACGTCGTGGGCAACCCGCAGGCGCCCTATCTCAACCTGCTCGCGAAGCGGGGCGCGCTGCTGACGAACTCGCACGGCGTCGCGCACCCCAGCCAGCCGAACTACCTGGCGCTGTTCGCCGGCGCTACCCACGGGGTGACCGACGACTCGTGCCCGCACA
The DNA here is from genome assembly GCF_017312725.1 of Actinocatenispora comari. Taxonomy (GTDB): domain Bacteria; phylum Actinomycetota; class Actinomycetes; order Mycobacteriales; family Micromonosporaceae; genus Actinocatenispora; species Actinocatenispora comari. The sequence goes on along the minus strand of NZ_BOPO01000077.1, from coordinate 7,707 downwards.
CGTTCCACGCCGACAACCTCGGCGCGCAGCTGCTGGCCGCCGGGCACGGCTACGCCTCGTACGCCGAGGGGTTGCCGTCGGCCGGGTTCACCGGGTGCGGCAACGGCAACTACGCCCGCAAGCACGCGCCGTGGACCGACTTCGCGAACGTACCGGCGCGCAGCCAGTTGCCGCTGCGCGCGTTGCCGACCGACTACGCGAAGCTGCCGCAGGTCGGCTTCGTGATCCCGGATCTGTGCAGCGACATGCACAACTGCTCGGTGTCCACCGGCGACCGGTGGCTGTCGGCCAACCTCGGCGGGTACGCCAGCTGGGCGCAGCACCACGACAGCCTGCTGATCGTCACGTTCGACGAGGACGAGGGGACCGGCGCGAACCGCATCCCCACCATCCTGACCGGCGCGCCGGTGCGCCCCGGGCACTACGGCGGCCGCGTCGACCAGTACACGATGCTGCGCACCCTGGAGGCCATGTACGGGCTGCCCCCGCTCGGCGCCGCCGCCCACCGCGCCCCGCTGACCGGCGTCTGGCGCTGACGGACGGATCAGCCGGTGGCGGGATCGACCCAGACCGGTTCCAGCCGTAGCCGCCGCAGCCGCGCCGGCAGCCGTGCCAGCGTCGTCGAGTGGTACTCGCGGGGCAGCCGCAGCGTGGTGTCCTCGCCGTCGCTGTAACCCCAGCCGACGAGCCGCGCGTCGGCCCACCCCGGCGCCACCTCCCAGAGCGCGAACCGCCGCGGTGCCAGCTCGTCCGACATCTCCCGCATGATCGCCCGCATCCGCCCCTCGTCCCCAAACGGCAGATCCAACCTCAACCCGTCCACGATGTCGGTCATCGCATTCTCCTCGCGGTGTGTGCACGTTCGGCGACCGGAAAGGTATCGCGTTGCAGCAACAAGGTCAAGGATTCTCCTTGTGTCGGATAGCCGCGTGTTGTAAAACTTGACAGACTCATTTCGGGAACGGGGTGTAGAGATGCCGCGTCGTCCGCCGGGCGTACGGGCTCGGGCGTTGGGCGCTGAACTGCGCGAGCTTCGTGCCGCAACGAAGCTCAGTACGCGCGCAGTCGCAGAGCGGCTGGGCTGGGCGTACAGCACGGTCAACCGCATCGAGACCGGCAAACGCAAGACGACCACCGATGAGGTTTCCGCTCTGTTGGTCGTCTACGACGTCAAGGGCGAGGAACGCGACCGCCTCATCGAACTCACCCGCGAGGTAGACCAGCCCGGCTGGTGGGAGACGAGCGGATCCCCATGGCTACGAAGCCAACTCACCGCCCTCATCGCTTTCGAGAACACCGCAAGCCTGATCGCCTCGCATCCCTCGGTGCGCATTCCCGGTCTGCTGCAGACGCCTGACTATGCGCGGGCACTGCTTCGCTCCGCCGAACTGCCCGAATATGCGATCGAGTCGATGGTCGCCATGCGGGTTGGTCGTCAGACGACTCTGACCAAGCCTGGAGCGCCCGAGTACGTGGCGGTCATCGACGAGGCCGCGCTGCGCCGGCCGGTCGGCGGTGCAGCCACGATGGCGGATCAGCTCAGTCACTTGTTGAAACAGGCGACCCGAACCAACATCACCATCCAGGCTGTTCCGTTCAGTCTTGGCGCCCACACCGGCTTGGATGGCGCCTTCCTGGTACTGGCCTTTCCCAAGGCATCCACCGTCGTGCATCTGGAGAACAAGCGCGGCGGGGTCTTCCTCGATCAGCCCAATGACGTCCATCCATACGTCGAAGCACTGTCTACACTCCAAAAAGTCGCGCTGAGTCCCGACGAGACGATCGGGTTCATCCAGTCGATCGCAGTCGAGTACGAACAGATGGAGTGAGATGGATCCGCTCTCGCAACGGTGGTTCAAGTCGAGCCGCAGTGGCAGCGAAAGTGACTGCGTTGAGGTGGCGTTCGGGGTGGCTGCGGTGGGGGTGCGGGACTCGAAGGATCGGGAGGGGCCGGTGCTCGTCCTCGGCCCCGCCGCGTGGCGCGCCTTCACCGCGACGCTCAGGACCGGCACGCTCGACGGCTGAGGTCGCCGCCGGGCCGACGGCGGGTGCACGCTGGGTGCATGGGTTGGGCGATCGGTGGGGGGATGCGGGCGGCCGGCGGCATCGCGGAGCTGGTGCGACTGATCGTGCGGCTGGCGATCTGGCACCTGGCGTTCCGGTTCCTCGGCGGGTTCCTGCAGCAGTACACGCACGTGCCCTGGCTGGGGTCCGTCGTGATCATCATCGCCGCGTTCGTGCTGATCCGGCTGGCGATGCGCTGGTACCGCAACCGCCGGCGCTGACCGATCCCACCAGGTTGCCGACCGATCCCACCAGGCTGTACCGGTGGCGCCCGGACCTGTGCGCGCACGGCGGCCGGTGGCAGGATCGCTGGTGTGATCGATCTGCGCAGTGACACGGTGACCCGGCCGACGCCGGGCATGCGGGAAGCGATGGCGAGCGCCGAGGTCGGCGACGACGTGTACGGCGAGGATCCGACCGTCAACGCGCTGGAGCGCGAGGTCGCCGAGGCGTTCGGGCACGAGGCGGCGCTGTGGACGCCGACCGGCACGATGGCCAACCAGATCGGCCTGCAACTGCTCGTCCGGCCCGGCCAGGAGCTGCTGTGCGACGTGCAGGCGCACGTCGCGCGGTACGAGATGGGCGCGGCCGCGGCGTACGGCGGGATCACCACCCGCACCTGGCCGGAGCTGTCGGTGCCGGACATCGAGCCGCTCGTCTCGCCGCCCGGCGGGTACAGCGTGCCGACCGCGGCGCTGGCGGTGGAGAACACCCACAACATGCGCGGCGGTACCGTGCTGCCGCTCGCGCAGCTGCGGGCGATGCGGGACCTGGCCGACCGGTACGAGCTGGGGCTGCACTGCGACGGGGCGCGGATCTGGCACGCGCACGTGGCGGACGGCGTCCCGCTCGCCGAGTACGGCCGGCTGTTCGACACGCTGTCGGTCTGCCTGTCCAAGGGGCTTGGTGCCCCGGCCGGGTCGCTGCTGCTGTCCTCGGCGGACCACATCGCCGCCGCCCGGCTGATCCGCAAGCGGCTGGGTGGCGGCATGCGGCAGGTCGGCATCCTCGCCGCGGCCGGCCGGTACGCGCTGGCCCACCACGTCGACCGGCTGGCAGACGATCACGCGAAGGCGGCCCGGCTGGCCGACGCGCTGGCGCCGCACGTGCCGGGCGAGGTCCGCACCAACATCGTGGTGCTGCGGGTACCGAACGGGCCGGACCTGGCCGCCGCCGCCGAGAAGCAGGGCGTCCGGTTCGGCGCGATCGGGCCGACCGCGGTCCGGCTGGTCACCCACTACGACGTGACCGACGACGACGTCACCCGCACCATCGAGGTGCTCACCGCCCTGCTTCCGGACTGACCCCACTCGTCGCGTCCCGTGCGCCCCGACCGACCGGGCGCACGGCACAGTGACTCGCGGGGCAGGTACCCGCTGGCAGCACCTGGGAGGGCCGAACATGGACGCACGCTCCGGTACGGGCACCGCCGACCTCGCCGGCTACCTGGCCCGGCTCGGTCTCGCCGGCGTCGCGCTGCCGCCGACCTACGACACGCTCGCCGCGCTGCATCGGGCGCACGTCGAACGCATCGCGTACGAGTGCATCGACCACCACGTGCCCCGGGCGACGCCACTGGCCCCCGGCGAGTCGGTCGCCCGGCTCGCCGCCGGCCGCGGCGGGTACTGCTTCCACCTCAACGGCGCCTTCTCCGAGCTGCTCGACCACCTCGGGTTCGCGGTCACCCGGCACCGGGCCGCGGTCCGGCACACGGCCGGCGGGCCGGTCGAGCCGGACCACCACCTCGCCCTCACCGTCGTCGCCGACGGCGTGCCCTACCTTGCCGACGTCGGCCTCGGCGACGGCATCCACGAGCCGCTGCCGCTGCGTCCCGGCAGCTACCGGCAGGGCCCGTACACGTACACGATCGACCGGACCGCCGCCGGCTGGCGGTTCACCCACGACCCGCGCGGCTCGTTCCGGATGTTCGAGTTCGACGCGGCTCCGGCCCGGCTGCCGGACGACTTCGCCGACATCCACGAGTGGTTCGCCACCTCGCCGGAGTCCGGCTTCGTGCGTACCCTCACCGTCCAGCGGCGCGACGCGGCCGGCGCCGACGTGCTGCGCGGCTGCGTGCTGCGCCGCACCGACGCCACCGGCGACACCGACCGCGAGATCGCCACCGCCGAGGAGTGGTACGCCACGATGACCGGCCTGTTCGGCCTGGACCTCGGCGACCTCGACGCGGCCACCCGGGAGCGGCTGTGGGCGAGGACCCGTACCGCGCACCTGGCCTGGCGGGCGTCCCGCGAGGCCCCGGCGGCGTCCGGTCTGCCTGGCCCGGCGGACCGCCCGGACGCCCGGTAGCACCACCGGTCCGCCTGGCACGACGACGGGCCACGGATCGGCCGGCCGCCCTCGCTCCCGGGGCCCGTCCCGCGGCTCGCCGGCCGGACTCCGGGTGGTGGGCGCCGGTCAGTGGGCGAGGTTGACCTGGGCCCGGTGCTGGTCGCCCTTCTCGATCAGGTCGACAAACCCCAGGGCGTAGTCCGCGGCGGAGATCGCACCACCGTCGGCGGGCGAGACCGCGACGTCGTCACCGAGCCGGTACCGGCCGAGCCGCTCGCTGGGCGCGTGCGCGCCGAACCCGAGCGGCGGGCTGACGAAGACCCAGTCGAGCGTCGCGGGCATGGCCGGCAGGTCCTCGATGACGAACGCCGCTCCGCCGCGGATCTCGTCCTGGAGCTCCGCCGGGACGCCGCTGAGGTCGGTGACGAAGCGATCCGCTCCGGGCGCGGGGCGCAGCGACGAGTAGCCGCCGACGACGTACAGGTGTGCGCCGGCGGCGTCGGCCAGCCGGGCGATGGCGCGGTGCACGTCGCGCCAGGTGCTGGCCTTCTCCCCGCGCGGGGCGATCGCGGCCACGACGACGTCCGCTCCCTCGACGGATGCCGAGAGCGTGGCGGGGTCGGTGGCGTCGCCCTGGACGTACGTCACGTCCGGGATGCGCGCCGCGGGGCGCGAGCGGCTGACCGCGGTGACCTGGTGGCCGCGACCGGCGGCCTCCGCGACGATGGCCGAACCGGCGTAACCGGTACCGCCGATGACGGTGATGCGAGACACGAGGTGCCCTTTCGGTCGGACGGGTGGCGTCGGACGACGCCCTGTGATTACCGTAAGAGCGCAACTCTCCAATGGGAAGAAGGCACCTCGTGGTAACCACCCGGAGCGAGTCGGTGCTCGACGGCAACCCCTACCGCGCGGACTGCCCGTCCCGGCGCATCCTCGACCGCATCGGCGACCGGTGGACGGTGCTCATCGTGGGCGCCCTGCACGATGGCGACGTCCGGTTCTCGGAGCTGCGCCGGCGCATCGAGGGCATCTCGCAGAAGATGCTGACCCAGACGCTCCGCGGGCTCGAACGGGACGGGCTGGTGCGCCGCACCGTGCACCCCGAGGTTCCGGTCCGCGTCGAGTACTCGCTCACCGAGGCCGGCCGCACCCTGCGGGAACCGCTGCGCGCGCTGGAGGAGTGGTCGATCGCACACCTCGGCGACGTCTCGGTGTCGCAGGACGCCTACGACGGCGCGGACGGTCCACCACCGGCCGCCGCGGAGCGGCCGTAGGGTTGGTGACCATGAGTTCCGAGCGGTGGATGATGGGCGGCGACCTGGCGGTCGGCCGGATCGGGTACGGGGCGATGAAGCTGACCGGTTGGCCGCGCGGCGACCGGCCCGACCGGGACACGGCGCTCGCGGTGCTGCGGCGGGCCGTGGAGCTCGGGGTCGACCACCTCGACACCTCGAACTACTACGCGCGCGACGGCGTCGCCGCGAACGAGCTGATCCGGACCGCGCTGTCGCCGTACCCGGACGATCTGGTGATCGTGACCAAGGTCGGCGCGCTGGTGGAGGGGGCGGACATCGGGCTGGCGCCGTCGGAGCAGCGCGGCCTGACGCCCGACGGGCTGCGCCGCGGCGTCGAGGCCAACCTGCGCTCGCTCGGGGTGGACCGGCTGGACGTGGTGAACCTGCGGCTGGGCGACCGCGGGCACCCCGACATCCCGCTCGGCAAGCCGCTGGAGACGCTGCTCGCGCTGCGCGACGAGGGGCTGATCCGGCATCTCGGCGTCTCCAACGTGACGGCCGACCAGGTCGCCGAGGCCCGGACGATCGCGCCGATCGCCTGCGTGCAGAACATGTACAACGTGGCGGTGCGGGACGACGATCCGCTCGTCGACACCTGCGCCGAGGCCGGCATCGCGTACGTGCCGTTCTTTCCCGTCGGCGGCTTCCGCCCGGTCACCGCGGAGCGCATGGACGCGGTCGCCGCCCGGCACGGCGCCACGGTGCCGCAGGTGGCGCTGGCCTGGCTGCTGGCCCGCTCGCCCAACGTCCTGCCGATTCCCGGTACCGGTTCGCTCGCGCACCTCGCCGAGAACGTCGCCGCCGCCGACCTCCGGTTGACCGACGAGGACCTGGCCAGCCTCGCCTGACGCCCTGATGCCCCGGCGGCCTGTCGCCCTGGCGGGTCGGCGGGTTCAGGGGCGGGGCAGGTCGCGCAGCCGGGCCAGGTTCGCGGCGTCGGGTCCCTTGCCGGCCAGGCCCGGCACCTCCAGGAGGCCGGGCAGGTCGGCGAACGCGGGGTGGTGCACGAACTGCGCGAACCCGGCCGCGCCGATGTGGCCGTCGCCGATGTTCTGGTGCCGGTCGACCCGCGAGCCCAGGTCGGTCTTCGAGTCGTTGAGGTGCAGCACCCGCAGCCGGTCCAGCCCGATCGCGGCATCGAACTCGGCGGCCAGCGCGTCCAGGCCGACCCGGGTACGGATCTCGTGGCCGGCCGCGAGCAGGTGCGCGGTGTCCAGGCAGATGCCGACCCGGTCGTCGTCGAGCCGGTGCACGATCGCCCCCAGCTCGGCGATCGAGCCGACCGTGTCGCCCTGCCCGGCCGAGTTCTCCGGCAGCAGCAGGGTGTGCCGGCTCGCGGCGAGGCCGGCGGAAAGCCCGTCGCAGAGCCGGTCCAGCCCGCTGGCGAAGCCGGCGCCCTTGTGCGAACCGAGGTGCGTCACCACGCCGGTGACGCCCAGCTCGTCGGCGACCCGCATGGTGGCGACCAGCGCGGCGATCGACCGTTCCCGCAGCGCGTCGTCGGCGGTGCCGTAGTTCACCAGGTACATGCAGTGCACGAACGGCTCGACGCCGGTCTCGGCGCAACCCTTCCGGAAGCCCTCGATCGCCTCGTCGCTCGGCGGTACGAACCGCCAGCCGCGCGGGTTGCCCACGAAGATCTGCACACACTCGGCGCCGATCTCGGCCGCCCGGTACGGCACCGTCGCGAGCGCGCCGCCGGTCGTGACGTGTGCCCCGAACCGCATCAGTGCCCCCGCCGCGGTTCGGCGCCGAACCGCAACCGCGACGAGGCGGCGGACCGACCTTGCCACGAGGCCGCGCCGAACCGCAGCCGCCGCGGGGTGGCGGCGAGGCGGGTCGTGGCGTCGGGGCGCATCAGATCACCCACAGGGTGATGGTGCTGCCCTTCGGCTCCTGCGAGCCGCCGTCCGGGGTCTGCTTGCGCACCGTGGCGCCGTCGGTGGGGATGCCCAGCCCGCGCACCTCGAAACCGGCGTCGGACAGCTTCTTCTTCGCCTCGCCGTACTTCATCCCGGTCACGTCCGGCACCTCGACCTTGGGCGGCCCGGAACTG
>NZ_BOPO01000076.1 GCF_017312725.1 Actinocatenispora comari | reverse complement strand
GCGTTGCAGATTTGAGAAGGGCTGTCCCTAGTACGAGAGGACCGGGACGGACGAACCTCTGGTGTGCCAGTTGTCCTGCCAGGGGCACGGCTGGTTGGCTACGTTCGGAAGGGATAACCGCTGAAAGCATCTAAGCGGGAAGCCTGCTTCAAGATGAGGTCTGCTGCCCCGGAGACGGGGGTAAGGCCCCCAGGAGATGACTGGGTTGATAGGCCGGAGGTGTAAGCGCGGTAACGTGTTGAGCTGACCGGTACTAATAGGCCGAGGGCTTGACTACAAGGTTGTGTGCGTCCACTGTGTGGTTCTGGAACCACGGTCAGAGCATCCCCTGTTAGGGGGTGGTTGTGGCTGGTTGGTTTGAGAGATGTTTCGGTGGTTGTAGCGTGAGGGAAACGCCCGGTCCCATTCCGAACCCGGTAGCTAAGCCTTACAGCGCCGATGGTACTGCACTCGGGAGGGTGTGGGAGAGTAGGTCGCCGCCGAAGCTCACGTGAGGGCGGGCGGAACAGTGGAAACTGTTCCGCCCGCCCTTTTTCTGTGTCCTGATTCCGGTGCATGACAGCCCAACGGCGCGGCGCCGGCATGTAGAGGAAGATGTTGCCGTGCCATCGAATGCAGACGACCGGCGTCGCCAGCCGGCCCGAGACTCCGACCGTGACCAGCGTGACCGAAATGCCGGTGGGGACCGGCGCCGGGGCACCGCCCCCGCTCGTGGGCAGGGCCGCGGTGACGATGCCGGGCGCGGCCGCCAGGGCCAGTCGTCGTACCGCCCGACCGGGGGCTACCGCAGCGGCCAGGGCGGCTCGGGCGACCGCCGCTGGAGCAACGAGAGCAGCGGCGCCGGCCGAGGCGGCCAGCGCAGCGACGACCGAGACGACCGGCGGTTCGGTCGCGGTGACCGGCAGTACGGCGGCGGTGACCGTAGGGCCGGAAGGCCTGGTGGCGGCGACGACCGAGGGCAACGGCGCGAGTGGCGACCGGGCGGAGGATCCGGTCGGGATCAGGGCCGGACGGACCAGGGGCGACGCAGCGATTCCGGCGGTCGTCCCGGGGACCGTCGGAGCGACGACCCGCGTCGTGGTGGCTGGAGTGGCGGCGACCGACGCCCCGCTACGGGGCGGCCCGAGGGCGGGTATCGGTCGCATGCCAACGGCGGTGACCGGCGCGGTGCGGGGTACCAGGGCGGCGCGGGGCAGTTCCGCGGCAGGCCGGAGAGCGGCCAGGGACGAGGTGCCGGACCGCGTGACGCTGGCCGCGGCCAGTTCCGTGGCGATCGGCCGGCTGCCGGCGGAGACCGCCGTGGCGGGTACGAAGGACGTTCTCAGGGCCGTGACGACCGCCGGGACGCCAGGTACGAGCGAGGCGGTAGCGGGTATTCGCGCGACGATCGAGCAGGCCGGCCGGGCGACCGGGATGTCCGGCGCGGTGGCCCACGCGAGGGTGGCCGTTCCGGCTCGGGCTATCGAGACGACCGGCGCGGTGGCGCTTCGGGCGACTATCGCCGAGGTGCCGGATCGCACGACCATGGCGGTTCGGGCGCGGGCGATCAGGGCCGGGGGACGGATCGACGGGACGACCGTCGGGGTGCCGGGTACCGCGACGACCGGGCCGCGGGTGCCGGCCACCGTGGCGACCGTGGCTCGTCGGCTGCCGGGTACCGGGAGGATCGTGGATCCGGTGCCGGGTACCGGGGCGATCGTGGGACCGGCGGGTACCGGGACGACCGGCGTTCCGGCGGGCGGCCGGACGACCGGCGCGTTGGATCCCGCCATGATCACGGCGATCGGCGCGAAGCCTCCGGCGGGTACCAGGGTGCGCGCGGTGCTGGCGGCGGTGCCCGCCCTGCGGAGCGCTCCGGTGGATTCCGCGACGGACGGGGCGCTCCCGGCGACCGCCGGAGCTCGGGCCACCATGGCGGCGACCGCCGGGACTTCGATCGGCGCGGCGGCGGGGCGTCCCGCCACGGCGCCGACGATCGCGGTCGCGCGCGGCAGGGTGATCGGCCGTACGACCGGCAGCGTTCGGACCGGTCGGTGGACAGGCAGCGGTTCGACCGGCGAGGTGAGCGCGGGAACGACCGCCGGCAGTCCGACAAGCCCCGGTTCGACCGGTCCTCGGGCGATCGCCGGCAACGCCCGGAGCGGATGGTGGAACCTCGGCCGCCGCGGCGCAGCGAGATGGCCGGACCCGATCCGGCGCTGCCGGATGCGGTGGCGCCGAACGAGCTGTCCCGGGACGTCCGGGCCGAGCTGCGGGCGCTGTCGAAGGCGAGTGCGGACATCGTGGCGCGCCGGCTGGTGGCCTCCGGTGAACTGCTGAACGTCGATCCCGAGCTGGCGCTGCGGCACGCGATGGCGGCGCGGAAGGTCGCCTCGCGCATCCCGGCGGTTCGCGAGGCGGTCGGGCTCGCGGCGTACCAGTGTGGGCAGTGGCAGCTGGCGATGTCGGAGCTGCGCGCGTTCCAGCGGATCACCGGGCACAACACGCACCTGGCGGTGCTCGCCGACTGCGAGCGCGGGCTCGGCCGACCCGAGCGGGCGGTCGACCTCTTCCGGCACACCGACCGCAAGTCCGTCGGTCTGGCGGAGTGGATCGAGCTGCTGATCGTTGCGGCCGGTGCGCGGCGTGACATGGGCCAGCTCGCGGCGAGCGTGACGATGCTGCAGGTACCGCCGCTGGAGACGAACGGCACCGAGGAGTGGCGCGCGCGGCTGCGGTACGCGTACGCGGATGCTTTGGAGGCCGCCGGCCGGGTCGAGGAGGCATATCGCTGGTTCGCGCGGGCGGTCGAGCTGGATCCGCAGGGGCTGACCGACGCGGTCGACCGGTTGCTCGCGCTGGAAGGCGTGGCGATCGACGGCGACGAGTTGCCGGAGGAGGACGAGGACGAGGAGTTCCCGGTCACCGACGAGGCGGATGCCGACGACGCGGACGGCGAAGCCAGCGTCGCGCCGGCTGGTGCCGGTACGGCGGCTGACGACGACCAGGTCTCCGGCAACAACGAGGTCTCCGGCAAGCAGGACACGGTTGACGACGTGGACGTCGAGGATCTCGACGTGGAGATCGGCCGTGGGTCTGCGGGCGGCGACGGTGTCTCGGACGCCGCCGACCGGGGAGCTGGTGACGGCGCCGTCGCCGATCGAGGCGCCGGCAACACCGGTCCGGACGCTGGCGACATCGACGGAGGTACCGGCAGCGCCGATCAGGGTGCCGGCGACGTCGGTCGTGGTGTGGACCCCAGCGATGCCGGCGCTGCTGGGGAGGCCAGTGGCGGCCACGGCGTCGCCGACGGGCGAGGCGTTGCTGGCTCCGCCGCCGACGCGAGCTCGGAGCGGGTCGACGAGGGTGACGAGGGTGACGAGGGTGCGGCTCGGGCGGCAGCGAGTTCGGACGAGGACGTGATCGCGCCGGAGGCGGTCGGCCGCCAGCCGGGCGAGAGCGCGACGGCCAACGAGAGCGGGACGGCCAACGAGGCCGGGACGGCCAATGAGGGCGACGGTGCCAGGACTGGCCGTGCGGTGCCGCCGGCGCAGTTCTCCGATCTCGCCTCGGCGACCGACACGCCGATCTCGCCGCCGCCGGCCGTGCGCGCCACCGGTGACGAGTCGGGTACCTCGGGCGCCGGTGCGCCGGATCGGGGCGGGGAAGCGGAGTGAGCGATGGCCCACGGCCCGCCGGCGCACAGCCGCTGGTGTCGGCGTTCGACCTGGTACTGCTGGATCTCGACGGCGTGGTCTACCTCGGCGACGAGGTGGTCCCGGCCGCGGTCGAGTCGCTGCGGCAGGTGCGCGACCTGGGCGTTGCGGTGCAGTTCGTGACCAACAATGCCCGCCGCACCGCCGGCGAGGTGGCCGAACGGCTGCGCAAGCTCGGCGTGGATGCCGCCGGCGACGAGGTCGTCACCTCGGCGCAGGGCGCCGCCGGGCTGCTCGCCCAGCGGTACCCGGCCGGGTCGGCGGTGCTGGTGGTGGGGTCGTCGGCACTGGTCGGTGAGGTACGCGGGGCGGGCCTGGTGCCGACCGACACGGCCGACGAGCGGCCGGTCGCCGTGGTTCAGGGGTACGCGCCGGAGACCGGTTGGCGGCAGCTGGCCGAGGCGGCCGTCGCGATCCGCAACGGTGCCGACTGGATCGCCACCAACCTGGACGCCACCCTGCCGTCCGAGCGCGGCCCGCTGCCGGGCAACGGATCGCTGGTCGCCGCTGTCGCCGCGGCCCTCGACCGACCTCCGGACCTGGTGGTGGGCAAGCCCGAGCCGGCGCTCTTCGAACTCGCGGTACGGCGCAGTGCGGCGCGCCGGCCGCTGGTCGTCGGTGACCGGCTGGACACCGACATCGAGGGTGCGAACCGGGCGGGCCTGCCGAGCCTGGCCGTGTTGACCGGGGTGACGACGCCGGCCGAACTGATCGCGGCGCCGCCGGCGGTACGGCCGAGCTACCTCGCGGCGGATCTCTCCGGGCTGGTCACCCCGCACCGGGAGCCGGTGTCCGACGAGGCCGGGGTACGGGTCGGCGGCTGGCAGGTGCGCTACGCCGCCGGTGTGGCGGAACTGACCGCGACGGACGCCGATCCTGGCGATGGGGCAGGTGCCCTGACCGCGGCGGACGCCGATCCTCGTACCGGGATCGACGCGCTGACCGCGCTGTGCGCCGCGGTCTGGCGCTCCGGACTGCCGGTGCGGGCCGGTGACCGGGCCGCCGCTGCGATCCTGTCGGAGCTCGGCCTGACCGGCTGAGCCGGGCCGGAACGCGACCCCGCGTCGCGGATCCGGCCAGCACGCGCTGCGCGTGCCGGCTGGCCTGCGGCCAGCCGGAAAGAGTCCGGTCGGCGTCGGCGGGTCGGGAACGCGAACGTGGCCGGGACGTCCGGTACGCCGGGCGGGTTGCGGAGCGGGCCCGGGCGCTGCCAGAGACGGCGGGTGTGTAGCAGGTGCGCGGCGCGTTGGTCAGAGAAGTTTGCGCAGTTTGAGCAGATCGAGCACGTTTGCCTTGACCGACACGCGGCCGGCGGCCCAGGAACGCGCGAAATCGAGCCGACCCTCGACCATGGCGACCAGGTCGTCGCTGGTCAGCTCGATCTGGATGCGGGCGTTCGGGTCGTCGCCCGGTTCGATCTCGGTGATCGCCCCGTCGTTCATCCGGCCGTGGAACGCGACGCCGAGGTCGCGCAGCCGCAGCACCATTCGGCGGTCGAGGTTGACCGTGGAGCTCAGCTCCGCGGCGTGCGCTGCCATCCGCTCCGACAGCGTGTCGAGCGCCTGCCGGCACTCTTCGACCGTGGCCATGGCACCTCCGATGGGGATCCGCCGCTCGAACGGCACGGTACCGCACGGAGCCGGTGGATCGCCCGGTAGCGTTCAGGGCGTACGTGCGGGATCCGTTGCCTGTACTCAAGGGGGCACGCATGCAGCAGGACGCCTGGCGCACCTACCTGGAACTCGCTCTGGGCCTGACCGAGAAGCCGCGTAAGCGGGCGAAGCAGGCCATCGACACGCTCGCCGCGCAGAGCGGCGCGAGTGTCGACCAGCTACGGTCGATGACCGAGGAACTGGTCGAGACCAGCGTCGCGAACCGGGAGGCGGTCGCGAAGCTGGTCCGCAGCGAGCTCGACAAGGCGCTGCGGGCGGTCGGCCTGGTCAACGCCGACCGGCTCACCGAGATGCAGTCCCGGATCGACGAGCTGGAGCACCGGCTGGCCGAGACCGAGGCCGGCGGCTCCGCCGTGACACGGTCGGCAGGGGCTGCGACGAAGCCGACCGCGACGAAGCCGACAGCCAAGAAGACGGCAGCCAAGAAGGCGGCGGCAGCCAAGAAGACCACGGCGAAGAAGGCCACTGCCAAGAAGGCCGGTGCGAAGAAGGCGGCAGCCGGCACGACCGCGGCGAAGAAGGCGCGCGCCACGAGCGCGGCGACGAAGAGTGCGACGGCGACGGCCACGAAGGCGGCCGGTGCCAAGAAGGCCGGTGCAAAGAAGGCCGGTGCCAAGAAGGCCGGTACGAAGAAGACGGCGGCGGCGCGGGCGCCCGAGTCCGCGTCGAGGACCGGTGAGTGAGCGCGAATGACAGACGAACAGCAGCCGGCGACGCCTCGACCGGGGCCACACCTGTTCGGTCCTGGCTCCGCGGCGATACGCCCGGTGCCCGGTGCGGGCCAGAGCGGGCCGGCGCCGCAGGCGGAGCCGGAAGGTACGAAGCCCGAGCCGGCCGGCTTCCGGGTACCGGTGTCGCCCGGCGACGGCGGGCTGGAACCGACCGGCGAGCCGCGGGTCGACGAGGCACTGGCCGTACTGGACGAGTTGACGACCCGGCCGACCGGCGACCAGGTGGCCGGGTACGAGCAGGTGCACCGGTCGCTGCAGGACGTGCTGGCCACGGTGGACGACGCATGATCGGCGTCGCGGGAGCGGCCCGGCATGGCGCGTAGGTTGCGGTTGGACGCCGAGCTGGTCCGCCGTGGCCTGGCCCGGTCCCGGGAGCAGGCGGGCGAGCTGGTCGGTGCCGGGTTGGTCGAGGTGGCCGGCGTGGTGGCGCGCAAGGCGGCCACCGCGGTCGATCCGGCCATCGCGATCCGGGTGACCGACGCGGGCCCGCACTACGTGTCGCGCGGCGCGACGAAGCTGCTCGGTGCGCTGGCCGCGTTCGGGCCTGGCGGGCTGACCGTCGAGGGCCGGCGCTGCCTGGACGCCGGTGCGTCGACCGGCGGGTTCACCGACGTGTTGCTGCGCAACGGGGCGCGCGAGGTGGTCGCGGTCGACGTCGGGTACGGCCAGCTGGCCTGGTCGCTGCGCACCGACGAGCGGGTGGCGGTGCACGAGCGCACCAACGTGCGCACCCTGACGCCGGACGCGATCGGCGGGCCGGCGCAGCTGTGCGTCGCGGACCTGTCGTTCATCTCGCTGCGGCTGGTGCTGCCGGCGCTGGTGGCCTGCCTGGAACCGGAGGGCGACCTGGTGCCGATGGTGAAGCCGCAGTTCGAGGTCGGCAAGGAGCGGGTCGGTGCCGGCGGCGTGGTGCGCGACGAGGCGTTGCGGGCCGAGGCGGTGCTCGCGGTCGCGGCGACCGCCGACCAGCTGGGGCTCGGTGTGGCAGGAGTGACCCGCAGTCCGCTGCCGGGGCCGTCCGGCAACGTCGAGTTCTTCCTGTGGCTGCGGCGTGGCGCGGCGCGCGTCGACCCGGCCCAGGTGTACGCCGCGGCCGGCGCGACGCCGCCGCAGGCCGAGGGGGAGCGCCGGTGAGCCGGGAAGCGTTGCTGATCACCCACACCGGCCGGCGGGCGAGTACCGGCCACGCCCAGACGGTCGCGCAGGACCTGCTGCGGGCCGGGTTTCGGGTCCGGGTGCTCGCCGACGAGGCCGGCGACCTGGGCGTGCCCGGGCTGGTACCGGTGGGGGCCGAGGAGGCCGCCGACGGGGTGGAGATCGTGTTCGCGCTGGGCGGTGACGGCACGCTGCTGCGCGCCGCGGAGCTGGCCCGGCCGGTGCGGGCGCCGTTGCTGGGCATCAACCTGGGCCGGGTCGGGTTCCTCGCCGAGGCGGAGTTCGACGACCTGGACACCGCGGTGCGCGACGTGTGCCGCGGCTCGTACACGGTGGAGGAGCGGCTGACGCTGGACGTGGAGGTGATCCGGGACGGCGAGGTGGTGGCCCGCTCCTGGGCGCTGAACGAGGCCAGCGTGGAGAAGGGCTCCCGGGAACGGATGCTCGAGGTGCTGGTCGAGGTCGACGGCCGGCCGCTGTCCCGGTACGGCTGTGACGGTGTGGTGTGCGCGACCCCGACCGGCTCGACCGCGTACGCGTTCTCCGCCGGCGGGCCGGTCGTCTGGCCCGGCGTGGAGGCGCTGCTGCTGGTACCGGTGAGCGCGCACGCGCTGTTCAGCAAGCCGCTGGTGGCGGCGCCGACCTCGACGTTCGTCGTCACGGTCGAGCCGTACACCACGTTCGCGCTGCTCAACTGCGACGGCCGGCGGATGTTCGAGCTGGATCCGGGCAGCAAGGTGGTGGTACGGCGGGGCGCCGAACCGGTCCGGGTGGTGCGGCTGCAACCGCAGCCGTTCACCGATCGGCTGGTGAAGAAGTTCGCGCTGCCGGTCGACGGTTGGCGCGGCGCGCAGCAGCGTTGATCCGGCGCGGTTCGGCGGCGGCGAGGTCGTCACCGACTGACCGAACTGTCGCCGGGTGCGGCTATGGTCGTCGTGTGCTGGAGGAGCTGCGCATCACCGGGCTGGGAGTCATCGACGACGCGACACTGCCGTTGGACTCCGGTCTGACCGTGATCACCGGCGAGACCGGTGCCGGCAAGACGATGGTGGTGGCCGGCCTCGGCCTGCTGTTCGGCGGCCGGGCCGACGCCGGGCGGGTTCGGGCCGATCCGGGCCGCGCCGTGATCGAGGGTCGGCTGCGCTGCTCCGGCCGGGTGGCGAAGGCGGTGGCGGCGCGGGTCAGCGAGGCCGGCGCCGAGCCGGACGAGGACGGTTCGGTGCTGCTCGCCCGGTCGGTCAGCGCCGAGGGGCGGTCCCGGGCGCACGTCGGCGGCCGGTCGGTGCCGGTCGGTGTGCTGGCCGACATCGGCGCGCGGGTGCTCGCGGTGCACGGCCAGTCCGACCAGATGCGGCTGCTGCAGCCGGTCGAGCAGCTGGCGACCCTCGACCGGTACGCGGGGGCCGACCACGAGAAGCTGCTGGCGCACTACCGCGAGGTGTTCGCCGCCTGGCGGCGGCACGACGCGGAGCTCGCCGAGCGGCGGGCGAACGCGCGGGAGCGCAACCAGCGGGCCGACCTGCTCCGGTTGGGCCTGGCCGAGATCGGCCAGGTCGATCCGCAGCCGGGGGAGGACGTGGAGCTGCGCGCGCTGGCGCAGCGGCTGGAGCACACCGAGGGGCTGCGGGCCGCGGTCGCGGCGGCGCAGCAGGCGCTGGCCGGTGACGCCGACGACCCGACCGCCGGCACCGACGCGTCCGCGCTGCTCGGCGCGGCCCGGCACGAGCTGGACGCGCAGGCCGAGGTGGACGAGGCGCTCGGTGAGCTGTCCGGCCGGATCGAGCAGGCGGCCCGGCTGGTGTCCGACGTGGCCGGTGAGCTGGCGAGCTACGCGGCGGATCTGGACGCCGACCCGGCGCGGCTGGCGCAGGTGCACGAGCGACGGGCCGCGCTGCGCGCGCTGACCCGCAAGTACGCCGAGGACGTCGACGGGGTGCTCGCCTGGGCCGACGACGCGCAGCGGCAGCTCGCCGAGCTGGACTCGTCGGACGAGACGCTCGCGGCGCTGGAGGCCGAGCGCGATCGGCTCGCCGACGAGGTGGCGGAGCTGGCCGGCCGGCTGGCGGTTTCCCGGCGGGAGGCGGCGCAACGGTTCGGGGTGGCGGTCAGCGCTGAGCTGACCGGCCTGGCGATGCCGCACGCCAAGGTGGTGGCGCGGGTGCTGGCGCGCCCGGTGACGGCGGAGGCGCCGACGGCCACGGTCGAGGGCGCGCCGGCCGGTGCCGGGCCGGACGGCGCGGACGAGGTCGAGCTGCAGCTGATCCCGCATCCGGGCGCGCCGGCGCTGCCGGTGCAGCGGGGCGCCTCGGGTGGTGAGCTGTCCCGGGTGATGCTCGCCGTCGAGGTGGTGTTCGCCGGCGCGGGCGGGCCGCCGACGCTGGTGTTCGACGAGGTCGACGCCGGGGTCGGTGGCGAGGCGGCGGTGGAGATCGGTCGGCGGCTGGCGATGCTCGCCCGGCGGCACCAGGTGCTGGTGGTCACGCACCTGCCGCAGGTCGCCGCGTTCGCCGATCGTCATCTGGTCGTGCAGAAGGGTTCCAGCGGCTCGGTGACCACCTCCGGGGTGCGGGTGGTCGAGGACAGCGAGCGGGCCCGCGAGCTGGCCCGGATGCTCGCCGGGTTGCCCAACTCCGACCTGGGCGTGGCGCACGCCGAGGAGCTGCTGGCGATGGCCCGGTCCGGCCGTGGCCGCCGGCGCTGAGTCCCGCCGTGGGCCGTTCGCGGGCGGTATCGGGGTGATTGGCCGGGTCGGTCGCCCGCACGCTGATAGATTTGCATGCATGTCGCGGTCGGGGTTGCCGGGCCCTGAGTGTCAAGATTGGTAGCGATGCGGCTACCCACCCTCCGTCGGGCTCGGACGGCAGAAGCAGGCGCGGTCAGCGGACCGGCGCGACTCGATCGGCGCACGAAGCGGCTGACCGGTCGGTTGCGGCCCGGTGACGTCGCGGTCATCGATCACCTCGACCTGGACCGGGTCGCGGCGGACTCGTTGGTGAGCTGCGGCGTGTCCGCAGTGGTCAACGCGAAGCCGTCGATCTCCGGCCGGTACCCGAATCTCGGCCCGGAAGTGCTGGTCAAGGCCGGCATTCCGGTCATCGACGATGTCGGCGAGGACGTCTTCCGGAAGGTACGGGAGGGCGCGGTCGTCCGGATCGACGGCGGCACGGTGTTCCTCGGCGAGGACAAGGTAGCCACCGGTGCCCGGCTGGACGCCGAGATGGTGGCCGCGCTGATGGCCGACGCGCGGCAGGGGTTGTCGGCGCAGCTGGAGGCGTTCGCCGGCAACACGATGGAGTACCTCAAGCGCGAGCGCGACCTGCTGCTCGACGGGGTCGGCGTGCCGGACGTGGCGACCGACCTGGCCGGTCGGCACTGCCTGATCGTGGTCCGCGGGTACGACTACAAGGCCGACCTCGAGGTGCTGCGGCCCTACATCCGCGAGTTCAAGCCGGTGCTGATCGGCGTGGACGGCGGCGCGGATGCGTTGGTGGAGGCCGGTTACACGCCGGACATGATCGTCGGCGACATGGACTCGGTGTCCGACGACGTGCTGCGCTGCGGCGCCGAGGTCGTCGTGCACGCGTACGCGGACGGGCGGGCGCCGGGTCTGGCCCGGGTCGAGTCGCTGGACGTGCCGGCGGTGCTGTTCCCGGCCGCCGCCACCAGCGAGGACCTCGCGATGCTGCTGGCCGACGAGAAGGGCTCCACGCTGATCGTCGCGGTCGGCACGCACGCCACGCTGGTGGAGTTCCTCGACAAGGGCCGCGGCGGGATGGCCTCGACGTTCCTGACCAGGCTCAAGGTCGGCGGCAAGCTGGTCGACGCCAAGGGCGTGTCCCGGCTGTACCGGCAGGGCGTGTCGACCTCGTCGCTGCTGTTGCTGGTGCTCGCGGCGATCGCGGCGCTGGCGGCGGCGGTCGCGGTGTCCACGATCAGCCGTTCCTATCTCCAGGTCCTCGCCGAGTGGTGGGACAACTTGCTGTTCCATGTGCAGAGGCTGTTCTCGTGATCAACTTTCGCTATCACGTCGTCACGCTGACGGCGGTCTTCCTCGCGCTCGCCGTGGGTCTGGTGCTCGGCACCGCGGCGCTCAACGGCACGCTCACCGACAACCTGAACGACCAGGTCGGTGAGCTGCGCAAGTCCAACGAGCAGTACCGCGGCCAGGTGCAGCACCTGACCAGCGAGGCGAACAAGAAGGAGGACTTCGACCGGCAGCTGGCGCCGCGGATCCTGGCCGGCACGCTGACCAAGCGCTCGGTGCTGGTGCTCGCGCTGCCCGGCGCGGACGACAAGGCGGTCGGCGGCACCGAGCAGATGCTCGGGTACGCGGGGGCGACGCTTGCCGGCGAGGTGCGGCTGACCAACACGTTCACCGATCCGAAGAACAACGACGCGTTGAGCGATCTGGCCTCGGCGAAGCTGCCGGTGGACATCCACACCACGCTGCCGAACAACGCCGACGGCGTCGAGTCGTCCTCGGCGCTGCTGGCCGCGGTGCTGATGAAGCGGCACGACACGGTGTCGAAGGACTCCCGCACCACCGTGCTCACGGCGTACGCGACGGGGCAGAACCTGATCGTCGGCAAGGCGGTGACCAAGCCGGCCGAGGCGGTCGTGGTGGTCGGCGGCCCGCCGGCGACCGACCCGGATGCGGCGAAGCGCAACGCGGCCGCGGTGACCGTGGTGCGCCAGTTCGCCAAGGCCGGGCAGACGGTGCTGGCCGGCCCGGGTACCTCGGGGCAGGGCAACGTGATCGGTGCGGTGCGCGGTGACAGCGACCTGACCGCGACGGTCTCCACGGTGGACACGCTGAACCTGGTGCAGGGCCAGATCACCGCCGTACTGGCGCTGTCCGCCCAGCTGTCCGGCACGGTCGGGCAGTACGGGCTGGGTGATGGTGCGAGCCAGCTGCTGCCGGCGAGCGGCTGATGGCCGCGGTGGCACACGGCGCGGCGTCCGCGCGTGGCTCGGTGTGGGGTGCCGTGCTGCGCCGGGCGGCGGTGGCCGGCGCGGGTGCGCTGGGGGCTCAGCTGGCGTTGCGGGCGGTGCGGGCCGCGCCGGTCGCGGCGGCGCTGGAGCGGGTCAACCACCGGGGTGCCACGGTGAGTCTCGCCGCCGGTCCGGCGCTGGCGGTGGCCGCCGCCAGCGCCGCGGCGCTGGGCGCGGCCGACCGCGGTGCCCGGGCGGCGGCGCTGACGGTGGGGCTGTCGGCCGGCGCGGTCGGACTGTACGACGACGTGGTGGGCCAGCGCCCGGATCAGCGCCAGGCCAAGGGGTTCCGCGGGCACCTCGCCGCGCTGCGCGCCGGCCGGATCACCAGCGGCCTGGTGAAGATCGGCGGAATCGGCGCCGCGTCACTGGCCGCCGCGTCGCTGGCCGACCGCGGCCACGGCGCGCATCCGGTCGACACGCTGGTGTCGGCGGGCGTGATCGCCGGCGCGGCGAACCTCGCGAACCTGTTCGACCTGCGGCCCGGCCGGGCGCTCAAGGTCGGCCTGCTGGCCGGCGCCTCGCTGCTGGCCGGTCCCGCCGGTGGTCTCGCCGCGGGCCCGCTCGGCGCCGCCGGTGCGTTGCTGCCGGACGATCTGCACGAGCGGGTGATGCTGGGCGACGGCGGGGCGAACGCGCTGGGTGCGCTGCTGGGCCTCGCCGCCACCCGCACGCTCGGGCGATCCGGCCGGATCGCCCTGTTGGCCGGGATCGCCGGGCTCACCCTGGCCAGCGAGAAGGTCAGCTTCACCGCCGTGATCGAATCCCGGCCGGCGCTCGCCGCGGTCGATCGCTGGGGCCGCCTGCCGGCGGCGGCAGCCGGTTCGCCCCACGCCACGACGCCGGCCGAGCAGCGCCCGTAACCCGACGTTCGCCCGGTCGCGGCGACCTGTCAGGCTAGGGCGTGTTCGAGAATCCCGCGCGTGGCCGCGGGTTCCCGAAGCACGCTCTGAGACCAAACCGGCGGGACGCGGGGTTCCGCGGCGGAGGCGACAGCGACGGGGACGCGCGACACCCGGTGCGGTCGGGCCCGTGGGCGGCTCGGCCGCCGGATCGCGCGGTGGGGAGAAGCGTGGCAGACGTACGGGATCGGATCGCGCTGGTGCTGCCCACCAGCAGCGGCGGCATCGGCCGGCATGTCGGTTCGCTGGCCGCCGGGCTGGTCCGGGACGGCCGCCGGGTTCGGGTGCTCGGCCCGCGCGCGGTGGGCGAGCTGTTCGACTTCGGCGGTGCGACGTTTCGGCCGGTGCAGATCTCCGCGGGGCTCGACCCGGTACGGGACCTGCCGGCGGTCGCGGCGCTCGCGGCGGGCCTGCGCGGCGCGGAGGTGGTGCACGCGCACGGGATGCGGGCCGGCGTGCTTGCCGCGCTGGCCCGGCCACGGTCGGCGCCGCTGGTGGTGACCTGGCACAACCTGTTGCCGGACAACGGTTCCGGCCCGCGGCAGCGGCTGCTGGCCGCGCTGGAGCGGTGGCTGGCGAGGTCGGCGACCGTGCATCTGTGTGCCTCCGACGACCTGGTCGACCGGGTGCTGCGGCTGGGTGGCGCCGACGTGCGGCCGGCCCCGGTCGCCGCACCGTCGCTGCCGGTCCCGGACCGGACCCCGGCGCAGGTACGCGAGGAGCTCGGTGCGGTGGGCCGCCCGTTGCTGCTGTCGGTGGGCCGGCTGCACCCGCAGAAGGGGTACGACCTGCTCGTCGACGCCGCCGCCCGGTGGCGCGGCCGGGAGCCGCAGCCGCTGCTGGTGATCGCCGGTGACGGCCCGGACCGGGCCGCGCTGGCGGACCGGATCGACGCGACCGGCGCGCCGGTGACGCTGCTGGGCCACCGTGGCGACGTGGCCGACCTGCTCGCCGCGTGTGACGTCGCGGTGGTGTCGAGCCGGTGGGAGGCGCGGCAGCTGTTCGCGCAGGAGGCGCTGAGCGCCGGCCGGCCGCTGGTGTGTACCGCCGTCGGCGGGGTCCCGGGGCTCGTCGGCGCCGCCGCCGTGCTGGTACCGGCCGGTGACGGTGACGCGCTCGCCGGTGCGGTCGAGGCGTTGCTGGCCGACCCGTCCCGGCGGGACGAGCTGGCCGCCCGGGCGCGCGAGCAGGCCGCGAGCTGGCCGAGCGAGGCGGACACCGTGGCGCAGGTCGAGGCCGTCTACGCCGAGCTGCTCGAATGACCGGTCGGCGCGGCGCCGGGCTGCTGCTGATCACGCTCGGCGTGCTGCTCGGACTGGCGGCGCCGGCGTCGGCGGCGCCGACCCACACCGCCCGCTCCAGCGGCCAGGTGATCGTGATCGGGGTGCCGGGGCTGCGCTGGGACGATCTGTCCGCGGCCGCCACCCCCGCGCTGTGGCGGCTCGCCGGCAACGGCTCGATCGGTACCCTCTCGGCCCGGTCGACCCGGGCGCTGACCTGCCCGGACGACGGCTGGGTGACGCTCGGTGCCGGGGCCCGGGCGCAGCGGGGGCCGCACCGCGCCACGCCCCGGACCTGCCCGAACCCGCCGGTACGGCTGGTGCTGCACGCCGACGGTTCGGCGGTGCTGGACGACCAGCCGGACGTGGTGCTGCGCAACGCGCCCGCGCAGGCGCGGCCGGGCGCGCTGGCCGAGTCGCTGCGCTGTGCCACCGCGATCGGGTCCGGCGCGGCGATCGCGGCGGCCCGCCCGGTCGGCCGCATCACCCAGTACCTGCCGAAGCTGCCGGCGCGCCCGCGGGCGGTGCTGGCCCGCTGCCCGCTCACCGTGGTCGACGCCGGCCAGGTCAGCGGTGGCCCGGCTGCCCGGCGGGCCGCGGTACGCGCCGCCGACCGGCTGGTCGGGCAGGTGGTCGCGGCCCGCGCCGCGGACTCCACGGTGCTCGTCGCCGGGGTCTCCGACACCGGTACCCCGGCGCGGTTGCACGTGGCGATCGCGGACGGCCCGGACTTCCGCGGCGGGTGGCTGACCTCCGGCAGTACCAACCGCACCGGGTACGTGCAGCTGGCCGACGTGGCGCCGACGGTGACCGACACGCTCGGGTTGCGCCGGCCGGCCGCGTTCGCCGGGCAGCCGTGGCAGCACGGTTCGGCGCGCACCGCGACGATGCCGGCGAGCCGGGACCGGCTGGTCGATGCGGACCGCTCGTCGGTGGCCACCGCGGGTGTCGCCGGCTGGTTCGTCGCGGTGCTGGTCGCCAGCCAGCTGGTGCTGTACCTGCTGGTCGGGTTCGGACTCAGCCGGCTGGTGGACGCGCCGGACCGGATCCGGGCGGTGATCGCGACCGCGGCCACCGCGGCCGCCCTGGTGGTACCGGCGATGCTGCTGGCCAACGTGGCGCCGTGGTGGCGCAGCGGCGCACCCGGCTGGACGTTCCTCGCGGTGACGGCCGGCTGGCTCGCCGTCGCGACCGCGGTGGTACGGCTCGGCCCGTGGCGTCGCTGGCGGCTCGGCCAGCCGGCGGCGACCGCGGCGGTCGCGGTGGCGGTGATCGGTGTCGACGTGGTGAGCGGCGCGCACCTGGAGCTGGACAACGTGGTCGGCTACGCCGCGGTGACCGGGGACCGCTACACCGGCCTGGGCATGGTCGGCCTCGGTGCGTTCGCGGCCGCGGTACTGGCGCTCGCCGGCTGCCTCGCCGTCCGGGTGCCGCGCCGGTACCGGCCGGTGTTGATGGCGCTGGTGGGCGGGGCCGGGGTGGTGGCGGTGGGTGGGCCGTTCTTCGGCGCCGACCCGGGTGCGGCGATCGGGATGACCGCCGGTGCCGCGGTGGCGGCGGTGCTCTCGCGCGGAGGTTTCCTCACCGTGACCCGGCTGGGCTGGGCGTTCGTGGCCGGGCTCGGGGTGACCGGGGCGTTCGCGCTGCTGGACCTGACCCGGCCGCCGGAGCAGCGCGGTCATCTCGCGCGCTTCGTCGGGCACCTGTTCGGCGGTACCGCCGGGCCGGCGCTGCACCGGGTGATGCAGGCGAACACGATGGCCACGGTCGGCAGCTTGCTCAGCCTGCTCGTGGTGGTGGCGGCGGTGTTCGTCGGGCTGGTGCTGCTGGGCCCGGCCGCCGGCCTGCGCCGGGTGTACGGGCTGTTCCCGTCGCTGCGCGGGGCGCTGGCCGGTGCCGCCGTCGCGGCGGTACTGGCGGGGCTGTTCGACGGGGCGGGGCTGATCGTGGCGGGCGCGGCGGCCTCGGTGGCGGTGCCGCTCGCGGTGCAGTACTGCCTTCAGGTGACGAGACCGGAGCGGGGCGAGCCGACCGGGTGATCCGGCCGGCGCGGATGGGGTGGGTACCTGCCGGTTCGGTCGGTACCTGCCCACACGTCCCGGCGGCGCGCCGGGTGGTTCTCTTCGGTCCGGCCGGGCCTGCTGTTACTCTGGAGTCCCGTGGATCGCGTGGCATTCTTCTCGGACGGCCTGCTTGTCTTGGCCGGCGAACGGCCCGACCACCTGCGGCAACGATCAGCGCCGCAGTCTTCTGTCGCATTCGCCGCACTCACCACGGGAGTCCGTTTTGGCCGGCTCGGCGCGCACGACCAAACACATCTTCGTCACCGGGGGCGTCGCCTCGTCGCTCGGCAAGGGCCTGACCGCCTCCAGCCTCGGTAACCTGCTCACCGCCCGCGGGCTGCGCGTGGTGATGCAGAAGCTCGACCCGTACCTCAACGTGGATCCGGGCACCATGAACCCGTTCCAGCACGGCGAGGTGTTCGTGACCGAGGACGGCGCGGAGACCGACCTGGACGTCGGCCACTACGAACGGTTCCTCGACTCGCCGCTCGGCGCGTACGCGAACGTCACCACCGGGCAGGTCTACTCGACGGTCATCGCGAAGGAGCGCCGCGGGGAGTACCTGGGCGACACCGTCCAGGTCATCCCGCACATCACCAACGAGATCAAGGAACGGATCCGGGCGATGGCGGTGCCCGGGCCCGGCGGCCACGCGCCGGACGTGGTGATCACCGAGGTCGGTGGCACCGTCGGCGACATCGAGTCGTTGCCGTTCCTGGAGGCGATCCGGCAGCTGCGGCACGACATCGGCCGGGACAACTGCTTCTACCTGCACGTGTCGCTGGTGCCCTACCTGGCGCCGTCCGGCGAGCTGAAGACCAAGCCGACCCAGCACTCGGTGGCGGCGCTGCGCAACATCGGTATCCAGCCGGACGCGATCGTCTGCCGGTCCGACCGGGACATCCCGGCCGGCGTCAAGGCCAAGATCGGGCTGTACTGCGACGTCGAGGCCGAGGCGGTCATCGGCTGCCCGGACGCGCCGAGCATCTACGACATCCCGAAGGTGCTGCACCGCGAGGGGCTGGACGCGTACGTGGTGCGCCGGATGGACCTGCCGTTCCGGGACGTCGACTGGACCCGCTGGGACGACCTGCTGCACCGGGTGCACCGGCCGCGCGGCAGCGTGACGATCGCGCTGGTCGGCAAGTACGTCGACCTGCCCGACGCGTACCTGTCGGTCACCGAGGCGCTGCGCGCCGGCGGCTTCGCGCACCGGGTACACGTGGACATCCGGTGGGTGGGCAGCGACGACTGCGAGACCCCGGCCGGTGCGGCGGCGGCGCTGCGCGGTGTGGACGGGGTGCTGATCCCCGGCGGGTTCGGGGTGCGCGGCATCGAGGGCAAGATCGGCGCGGTGCGCTACGCGCGGGAGAACGCGATCCCGACGCTCGGGCTGTGCCTCGGGCTGCAGTGCATGGTCATCGAGACGCTGCGCAACGTGGCCGGCCTGGACGGCGCCGACTCGGCCGAGTTCGACGAGCACGCCGCGCACCCGGTGATCGCCACCATGGCCGACCAGCGCGACGTGGTCGCCGGTGAGCGCGACATGGGCGGCACCATGCGGCTCGGCGCGTACCCGGCGACGCTCACGGCCGGCTCGCAGGTGGCCCAGGCGTACGAGGCGACCGAGGTCAGCGAGCGCCACCGGCACCGCTACGAGGTGAACAACGCCTACCGGGACAAGCTCGCCGCGGCCGGCGTCGAGATCAGCGGTACCTCGCCGGACGGGCGGCTGGTGGAGTTCGTGGAGATGCGCCGCGAGGTGCACCCGTTCTTCGTCGCCACCCAGGCGCACCCGGAGTTCAAGTCCCGGCCGACCCGGCCGCACCCGCTGTTCCGCGCGTTCGTCGCCGCGGCGGTCGACTACGAGCAGGCCGAGCGGCTGCCGGTGACGCTGCCCGACACCGACGACGACGACGTCCCGTCGGTCGCCGGTACCCCGGCGCGCGCGGTGTCCGGAGCGAGCTCGTGAGCGCCGGGCAGCGGTCCGACTACCCGGTGCTCGAACACGTCGAGCGGCCGGTCAACCCGGTGTTCTCCCTGGTCAGCGACCAGGTGCGGATGCCCGATGGGGAGGTCGCGCGGCGCGACTTCCTGCACCACGTCGGCGCCGTCGCCGCGGTCGCCGTGGACGCCGACGAGTCGGTGCTGCTGATCCGGCAGTACCGGCATCCGGTCGGGCAGGCGATGTGGGAGCTGCCGGCCGGGCTGACCGACGTGCCGGGGGAGGCCCCGGTGGACACCGCGCGACGGGAGCTGGCCGAGGAGGCCGACCTGACCGCCCGCGACTGGCGGCTGCTCGCCGAGCTGCACACCACGCCCGGCTGCTCGGACGAGCTGATCCGGGTGTACCTGGCCCGGGACGTGGCGCCGGTGCCGGCGCACGAACGGTTCCACCGCACCGCCGAGGAGGCCGGTCTGACCACCCGGTGGGTGCCGCTGGCGGATGCGGTCGCGATGGTGACGACGGGGGAGCTCACGAACGCGACCGCGGTCGCCGGGGTGCTCGCCGCGGCCCGCAGCCGGGACAACGGCTGGAGCGGCCTGCGCCCGGCCTGACCGGCGCCGGGAAACGCATCGGCCACCGGCGAGGTCGCCGGTGGCCGATGGTCGTCTCGATCGCTCCCCGATCGTGTCCCGCTCAGTTGTCCCGCAGCTTGCGGCCCTCGGCGTCGGGGATCGAGTTGTTCGCGAGGATGATGATGCCCTCGATCAGGCCCCAGATCGCGCCGACGCCGCCGGTGCAGACGGTGGCGACGATCTGCAGCACGCCGAGGCTGGTGTAGCCCAGGTAGAAGCGGCCGACCCCGAAACCGCCGAGCAGGATGCTGAACAGGCCGGCCATCAGCTTCGTCTTCTCCGACAGCGGCTGGCCGGTGACCGGGTCGAACGCCGGCTGCCCGTAGCCGGGCGTCACCTGCTGCTGGTAGCCCTGCTGGTACCCGGGCTGCCCGTAACCCTGCTGGTACGGGTCCTGCTGGTACGGGTCCTGGTACGCCTGCTGGTAGCCCTGCTGGTAGGGGTCGCCGCCCGCGGGGCCCGCGGTGCCCGGATAGCCGGCGCCGCTGTTCGGGTAGCCGGGTCCGCTCGCCGGGTAGCCCGGCCCGCTGGCCGGGCTCGGCAGGTTGCCCCCCTGGTACGGGTTGCCGGACGCCGGTGGGTACGCCCCGCCGCTGGTCGGATAGCCGGGCCCGCTGGCAGGTTGGTTGTTTCCGCCGCCGGGCCCCTGGTTGGGCGGAGGATACGGACCGCCTGGGTCGTACGTCATGGCGGCGACGGTATCCAATGGTGACGTCGCTGCCAACGGAGGGGCCGGAAACCGACCGTAACGGTGTCGTGGTCTGGGCGTTCCGCCATACCACACACCCACTCACGGCCGATGATCACGCACGGTGGCCCGCGGGCCGGCCGGTACCTCCTAGGATGGGGTGCGGCCAGTGGAGGTGGCGTGTCCAGCGACGTGTCGGGCGAGATGTCGACCTCCGGCGCTGCCCCATCGGGGGCGGAGCCGCCGGTGGCGCCGCAGCTGCGCGCGGCGGTTCGCGCCTACCTGGACCACCTGCTGGTGGAGCGCGCGCTGGCCGGCAACACGCTCAGCTCGTACCGCCGGGATCTGGACCGCTACCAGCAGTGGCTAACCGCCGCCGGTATCGGCGCGCTGGCGGCGGTCGGCACCGGGCACGTCGCGGAGTTCCTGGCCACGCTGCGGGACGGGGACGAGCGGCACCCGCCGCTGTCGGTCTCCTCGGCCGCCCGGACGGTCAGCGCGGTGCGCGGGCTGCACCGGTTCGCCGCTGCCGAGGGGTTGACGACCGGCGACCCGGCACACGACGTTCATCCGCCGACGCCGGGCAAGCGGCTGCCGAAGGCGCTCTCGGTGTACGAGGTGGAGCAGCTGCTCGCCGCCGCCGGTGCCGAGACCGACGCCGACCCGCTGGTGCTGCGCGACCGCGCCCTGCTGGAGTTCCTGTACGGCACCGGCGCGCGCATCTCCGAGGCGGTCGGCGCCGCGGTCGACGACCTGGACCTGGCCGACGGCGCGGACGGTACGGCCGACAGCACGGTGCGGCTGTCCGGCAAGGGCGGCAAGACCAGGCTGGTCCCCGTCGGCGGGTACGCCTGCCGGGCGGTCTCGGCGTACCTGACCCGGGCCCGGCCGGCGCTGGCCCGGGCCGGCGGCGGGCACGGTGCGCTGTTCCTCAACGCCCGCGGCGGCGCGCTGTCCCGGCAGAGCGCGTGGTCGATCCTGCGCCGGGCCGCGCAGCGGGCCCGACTCGACGGCTCGGTCTCGCCGCACACGCTGCGTCACTCGTTCGCGACGCACCTGCTGGACGGCGGTGCCGACGTCCGGGTGGTGCAGGAGCTGCTCGGGCACGCCTCGGTGACGACGACGCAGGTCTATACGCTGGTGACGGTCGACAAACTGCGTGAGGTGTACACCACGACCCATCCGCGCGCGCGGGCTTGAGTCGGCCCGTACCGTTTGACTCGACGCGCCGGTGCCCGATCAGACGGTGTCCGGTGCAGGACAGGAGCGTGCCGTCGTTGCGACACGCCGGGGATGATGGCGGCGAGAAGATCCCACCGTGGCGTACAGTCGGGCCACGGCCGCCCCCTCTTCCCCGGTGGTCCGGGGCGGCGCCGGGATTTCCGGGCAGCCGGCGGGAAGGGTGTTGAGGATGACGAGTCTCAGCGGGGACGCGTGGGACAAGCTCCGGCAGGAGCCACCTCCCATGGAGCTCGGCGCTGAGGCGGAGCTGGGTCCGGCAGACCCGTCGGCGTACACGATCAAGCGTCCGATCCTGCAGCCGCCGCCGGTCGAGCGGCACGGGCCGGCCCGCATCATCGCGATGGCCAACCAGAAGGGTGGCGTCGGCAAGACGACCACCACGATCAACCTGGGCGCCGCGCTCGCGGAGTACGGGCGCCGGGTGCTGATGGTCGACTTCGACCCGCAGGGCGCGCTGTCGGTGGGCTTCGGGGTCAACCCGCACAACCTCGACCTGACCATCTACAACCTGCTGATGCAGCGGGACGTGAGCCTGGACGAGGTGCTGTTCAAGACCAACGTGGACGGCCTGCACCTGCTGCCGGCCAACATCGACCTGTCCGCCGCCGAGATCCAGCTGGTCAACGAGGTGGCGCGGGAGCAGACGCTGACCCGGGTGCTGCGCCCGGCGCTGAAGGAGTACGACTACATCCTGATCGACTGCCAGCCGTCGCTCGGGCTGCTGACGGTCAACGCGCTGACCGCCGCGCACGGTGTGGTGATCCCGCTGGAGTGCGAGTTCTTCAGCCTGCGCGGGGTGGCGCTGCTGCTCGACACGATCGACAAGGTGCGCGAGCGGCTCAACTTCGACCTGGAGCTGGAAGGCATCCTCGCCACCATGTACGACTCGCGCACCACGCACTGCCGGCAGGTGCTGCAGCGCGTCGTGGAGGCGTTCGGTGAGCGGGTGTACCAGACCGTCATCACCCGCACGGTGCGGTTCCCGGAGACCACGGTGGCCGGCGAGCCGATCACCACCTGGGCACCCTCGTCGTCCGGCGCCCGGGCGTACCGGCAGCTCGCCCGCGAGGTCATCGGCCAGCAGTCGCTGCGCCAGGGGATGTAGGTACGGTCGTTCGGTGCGTGGGGTGACAGGGGGCGGCCGGCTGCCCGGGTTCGCGCCGGTGCCGGTGTGGTGACCGGTGCGGCCGACCGGCCCGGCGTGGGTAACGTTGCGCAGGTGAGCACGCCCGTACCGTCCGAACCCGAGTCGTCACCGACCGCCGATCCCGGCGCGGTCGGGGCACCTGACGCCGGTGCGGGCCCCGAGGCCGCCGACACCGCGCCCACGGCCGACGACGCGGGTCCGAACGTCGGCGCGGCCCCCGGACCCGACGACGGTGCCGAGGGCGCTGCGGCGGCGCCCGGCGATGCCGACGGCGAAGGCGACAACGGCGGTCGGCGCGGCGGGTTCAGCGTCCGGCTGGACAACTTCGAAGGCCCGTTCGACCTGCTGCTGCAGCTGATCAGCAAGCACAAGCTGGACGTCACCGAGGTCGCGCTGTCCAAGGTGACCGACGAGTTCATCGCGCACATCCGGGCGATGGGCAGCGACTGGGACCTGGACGAGGCGAGCGAGTTCCTGATCATCGCGGCCACCCTGCTGGACCTCAAGGCGGCCCGGCTGCTGCCGTCCGCGCAGGTGGAGGACGAGGAGGACCTCGCCCTGCTGGAGGCGCGCGACCTGCTGTTCGCCCGGCTGCTGCAGTACAAGGCGTTCAAGCAGGCGGCCGCGCACCTCAACGAGCTGGAGAAGTCGGCCGCCCGGCGCTACCCGCGTACGGTCGGGCTGGAGCCGCGGTACGCCGAGGTGCTGCCGGAGATCGTGCTGGCCGTCGGGCTCGACCGGTTCGCCCAGCTCGCGGTGCGCGGCATGACCCCGAAGGCGCCGCCGACGGTGGCGATCGACCACGTGCACATGGTGCGGGTCAGCGTCCGGGAACACGCGGCGATCCTCGCCGAACGGCTGCAACGCATCGGTACCGGTACGTTCCGGGCGCTGTGCTCCGACTGCGCGAACACGCTGGAGATGGTGGCCCGGTTCCTCGCCCTGCTGGAGATGTACCGGGAGAACATGGTCGGGTTCGAGCAGTTGGAAGCGCTCGGCGAGCTGACCGTACGGTGGCAGGGCGGCGACGGCGCCGCCGCCATCGACGTGGACGAGTACGCGGGCACGCCGCCGGCCGCGGCCGAGCCGCCCGCCGACGCCGAACGGCCGCAGCGGCAACAGGGGGAGAGCACGTGACCGGCAGCGAAGACGTCCCGGCGCGCGACGACGCGTCGTCGCTGGCCGACCGGGTGGCCGCCTGGACCCCGCCCTGGGCCCGCCCACAACCCGCCGACCCCGAGTCCACCGATTCCGGGTCCGGCGACTCCGGGTCCGGCGACTCCGGGTCCGGCGACTCCGAGCTCGGCGACTCCGAGTCCGCTGGTACCGGCGACCGCGTGCCCGCCGCCGAGCCGACCGTCCGGGACGACGCGTCGACCGTGGGGCGTGAGCCGACCGCCGCCCCGCCGGCAGCCGAGGCCACGACGCCGACCGACGACCTCGAACCCCCCGCCGACGGAGAGCCGTCAGCCCCGGCGGAGCCCGTCGACGACGTGGCGCCGCCCGATGACGTGGTGCCCGTCGACGACGCGGACCCGGCCGGCGGCACGGAGCCGGCCGACGGTGTGGAGCCGGCCGACGGCATGGAGCCGGCCGTGGACGTGGTGCCGGGCGATGGCGTGGGGCTGGGCGACGAGGTCGCACCGGTCGAGGATGGGCGGTCGGCACGGGCCGGCGAGCCAGCGGGGGACGCGGAGCCGGCGGAGGTTGCCGCGGCGGCCGGGGACCGGGCGTCGAACGACGACGCCGAACCTTCCTCGCCCGAGGAACCGGACGGCGCCGTCGGTACGGATGGCGATGCCGAGACGCCGGCGCCGAGCGACGGGGCCGGGTCGGACGCGGCGGACGAGGCGCGGGCGCTGCCGGAGCTGGACGACCCGGAGACGCTGCGGGCGGCGCTGGAGGCCATCCTGATCGTGGTGGACGAGCCGGTCAGCGAGGTGGTGCTGGCGCAGGTACTGGAGCGTCCGACGGCGGTCGTGGCGGCGGCGGTGCGCGAGCTGGCCGAGTCGTACACGCAGCAGCGGCGCGGGTTCGAGCTGCGCCAGGCCGCCGGTGGCTGGCGCATCTACACCCGGGACGACTTCGCCCCGTACGTGGAGCGGTTCGTGCTGGACGGCCAGCAGGTGCGGCTGACCCAGGCGGCGCTGGAGACGCTCGCGGTGGTCGCCTACAAGCAGCCGGTCAGCCGGTCGCGGGTGTCCGCGATCCGCGGCGTCAACTGTGACGGGGTGGTGCGCACCCTGCTGACCCGCGGGCTGATCGAGGAGTGCGGCGCCGAGCCGGAGTCCGGCGCGTACCTCTACCGCACCACGACGCTGTTCCTGGAGCGGATGGGCATCAACTCGACCGACGAGCTGCCCGACCTGGCTCCGTTCCTGCCCGACGAACTCCCCGAGGAAGCATCGTGACCGAACCAGAGCCCCTCCAGCGGTTGCAGAAGGTGTTGGCGGCGGCGGGGCTGGGGTCGCGGCGTGCCTGCGAGGAGCTGATCGCGGCCGGCCGCGTCACCGTGGACGGGCGGGAGGCGCACCTGGGTGACCGGGCCGACCCGCGGGTGTCGGTGGTGCACGTGGACGGGCTGCGGGTGGTCACCGACGACCGGATGGTGCACCTGGCGCTGAACAAGCCGCGCGGCGTGCTGTCGGCGATGTCCGACGACCGCGGCCGGCGCACCCTCGCGCAGTACGTGCCGGGCGACGTGACCCGGCTGTTCCACGTCGGCCGGCTGGATGCCGACAGCGAGGGTCTGCTGCTGCTGACCAACGACGGCGACCTGGCGCACCGGCTGATGCACCCCTCGTACGAGGTGTCGAAGACCTACCTGGCGCAGGTGCCGGGGCCGGTGCCGCCGGCGGTCGGCCGGCGGCTGCGGGAGGGTGTGCGGCTGGAGGACGGCCCGGCCGCGGTGGACAGGTTCCGGGTGGTGTCCACCGACCGGGACCGCGCGCTGGTCGAGGTGGTGCTGCACGAGGGGCGCAACCGCATCGTGCGCCGGATGCTCGCCGAGGTCGGACATCCGGTGGAGCGGCTGATCCGGACCAGGATCGGTCCGGTGGCGCTGGGCGACCTGCGGCCGGGGGTGACCCGGCCGCTGGGCCGCGAGGAGCTGGGCGGCCTCTACCGCGCGGTGGAGGCCGGCGCCCGCTGACCGACCGCGAGCAGCAGCAGCGCGACGGCGAGCAACGCCTCACCGACCCAGCCGGCCACCCTGAGCCGCTCGTGCAGGACCAGTACGCCCAGGATCGTCGCGACGGCCGGTTCGGCGAGCGCGAGGGTGGTGGCGACGGCCGCGGTGACCGTGCGCAGGCCGCGGCCGTAGAGCACGTACGCGAGGAACGTGGTGACCAGCGCCAGGTGCGCCACCACCAGCGGTCCGTGGCCGTGCAGCATCCAGGCCGGCCCGGCGGCGAGCTGCACCGGCAGTACCAGCAGCGCGCCGCCGCCGAACATCGCGCCGGTCACCGGCGCCGAGCCGCGGCCCCGGGAGATCAACAGCCCGGCCACCGCGGTGTACGCGGCGTAGCTGGCGCCGGCCGCGACGGCGAGCGCGATGCCCAGCGGATCGACCCGGCCGCCGGCGTCACCGCCGACCGCGAGCAGCACCGCACCGGCGAGGCAGCCGGCGGTGGCGACCAGCCAGCGGCGTTGCGGCCGGTGCCGGCGCGCCAGCCAGTCGAACAGTCCAGCGCAGACCGGCGCGCAGCACAGCATGATCACCGTGCCGGGTGCCACGCCGGCCCGGGCGACCGCCGGGAAGAACGTCAGCGGGTAGCCGGCGACCGTGGCGGCGCCGAGCGCGACCAGCAGGTACTCCCGGCGGCCCCGCGCGGCGGGCCCGGCGCCGGCGAGCCGTCCGGTGAGGTACAGCAGCAGTCCGCCGATCGCCAGGCCGGACGAGCCGACCACGAGCGGCGGTACTCCGCCCGGGGCGAACGTGCTGACGGTGCCGGTGCTGCCCCACAGGGCGGCCGCGGCCAGGACGCACAGCGCACCGGCGCGGCCGGCGGGTACGGA
The DNA here is from genome assembly GCF_017312725.1 of Actinocatenispora comari. GTDB lineage: Bacteria > Actinomycetota > Actinomycetes > Mycobacteriales > Micromonosporaceae > Actinocatenispora > Actinocatenispora comari. Next base: position 58,133 of record NZ_BOPO01000076.1, on the reverse strand, counting down.
GGTCTCCAGGGCGGAGGTGGACACGACGCTGCTCCCACGACGAGATCGGTCAGGACCGGTGGTGGGCGCAGGCGGCGCCGGCTTCCTGCCGGTACCGCACGGTGACCGCCGCCGGGCCGGCTACGACCCGGTGGCGGTGACGTGGTGCCGCGGCGCCCTCAGCGTGCGGGCGGCGGCGTGACGACGTGCCAGAAACGCATGCTCGAACTCTAACCGGGGGCCGGTCGGTCGGGGTCAGCCGGTGTCGTGCAGCCGGGGTACGTCGGCGAGCAGCTTGCGGGTGTAGTCGTGTCGCGGATCGAAGATGACCCGCTCGGCCGGCCCGGACTCGACCAGCCGGCCCCGGCTGAGCACCAACACCTGGTCGGAGACGTAGCAGGCCTGCCCGATGTCGTGGGTGATGAACAGGATCGTCAGCCCGGCCCGGTCGCGCAGGTCGGTCAGCACGTTGAGGATGGTGGCGCGCAGCGAGGCGTCCAGCATCGAGGTGGCCTCGTCGGCGATCAGCAGGCTCGGCCGCATCAGCAGCGCGCGGGCGATCATCACCCGCTGCCGCTGCCCGCCGGACAGCTGGTGCGGGTACCGGCCGAGCACGTCGCCGGCCGCCAACCCGACCTGCTCCAGCGCCTCGACCATGCGGGCCTCGGTGAGTTCGGCGCCGAGCAGCCGGCGGGAGCGGGCGAGCAGCCGCCGTACCGTGAAGAACTGGTTGAACGCGCTGAACGGGTCCTGGAAGACGGCCTGCACCTGCCGCCAGTACGCGGTGGTGTCGGTGCGGTCGGTCACGTCGGCGCCGTCGAAGACCAGCCGGCCGGAGGTGACCGGCAGCAGCTTGAGCAGCATCCGGGCCAGCGTCGACTTGCCGCTGCCGCTCTCGCCGACCACGGTGGTGATCTCGCCGCGGCGCAGCGCGAACGACACGTCGTCGACCGCCCGTACCGCCGCGTCGCCGCGCCCGAACACCCGGGTCAGGTGCTCGCCCACGACCAGCGCGTCGCCCGCGTCGGCGGCCGCCGACGCGCTGCCGTCGTCCGCCGGTGTCGTCCTGCCGGTCGGTTCGGTGCTCACAGCCTCGCCTCCAGCGGTTCGTCGGGATGCTCGGCGCGCCACCAGCAGGTGCTGTAGCCGGCGCCGATCGTGCCCAGCAGCGGCGGGGACTGCTCGGCGCAGACGTCGGTGGCGAGGCTGCACCGCGGATGGAACCGGCAGCCGGTCGGCGGCGCGGCCAGATCCGGTGGGGCGCCGGCGATCCCGCCGACGCGGCGGGTACGGATCTGCGGCTCCGGCACCAGCACCGAGGCGAGCAGCGCCGCGGTGTACGGGTGCCGCGGGTCGTCGATCAGCCCGGCTGTGTCGCCGACCTCGACCAGCTGACCGGCGTACATGATGGCGATGCGGTCGGCGACCGCGCGCAGCACCGGCAGGTCGTGGGTGACGAACACGATCCCGCCGACCAGGCCGCGGTGCAGCAGCTCGCGCAGCAGTTCGGTCAGGGCCCGCTGGGTGGAGACGTCCAGCGCCGAGGTCGGCTCGTCGGCGATCAGCAGCTTCGGGTCCAGCAGCGTGGACAGCACCGTGACCACCCGCTGCCGCATCCCGCCGGACAGCTGGTGCGGGTAGCTGTCCACCACCCGGCGCGGCAGGTCCAGCGCGTCCAGCCGGTCGGTGAGCAGGTCGAGCGCGTCGGCGCGGCGGACCCGGCCGCGGTGCGCCCGGACCACGTCGACGGCGAGGTCGCCCACCCGGGTGGTCGCCGACAGCGAGTTCATCGCGCCCTGCGGCAGCAGCGACACGACGCTGCCGCGCCAGGTACGCGGCGGGCGCCGGCCACCGGACAGGTCGAGCTGCTCGCCGTCGATGGTCAGCTCGCCACCCAGCACCGACAGCGGCGGCCGCGCGGTCAGCGACAGTACCGCGGCCAGCGTCGACTTGCCGCTTCCGGACTCGCCGGCGATGCCGAGCACCTGGCCGCCGGACAGTTCCAGGCTCACGTCGTCGACCGCGACGACGTCGGACCCGCGCTGGGAGCGGTACGCCGCGCGCAGCCCGCGGGCGCGCACCAGTGGCGCCGCCGGTGCGGTGTCGCTCATTCCGCCGCTCCTTCCGGTACCGGGCGCTCCACCGGCAGCGGCAGCGCCGCGGGCCGGGCGGTACGCCGGCGCCGGGCGTGCCGGCGCAGCCGCGGATTGAACAGCTCGTCCAGGCTGGACTGCAGCATCAGCAGCGCGAACGCCAGCAGCGTCAGCAGCAGGGTGGGCGGCACGAACGCCCACCAGGCGCCGGTGCGCACCGACTCCCAGGCGAGCGCCCAGTGCAGCATGATGCCCAGCGACACCCCGCCGGACGGGCCGAGCCCCAGCATCGACAGCGCCGCCTCGTTGAGCACCGCGCCGGAGACCTGCAGCACGAACGCCATGCAGATGTACGACAGCATGTACGGCACGACGTCGTAGCAGATCAGCGAGAACGTGCCGGCGCCGGACAGCCGGGCCACGTCCAGGTGCTCGCGGGTACGCACGCTGGACGCCTGGGCGCGCACCGCACGCGCGGTCCACGGCCAGCTGGTGACCGCGAGCACCACCGCGAGGGTCAGGGTGGAGCGGGTGCCCAGCGCGATGGAGATCAGCACCAGCACCACGATCGACGGGATCGCCAGGATGACGTTGGTGAACCCCATCAGCCCCTCCTCGACCGCGCCGCCGCGGTAGCCGGCGAGGGTACCGACGGCGACCCCGAGCAGCGTCGCGATCGCGCCGGCGACCAGGCCGATCAGCAGCGAGGTGCGGGTGCCGTACATGAGGTTGGTGAACACGTCGTGGCCGAGGTTGTCGGTACCCAGCCAGGCGTGCGCGCTGGGGTGGTCGTACAGCCCGCCGACCACGTCGCCGACCTGGTGGGTGCGAAACACCAGCGGTGCGACCAGCCCGAACAGCAGGACCGCGGCGACGATGCCGGCCGCCACGTAGAACCGGGCGGAGAAGCGTGCGGCCGACATCAGCGCTCACCTCTGCTGCTCGCCCGGATGCGCGGATCGATGATGCCGTAGGCGATCTCGACGCAGAAGTTCGCGACCAGCACCGCGACCGCGATCAGCAGCGTCAGTCCGGTCACGACCGGGTAGTCGTTCTGGCTGATCGCGGTGAACAGCAGGGTGCCGACGCCGGGGTAGGAGAACACGATCTCGGTGATCAGCGCGCCGCCGACCAGCGTCCCGATCGACAGCGCCAGCCCGGTGACCTGCGGCAACATCGCGTTACGGAAGATGTAGCGGATGATCGTACGGTCCCGCAGGCCCAGCCCGCGGTCGTAGTTGACGTAGTCGCTGCCCAGCTCGTACACCGCCATCGAGCGCATGCCGACCGCCTGACCGCCGACGAACACGATCACCAGGGACAGGAACGGCAGCCAGTAGTGCGTCAGCGCGTCGGACACGAACGCGGCACTCAGTTCCGGCGAGTTGCCGAACGAGTACCCGCCGGACGGCGGCAGCACCGGGATCACCACCGCGAGCAGGTACAGCAGCAGGATCGCGACGCAGTAGTACGGCATCGACGAGGTGAACAGCGAGCCGAGGAACGCGCCGCGGTCGAACCAGCCGCCGCGGTAGGCGGCGAGCGCACCGAGCACGTTGCCGACCAGCCAGCCGAGCAGGATCGCCGGCAGCTGCAGCGCGATGCTCCACGGCAGCGCCTGCCCGATCAGCCCCTGTACCGTCGCCGGCGACTGGGCGAACGAGACGCCCAGGTCGCCGTGCGCCAGATGGCCGAGGTAGACCACGAACTGCTGCCACAGCGGCTTGTCCAGTCCGAACTCGTGCACGTAGTGCGCGTGGATGGCGTGCAGCTGGCTGCCCTCCACGCCACCGCGCGACAGCGACGAGACGATGGTGTCCACCGGGTTGCCCGGGATCAGCCGCGGTAGCAGGAAGTTGAGCAGGATCGCCACCAGCAGCGCACCCAGGTACCACGCCGCCTTGCGGCCCAGATACCGCGGCAGGCTCATGAGCGTTCCACCTTCACCACCTCCGGAACGCCCGTCACTTCGTGGTGGGCTTGAGGTCGTAGAGCCAGTCGATGCCGGCGCCGCGGAACTGCGGCGGTGCGGTCGGGTGCTTGGCGGTGGGGAAGCCGCTCCAGGTGCCGGTGTTGAACTCGTAGAAGTCCAGCGGCCGGTACACCAGCGGGATCATCGGGGCGTTGGCCATGAAGATGCGGTCCAGCTCGCCGTAGGTCTGCTTGGCCTCCGCGCCGGTCTGGGTCGCCGCCCTGTCCAGCAGCGGTGCCACCCGCGCATCGTGGAACCGGCCGTAGTTGTAGAACGCCGACGTGCCCGGCTTCGGCACCCCGCGCGAGTCGAGCACGTCGCGGAACCGCTGCCACGGGCTCGCCGCGCTCACCCCGGCCACGTACCAGCAGGCCAGGTCGAAGTTGCCGTTCTGCACCGCGGTGGTGGTCTGCGCCTGCTGCGGGAACTTCGTGGAGATGTCGAAGCCGGCCTCCTTCGTGCTCTCCGCCACCACCTGCAGTGCGGTCTGCCAGTCCGACCAGCCGGTCGGGGTCTGCGCGCTCCACGGGCCGAGCCGGGTGCCGTCGGGCAGCTTGTACACCCCGTCGGAGCCCTTCTTCGCGCCGAGCTCGTTCTCCAGGATCGACCGGGCCTGCGCCGGGTCGTACTTCCAGCCGTGCTGCGCGACGTTCTGCGCGTCGAAGTACTGTTCCTCCACACCGCGGGGCAGGATCACCGACGAGCGCGCGGGGTCGGAGTACTGCGACATCGCGGTCTTCGCGATCCGGGCGTAGTCGATGGCGAACGCCAGCGCCCGGCGCACCTTCGGGTTGTCCAATCCCTTCTTGGTCGTGTTGACCACCAGCATCGGGATCGACCCCGGCACCTGGTACGGAGCCTTGTCGTACCAGGTGCCGACCGGCTCGTGCTTGTCCTGCCACATCTTCCAGATCTCCGGCGTGAACTGCTGCATCACGTCCACCTCGCCGCGTTCGAAGGCGAGGTTGCCGGCGCTGTTGTCCTTGAAGATCGGATGCACCAGGTACTGCGGTGCGGGCAGCTTGCCGCGCACCGCCTTCCCCCAGTACTTGTCGTTGCGGGTGTACGCGAGCTGCGAGGCGGAGAACTTGTCCAGCTTGTACGGGCCGGAGCCGACCGGTTTGGTCACCGGGTACTCGGACAGCTGCTTGGTCTTCTGCTCGATCGGCGCCCAGACGTGCTGGGGCATGATGTAGACGGTCGCGAGTGACGACTTGACCATGCCGGGGTTGGGCTGCTTCGCGTCCAGCTCGATCGTCACGGTGTGCGGGTCGGTCGCGGTGACCGACTTCGCGTACTCGAAGAACGACCCGAACGGCACCTCGGGATGGCTCTTGGCCAGCTCCAGCGTGTAGACGACGTCGTCGGCGGTGACCGGTTTGCCGTCCTGCCAGGTCGCCTTCGGCTGCAGGGTCACCTGCAGGGTGTGGTCGTCCGGGGCCGTCAGCTTGCTGCCCAGCTGCGGTTCGAGCTTGCCGTCGAGCAGGTTGAACCCGAACAGCGTCTCGAAGACCAGCTGCATGTTGTCCTGCGCGGTGGGCCAGCCGGCGTTGGGGTTGAGCGGGTTGAAGGTGGTGGGCGGGGACCACTGGAACCCGGCCACGAACAGGGTCTTGCCGCGCTTGCCGCCGGCGCCGCCGCCGCTGCTGCATCCGGTGAGCAGGGTGCCGCCGAAAGCGGCGCCGGCCCCGGCCAACGACACCCCGGCGAGAAACTGTCGGCGGGTGGGCTGTGGTGCGGATTTCTCGGTCATCGTGCTGCCTCCTCCACGGAGCCGCTACGTTTTGTGGTTGACCGGTTCAGCAATGAGCTGGAATGAGAGCACCATGAATGCGGGATGGGGGTGCACGAGCACCGGTTCCGCCGCGTCATCGTGGCTTCAAGAAATGACGACACGCCACCGAATCCGCGCCGGGCACGGGTAAAGACGTGCTCGGATACGATCCGACCTGAGCTGGTAGAAGGAGATTAGAGCGGACCGGAGTGTGGCGCAATCCCTGTGCAAGTCAATTTTCGTAGCGGTTTCGCCGACGCTGGGCCGACGAGCCTTCGAGCTTTGAAAACAGGGCTGCAAGGCGGCTCCGCAAACATTGAGGTGAACCGGTTCGCCAGCCGGCCGCCGGTACGCCTCGGATCGGCTCGCGCGGCCCCCCGGCGGCGCGGTGCTCGGTTGGTCCGGAGCGCTCCGTAGACTCGCTGGTGGTGTCCGGCGTCCACCGCCGGCCCGTCGGTGCGCCGCCGGTCGGCCCGACGGGACGGAGCGGGTGGCACCCGGCGCCGGCAGAGTGACGGCATGTCCAGGGAGGACAGCGGTGCAGACCGACAGCAATCGGACGCCGTTCCACGGCGTGGTCGCGATCGACGGGCCGTCCGGCTCCGGGAAGTCGACCGTGGCCAGGCGGCTGGCCGTCGCGCTTCGCGCCGGCTACCTGGACACCGGCGCGATGTACCGGGCGGCCACCTGGGCGGTGCTGGCCGCCGGCGTCGAGCCGACCGACGCGGACGCGGTCGCCGACTGCGTGCGCTCCGCCGTACTGACCATCACCACCGACCCGACCGCCGTGTCGGTCCGGGTCGGCGACGTCGCGGTCGACGCCGCGATCCGGGGCCCGGAGGTCACCGGTGCGGTGTCCGCGGTGTCCGGGGTGCCGGCGGTGCGGGCGCACCTGATCGCCGAGCAGCGCCGGCTGATCGACGCCGCGCGCGACGCCGGCGGCATCGTGGTGGAGGGCCGCGACATCGGCGCCGTGGTCGCACCCGACGCGGAGCTGAAGGTGTTCCTCACCGCCGACCCGGCCGAGCGGGCCCGCCGGCGCAGCGCGGAGAACTCGACCGACGTCGCCGCCACCGCGGCCGACCTGCAGCGGCGCGACACCGCCGACTCGAAGGTGACCAAGCCGCTGGAGGCCGCCGAGGGCGCGCTCGCGGTCGACACCACGTACGAGTCGATCGACCAGGTCGTCGACCGGCTGCTCGGGCTGCTGGCCCAGCACGCCCCGGCCGGGGTCGAGGCGCCGTGACCGGCTCGGTCCCCCCGGACGCCCGGCCCGCCGGTGACGTCCCCGACCCGGCCGCGTACGGCGAGTTCGACCTGCTGTCCGACGACGGCTTCGGTGCGCCCGGTCTCGACCTGCCCGACCAGCCGACCGGCCCGGTGCCGGTGGTGGCGGTGGTCGGCCGCCCGAACGTCGGCAAGTCGACCCTGGTCAACCGGATCATCGGCCGCCGGCAGGCGGTCGTGCAGGACACCCCCGGGGTGACCCGGGACCGGGTCGCCTACGACGCGTCCTGGAACGGCCGGCCGTTCACCGTGGTCGACACCGGCGGCTGGGAGCCCGACGCGAAGGGCCGCGCGGCGGCCATCGCCGCGCAGGCCGAGTCCGCGATGCAGGCCGCCGACGTGGTGATCCTGGTGGTCGACGGCGTGGTCGGCAGTACCGACACCGACGAGGCGGCGGCCCGGGTGCTGCAGCGCGGCGGCAAGCCGGTGCTGCTGGTCGCCAACAAGATCGACAACACCCGGCTGGAGTCGGACGCGGCGGTGCTGTGGTCGCTCGGGCTGGGCGAGCCGCTGCCGATCTCGGCGCTGCACGGCCGTGGTTCCGGTGACCTGCTCGACCTGGTCGTGGCGAAGCTGCCGGAGCAGCCGGCCGCGGTCGAGCCGGGTGCCGGCGGGCCGCGCCGGGTGGCCCTGGTCGGCCGGCCGAACGTGGGCAAGTCGAGCCTGTTGAACAAGCTGACCAAGGAGGAACGGGCGGTCGTCGACAACGTCGCCGGTACCACCGTCGACCCGGTCGACTCGCTCGCCGAGATCGGCGGGCAGACCTGGCAGCTGGTCGACACGGCCGGGCTGCGCAAGCGGGTCGGCACCGCGAGCGGCACCGAGTACTACGCGAGCCTGCGCACCAACGCCGCGATCGACGCGGCCGAGGTGGTCGTCGTGCTGCTGGACGCGAGCGAGCCGATCTCCGAGCAGGACCAGCGGATCCTGACCAAGGTCGAGGAGTCCGGCCGCTCGCTGGTCATCGCCTTCAACAAGTGGGACCTGGTCGACGAGGACCGGCGCTACTACCTGGCCCGGGAGATCGAGCGCGACCTGCGCCGCATCACCTGGGCGCCGCGGCTCAACATCTCGGCCCGTACCGGCCGGGCGGTGGACAAGCTCGCGCCGGCGATGCGCACGGCGCTGGCCGGCTGGCAGACCCGGGTGCCGACCGGTCGGCTCAACCAGTGGGTGACCGAGCTGGTGCAGGCGCACCCGCACCCGGTGCGGGGCGGCAAGCAGCCGCGCATCCTGTTCGCCACTCAGGCCGGTGTCTGCCCGCCGCGGTTCGTGCTGTTCACCACCGGCGCGCTGGACGCGGCCTACGTGCGGTACGTGGAGCGGCGGCTGCGCGAGGACTTCGGCTTCGTCGGCAGCCCGATCCAGTTGTCGGTGCGGCCGCGCAAGCGCCGCGGCGACAAGTCCGGCAAGCACTGACCGGCCGCCCCCGGCGCGCGCCGCCGAGTCCGGTCCGCCGCGGCGGTCGGTGGAGCGCCGCGGCGTTGCCGGTCAGCGGGCGGTGACCAGCACCGGGGTACCGGTGAGGTCGAGGTGCAGGTGGCCGTCGTCGACGGTGACGGTGACCGGGTCGCCGAACACGTCGACCGCGGTCGCGCCCGGGTGGCCCCACGGCACCGAGACCGCGGTGCTCTCCTCGTCGTCGGGGTCGGCGAATGCGTCGCGCCGGGCCCAACCGACCAGCCGCGGCGTCGCCGGCCCGGTCAGTGCGTGGACGTACGCGTCCGGCTCCGGGATGGCCAGCCGGACCACCCCGTCCACTGTGGACATATGCGCCGCGAGCAGCGCGAACGCCTCGGCCGCCGGCGTCCGCGTCGGCTCCGCCACCCGGTCCAGCAGGGCGAACTTGCCGAACAGCAGGTCCATCAGCTCGTACCGGTCGCCGAAGCGCTCCGGCTCCTCCGGGGCGAGGTTCCAGCAGGATGCCCGGTGCACCCCGGCGGCGCACGCGAGGACGGTGCGCTGCACCAGCTGGCGCGCCGCGATCCGGTGCCGGCGCGACTCCAGCTCGGGCGGGCAGTCGCGCAGGAACATCCGCAGCGTGTCGGGCAGGGTGTCGGCCCGCTCGTACAGCCGGCGCAGCGCGGCGCGCGGCGGCGTCTCGGTGTCCGCGTGCGCCCGGTACTGCGCGACGGTGCCGGTGATCGCCTCGGTGGACATCGCACCGGCGGCGAACACCTCACCGAGCTCGCCGAACACCGTCGGGTCCTCGAACGGCAGCGGGCCGTTGAACTCGCCGACCAGTACCGGCCGGTCGTAGCCGCCCGCCCGCATCATCGCGTGCCCGCGCTCGATCATCGGACCCGTCGCGTACACGTCGCCGTACAGGTGCACGTCGAGGGCGTCGACGTGCTCGCCGACCGCCGGTAGCAGCGCGGCGAACCAGCGCGCCTCCTCGTCGTCGTCGGCACCGAGCGCGCCGGGCGGTGCCCCGCCGAGTACCACGGTCGCGGTCGGGTCGGCGGCCTTCACCGCGCGGTGGAACCGGGCCAGGTGCTCGACGTACTCGTCCCGGCTGCCGGCCCAGAAGTACGGGTAGCACGGCTCGTTCTCCGGCTGCCAGTACCGCACCCGGCCGGCGCAGTGCGCGACCAGCGCGCCGACCATCCGCTCGTAGGCGGCCGGGTCGGTGGGCGGCGACGGCGGCAGCAGGTCGGTGCGCTCCCGGGTGCCCCACAGCGAGCTGGCGCAGACGGTCAGCCACAGCTCGGTGTCGGCGTCCTGCGTCGCGAGCAGCGTGTCCACGTCGTCGAAGCGGTACTCGCCGGGCCGTGGCTCCAGCTGCTGCCAGTACAGGAAGACGCGCAGCAGCCGGCCGCCGAGGTCGCGGACCGCCGGTACCAGTGGCTCGGGCTCGGTCAGCAGTCCGTAGCTGATGCCGCGGGTGACGCCGAGCCGGATGTCGGATGCGTTCTGCATGCCGGCCATGCTGCCGCCGGCCGCTGATCGCGGCCGCACACGACGCTGTCAGCGGCCGGCCCGCGCACTGCGCCGTGTCAGCGCTCCGGCGGACCCCGGCACGCCGCGGCCCCCGGCGCCCCGCCGGCACCCCGGTCAGCGCCGCCGGCGGCCGCGGTCAGCGCCGCCGGCACCCCGGTCGGCGCCGCCGGCGGCCGCGGTCAGGACAGCTTGCCGAGCAGGTACTTGACGATCGCCCGGGCCTGCTTGTCGGCGGTCGCGTAGCTGTAGTTGGTGCCCTCGTAGGACTTGCCGTCCGAGCTGGCGCCGCTGTAGCTGGCGCCGCCCCACTTGACCGAGACGATCGCGTTCCCTGCGCGCGCCTCGACCCAGGCCCCGCCGAGGTGGTAGTTCTTCGCGTCCGCCTCGCTCTTGCCGTACACGACGACGTTGGTGTACTTCGCGGTGAACGCCTGGTCGCCCAGCCCGGAGATGTCCTTCGGGTCCTTCTCGTACTTGTTGTCGGCCTCCCCGGCGTACGACTTGTCGTCGGCGAACGTGTTCTTCGCGTCGTCGATCGGGCCCCGCGAGCTGGTCGACCTGGTCAGCTCGATCTGCAGGTACGCGGTCCGGTCGCTGTGGAAGATCTCCCACGAGCACAGACTCTGCTCGTCGCCGGGGCTGCCGTCCGCCTTCGCGCCGGCGACCTTCTTCGGCTTGGTGCTGCCCAGCGAGCATGGGTCCGGCAGCGTGTCGTACGTGCTCGGTGACGGTTTCGCCGACGCGCTGGCCGGTCGCGACAGGGTCGAGTCGTGGGCGGACGGGTGCCCGCCGGTGCCACCGGACCCGCCGCCGACCGCGAGGGTGATGCTGACCACGACGATGCCGACCAGCGCCGCGGCGCCGACCGCGATCACCGCCGGGAACCAGCCGGGCCGGCGCCGTGGCGGCCTCGGTGGCGGCGCGGTCGGGGCGCTCCACCCGCCCGTCGGGGCGTGCTGGCCCGGATTCTGGTCGGGTCGCCAACCGGGGTAGTCGCTCATGCAGCGATTGTTCGTGATCGCGGCCACCCGGGCCACCCGGCCCCCCGTCGATCGGCGTCAGGTGACCGGCCGGGTACCGCGGGGCAGGGTGCCGGCGCGCGCCGCCTGGTCCAGGTAGCCGAGCAGTACGTCGCGCAGGGCGCGGGCGGCGCGCGGCGGCTGGACGTCCTTGCGGTGCGCCAGGCCGATGGTGCGCGACAGCCCGGGCCGGGCGAACGGGGTGATCCGGAAGCTGTCCGCGACCACCATGCTGGGCACCACGGCGAGACCGAGGCCGGCGGACACGAAGCCGAGCACCGCGTCCATCTCGCCGCCCTCGATCGCGAACCGTGGCTCGAACCCGGCGTCGTGGCAGGCGGTCACGGTGAACTCGCGCAGGTCGTACCCGCGGCGGAACATCACCAGCGGCTGGTCCTCCAGGTCCGTGATGCGCATCGCGTCCGCGCTGGTCGGCGGCGGCGCGTCGATGGCGGAGGCGACCACCAGCTCCTCCCGGAGCAGGGGAGTGGTGGCGAGGGCCGGGCCGGACGCGGCGACCGGCAGGATGATCAGCGCCACATCCAGCTCGCCCTCGGCCAGGTCGCGGACCAGGTCACGGGAGCCGGACTCCTCGATGGTCAGCCGGATCCCCGGGTACTGCCGGCGGTACTCCCGCAGGACGGCCGGCAGCAGGCCGGTCAGCAGGCTCGGAGTGGCACCGAGCCGCACCCGGCCGGAGCGCAGCTGAACCAGCTCCTGCACCTCCAGCCGGGCGGTGTCGACGTCCGCCAGGATCCGCCTGGCCAGCGGTAACAGCGTCTCACCGGCGGGGGTGAGGGAGATGTTGCCGCGGGCCCGGCTGAACAGCGGCGCACCCAGTTCGTGCTCCAGTGCCCGGATCTGCTTGGACAGCGAGGGCTGGGCGACGTGCACCGCCTCGGCGGCGCGGGTGAAGTGCCGGGTCTCCGCGACGGCGAGGAAGTAGGCAAGTTGCTGGAGCTGCACGACCCCACGATAGCTGGAGGCTATGGAGTCCAGCGCGATCATGTCTTGGACCTCATACCACAACCGGTCCTACCGTTATCGGACGTGGCAATAGCGACCCGGGCGGCCCGCCCCTCACCTCTCCGCACGCTGTGGCACTCGACCGTCGGCAAGAAGGCGGTCATGGCCACCACCGGCGTGATCATGCTGCTGTTCCTGATCGTGCACATGGCCGGGAACCTGAAGATCTTCTTCGGCCCGACCGACTTCAACGGCTACGCGCACTGGCTGCGCACGATCGGCGAGCCGGCCCTGCACTACAGCTGGTACCTGTGGATCCAGCGGGTGGTCCTGCTCGGCTGCCTGGTCGCGCACGTGGTCTCGGCGATCCAGCTGACCCACCGCGACATCCACGCCCGGCCGCAGCGGTACCGGTCGAAGCGGCCGTGGCGGGCCACCTTCGCCACCAACACCATGCGCTACGGCGGCGTCATCATCGCGCTGTTCGTGGTCTGGCACATCCTGGACCTGACCGTCGGTGCGGTGAACCCGCGCGGCGAGGCCGGCCACCCGTACCAGAACGTCGTGGCCGACTTCCAGGTGTGGTGGATCGGGCTGATCTACGTGGTCGCGATGCTCGCCCTGTGCCTGCACATCTACCACGGCTTCTGGTCGGCGGCGCAGACGCTCGGCGCCAACAACGCGGCCCGCAACGTGGCCTTCAAGACGATCGCCACCATCCTGGCGCTCGTGATCACCGTGGGCTTCCTATCCGTACCGGTCGCGGTGATGACCGGGCTGGTGAGTTGATCATGTCGAACAAGATCGGTTCGTACACGGTCGGCGACGACCTCGTCGACACCAAGGCGCCGTCCGGCCCGGTCGAGGACCGGTGGGACAAGCGCCGGTTCGGGGCCAAGCTGGTCAACCCGGCGAACCGGCGCAAGCACCGGGTCATCGTGGTCGGCACCGGCCTGGCCGGCGGCTCGGCCGGCGCCACCCTCGCCGAGCAGGGCTACCACGTCATCCAGTTCTGCTACCAGGACTCGCCGCGCCGGGCGCACTCGGTCGCCGCGCAGGGCGGCATCAACGCCGCGAAGAACTACCGCAACGACGGCGACTCGATCTACCGGCTGTTCTACGACACGGTCAAGGGCGGCGACTTCCGCTCCCGCGAGTCCAACGTGTACCGGCTGGCGCAGGTCTCGGTGGAGATCATCGACCAGTGCGTCGCGCAGGGCGTCCCGTTCGCCCGGGAGTACGGCGGGCTGCTGGACAACCGCTCGTTCGGCGGCGTGCAGGTCTCGCGCACCTTCTACGCCCGCGGCCAGACGGGGCAGCAGCTGCTGCTCGGCGCGTACCAGGCGCTGGAGCGGCAGATCGACGCGGGCAACATCGAGATGCACCCCCGTACCGAGATGCTCGACCTGATCGTGGTCGACGGCCGGGCCCGCGGCATCGTGGCCCGCGACCTGATCACCGGCGAGATCTCCACCTACCTCGCCGACGCGGTGGTGCTCGCGAGCGGCGGGTACGGCAACACGTTCTACCTGTCCACCAACGCCAAGGGGTCCAACGCCACGGCGATCTGGCGGGCGCACAAGCGCGGCGCGCACTTCGCGAACCCGTGCTACACGCAGATCCACCCGACCTGCATCCCGCGCTCCGGCGAGCACCAGTCGAAGCTGACGCTGATGAGCGAGTCGCTGCGCAACGACGGCCGGATCTGGGTGCCGAAGAAGAAGGGCGACACCCGCTCGCCGGAGCAGATCCCCGAGGACGAGCGCGACTACTACCTGGAGCGCGTCTACCCGTCGTACGGCAACCTGGTGCCGCGCGACGTGGCCTCCCGGGCGGCGAAGAACGTGTGCGACGAGGGCCGCGGCGTGGGCCCGGGCGGCCTCGGTGTGTACCTCGACTTCGCCGACGCGATCAAGCGGATGGGCCGCGACAAGGTCGCCGAGAAGTACGGCAACCTGTTCGAGATGTACGAGCGGATCACCGCCGAGGACCCGTACCAGGTGCCGATGCGCATCTACCCGGCGATCCACTACACGATGGGCGGGCTGTGGGTCGACTACGACCTGCAGTCGACGATCCCGGGCATGTTCGTGATCGGCGAGGCCAACTTCTCCGACCACGGCGCGAACCGGCTCGGCGCCTCGGCGCTGATGCAGGGGCTGGCCGACGGCTACTTCGTGCTGCCGGCGACGATCAACGACTACCTGGCCCGCGGCGGGTTCGACCAGGTGTCGCCGGACGACCCGGTGGTCACCGCCACGGTCGGCGAGGTACAGGACCGGATCAAGCGGCTGCTCGCCGTCGACGGCGACCGTACCGTCGACTCGTTCCACCGCGAGCTGGGCATGCTGGTGTGGGACGAGTGCGGCATGTCGCGCAACGCCGAGGGGCTGCGCAAGGCGCTGAAGCGCATCCCGGAGCTGCGCGAGGAGTTCTGGCAGCGGGTCAAGGTGCCGGGCACCGGGTTCGAGCTGAACCAGTCGCTGGAGAAGGCGAACCGGGTGGCCGACTTCCTGGAGCTGGCCGAGCTGATGTGCCTGGACGCGCTGCACCGCGAGGAGTCCTGCGGCGGGCACTTCCGGGAGGAGTCGCAGACCGACGACGGTGAGGCCAAGCGCGACGACGACCGGTTCAGCTACGTCGCGGCCTGGGAGTACACCGGCGTCGGCGAGCCGCCGGTGCTGCACAAGGAGAACCTGGACTTCGAGTACGTCCACCCGACCCTGCGGAGCTACGCGTGAACCTCACCCTGCGGATCTGGCGGCAGCCCAATGCGGACGCCGAGGGCCAGATGGTGACCTACCAGGTCGCCGACGTCAGCGGCGACATGTCCTTCCTGGAGATGCTCGACATCCTCAACGAGGACCTGATCCTGCGCGGCGAGGAGCCGGTGGCGTTCGACCACGACTGCCGCGAGGGCATCTGCGGCTCGTGCGGCATGGTCATCAACGGCCAGGCGCACGGCCCGGAGCGCACCACGGCCTGCCAGCTGCACATGCGGCACTTCGCCGACGGCGACGTGATCGACATCGAGCCGTGGCGGGCCGGCGCGTTCCCGGTGGTCAAGGACCTGGTGGTGGACCGGTCGGCGTTCGACCGGATCATCCAGGCCGGCGGCTACATCACCGCGCCGACCGGGACCGCGCCGGACGCCCACGCGGTACCGGTGCCGAAACCGGACGCGGACACGGCGTTCGAGAACGCGACCTGCATCGGTTGCGGTGCCTGCGTGGCGGCGTGCCCGAACGGCTCGGCGATGCTGTTCACCTCGGCGAAGATCAACCATCTGAACGTGCTGCCGCAGGGCCAGCCGGAGCGCGAGTCGCGGGTGCTCAACATGATCACCACGATGGACGAGGCCGGCTTCGGTGGCTGCACCAACACCGGCGAGTGCGCGGCGGCCTGCCCGAAGGGCATCCCGCTCGCGAGCATCGCGAAGATGAACCGGGAGTTCCTGCGGGCCACCCGCAAGGCCGGCCGCTGACCGGCCGGTGAGCGCGACGGCCGCCCCGGTGTCCATCGTGGACACCGGGGCGCTCCGTCAGCGCCCGGTGACCTGGTCGACGTACCGGTCCACCTGCGCGCGGTCGTAGCCGCGCAGCACCACCGGAAAGCGCGCCGGGGCGGTGCCGCCGGCCCGCCACTGGTCGATCCAGTCGTCCACCGCCCGCATCTCGTACCCGCGCAGCACCACGGTGAACACCGGGTCGACGGTGCTCGCCGCCGGTCGGTCGCCCGCCGCCGGGGCGGCCGGCTCCGGACGCGGTGTCGAACCGGACGAGGTCTGCTCGACGTAGCGGTCCACCTGCCCGGCGTCGTACCCGCGCAGCGCGGTCGGGAAGCTCGGCGCGATCCACACGCCGGTCCGCAGCTGAGCGATCCAGTCGTCCACCGCCTTGACGTTGTAGCCGCGCAGCCGGATGTCGAACCGCGGCTCGAAGTCGGTCATCGCCACCTCCGGCCGTGCATGGTAGCCAGCCGGGGCACCCGGGGGCGGGATCAGCCGTGCCGGTCGGGGCGGCGGTGCAGCATCCGGGTCAGCAGCCGGGTCGCGGCCGGCTCGTCCGGGCCGAAGAACTCCGCGTCGACCGCCTCGACCGCGCGCACCGCACGCCGCGCCAGCTCACCGCCGGCGGCGGTCAGGCGCAGCCGGCGGGCCCGGCTGTCGGCCGGGTCGACCGCGCGTTCCAGCAGCCCCTTGGCCGCCAGCTTCCGCACCACCTGCGAGGTCATCTTCACGTCGGTACCGGCCTGGCGAGCGAGCCCGAGCTGGTTCGGCGGCTCGCCGTGCTCGCCCAGCCACCAGGCGCACGCCAGCAGCACGAACTGCACGTGGGTCAGCCCGTACGGGGCGAGGGCGGCGGTGATCGCGCGCTGCCAGTCGAGGGTGAGCCGCCAGAGCAGGAACCCGGGGCTGTCGGCGGCGCCGCCCGGGTAGCGGGTCGGGCCCGCCCCGTCGCTGGTCGCCGCCCCGCCGTCGGCCACCGTCACTTCTCGGCCCGGGCGAGCAGCCCGGCCATCGCCTCCGGGAAGTCCGCCGTGATCTGCGGACCGAGCTGCGGTCCGAGGGTGTCGGCCGCCGCGCCGGTGATCTCCAGCCGGTGCCGCACCCGGGTCCCGCCGGTGGGCAGCGTTTCCAGCGAGTGCCGGAACCGGAGGGTGACGCCGCCGAACTCGGTGACGTCCGCGTACGCGGTGCCGTCGGCGATCTCGTCGATGGTCGAGACGACCGGGTCCTGGCCGATCGGCGTCATGACCACCCGGGAGCCGACCCGGAACTCGCCGTCCAGCCGCACCGACTCCATCGAGGTGTCCCAGTCGGCCCAGTGGTCCAGATCGCGGAGCACCCGCCACACCCGCTCCGGACCGGCCGGCGTCTCGCCGACGTACTCGTGCTGCCACATGGCCGCCTCCTGATCTGCGCGAAGATTATCTTCGCGCAGACTAAGACACCGGGGCGCGGTCCGGCAAGGCGGTCGGGTCGGTCACACCGTGGCCTGGAACAAGCCGGAACGTGAAAGGGTTGATCGCAGACAGAGCATGCGCTCCGGGGCTCGGTGAAAGTCCGAACCGGCGGTGACAGTCCGCGACTCGCCGATCAGTGTCGGCGATTGAACCGGTGGAACTCCGGTACCGACGGTGACAGTCCGGATGGGAGGACGCGCACGCGGCTGGCGGTGCACCGAGCCGTCGCCGTGCGTCCAGGATGCCCCGGTGCAGGAAGGGGCTTGCGATGGGGCACGGCCTGATGCAGTACGGCGTCAGCATTCTCGGCCAACGCATCTCGTACGCCGAGATCCTCGGCCAGCTCGCCGCCCTCGCCGTGGTCTTCCTGGCGCAGCGGCGCACCCTGTGGACCTGGCCGATCCAGGTGCTCGCCACGGTGCTGCTGTTCGTCGTGTACACCTCGGCCGACCTCGGCGGGCTCGCCGCGCGGCAGGTGGTCATCCTGGCGATCTCGGTGTACGGCTGGTGGGCCTGGTCGCGCCGCCGCGACCCGGTGCACGGGGTGCTGGTGCGCACCGCGACCTGGCGCGAGCGGGCGGTCATCGCCGCGGTGCTGGCCGCCGGTACGGTCGGGGTCGCGGTCCTGCTCGACGTGCTGAACGCGTCGTGGGCGCCGTGGCCGGACGCCTGGATCTTCGTCGGTACCGTGGTCGCCTTCGCCGGTCAGGGGCTCGGGCTGGTGGAGTTCTGGCTGGTGTGGCTCGCGGTCGACGCGGTGGGCGTGCCGTTGCAGATCCACTCCCACCTGTACTTCTCCGCCGCGGTCTACGTGGTCTTCGCGGTCCTGGTGTTGATCGGGGTGCGCGACTGGCTGCGCACCGCCCGCCGCGAGGCGGTGCATCGCACCGCCGAACACGCCAACGCCTGAGCGCACGAAGCGGGGCGGCCCTCGACCGAGGACCGCCCCGCCGCCTCCGTGCAGCTCAGTGCCGCGGTGCGCCGGTGCCCGGGTCGAGCAGCAGCGGCCGCGCGTCCGGCCGGTGCCGGAAGTCGAGCATGCCGGTCAACGGCGACGCGATCGAGTCGTACGAGTGGTCGCCGATCCGGCGGGTGCCCCAGTTGTCCTCGACGAAGCGGATGATCGAGGTCTGGTCCAGCCGGGTGTGGTCGACGTAGTTGCGCTTCGAGTACGGCGAGAGCACCAGCATCGGCAGCCGCGCACCGTAGCCGCAGCGGTCCGAGTAGCCGCCCGCCGCCGGCTTCGCCAGGCACATCGGCTGGTCCTGGCTGGCGTCGGCGGAACCGTTGACGATCGGCGGCGACACGTGGTCGTACCAGCCGTCCGAGTCGTCGTAGGCGATCACCACCGCCGTCGAGGACCACTGCTTCGACGACTGGAGGTCGTTGAGCGTGGAGGCGAGGAACCGCTGCTCGTCCAGCGGGTCGGAGTTGCCGGCGTGCCCGTTCTGGTACGACGGCGCCTTGAGGAAGCTGACCGCCGGCA
The DNA here is from genome assembly GCF_017312725.1 of Actinocatenispora comari. Classification (GTDB taxonomy): domain Bacteria; phylum Actinomycetota; class Actinomycetes; order Mycobacteriales; family Micromonosporaceae; genus Actinocatenispora; species Actinocatenispora comari. Next base: position 39,652 of record NZ_BOPO01000076.1, on the reverse strand, counting down.
GGTTGTTCGCGCCCAGCGCGGCGTGGAAGTCGCTCAGGTCGTAGTTGTGGTTCGCCTGGTCGGTGTGGCCGATCGCGGCGACCGACGACGGCGGCAGGTGCTTCGGGTTCGACGTCGACTCGTAGTACTGGAACGGGTCGTGGTGCGGCGTGTAGTCGACGACCTGGTTGCCGCCGATGTTGGCGTGCGTGGCGCCGCACACCGCGTACCCGTTGGCCGTGCCGGTCGGCTTGAACCCGCCCTGGAACCAGCCCCAGGTCACGCCGGCCTCGTTGAGCCGGTCGCCGATGTTGTCGCCGGACATCACGGCGAGGTTCTCGTCCGCGGTGTGGTTGCGGTCCGAGCAGTCGTCGAACGCCGGGTCCGGGTCGCTGATCATCGTGCCGACGCCGTTGGCGTCGGGGGAGTGCACGAACGGGTCGCTGACCTTCTCGTGCGTCACCGGGTCCACCGCGTACACACCGTGGGTCTGGCCGGACACCAGGTCGATCGCGCCGGGCGTGGACGGGCCGAAGATCGAGTCGAACGAGTGGTCGGCCATCGCGTACCGCTGGGCGTAGTTCCACAGCGCGGTCACGGTGTTGCCGTCGAAGTAGTCCATCACCAGGCCCGGTTCGCCGAACAGGATCGGCTGGCCGGTGCAGGTGTCCTTCTCGGTGTACTCGACGAACTTGTCGGCCTTGCCGCCGTCGTAGGCCTGCTGCTCCGGCCCGTACGAGTGGTTCTGGTCGCAGGTGAGCGCGTGGTCGGGCGACAGCCGCTTCGGGTTGTACTGGTTCGGGTTGTGCTGCAGCAGCTCCGGCGACAGGCCGTCCACCTTCGGCGTGTGCTTCCTGGCGTGGAACGGCGTGCCGTCGGCGTTGGTGGCGTACGGGTAGGTGCCGAAGTAGTGGTCGAACGAGATGTTCTCGTCGAAGATCACCACCAGGTGCTTGATCGGCGTCGCGGTGTGCGCGGACGAGTGCGACCAGGTCGGGTGCGCCGTCTCGCCGGAGGCGGCGGCGGACGTGAGCGCCGCGCCGGTCAGTACCGCGACGGCGGCCGCCGCGATCGCGGTGCGCCGCCGGTGCCGGCGCCACCTGGCCTGTCGACCGGATGTTGGTGCTTCGTCCATCTGTCGCCCTCCCGCCGGTTACCTGCCGTTCACCGATCCGCGGGCGATTATGGCACTGATTTTCACGAAACAATAGGCAGGCGGAGTTTTCTGGGCAGAGCGCCCGGGTCAGGCGTCGCCGGGCGGCGCCGGCCCCGACCCCCTGCCGCCCGGCGGTGCGAGCCCCGACTCCAGGTAGGCGAACGCGTCGTCGATCAGCCGGGCCGGGTCGGTGCCGTCCGGTGCGTCGGTCCAGGCCTGGATCGCGGTACGGATCGCCGCCACCGACGCCGCCGCCGTCAGCTCCACGTACAGGTGGTCGGAGGCGAGCCCGGTGCGCCGGGCCACCCCGGCCGCGAGCGCCCGCTGCACCGAGCCCATCACCGCGACGAACCGGCCGATCAGCCCCGGCTGCTCCCGGATCAGCTCCAGCCGGTCCTGCCACAGGTCCATGCCCATCGCGTCGGCCACCGCCGAGCCGAGGACCGCGCGGATCGCCCGGAGCGGCGACTCGGACGCCGGGCGCCTCGCCACCGCACCGGTGACGAACGCGTCGATCTCCGCGTCCCAGTCGATCAGCGCCTCCTCCTTGCTGGCGAAGTAGTTGAAGAAGGTCCGCGGCGACACGCCCGCCCGGGCACAGATCTCCTCCACCGTGACCGAGTCCGGGTCCCGGCCGCGGACCAGCTCCAGCGCGGCGCGCTGCAACGCGTCACGGGTCGCCAGCTTCCGGTGTGCCCGTCGGCCCCGAATGATGCTCATCCGCGCCTCACCTCCGCCGAAGCGCCCGGCACCCGCCGAACCGGGCGCCGGGGTCCGTCACCCGCGGACCCGCCCGCTCGGGTGGCGCCGCACGGCAACGCTGTGGCCAGTGCCATCTTGGTCAATATCTTTGCAGCGGCTGCAAGGTTTCGATAGTTTGCAGTCAGTGCAAGACTGCCGCGTCGTGGCCCGCCACGCGCGGTCGAGACACCGAGCGGGCGGTGCCGTCCACCTCGTGGTACGGCGTCGTGGGGCGCTAGTCGCCGACCCGTCGCGGTGGTAGGGGGTCCGGTCCGGACCTCCACGTCACTGCGCACGTGGCCGACGGGGATTCGGTGGGGGACGTGACGGTAACCGAGACCGAGCAGTGTGCCGGCGACACCGACGGCGACGGGCCCACGGCCCGGGTACGGGCCCTGGCGGAGACCACCGCCGGCGACCGCGCCGCGGCCCGGGCGGCCGTGATCGAGTCGCTGCTGCCACTGGCCGACCGGCTGGCCCGCCGCTACCGGGGGCTGGGCGTGCCACTGGAAGACCTGCGCCAGGTCGCCGCGACCGGGCTGATCAAGTCGGTCGACGGCTACCGGCCGCAGCTGGGCCGGTTCATCGCCTACGCGGTGCCGACCATCACCGGCGAGCTACGCCGCTACCTGCGGGACCGGGCCTGGGCGGTGCGCCCGCCGCGGCGGCTGCAGGAACTCGCGCTGCGCACCCACCACGCCGCCGAGGCGCTCTGCGCCCGACTCGGCCGCTTGCCCAGCGTCACCGAGCTGGCCGACAGCGTCGGTGAACCGGTCGAGCAGGTCGGGCACGCGATGGCGGCGTTCCGGGCGTACATGGCCGTCTCGCTGGACGGCGCGGCCGGCGAGACGGACGCGCCGCTGGTCGAGCAGCTGCCCGGCGCCGACCCCGGTATCGACGCGGTCGTCGATCGGTTGGCGCTGGCCGAGGCGCTGACCACGCTGCCCGGCCGGGAACAGGCCATCATCCGGATGCGGTTCCTGGACGAGCTCACCCAACAGCAGATCGCCGCGAAGCTCGGCATCTCACAGGCGCACGTGTCCGGCATCCTGTCCCGCACCCTGCACGAGCTACGCGACCTACTGTCAGCCGAGGGCCCGACCGCGACGGTGCCGCCCGCGCAGCGGCGGCCACCTGCCGCCCGGCCCTGCGGTGCGCACGGCAACCGGCGCGCCCCGCGCTCGTCGCAGCCCGCGTACGGGCGGGGCCCCTGCCGCCGCGGCGGCGGCCGGGCGCACTGACGGGCACCGACCGTCCCCGCTGGTCAGCGCGCCGCTGGGCGCTTGATCGATCCTCCCGCATACTTGGAGGTCCGCACAGAGAGGGCTGTCGGCGCCTGTCGAACGCCCTCTCTGTGCGGACCTCTTTGGGGCACCTGGCGATGCGGGGGGAGTGGCGATGGCCGTACCGGTGTGGGTGTGGTTGGCCACCGTGCTGGGGATCGCGGTGCTGATCGGTGTGGACGTGTGGCATGCCCGCAGTCCGCATCCGGTCGGTTTCCGTGAGGCGGTCACCTGGTCGGCGATCTACCTGACCGGTGCGCTGCTGTTCGGTCTGGGCGTGTTGCTGTTCGCCGGCAAGGAGCCCGGTGCCGAGTTCTTCACCGGTTTCCTGGTGGAGAAGAGCCTGTCGGTGGACAACCTGTTCATCTTCGCGCTGATTCTCGGCCGGTTCGCGGTGCCACCCGAACACCAGCAGCGGGCGCTGCTGATCGGGGTGATCGGCGCGCTGGTGCTGCGCGGCGCGTTCATCGCCGTCGGTGCGGCGGTGATCAGCCAGTTCGCCGTCGCGTTCGTGGTGTTCGGCGCCTTCCTGCTCTACACCGGGGTTCGGCTGCTGCGGCCGCAGCAGGAGGAGCCGGACGTGCTCAACTCCCGGGCGGTGCGGCTGCTGCGCCGGGTCATGCCGGTCACCTCCGAGTACTCGGGATCGCGGCTGACGGTGCGCCAGCACGGCCGGCGCGCGGCGACGCCGCTGTTCCTGGTCGCGGCGACGATCCTGTCGGTCGACCTGGTGTTCGCGCTCGACTCGATCCCGGCCATCTTCGGCATCACCGAGAGCGCCTACCTGGTGTTCACCGCGAACGCGTTCGCCCTGCTGGGGTTGCGCGCGCTCTACTTCCTGCTGATCGGGTTGCTGGACCGGTTGGTGCACCTGCACTACGGCCTGGCGGTGATCCTGGTGTTCATCGGTGTCAAGCTGATCCTGCACTACGTGCACACCCTCGTGCCGGCGGTGCCGGGGATCCCGACCTGGCTGTCGTTGGTGGTCATCGTCGCCGTGCTCGCGGTGGTCACCGCCACCAGCCTGCGCGCCACCCGGCGCTGATCGTCCACACCGGACGGTCAGTCCCGGTGGTACGGGCGGGCCAGGGCGAGGTCCGGATCGAGGCTGACGCCGAAGCCCGGGGCGGCGTCGAGCTGGCCGATCCGCAGCCGGCCACCCTCGGGTACCGGCTCGCCGACGAGCTGCGGGTGGAACATCGGCACCACCTCGTCCGCGGCCGGCGCCATCATCAAGAACTCCGAGAACGGGCTGTTGTGCTGCCCGAACGCGAAGTGGTACGAGTACACGCTCGACCCGTGCGGCACCACGAGCAGGCCGTGCGCGTCGGCGAGCGTGCTGATCCGCAGCAGCTCGGTGAGCCCGCCGCACCAGCCGACGTCCGGCTGCAGGATGTCCGCGCAGCCCATCTCGGCCAGCAGCCGGAACCCCCACCGGGTCGCCTCGTGCTCACCGGTGGTCAGCAGCATGCCCGGCGGCAGCGCCTTGCGGATCGCCGCGTGGCCCCAGTAGTCGTCCGGCGGCAGCGGTTCCTCCAGCCAGCGCAGCCCGTGTTCGGCGGCGGCGTGGGCGAGCCGGATCGCGTAGTCGACGTCCAGCGACATCCAGCAGTCGTAGGCGAGCCAGGCGTCCGGGCCCATCGCGGCGCGCATCTCGGCCAGCAGCCGCAGGTTCGCCGCGAAGCCGTCGGCGCCCTCGGCCGGACCGTGGTGCAGCGGCAGCTTGCCGCCCAGGAAACCGAACTCCACCGCGAGATCGGGCCGGGCGCCGGTCGCGTAGCACGGCTGCTCGTCGCGGACCGCACCGCCGATCATCGCGTACACCGGCTCGTCGCGGACGTGCCCGAGCAGGTCCCACAGTGCGAGGTCGACGCCGCTGATCGCGTTGAGCACCAGGCCCTTGCGGCCGTAGAAGAGGGTCGAGGAGTACATCTGGTCCCAGATCCGGGACAGGTCGGTGACCGCGGCGCCCAGGACGAACCGGGACAGGTGCCGCTCCACGATCCACGCGGCGGGTTCGCCGCCGGTGGTGACCGCGAACCCGGAGCTGCCGTCGCTCGCCTCGGCGACCACGACCAGGGTGCCGAGCACGTTGAGCCCGAAGCTCTGCCGCGACTCGCGGTAGCCGGGATAGCGGGCCATCGGGGTGGCGATGTGGTCGTCGATCCAGTGTGGACCGTCCTGGTCGTGGTAGTCGGCGCCGCCGCCGCGCAGCACGTACGCCCGCAGGTCGGTGATCGTGGGTGCGGCCATCTCAGCCCTCCTCGTCGAAGCGGACCAGGATCTTGCTCGCGGTGGCGCCGTCGCGGGCGAGCCGGGTGAACGCGTCCGGCGCCTCCGCGAGCGGCACCTGCGCCGAGATCAGGGGCGCGAGCAGCTCCGGTACGGTGCCGGCCCACGCCGCGGTGGCCGCGAACTCCTCGGCGGTGTAGCAGAAGCTGCCGATCAGGCTGCGCTCCCCGGTACTGACCGGGTACGCGGCGAGGTCCAGCCGGGGCGCGCCCATGCCGACCAGCACGATCCGGGCGCCGGGTTCGGTCGCCGCGAGCGCCTCGGCCATGGTGGCGTCCACCCCGACCGCGTCGATCGCGACGCTCGCCGGTGCGCTCAACGCGTCGGCCGCGCGGCCGGGTTCCACCGTGGCCACGCCGAGCGCGTCGACCAGGGCGCGACGCCCCGGATCCGGCTCGGTGACGACGATCTCGGCCGCGCCGAGCCGCGCCGCGGCGAGCGCCACGGCCTGCCCGATCGGGCCGCCGCCGAGGATCAGCACCCGGTCGGCGGCGCCGAGGACGCCCCGGCGGGCCGCGTGGTAGCCGACCGACAGCGGTTCGACCAGCGCGCCGTGCGCGAGCGGCATGCCGGCCGGCAACGCGACCACGTTGGCGGCCGGCAGCAGCAGCCGGTCGGCGAACGCCGCGCTGCGGCTGGGCTCCACGCCGATGACCGTGCGGTTGGCGCAGATCTGCGACCGGCCGTCACGGCAGGCGGCACACTCCCCGCAGGCCAGCACCGGGTAGGCGGTGGCCTGCGTGCCCGGCGCCAGGTCGACGCCGGCGCCGACCGACTCGACCGTGCCGGCGGTCTCGTGGCCCATCACCTGCCCGGGCCGGCGCCGGCCGTTGTCGCCGGTGAACCCGTGCAGGTCCGAGCCGCAGATGCCGGTCGCGGCGATGCGCAGCACCACCTCGCCCGGGCCCGGCACCGGGTCGGGTCGCCGCTCGACCGTCAGGCTCCAGAAGTCGTCCAACACCAGTGCGCGCAAACCCGGCCTCCCGTGTCGTACCGGCCCGACGGTTCGGGCCGCTGTGCTATTGCAGGTTGACGAACATGCCGCCGTCGACGAGCAGCTCGGCGCCGTTGACGTAGCCGGCCTCCGGCCGGGTCAACAGCCAGATCGCGCCGGCGACGTCGGCGGGCACGCCGGTCCGGCCGGCCGGGATGCGCTGGGCGAACATCTCCCGCTTGCCCGGCCGCGCCAGGTCGTCGGCGTTGATGTCGGTCTCGATGGTGCCCGGCAGTACCGCGTTGCAGGTGATGCCGTGCGGCGCCAGCACGATGGCGAGCGACTTCATCAGCGAGCTGATGCCGGCCTTGGTGGCGCAGTAGTGCACCTGCTGGGAGCCGCCCACCCAGGCCGAGATCGACGACACCGACACCACCCGGCCGCCGCGGCCGGCCTCGACCATCTGCCGGGTGAACGCCTGGGTCACCAGGAACACGCCGCGCAGGTTCACCTGGTGGGTGCGGTCCCACAGCTCGACGTCGATGTCGAAGAAGTCGGCGAACGGGCAGATCCCGGCGTTGTTGACCAGCACGTCCAGCGGCCCGAACTCGGCGTGCACCGCCTCGGCCATCGCGGTCACCTGGGCCGGGTCGGCGACGTCGGCGGCCACCAGGTACGGCTCGCCGCCGGCCGCGGTGACCAGGTCCGCGGTGCGCTGCGCGTGCTCGCGCTCGCCGGGCGGGTAGTTGACCGCCACCCGCGCGCCGTCGCGGCCGAACCGTACCGCGGTGGCCCGGCCGATGCCGCGGGCCGCGCCGGTCACCAGGACTCGCTGTCGTTCGTCGGTCTGCGTCACGACCGTCCCTCCTCGTGCGTGCTCACGCGATCCGCCCGCCCGGGTAGCGGTCGAAGTTCGCCGGGTCGTACAGCGGCAGGATGTGCGTCGCGCTCCGGCGCACCCGGTCGTAGGTCGCCAGGCACTCGTAGATGTTCTCGCTGATCCCGATCGGATGGTCGGACAGCACGTTGTCGAGCAGGAAGTACGTGTCGGAGATGGCGGCGGTGCCGGTGGCGGTGTCCGCCTCGACGACCATCGACGCGCGGTGGTGCCCGCCGCTGAACCAGGTGCGCAGCCCCGGCGCGAGCTCGTCCTCGTCGGCGAGCAGCCGTACCCGCGGCCAGGCCTCGGTGACCAGGTGCACCAGGATCTCGTCCGGGATCGACGTGGCCCGGTCGTCGTGCGGGTGCGCGTGGGTGGTGTGGAAGTGCCGCCAGCCCCGCTCGGTGAGGCACAGCTGCGCCCCGGTGAACAGCGGCACGTTGCTCACCGTGTACAGCTGCAGCGGGGTGAGCAGCACGTGGGTGACCTCGGCCGGGGTGACGCCGTGCGCGGCGAGCGCGTCGACGACGTACTCGCCCGGCTCGCGGCGCAGCACCGCGCGGGGGCCGAGCACCTGGGTCCACTTCTCGTTCATCGGGCCCAGGTCGGCGGCGGGACCGGTGTTGACCAGCGCGGTGACGCCGTCGCCGCGGATCAGCGCGGTCTGGAACCGCAGCGGGATCCACTCGTCCCACCGGCTCATCCAGTACGCCTCGGGGCCGGGCACGTCGCCGCGGCCCATCGAGAGCAGATCCACCTGGTACTGGCTCACGGGGTCGTCCTCCTCGGTTGGTCGGCGACGAAGCCGAGCTCGGCGGACAGCGCGGATCCGGCCTCGCGCAACAGCTCCAGGGCGCGGGTGCGCAGTTCCCGGCGGAACCGGATGGTCGGCACCGAGACGCTCATCCCGGCGACGACGTGGCCGGTGGTGTCCCGGACCGGGACGGCGAGGCAGCGGACCCCGACCGTGTACTCCTCGGTGTCGGTGCCGTGTCCACGCCGCCGGACCTGGCGCAGCTGCTCGGTCAGGGCCGGCAGCGAGGTGATGGTGTGCTCGGTGAACGCCGTCATCGACACGCCGGCGTACCGGCGGGCCAGCTCCGCGTCGGGCAGCCCGGCCAGCAACACCTTGCCCAGCGCGGTGGTGTGTGCCGGCAGCCGGCGACCGACCGCGGAGGCGAGGGCGAGCGCCTGCCGCCCGTCCACCTTCGCGACGTACACGTTGTGCACGCCGTCGAGCACCGCGAGCTGGACGGTCTCGTTGAGCTCGTCCCGGATCTTGCGCATGTACGGCAGGGCGCGGTCGCCGAGCGCCAGCGACCGGCCGTACGCGTTGCCGGCGGACAGCGTGCGGATGCCCAGCGCGTACCGCCGGGTCTGCTCGTCGAAGCCGGCCCAGCCGGAGTCGACCAGGGTGCGCAGCAGCCCGTGCAGGCTCGACTTCGGATAGCCGAGCCGGTCGGCGAGTTCGGTGAAGCCCATCGGCTGCTCGTGCTCGGTCAGCACCTCCAGGATGGCCAGCGCGCGCCGCGCGGACTTGACCGGATCCGGCAGTGAGTTCATCTACATGAACTTTCTTTCCGTCTCTTGAACTGTTGGCGGCGACGCTACTACGTTTCCTGGCGAAACAGAACCGTGACATCTCACCGCCATCCGGGTAAACCTGCGAGGTACCGGCATGACGCACTCCGCCGCGGAGCGCTGGGAACGCGCGCAGTCCGACCCCGACCTGACCTACGGCCCGGTGCCGATCTGGTGGTGGTCGGGTGACCGCCTCGACCCCGACCGGCTGCGCTGGCAGCTGCATCGCCTGTACGACGGGGGAGTGCGCGCCGCGGTCGTGCTGAACCTCGCGCCGGCCGGCCCGCTGCACGGTTGCCTCGCCGACGACCCGCCGTTCGCCTCGCCGGCCTGGTGGCGGATCCTCACCGCGGTCTGCGCCGAGGCGCGCCGGATCGGCTTCCGGCTCTGGTTCTACGACCAGCTCGGGTTCTCCGGTGCCAACCTGCAGGCGGACCTGGTCAGCGCCGAGCCCTCCTTCGCCGGCTGGGACCTGCGCCGGACCAGCGTGACGGGTACCGGTGCGCTGCGGGCCACCGCCCCGCCGGGCGCGGTGCCGGTGGCCGCAGCACTGTCCACTGTGGACGATGCGGTCGGGGGCGCCGGGGCGGTGACCGAGGTCGCGGTGGACGCCTCGGGTGCCGGCGCCGACGCGGGGACCACCGCGGCCACGCTCACGCTGTACCACGCGGTGCGGCGCGGCTTCGACTACTGCGACCCGGCGGCGTGCGCGGCACTGCTGGACCAGGTGCACGGCGAGTTCGAGCGCAACGCCGGCGAGTACTTCGGTGACGTGATCGTCGGGTCGTTCCAGGACGAGCTGCCGGCGATGCCGACCTGGTCGCGCAGCTTCGCCGCCGAGTTCGCCGAGCGCCGCGGCTACCCGCTGACCGGGGTCCGGCTCGCCGCGCTGTTCGGCGGGGAGGGCGACGGGCACGCCCGGATCCGGTACGACTACCAGCGCACCCGGGCGCAGCTCGCCGACGAGGCGTTCTTCGTCCCGCTGCAGCACTGGCACCGGCGACACGGCCTGCTCTGCGGCTACGACCAGCAGCATCCGGCGCGGGCCGGCGAACCGATCGGGTCGACCGAGCTGTACGCGGACTATCCGCGGGTCGGCGCCCGGTACGGCGCGCCGGGCAGCGACCACTGGGGCGACCCGAAACTCCACAGTGGACTGTCGCACCTGCACGGCGGCAGCCGGACCTGGCTGGAGGGTTTCCACTCCAGCGGCTGGGGCGGCACGCTGGAGGAGACATTCGACTGGCTGCTGCCGTGGCTGCGGGCCGGCGTCACGCTCTACGACCCGCACGCGGTCTACTACGCCACCCGGGCCGGCTGGTGGGAGTGGGCGCCGCCGTCCACCTGCTGGCGCCAGCCGTACTGGCCGCAGTACCCGGCGTTCGCCCGGCTGGTGTCCCGGCTGTGCGAGCTGCTGTCGCTCGGTACGCACGAGTGCGACGTCGCCGTGCTGCACCCGACCGCCACCGTGCAGGCGGCGCTGACCGTCGACGGCCGGGCGTTGCCGGCGGCGCGCGCGGCCCACGAGTCGTACCTGGCGCTCAACGGCTCCGCGTCCTGGCTACGCGAGGTACCGGGGTCGCTGGCCGCGGCCGGGCTGGACCACGAGGTGGTCGACGACGCGGCCGTCGCCGACGGCACCGTCGCCGGCGGCCGGCTGCGGCTCGCCGACGAGACGTACCGCACGGTGCTGCTGCCCGGATGCGCGTGGCTGACCGACGACACCGCCGGCCGGCTGGCCGACCTCGCGGCCGCCGGCGGCCGGGTCGTCTGCGTCGGCACCACCCCGCGCGGTGCACTGCCCGCGAACGGACCGGGCTGGGCGAGGTTCTCCGCGGCCATTGCCGGCCGCGCGATCGAGACACCGACCGTGCCGGCCGAGCGCCCCGCCGAGCCGGCCGCCCGGCCGGCGCCGGACGCCGGCGGGGCCGGGCATCGGGCCGGGGCCGGCGGGTGCGGGCCGGAGCTGGCGGGTCGGCTGGCGGCGGAGGCGGCGGTGCGGTGCGACGTGCCGACGGTGGTGCGGCGCTCGGGTGAGGCCCGGCTGGTGTTGCTGATCGCGCACGACGACCGGACCGGTACCGCCCAACCGATGCACGGTGACTGGGTGTTCTTCGACGTGCACAGCTTCTTCGACTTCGACCGCTACACCCGCGCCATGCGCGAGCACGGGTACACGTTCCGGCCGGGCGACGGCGAGCGCGTCGCGACCCTCTCGGTACCGGCCGGGTGGGGTCCGGCGCAGCTGTGGGACCCGGTGGCCGGCACCCGCTGCGCGCTCGACCGGGCGGTCACCGGCGACCGCGCCACGGTACGGGTGCCGTTCGCGTCCGGGCCCGCCGCCGTGGTGGTGTTCGGCGCCGGCACGCCCGCCCCGCCCCCCGGACCGCGCCCGGGGCCGGTGCTCGCCACGCTGCCGCACCGCTGGGCCGGCACGGTCGAACCGACGCTGGACAACCGGTGGGGCGACGTCGGACCCGGCCGCGCCGATCCGCCCGTACAGACCTGGCGGCTGGCGCACCGGGAGGCCGATCCGCGGGTCGCCCCGGACGAGCTGTCCCCCGACGGCTGGACCGAGGTCGTCGCCACGTTCGGCCGGTACGGCTCGGTGGCCGGCCCGTGCGACACGGCCGCGGAGCTCGCCGCCGCGCGGTGGCGGCCCGCGGTGTACTCGCTGTCCCGCGGCATCCCGAACGATCCGCGACACCACGCCACGCTCGGCCCGAAGGGCTACGTGCCGGAGGAGTTCGTGCACCTCGACGCGGTCCGGGTCGGGCAGTGGGTCGCCCTGCGCACCGGCTTCCGGCTCGGCGGCGGCGACGACGCGGCCGGGCGATGGCTCGCGGTCGGCGCGCCGGGGGAGCGGCGCATCACCCTCGACGGCGCCGTGCTGCCGGCGGCCGGCGACGGCTACCTGACCGTGCAGCCGATCGCGGTGCGCGCCGGCCACCACGAGCTGACCGTCGCCGTACGGTCCGACGTGGCCGGTGCGGTGCGGCTGTGGTGGGCGCTGACCCGCGACCCGGACGAGGTACGCCGGCCGGAGTGGCTGGTACCGACGGGAACACCCGCCCGGGTCGGGCACCGGTTCACGCTGCCCGGCCGCCCCCGCCGCGCGATGCTGCAGATCGGTACCGAGGGGGCGGCGGTGATCCGGCTCAACGGCGACCGGATCGGCCGGCACGGCGGCTTCGACCCGTACGCGCAGAACCGGGCCGTGCGGGTACGTCCGTTCGACGTCACCGATCGGCTGGTGGCCGGCGAGAACGAGCTCGTGGTCGAGTTCACCGACCCGGCCGGCGCCGCGCTGTGGGTGGACGGGGTGATCGAGACCGACGCCGGCCGGGTGGACGTCGTGTCCGCCCCGGGCTGGACGATCGGCGCGCCGCGGGTGCGCCGGGAACAGTGGCTGGATCCGCGCACCGCGTGCCTGTGGCCGCGGCCGCATCCGCTGCCCGACGCCGGCTGGCTCGACGACCGGCCCCGCGGTGCCGTGCTCCCGGTGATCCCGTACGACCCCGTGTCGGCCGGACCGGTCAGCGCCGACCCGGGGACGGCGCGGACGCAGTGGTTCCGGTGGGTGCTGCCGCCGGGGGCGGAGCGGATGACGGTACCGGTGCGCGGCAGCGCGCGGGTGTGGCTGGACGGCGTCGAGGCGCCGGTGCGCGCCGGCGCGGTCGACCTGACGCCGAACGTCCGTCACGCCCTGCTCGCCGTGTCCACCGTGGACGGATCCGGCGGTGCGGCGTTGACCGGGCCGATCGGGTACCGGCTCGGCAGCGGCGAGATCGAGCTCGGTGACTGGGCCGACGCCGGCCTGGGCTCGTACTCCGGCGCGGTGCGCTACGCGCACACGTTCCGCTGGACCGACGCGGATCGGCCCACCTGGCTGGATCTCGGCGAGGTGCGCGGCACCGCCGAGGTGCGGCTGAACGGCGCGGCGGTCGGCGAGCTGCTGCTCTCCCCGTACCGGCTGCGCGTCGACCGGTGGCTGCGCGCCGGCGCGAACCGGCTGGAGATCGTCGTGCGCAACACCCTCGCGCCGTACCTGGGTGACACCACGCCGACCGCGGGAGTGTTCGCCGGTCAGCGCCGTTCCGGACTGTTCGGCCCGGTTCGGCTGCTGGGCGCCGCGGCACGGCCGGGAACCACACCCGTACCACCATCCGAGGAATCCGGACCGACCCTGCGACGGGAGCGGTGATGAGGCAAGCGAGTCAGGGGCATCGAGTCCTCGGTGTCGCGTCGAGGGAGGACGACCGATGAGCGTGGCAGCGAACGCGGTGCCCGACGGCACCGAGCGCCGGCGGTACTGGAAGTGGACGGCGGTGGCCGGCATGGCCAGCTACATCGACGCCGGGTCGATCGTGGCCGGCTCGGTCGGGCTGAGCCTGTGGACGCACAAGTTCGGGCTGACCAACAGCACCGTGGGGCTGCTCGGTGCGTTCAGCTCCAACGCGATCTCCGCCGGAATCGGCGCGCTGATCGGTGGCTGGATCTGCGACCGGTTCGGGCGCAAGAAGATCTACACCTGGGACCTGCTGCTGTACGCGTTCGGCATCCTGTGGATCATCTGCGCGGTCAACACCTGGATGCTGTTCGTCGGCTACATCCTGGCCGGCCTCGCCGTCGGCGCGGACGTGCCGGCGTCGTGGACGCTGATCACCGAATTGGCACCGGCGAAGACCCGCGGCCGAATGGGCGGCCTGGCCCAGGTGCTGTGGAACCTCGGGCCAGTGGTCACGTTGCTGCTGTCGCTCGCGCTGTCGTCGCTGGGCATGCTCGGGGTGCGGCTGGTGTTCGTCCACCTGCTGCTGGTCGCCGTCGTCACCTGGATCCTGCGGCACGGCGTGTCGGAGTCGGTGCGCTGGCAGCAGGCGACGAAGCGGTCCGCCGCGGACTCGCCGGGCGGCGGGGCCCGGATCGCCGCGCTGTTCACCCGGCGCGGCACGACCGCGCTGCTGTTCTGCATCGGCATGTACGGCGTCTGGAACCTGTTCGCCGGCACCAACGGCTTCTACTTCCCGTACCTGCTGAGCACGTTCGGCGCGCAGAGCCAGGCGGCGAGCGTCGGCCTGCAGTGCCTCAGCTTCGGCCTGACGGTGATCGGCACCCTGCTGGTGTACATGCCCTTCAACGACCGGGTGAACCGCCGGGTGCTGCTCGGCGTCAGCGTGGTGCTGCAGTTCGTCGGCATGGGGCTGTTCGTGGTGCTGCCGCTGAACCTGCCGGTGGCGCTGGCGTACGTGCTGCTGATCGGGTTCGGCTCCGGGTTCGGGCAGCAGCACTTCTTCCAGCTGTGGTCCGGCGAGCTGTTCCCGACCGTGCTGCGCTCCACCGCGCAGGGCTTCACCTTCGCGGTGGTGCGCATCGGGCTCGGCATCTGGAGCTTCTTCGTCCCGCTGATCACCGCGAACGCCGGGTTCCGGTACCTGGCGCTGATCCTCGTCATCCTGCAGGCGGTCAGCGGCCTGATCGGGGTGATCTTCGGTCCGCGGACCGCGGGCCAGACGCTGGAGCAGATCGAGGCGAGCCGCGGCTGGCGCACCGAACCGGCCGTCGACGCCGACGCGGTGCCCGAGAAGGGGATGGCATGAAGAGACGGACCGCCCTGACCGCCCTGACAGCCGGGACCGGCGCCGCCGCGCTCGGTGTGGTACCGCCGGGTTCGGCGACCGCGGCACCGGCCGGCGCGCCGCTGCACCCGTACCGGCTGCGGGTGGACGGCCTGGCCGACCCGCTCGGCATCGACGACACCGCGCCGCGGCTGTCCTGGTGGCTGGCCGGCGGCGGCACCGACCGGCGGCAGACCGCCTACCAGATCCGGGCCGCCTCGACCCGGTCCGGACTGTCCACCCCTGACCGCTGGGACTCCGGCCGGGTCGAGTCCGCGGACAGCACGCAGGTCGGCTGGGGCGGCACCGCGCTGGGCTCCCGGGATCAGGTCCACTGGCAGGTACGGGTGTGGGACGAGCAGGGCCGGCGCGGTGACTGGAGCGACGTCGCGACGTTCGAGTTGGGCCTGCTGTCCGCGAGCGACTGGACGGCGCGGTGGATCACCCACCCGGACTGGCTGTCGGTCCCGACCGGCACGCCGCTCCCGTTGCTGGCCAGGCAGTTCCGGGCCGGCACCGTGCGCCGGGCCCGGCTGTACCTGACCGGGGTCGGGATCTACGCGGCGACCCTGAACGGCCACCCGGTCACCGACGCGGTGCTGGAACCGCCGAACACCGACTACGCCACCCGGCTGGTGTACTCCTGCCACGACGTCACCGACCTGGTCGCGCACGGCGCCAACACCCTCGCGGTACGGCTGGGCAACGGCACGTTCAACGTGCCGGACACGCCGGAGAGGTACCGCAAGTACGTGGGGGTGCAGGGGCCGCCGAAGCTGCTCGCCCAGTTGGAGATCGACGGGGAGACGATCGGCACCGACAGCGGCTGGCGCACCACCCTCGGGCCCACCACGTTCGCCACCTGGTACGGCGGGGAGGACCACGACGCGCGCCGCGAACCGGCGGGTTGGCAGCAGCCCGGCGCCGACCTGTCCGGCTGGACGGCCGCCGCGACGACGGGTCCGCCGGCCGAGCACACCGTGCTCACCGCCCGGCGCTGCCCGCCGATCCGACCGGTCGGCACCGTGCCGACCGTCGCGATCACCCGGCCGAAGCCCGGCACGTACGTGTTCGACCTCGGCGTGAACATCGCCGGCTGGGAGGAGCTGCGGGTCGCCGGCCCGGCCGGTACCGAGGTGACGATCCTGCCGGGGGAGCGGTTGACCGCGGACGGGCTGGTGGATCAGGGCACCATGATCGCCGGCGGGGCGACCTCGCCGCCGATCGTGGACCACTACACCCTCGCCGGTGACGGCACCGAGGTGTGGCACCCCCGGTTCTGCTACCACGGGATGCGCTACCTGCAGGTCACCGGATTGCCGGTGGAGCCGGACACCAGCATGCTGCGCGGCATCGTGCTGCGCACCGACAACGAGCCGGCCGGCGAGTTCACCACCTCCAGCGCCCTGTACGACGGGGTGCACCGGATCATCGACCGTTCGGTGCAGGGCAACATGTTCAGCGTGCCGACCGACTGCCCGGACCGGGAGAAGCTCGGCTGGCTGGAGGAGACCCACCTCAACTTCGCCACTCTCGCCCGCAACTACGACATCGGTGCGTGGTTCACCGAGTTCCTGCGCACGGTGCGGGAGGCGCAGGAGGACACCGGGCTGATCCCGGACATCGCCCCGCAGTACGCGCACTTCTCCGGCGGCAGCCACGACGAGCCGAACTGGGGCAGTGCGATCATCCGGGCGGCAGCCGCCACCTGGCGCAGCTACGGCGACGACCGGGTGCTCGCGGACAACTACCCGGCGATGCAGCGTTATCTGGATTACCTGTCCGGCAAGGCATCCGGCGACCTGCTCGACTACGGGCTGGGCGACTGGGGCGAGCTCGGTCAGAACACCCCGACCGGTGTCGCCGCGAGCTACGGCTACCTGCGGGCCGCCCGCGGCCTGGCGGAGGTGGCGACCGCGCTGGGCCGGACGGCCGACGCGAGCGGCTACACGGACCTCGCGGACCGGATCGCCGCGGCGTTCGAGGCGGAGTACCGCGACGGGCACACCTACGCCAACGGGACCCAGGCGGCCGACGCGTTCGCGCTCGACGCCGGCATCGTCCCGACCGCCGACCGCGCCGCCGTGCTCGACCACCTGGTCGGCCAGATCCGGGCGTACGGCAACCACCTGACGGTCGGTGAGATCGCGCTGCCGGCGGTGTTCCGGGCGCTGTCCGCCGGCGGCCGGGACGACGTGGTGGCCGACATCCTCGCCACCACCGGCGATCCGAGCTACGGCTACCAGCTGGTGTGCGGCGCCACGTCGCTCACCGAGTACTGGGACGGGCCCACCGCGTACGGGTCGCAGAACCACTGGATGCTCGGCGCGATCGAGGAGTGGTTCCACACCCGGGTCGGCGGGCTCGACGCGGCCGAGGGCGCCGTCGGCTACCGCGACCTGGTCGTCGCACCGGTACCGGTGGGCGACCTGACCGCCGCGCGGGTGCGGTACCACACCCCGTACGGGCCGGCCGCGGTCGCGTGGTCCCGGCACGGGCACCGGTTCCGGCTCACCGCAACGGTTCCGGTCGGTACCACGGCGCTGCTCGTACCGCCGCCGGGCGTCACCGCGGCCCACCCGCCGCGCGGTGCCCGCCGGGAAGGCGCCGGGTGGCGGGTCGGGTCGGGGGAGTGGACGCTGACCGCGGCGACGGCCGACGCGGCGCCCCGGCCCGGACCGGTACAGCTGGCGGTCAACGGCCCGCGCACCGACGTGCCGGTGCTCGGCGACGAGCCGGTCACCGCCGAGTTCCGGCTGCACAACCTCGGCGCGACGACGGTCACCGTGACGCCGCGGGTCAGCGTCACCGCCGGCTTCACCACGAGGACCGGGACGCGCCGGGTCACGCTGCGCGCGGGCGAGACCGCGGCGGTGGCCGTGGCGGTGACCCGGACCGACCCGGACGTGGGTTCGGGCACGCTGCGGCTGTCGGCCGGCGGCACCACCACCGCGGTGGCGCTGCGCCAGACCGACGACTGGGTACGGCTGGCGACGATGAGCTCCTCCAGCGACCACAACGGCTCGGCCGCGTCCTACACCAACGACGGCATCGCCGACTCCGCGTACTGGCACAACGGCGTCGGCGGCTGGAACGACGGGACGAGCAGGCAGTTCCCGGACACGCTGACCGCGCGCTGGTCGCATCCGGTGCCGTTGCGCCGGGTCGTGGTGTACACGTTGGACAGCGCGCAGTACCCGGCGAGCCGGTACGGGCTGCGCGACTACGACGTGCAGGTCGCCCACGGCGACGGCTGGCGCACCGTGGCCAGCGTGCGCGGCAACACCGCCGGGCGCGTCGAGTCGACGTTCCCGGCCGTGCGGACCACCGCACTGCGGCTGTCGGTCACCGACACCAACGACCACGGCTACAGCCGGGTGTTGGAACTGGCGGCCTACTCCGACTGAGCCGGCCGCCGCGCCTGCGCCGGGGCCCGCTTCGAGGTCGGTGCCCCGGCCGCGCGGTCGCGCACCAGCAGCGCCACGCCGATCGCGGCGGCGAGCAGCAGCGCGCCGAGCGCGAGCCCGGCCCGTACCCCGCCGGGGCCGTCGGACAGGGTGCCGGACAGCACCGGACCGACGCACTGTCCGGCGGCGAACGCGGTGGTCAGCGCGGCGATCGCGGCCGTCCAGTGGCGCGGCTGCAGGTGCTGTCGGGCCGCCGCGGTGACGGCGGTGACCACGGTCAGGAACGCGCCGCCGAACGGCACCGCGGACGCCATCGCCACCGGCAGCCCGCCCGGAGCCAGCGGCAGCGCCGCGCCCAGCACCAGCACGCCGAGGATCAGCGCGATGCCCCGCCCGGCGCGCAGCCGGGCCAGCAGCGGCGACCACAGGAACCCGGCGAGGGTGGCGGCGGCGCCGAGCAGCGCCCAGAACGCGGTGACCGTACCGGCACCGGCGCCCTCGGCACGCAGGTACGCCACGATGAAGGTCATGTAGGCGATGTAGCCGGCGCCGAACATCCCGTAGCACACCAGCAGCGGCGCGAGCGGCCGCAGCGGCAGCCGCCCCGCCGGGCGGTCGGGCGCCGGGCCGTCGTCCGCCGGTACCGCGCGGGCCGCCGGCACCGCGGCCGCCAGCGCCGCGAAGGCGAGGACGCCGAGGACCACCCAGGCGCCGCGCCACCCGGCGGCGGCCAGCACCGGCGGCACCGCGAGCCCGGACAGCAGGATGCCGGCACCGCCACCGCAGAAGTACACCGCGAGCAGCCGGGTGGCCTGCCGGGCGCCGGCGTCCCGGCCGGCGCGGGCGGCGAGCCCGCCGCCGAGTACCAGCACCACCGCCCCGGAGGCGCCGGACACCAGTCGCAACGCAGCGAGCAGCGGCACCGAACCCGTCCCGGCCGACGCGAGGACCGCCGCGGCGGTGACGACCAGGCCACCGAGGTACGCGGTGCGCAGCCCCAGGCGGTTCGCGAGCGGCGCCGCGACCAGCGCACCGAGCAGGTAGCCGGCCGCGTTCGCGGTGTTCAGCGCGCCGGCGGTGGCGAAGCTCAGCGACAGGTCGGTCCGCATCGCCGGCAGCACCAGTGCGTACGCGAAGCGGGCCAGCCCGAGCGCGACCGCCGGCCCGGCGGCGAGTCCCGCCGCGACCAGCAGCGGCCGCGGCGCCGTCGCGGTGCGGGTCATCGCGGCAGGCCGGCGGCGAGGACCAGCGTCGCCAGCTGCCGGGCGACCGCGAACGGCGCCGCGTCGCCCTCCACCAGCACCCGGGCGTTCGCGCCGTCCAGCACGAGCAGCAGCTGCTCGCCGACCGTGGCCGGGTCGGTCGCGCCGCCCTGCCGGGCCAGCTCGGTGAACGTGCTCGCCCACCAGCGCTTGTGGTCCCGGATGACCTGCCGGGCCGCGGCGTCGTCGCCCTCGACCAGTTCGGCGGCGGCGTTGACGAACGCGCAGCCGCGGGCGCCCGCCGCCCGGTGCCACTCGGCCAGCCAGTCGAAGATCGCGAGGATCCGCTCGGCGGGGGAGCGGTCGGCGAGCCCGTCGAGGTGGCCGGCGAGCTCGTCCCGGCGGGTCTGGTGCTGCCGCGCCAGCGCCGCGGTGATCAGCTCGGACTTGGACCGGAAGTGCGCGTACAGGGTGGGCTTGGAGACGGTGGCGGCCGCGGTGATGGTGTCCACCCCGGTCGCGGTGACGCCGCGGCGGTAGATCACCGCGGCGGTGGTGTCGATGAGCCGGTCGCGCGCGGTGCCCCGCCTGGTCCGTTCGGCCATGCGTAGCAGACTAACAGGTCAGTAAAGTAAGTCGGATCGGCGCACGGTCAGCCGGTGAACACGTAGCTTCCGGTGAACACGTAGCTTCCGGAACCGACCCACACCACCGCGCCGCCGTCGTCGTCCGGCGTCACCGACCGCACGCCCGGCCCGTCGCCCGGCGGCGGCGTCACGCCGGCCGGCAGGTGCACGTCCGCGCTGGTGTTCGGCGGCACCACCACCTCCAGCCGGTACGGCTGGGCCCGCCACCGCACGCTCGCGAGACCGTAGCCGGTGTGCAGGCGGGCGCTGGCCGAGTCGATGCCGCCGCCGGGCCGCGGCCGTACCCTGATCCGCCGGTACCCGGGTTCGGCCGGCGCCAGTCCGCCCACCACCCGGTGCAGGAAGTCGCCGACGGCGCCGTACGCGTAGTGGTTGAACGAGGTCATCCCCTCGTCGGCGAACCCGCGCGACTCGCTCCACGAGTCCCACCGCTCCCAGATCGTGGTGGCGTCTCCGTGCACCACCGGGAACAGCCAGGACGGGTACGTGTCGCGCAGCAGCAATGCGTACGCGACGTCCAGCCGGTCGCCGTCGGCCAGCGCGTCCAGCAGCCACGGGGTACCGAGGAAGCCGGTACTCAGGTGCGTGTTGCGGGCGGCGACCTCGGCCGCGAGCCGGCGCACCACCGCGGGCCGCTCCGCCTCGGCGACCAGCCCCGCCTGCAACGCGAGCACGTACCCGGTCTGGGTGCCGCCGGCGATCCGCCCGTCCCCACCCACGTACCCGTCCCGGAACGCCGCGGCGGCCTGGTCGGCGATGTCCGCGCAGTGCGCGGCGGCGGCCGGCTCGTCCACCACCCGCGCCAGCCGCGCCGCGACCCGCGCCGAGTGCACCAGGTACGCGGCGTTCACCACGTCCTTGCCGGTCGGCGTCACCGCGAGCCAGTCGGCGAACCCGCCGGCCGGATGGCGCGGCGCGTCGGTCCGGTCCAGGTAGTCCAGCCAGCGCAGCATCGCCGGCAGGCACTCGCGCACCACCCGGGTGTCGCCGTACGCGGCGTGCAGCGCGGCCGGCACGAGCACGATCGCGTCGCCCCAGCCGGGGCTGCCGTGCTGCGGGGTGTCCAGGTGCCCGCTCAGCACGTCCGGCGCGACGTGCGTGATCGCCCCGTCCGGGCGCTGCGCGTCCCGCACGTCGACCAGCCACTTGCGCAGGAACGCGGCCACGTCGTACCCGAACGCCGCGGTCGGCGCGAACACCTGCGCGTCGCCGGTCCAGCCGAGCCGCTCGTCCCGCTGCGGGCAGTCGGTCGGTACCGCGAGGAAGTTGCCCCGCTGGCTCCAGAGGATGTTGTCGTGCAACCGGTTCAGCCGCGGATCGGAGCACTCGAACTCACCGGTGGCGGCCATGTCCGCGTACCCGACCAGCGCGGTGATCTCGGCGCCGTCCGGGCAGCCGGTCAGCTCGCAGTAGCGGAAGCCGTGGCTGGTGAACTCCGGCTCGAACACCTCGCCCGCGGGATCGCCGGCCAGCACGTACTCGTCGGTGGCGCGCGCGGTGCGCAGCGCGTCCAGGTACAGCTCGCCGTCGTGGTCGAGCACCTCGGCGTGCCGGACGAGCACGCGCCGGCCGGGCTCGCCGCGTACCCGCAGCCGGATCCAGCCGACCAGGTTCTGCCCGAAGTCGACGATCGTCCGGCCGTCCGCGGTCGTGCGCACCGACCGCGGCGCGAGCTCGTGCCGGACCCGGATCGGCGGCGCGATCGCCGCGGTGACCCGGCCGGCCGGCCCGTCGGTCGGCACCGCCGCCGGCCAGTCGCCGGCGAACCCCGGGGCGTCCCAGCCGACCGGTTCGGCCCGGGCGTCCACCACCGTGCCGTGTTGCAGGTCGGCGTACCGGACCGCACCGGTGCCGGTGCGCCATCCGGGGTCGGTGCCGATCACCGTGTGCCCGCCGTCGACGGTCCAGACGTGCAGTTCGGCCCGCAGGGCCCGGATGTGTCCATAGTGGAACGAGCGGCAGAAGCCGACGCTGCCGGCGAACCAGCCGTCCGCGAGCACCGCGCCGAGCACGTTGTCGCCGTCCCGCAGCAGGTCGGTCACGTCGTGGCTCTGGTACGGCACCCGGGTGGCGTAGTCGGTCCAGCCGGGCGCGAGCCGGTCGGCGCCGACCCGGGTCCCGTTGAGCCGCATCGAGTAGAGGCCGGCGGCGGTGACGTACAACCGGGCCCGCCGCACCGGCGCGTCGAGCCGGAACTCCCGCCGCAGGTACGGGCTGGGCCGGTGGGTCACCGCCGCGCGCCCCCACGGCGGCGCACCGTGCGGCCCGAGCGACACGGCGAGCCGACCGTCGTCGGTACGCCAGGTGTCGTCGGTGGCGATGGTGCGCGGCGGCAGCCCGTCGAGCGTGACGTCCAGCCGGCCGACCGCGTGGCCGGCCGGCGTCGTGACCGCGAGCTCGTTGCCGCCCGGGCGAAGTGCCCGGGCGGCGTCGCCGACCGCCGGCACCTCGGTGCCGTTGACGCGCACCGTGACCCCGTCCGCGAACGCGGTGGTTGCGGCCACGACCCGGCGGCCACCCGGCAGCTCGAACGAGGTGCGCAGCGTGGCCGGACCGCCGGCCGGCGCCGTGCCGTCGCCGACCGGCGCGCCGATCCGGTGCAGCGAGCGCAGCGGTTCGGTGGTGTCCAGGTCCGGTGGCAGCGGCGCGTCCCGCTCGCCCGCCGCGGTGATCCAGCCCGCCGTCCACCGTGCCTGGTCGAGCTGGCCGGTCTCCCAGCTGCCGGGCGGCGACCAGTCGCTCTCGGCGCCCGACTCGTCGGTGACGCGCACCCGGAACACGTACCGGGTGCGCGGCGCCAGCGCCGGGCCGCGGTAGGCGATCCCGACGCTCTCGCCGGACTCCACCAGCCCGCTGTCCCAGTGCGGCGGGGCCCCGAGCGGGTCGGCCTCGGTGGCCACCACGATCCGGTACGCCCGCTGCTCGATGCCGCGGCGGGGGCCGGTCAGCCGCCAGGACAGCAACGGCGACGGCTCGTCGATCCCGATCGGATCGACGAGCCGTTCCACCCGCGGATCGTCGACCCGCACCGGTTCCGTCACGTGCGCCACCCCCAGATGCCCGATGCGGCAACGCTTTCAGGCAGCCGGAGGGGGTGTCAAGAGCGTAGCGGTTCGCCGACCTCGTGCAGCGCCCGCAGGGCCCGGGCGTACGAGCGGGGCAGCGACTCCTGCTCGTAGTCGACGCCGAGCTCGGCGCAGTAGGCGGCGACCATCGGTTGCGCCCGGCGCAACGCGGGTCGCGGCATCGACGGGAACAGGTGATGCTCGATCTGGTAGTTGAGTCCGCCGAGCAGCCAGTCGGTGACCGGCCCACCGCGCACGTTGCGGGAGGTGAGCACCTGGCGGCGCAGGAAGTCGAGCTGCACGTCCGGCCCGAGTACCGGCATGCCCTTGTGGTTGGGCGCGAACGACAGTCCCATGTAGACACCGAACAGCGCCTGGTGCAGCGCCATGAACGCGATCGCCTTGCCCGGCGACAGCACGGTGAACGCGACGGTGACGTAGCCGACCACGTGCAGGCCGAGCAGCACGCCCTCCAGCACCGGGTGGCGCACCTTGCGGCCGAACGCCGAGCGGAACCCGGCGACGTGCAGGTTGAGCCCCTCCAACGTCAGCATGGGCAGGAACAGGAAGCCCTGCCAGCGGGTCACGAACCGCTGCACGCCGGAGGTCTCCTCGGCCTGCTCCTCGGTCCAGCGCACCGCGCCGGCGGCCACGTCCGGGTCGGCGCCGACCTGGTTGGGATGCGCATGGTGCCGCGTGTGCTTGTCCGACCACCAACCGTGCCCGAGGCCGATCAGCAGGTTGCCCGCGACCAACCCGATCCGTTCCGCGTTGCGGCGCGAGGCCACCACCTGCCGGTGTGCCACCTCGTGCCCGGTGAACCCCACCTGGGTGAACGCCACGGCGAGTAGCGCTGCCGTCGCCAACTGCCACCACGAGTCGCCGACCAGCGCGAACACCACCCAGGCCCCGACGTACAGGGCGGCAGTGGAGCCGAGCGCGAACACCTGGTAGACGGGTCGGCGGCGCAGCAATCCCGCCGCCGCGATCCGTCGGGACAGCTCTGCGTAGTCACTGCCAGTGCCACGTCGGACGGCGGTCGGTACGGACATCGCGGCTCCTGACTGGTGGGGGACAGGCCCCTCCAGAGTGCGGGAGTCACCGCTCCGGCGCAGTGCCGCACGCACCCCCATCCGTACTGGTGCCAGCCCCAGTACGGGCGCCGCCGCGGTCGAGGTGCGCCAGCGCCAGCAGGACCGCCGCGTTCGGGTCCGCGTCGTACCCGGTGGCGGTGAGCGGCACGTCCGGGCGCAGCAGGGTGCCGTTGTCCGGTTCGTCCGGCAGCGACACCGACCACTTGAACGACACCATGCCGCGCAGCCCGGAACGTTCCAGCCGGAACGGCAGGATGTCGATGAAGCAGTTCGCCGCCTGAGCCGGTGCTGTACCCACCACGGTCGCGCCGTGCCGGCGCAGCGCGAGCATGACGTCGAACCCGGCCGAGAACGTGAACGCGTCCACCACCACCGCCACCCGCGGTGCCGGCGGCGTCGCGACACGGGCGAGCTGCCGGTCGAAGGCGGGCAGCTCGCCGCGCAGCTCGGCCAGCGCGTCCCGGCGCAGCTCGCGGCGGCGGCGCGGATCGGCGCGGGTCGCGTGCCAGTCGCGCTCGGCGCCGAAGTCGTAGCCCGGCGCGGCGTCGCTGTCGCGGTAGTGCTCGAAGTACCGCGGGGAATGCCGCGGCACCTGGTAGCCCTCGTCGCCGTCGAGCACCGCCGCCACGCCGTACAGCAGGGCGGCGAGGAGGTCGCCGATGATCGAGTTGCCGCCCGGGCAGTGCCGCAGGTCGACCACCAGCCGGTCGCCGCCCGCGGCGCGCAGCCGCTCGAGCAGCCCGGCGACCGCGTCGCTCGCGGACGGTACGAGTGCGATCCGCTCGTCCACCGTCGCCGGCGCATCGGTCACACCCAGCCGCTCCAGCGCCGCGTCCAGGCGCTCGCCGAGCACCCAGTCGACGCCGTTCGCCCGGGCAATCTCGAAGGCCTCCCGGTAGCCCAGCAGCTCACCGAGTCGCAGGTAGCCGACGGTGCCCAGCAGCGCCGTCGCGATCCCGGTCGGCCCCGGCTCCGGCAGCCGCAGCCGGGACGCCGGCGCCAGCCGGTCGGCCGGCCGCGGCCGCCACGGCGTCAGCGTCACCTCGGCCGGTCCGCCCGAGGCGGTCACCTCGACCCGGCGCCGGTCCGCGGCGCCGGTCAGCAGCGTGGCCCCGACCGGGTCGTCCAGCGCCTGAGCGAGCTGCACCAGGTTGCCGTGCTCGTTGTCGTACCCGCGCAGCCGCCGCATCCGCTCGACCAGCTCGCCGAACGCGACCCCGTCGACGGCGCGCAGCCGGGCGCCGAGCAGCGGTCGGTGACCGGCGGCGTGCACGGCGCCGACGACGAGCGCGCCGTCCACCACGTCCCAGTCGATCCCGTACCGGGGTGCCGAGGCGTCGGTGAACGACCGGCGCCCGGGCGGGAACACGGCGGTGTGCGCGTCCCGCACGCCGGCGGCGAGCCGGGCCAGGTGCCCGTACAGGGCGGTGACGGTCAGGCCGGACGCCGGGATGGCCGCCCGCGTCTCGTCGACCGCCCGCCAGAACGCGACGGCGCCGCCGAACCCGCGGTACGCGTCCGGGTGGGTGTCGGTCAGCGTCTCGACGAGCTGGTCGAGATCGGCGCCCGCCGCGCTGGCGGACAGGGTCTGGTCGGCCGCCGGTGAGTCCATGGCGGCAGGCTAGCTGTGTCGCGCACCCCGCTCCGGGATCCGCGGCCGGGCCACGGTGCCGACCCGCACGGAGCGGCCCGGGGGCCGCCGGATCAGCTTCGGCGGCCGGTCGCCCGGTCGCCGTAACGGCGGCGGAACTTCTCCACCTGGCCGGCGGTGTCGAGCACCCGGCGCTGTCCGGTCCAGAACGGATGGGACGCCGCGCTGATGTCGACCACGACGAGCGGGTAGGTGTTCCCGTCGGACCACTCGACGGTCTGATCGGACGTCTCGGTCGAGCGGGTCAGGAAGCTCTCCCCGGTACTGCGGTCCTGGTAGACGACCGGGTGGTAGTCGGGATGGATGCCGGATTTCATGAGGATTCGCCCTCCTGCGGCGCGCCGCTTCGCTACCCACTCCGGATGCCCGCCGCCCGGCCGGCCATGCGCGCCGGGGCCGGGATCCCGCGATCCGGTGACCCGGCGCGGCGCAGCGCCGGGTCACCGCCGGCCGCTCACCTGTTGTTCGGGCCGACCAGCTTGAACCGGGCGCCGTTCGGGTCGTCCAGCACCGCGAGCCGCCCGTACGGGGTGTCCTCGGCCGGCCGCACGATCTTCGCGCCGAACTCGACCGCGCGGGCCGCGGTGGCGTCCACGTCGTCGGCGGCGAAGTAGATCGACCAGCCCTTGTCCGCATCCGGCATCCCGCTGCCGTCCATCACGCCGGCGAGCTGTTCCTCGCCGTTGCGCATCGTGGTGTACCGGAACTGCGGAGTGTCCGCCTCGGTCGCCGTGCTCCAGCCGAACACGGTGCGGTAGAAGCCGAGCACGTCCTCGTACCGGTCGGTGTGCAGCTCGAACCAGCCGGGCGCGCCGTCCACCGCGTACTCCAGGAAACCCTGGTGCCGGGCCGGCTGCCAGACCCAGATCAGGGCACCGTCCGGGTCGGTGACCAGGCCCATCGTGCCGAGATCGGCGACCTGCATCGCCGGCGAGGTGACGGTACCGCCGTTGCCGGCCGCGGCGTCGAGCGTGCCGGCGGCGTCGGCGGTGGCCAGGTAGACGCCCCAGCTGTCGTTCCCGGCGTAGTCGCCCTGGGCGGGCATCATCCCGGCGACCGGCGCGCCGTTGCGCTCGAAGGTGCTGTAGCCGCCGAACTCGGCGGCGGGCTCGTTCGCGTGCCAGCCGAACAGGTCGGTGTAGAAGCGGCGGCTCGCCGCCTCGTCGGTGGTGGACAGGTCGAGCCAGCAGGGTGCGCCGGCGGGCGGCGCGGTACGGGTGGTCATCGCTGTGCATCCCCTCGGGTCAAGGTCTCGCAGCGCCCGGGTCGCCGGCGCCGCGGTGGCGGTCTCTGCCGGTGTTGACGAGTGCATCATCGGGAACTCATCGCGGCCCCCGCCGCCGATCGCGCCGAGGTCCACACATCGGGGTGCCCGAGCCCGGCGAACCGGTCGCCACCCGGCGATCGGTTCGCCGCGCCGGTCCGCCGATAGTGTGGAGCCGACGGGTCCGGTCCGGACCTGCGAGGGGGCAACGTGACGACGGGCGGGTTCCGGACCGTCGCGGCCGGCGTCGAGTACGACGTCGAGGTGAAGCGGTCGCTGTTTCGCTGCACCCTGCGCCGGGTCGCCGACGAGGACGCCGCCCGCGAGGTCATCGCGCAGGTTCGCCGGGCGTACTGGGACGCCCGGCACCACTGCAGCGCGTACGTGCTGGGCCGGGCGCCGGCGCTGGAGCGCTCCAACGACGACGGCGAACCGGCCGGTACCGCCGGCGCGCCGATGCTCGCCGCGCTGCACGGCGAGCAACTGACCGACGTCGTCGCGGTGGTGACCCGCTGGTTCGGCGGCGTGCTGCTGGGCACCGGCGGCCTCGCCCGGGCGTACCGGTCGGCCGTGGCCGGCGCGATCGACGCCGCCGGGGTGCTGGTACGCCGGCCGGTCGCGCTGCTCGCCGTGGCCGTCGACCACGCGCACGCGGGCGGGCTGGAGCACGCGCTGCGGGTCGCCGACCCGGGCGCGGTGCGCGCCGTCGAGTACGCCGCGGAGGGCGTGCGGCTGACCCTCGCGGTCCCGCCGGAGCGGGTCGAGGCGGCGCGCGCCCTGGTCGCCGAGCAGACCGGCGGCACCGGCCGGCTCACCGAGACCGGCAGCGACTACGCGGACGCCTGAGCGGCGGCCGAAGGGGGACAGCGTGGACGAGCGGCTGTGGTCCGCGGCGGCGGCGGTACTGGCCGGCAACGACGCGGGCGGCTGGACCCGGGCCGCGCCACACCTGTACCCGCACCAGTGGAGCTGGGACTCCGCCTTCGTCGCGGTCGGCTGGGCGCACCTGTCGGTGCCGCGCGCGCTGACCGAGCTGCGCAGCCTGTTCGCCGGCCAGTGGGCGAACGGGATGGTGTCGCACATCGTGTACGACCCGGCGGCCGCCGCCGAGTCGTACTTCCCGGATCCGGCCCGCTGGGGCACCGGTGTCGCCGCGGCCGCGCCGGACCGGCCCACCTCCGGCATCTGCCAGCCGCCGGTGCACGCGCTCGCGTTGGCGCACCTCGCCGAGGTCGCCGACCGGGCCGCGACCCGCCCGGCCGGACCGGACCGCACCGGCGGTGCGCGCGACGACGTCGACCGCGTCGACGCCGCGTTGGTCGAGCTGTACCCGAAGGTGCTCGCCTGGCACCGCTACCTGGCCACCGAGCGCGACCCGCAGGGCAGCGGGCTGGTCAGCATCTACCACCCGTGGGAGTCCGGTACCGACAACTCGCCACGGTTCGACGCGGCGCTGGCCCGGGTCGAGGTCGGTGACCTGCCGCCGTACCGGCGGCGCGACACCGGGCACGTCGCGGACCCGGCGCAGCGGCCCAGCGACGCCGAGTACGACCGGTACCTGTGGCTGGTCGAACTGCTGCGGCGGGCCGGCTACGCCGACGACCGGATCGCCGCGACCCACCCGTTGGTGCTCAAGGACGTGCTGTTCAGTGCGATCCTGGTGGCCGCCAACGACGCGCTGGGCCGGATCGCCGCGCGGATCGGGGCGCCCGCGGCCGACCGGGCGGTGATCGCCGGCTGGCGGGACCGGGGCCGCGCCGCCGTCGACGCCTGCTACGACCCGCGGCTGCGACTGTGCCTGGATCGCGACGTCCGCGCCGGCACCCCGGTACGGTGCCGCACCGTCGCCGGGTTCGCCGGCCTGGTCGCCGGCGGCGAGCGCCGCTCGGAGCTGCTCGCCGAGCTCGCCTCGGCGCGGTTTCTCGGCGACGCCCGGCTGCGCTGGCCGGTACCGCCGTCCACCAGCCCGGCCGACCCGGCTTTCCGGCCCCGCACGTACTGGCGGGGGCCGAGCTGGCCGGTGCTCGGCTGGCTGCTGTGGCGCTCGCTCGGCTCGCTCGGCGAGCACACCGCGGCGGCCGCGCTGCGGGCGGCGTCGCTGGAGCAGGTTAGTACCGCCGGCTTCGCCGAGTACGTCGAGCCGTTCACCGGCGAGCCGCTCGGCTCACCGGACCAGTCCTGGACCGCCGCGGTCACCCTGGACTGGCTCGCCGCCGGCTGATCCGCGCCGCCGGCCGGTCCGGGCAGCGGCTCATCCGGGCGACCGGCTGATCCGCGCCGCCGGCCTGTCCGGGCAGCCGGCTCATCCGGGTCGCCGGCTGATCCGCGCCGTCGGCTCGTTCGGGCCGCGGGCGGGCCGGCGCCGGGTCAGCCCGGGTGCGCGCCGACCGTGTCGCGGATCGACTCGGCCGCGTCGCCGCCGTCGGCCCGGGCACAGTGCGCGCAGCAGTACAGGTGGCTGCCGACCTCGACGCCGTGTCCGATCACCCGGCACGAGCAGTGCTCGCAGATCGGCGCCAGCTGCTGGATCGCGCACTCGAACGAGTCGTACACGTGGGTCTGGCCGCCCAGCGTGCGAATCTCGAACGACATCCAGTAGTCGTTGCCGCAAACCTCGCAAATCGCCATGATTACCCCCGTTTCCGGCCGCTCCTTCCGCATCAGTGTGGCCGGCGCCCTCGCCGCTGTCCGCCGTTTCGCCCAACCGCGCGGCCCACCGGGGTCGGCGTCATCCCGGACGGGTGGCGGCGGGGGTGATCGGGTAGTGGACGGTCAGCAGGCCGTGCGCGGTGGCGTCGGGGCAGCGGTACCGGTGCGCCACGTCGGCGGCGAACCGGACGTGCCCGCCGGCGTGCACCGTCACCGGCGCGTCCACCGGCCCGACCAGGACCGTCCCGGAGAGCACGATCAGCTGCTCGTACGTGCCGGGGGCGTGCGCGGCCGAGCGCTGGTCGGCGCCGGCCCGGATGTCCACCCGGTACGCCTCGGTGACCAGGCCCCCGTCGGCCCGCCGCTCGATGAGGCGGGCGTCGACCGCGGCGCCCGACACCGCGGGCGCGTCGTCGGCGGGCCCCGGCAGTACCGCCGACAGCGGCGCGTCGAGCGCGGTGGTCAGGGCGTACAGGGTGGCGAGGGTCGGGTTGCGCTGGCCCGACTCGAGCCGGGACAGCGTCGCCTTGCCGATGCCGGAGCGCCGGGCCAGCGCGGACAGGCTCAGCGCGCGGGTCTCGCGCAGCGCCCGCAACCGGTGTCCGACCTGCTCGGCCAGCTCCATGCACCCTCCCCGCCGTCGCCGTTACCGGCTTGACCGTACCGGAGCGTGCTGGCTACCGTTCCATATACGAAACGCCAGTGAGGTGGAGATGACTCAGCTCGATCCGACCGCCCTGCCCGAACGAAGCCGCCAGGTCGCCGACGCGCTCGCCGCGGCCGGCGTCGCCACGACGATCCGCCAGCTCGCCGACTCGGCCCGGACCGCCGCGGCCGCCGCGGCGGCGCTGGACTGCGCGGTCGGTGCGATCGCCAACAGTCTCGTGTTCGTCAGCGACGACGAACCGGTCCTGGTGATGACCAGCGGCGCGCACCGGGTCGATACCGAGGCGCTGTCCCGCCGGTGGGGCCGCGGCCCGCTGCGCCGCGCCACCCCCGAGCAGGTACGAGCGGCCACCGGCCAGGCGATCGGCGGCGTCGCGCCGGTCGGCCACCCGCGTGCCCTGCCGGCCGTGGTGGACGAGGCGCTCACCGCCTACCCGGTGGTGTGGGCAGCGGCCGGCACCCCGCACACCGTGTTCGCCACCACGGCCGCCGAGCTGGTCCGGCTCACCGGCGGCCGCCTGCTCCCGGTCACCGCCTGACCCACCCGCGCCCGGGATTCCTGCCGCGCCGGCGGATCAGGCGGCGTGGAACGGTTCGGCGTAGCGGGCCGGGCCGGCCGGTACCGCGCCGTGCGGGCCGAGCGGCAGGGCGAGAAACGCCTCGTCCGGCCAGCCGTCCGGCCGCGACACGCCGAACTCGGAGGCCCGGCGGAAGCCGAACCGCGGGTAGTAGTCCGGATGGCCGAGCACCATCGCGGCGCTCTCGCCGCGGTCGGCGGCGGCGGTCAGCACCGCGCGGATCACCGCGCCGCCCGCGCCGCGCTGCTGGTACGCCGGCAGTACCGCCACCGGGCCGAGCCCGACGACCGGGGTGTCGCCGATCCGGCCGCGGGTCAGCAGCGCATGCGCGACCGGGGTGCCCGCGGCGTCGGTGGCGAGGTACGACAGGTCGGGCAGCCAGCCGGGATCGGTGCGTAGCGTCTCGACCAGGTCCGCCTCGTCCGGGCGGCCGAACGCGGCCCGGACGATCTGGTGCACCGCGGCGCGGTCCGCGGCCGCCTCCGGCCGGGTGCGCCAGGGCTCATCGATGGGGTCGGGCAAGGGCACTCCTCGGTGGTCGGGTCCCGCTGGGCCCCCCGATTCTGGCCGGGCCGCCCAGCGCGCGCACCCGCTTTGTCAGCACCAGCTGCTGCACCCCGAGCGTGACCGCGAGGCCCAGCCACAGCGACCCGGCCCGTTCCGGCTCCCCGAACAGCAGCTGGCCGCCGGCGGCGAACCCGATGCGTACCGCGATCGCGGCGAGCCACCACCACAGCGTCCCGACGCTGCCGCGCCGCCACGCGGCGCCGTGCTCGTCCAGCCAGAGCCGCATCGACGTCGCCCGCGGCACCGCCAGCGCCGCCGAGACGGCGAGCGAGGCGACCAGCAGCGCGATACCGGTGGCCGTCGCCGGGGCCGGGCCGGGTGGCGCCACCCCGAGCACCAGCAGCACGGCGACCCAGATCAGCGGCCGGGCCCGTACCTGCCGCGGCACGAACTGCCGCACCAGCACGATCGCCAGGATCACCACCGTCACGGCCGCGTTGATCGCCGTCATCGCCGTCCCTCCCACCCCGAATCCATGCCCAGGACGCTAGAAGCGGAGGTGGTGGCGTCGCGTCGGAGCACGCTCCGAACCCGCCGCTACGACCGTGGGGTGAGCCTCGGCGTCACGGCCGGGCGTGACCGTACCGGTACGCGTAGCGCACCAGCTGCGCGCGGTCCCGGCTGCCGGTCTTGGCCAGCAGGTGGGTGATGTGCGTCTTGACGGTGGCCGCGGACACCGTCAACCCCGCCGCGATCTCGGCGTTGGACTCGCCGGCCGCGATGTGCGCGAGCACCTCCGCCTCCCGCGCGGTGAGCGCCGCCGCGTCCGGTGCGGCCACCCCGGCCGGGATCCCGCGGGCGTACGCGTCGAGCAGCCGTCGCTGCACGCTCGGGTCCAGCAGCGCCTCACCGGCCGCCACCGTGGTGATCGCGTGTTCGATCTCGGCGGCGCTGGCGTCCTTGGTGACGAAGCCGCGGGCGCCGGCGTTCAGCGCCGCGAACACCCACTCGTCGTCGGAGTACGTGGTGAGCACGACGATCCGGATCTCCGGATGGTCGGCCAGGATGCGCCGGGTGGCGGTCGGGCCGTCGCAGCGCGGCATGGACAGGTCCATCAGCACCACGTCGGGACGCAGCCGGTCGGCGCTCGCGATCGCGTCCAGACCGTCGACCGCGGTACCGACCACGTCGATGCCGTCCAACAGGCCGAGCAGCATGGTCAACCCGTCCCGGACCACCCGCTGATCGTCGACCACCAGCACCCGTACCGCGGTCATCGCGGCTCACCCGGCCCGTCGTGCGCGGCGGTCAGCGGCAACCGGAGCACCACCGAGTACCCGTCGCCGGTCGGTCCGGCGACCAGCCCGCCGCCGAGCAACTCGGCCCGCTCGGCCATCCCCGCCAACCCCCACCCGCCGGGCGGAGTCGTCGCGCCGGTGCCGCCGTCGGTCACCGGTTCGCCCGCGGCCCCCGGTGTCGCGCCGCCCGGTCCGGTACCGGCGCCGACCGTGGCCGGCTGGGCGCGGGCGCTCGGCCCCGGCGTGGCCGGTCCGGCGTCGACCGCACCGGCCGGATGCGTTGCGGCGCCGCCGGAGTCGGTCACCGACACGGTGAGCCGCTCGGCCGTCCAGCGCACCGACACCGACGCCCGGGCACCGGTACCGGCGTGCCGCACCGTGTTGGTGAGCGCCTCCTGCACCATCCGGTACACCGCGAGGCCGACCTCCGGGGCGACCGGACGCGGTTCGCCGGTCACCGTGTACTCCACCGGCAGCCCCTGTTCCTGCCGGGCGCGGGCGACGAGGGTGGCCACCAGCGCCGGGCCGGGCAGCGCGGCGCCGCGCAGGGCCGCGACGACCTGGCGGGTGTCGGCGATCCCCGACCGGGTCAGCTGGTGCGCGTGGGCCAGCGCGGCGCGAAGCCGCGGGTCGGCGTCGGTACGCTCGGCGAGCACCTTCGCGGCCTCGAGTTGCAGCGCCAGGCCGGCGAACGTGTGCGACACGATGTCGTGTACCTCCCGGGCCAGCGCGCCGCGTTCCCGCAGCACCGCGGCCTGTTCGACGGCGGCACGGGTGGCCGCCTGCTGCTCCAGCAGCCGTTCGGCGTGGTCCCGGGCGGCGCCGCCGAGGGCGGCCAGGTCGCCCACCAGGTACATGAAGCCGGCGCCGAGCGCGAACACCGCGGTGACCGCGACGGGGACACCGGCCCACAGCAACACGGCGCCGAGCAGCACCACCAGCGCCGCCGCGATCGGCGCGGACACCCGTACCGGCAGCCGCATGGCCAGCCGGATCAGCGCGACGTAGCTGATCAGGTAGCCCAGCCCGTCCGGCGCGATCGCGGTCGACACGATGCCCAGCAGCCCGAACCCGGCGGCGAGCAGCGCCTCCCCGGTGGTGCCCGCGGAGCGCCAGACGACCAGTACCGCCCAGATCGCGGCCGCGAGCACCGCCAGCACGGTGACCGCGACCCGGGCGCCGACCGGGATGTCGACGAACGCGCCGGCGAACAGCGCCACCGCGATGGCGAGCGTGCCCAGCGCGGCCGCCCAGCGGCGCTCCCGTGGCCAGCCCATCCGCCCTCCCGCGCTCACGATCCGGCCCGAAGCAGATCGCACCAGGTCCGCCACCGGACGCTAACCCGCGGCCCGGTCGGCGGCATCGGAGCGCGGTCGGACCGGCCTACGACCCTGGTCGGAGCCCGAGCCGGCGGGCACCAGGAACGGGGTGAGCAGCCCGGGCAGTGCGGCGTCGGCCAGGCCGGTGGCGTCGGCGAGCGGCAGGTCGGGTACCGGGTAGGCCTGCTCACCGCCGGCGGTGGTGGCGGTGAGGGTGGCGAGCCCGGCGCGGCGCTGGAAGTACGACCGGCGCAGGTTCCAGCCGATGATGCCGTCGGTGGGCAGCGCGCTGCGCCGGCGCACCAGGCTGCCGCGCCCGGCGACGAGCGTCCCGTCGACCAGGGCGTGACCCAGCCCGCGGTACCGGTCCGCGGCCACCAGGACGGCCAGCACCAGCAGCACCAGCGTGGCGACCGGTACCCAGTCGGGCACCGGAACAAGCGCGTGCAGCACCACGGCGGCGAGCACCAGCAGCGCGCACGGCACCAGCGCCCGGGTGTACCGGCGGCGGCGGGCGGCCGGCCCGTGCCGGGTCAGCGGCACCGTGATCGGTTCGGCCCGTCCCAGTACGGCGACCGCGACCCGCCGCGCCTCGGCGCGCGGCGCCGAGGGCAGCAGCAGCGAGCCGCCGCGTTCGGCGCCGCGACCGACCCGCAGTCCGGTGGCGATGGCGATGCACCGGGCCCCGCCGACCGCGCGCAGCAGCAGCGGCTCGGAGACCTCGACGCCGCGCAGCCGCCGTTCCTCCAGGGTGATCGCCCGGGTGGTGATCAGTCCGCGGGTGACGTGCAGCGTGCCGCCGGGCAGCCGGGTCAACCGGAACCCCCAGAACGCCAGCACGTAGCCGCAGGTCGAGGCGATCGCGGCGAGCACCAGCAGGCCGAGCACGAGCTCGCCGATCAGCAGCGGCAGCGAGGTGTGCAGCACCCGGGCGGCGAGCTCCCGGGTCGCGCCGTACCGAGTGGGGTCGAGGTGGAACTCGTTCACCAGCCGGGACAGGAACGCGCCGATCACACCGACGGTGACCAGCCCGGACAGCGTGAACGGGCCGTAGCCGATCCAGCGCGGTGACAGCCGGGCGAGCTCGGTACCGGTCGGCGGCGCCGGCGGCGTCCACGGGAACCCGCCCGCCCGCGATCCGGTCCGCGATCCGGGCCCGGCCGCCCGCGAGCCGGCAGCCGTGTCCCCGGCAGCCGTGTCCCCGGCGGTCGCGGGTGCGGCGGTCGCGGGGCTGGTGGCCGGCCCCGGATCGGCCCGGTGCAGCAGCTCCTCGCGCAGTTCGGCGGCGGTCGCCGCGTTCAGCGCGTCCAGCCGCAGCCCGTCGGTGCGGCTACGGTCCGACAGTCCGGTACCGACGGTGACCCGGGCCAGGCCGAGCACCCGGTGCAGCGCCGGCGCGCTCACGTCGACGGTGCGGATCCGGTCCCGGCGTACCGACAGGACCCGCCGGTTGAGCACCCCGCGCCGCACCTGGACCTGCTCGGTCGAGATCCGGTAGCTCGTGGTCAGCCAGCGCAGGATCCCGAACGCGATCGCCGCGGCGGCGCCCAGCAGGCTGTAGACGGGGCCGTTGCCCGAGGTCGTACCGGCGATCAGCAGGCCCAGCAGCGCCGGGAGGAACTGCAGCAGCGACTGCACCGGGTGGATCAGCAGCATCCGGTTGGACAGCCGGCGCCACTGCGGTACGTCGTCGGCGCGCGGCACCGCGCCCCCGGCGCCGGCGGGCACGTCGCGGCCGTCCGGCGGTACGCCGTCGGCCGGCGGGTCGGGGTGCCCGGCCGGCGCCACGTCGTCGGCGCGCGGGCCGTCCGGCCCGGTGGGCGGGGTGGTCACGTCGCGTCGCCCCGCTCGGCCTGGGTGTCGGCGGTGAGCTGGTCGACCACCCGCAACGCGTCGTCGCGGTCCAGACCGTGGATGCGCAGCGGGCCGGCCGCCGAGGCGGTGGTGACGGTGACGTTGGTCAGCCGGAAGATCTGCTCGAACGGGCCGCGGTCGGTGTCGACGGTCTGGATCCGGGACACCGGCGCGATCCGGCGTTCCTGGTTGAACCAGCCGGACTGGGTGTACACCGCCTCCGGGGTCACCTCCCAGCGGTGCACCCGGTACCGCCACTGCGGCATCACCACCAGGTGCGCCGCGGCGAGCAGCACGGTGAGCGGCAGCGTCACCACCCACCAGTGCCGCAGCCAGCCCCACCCCAGCACGAGCGCGACGATCTGGGCGGCGATCAGCACCAGCCACATCGGCGCGGCGCTGGCGGTCCAGTACCAGATGGCGCGCCGGTGCACCCGGTGTCGCGGCGGCCGCAGCTGCAGGGTCTGCTCACTCACGCCGCAACGATGACACATCCCGGCCCGCCGGCCGGAGCGTGCAGGCGCTCAGCTGCCGGCGCGCTCGTCCGCCCGGTCCGGCTCGTCGCCGGTCAGCGCGCCGGCGAGCAGAGCGCGCAGGTCCTGCAGCCGGTCGTTCGCTTCCACCAGCACCGATGCGGGGCCGGGGCGGTGGGTGTCGCGCAGTACGACCGGTGTGTCCGAGCCGCTGCCGCGGTTGCTCATCTGTCACTCCCGAAACGGCGGTGTCTCCACCTGTTTGTCGAGATATGTACGCCTGCTGCCGGCGCCAGCGTAGTGCCCCGCCGGGGCAGTCGCCAGCGGTCTTGCAGACTCGTACAAACGGCTGATGTCCCGGCTTGCACCATGATCATCTAAGACGCACCGTCTTTATGTGTTCACCCTTTGTGGCGACACGCCGGCTTCGTTGCGCCGACACGCTTGCCACGCACAGTTGCGGGTGGCAGTGTCGGAACGGTCACGGAAAGCCCGTTGCCGGTGGCGATGGGCGGCAGTGGCTTCGGCCGTGGAAAGCGGTCGGATCACGTTCTCCGTGCCCTCCCGGGGGTTCTGTCTTGCCGTCGCTGGTCCGCAGTCCGGCGCCGGCCCACCGATACGGCGCGTACCGGTGCGGCCGGTCGGCAACACGCCCGCCGGTGCCGGAGGGTGATGGCGCGGCAAAGCGGCACGGTGCCGACATCCGGCGTGGCACGCTGAGCCGAAGTCCGGCCCGCGTGCCGGGCGTCCGGCCCCGGCTCGAGGAGTCCGCCGATGAGCGCCACGTCCTGGCGGGTACGCGAGTTGGCAGTCCTGGTCTACCGCCGGCACGTGCCGACCGGGCCCACCCGGTGCCGCTGCGGCGGCGCCGGTTGCCAGGCCCGACGGCGAGCCGCCGCCGTACTCGCCGCGCTGGGCGACGACCCCGGGCGGTACGACGACAACGGCGACTGCCGATCGACCCCCGCGCCGGTGCTGCCCCGGTAGCGCGGGCCGGCCACGTCTGCCGGCCCCGATCCTCGCCCGGCCGTATCTCCCTGCCGGGTGTTGCGTTGTGCATGTTGCAGGCAGGAGAACGTGCACCCGCCGGCCGGCATCGTCGCCGCTCGCCGGGGCGCACGCAGCAGTACCACCTCACAGGTGCCCGACCGCCGGGTACCGGGATGCGAGGTACCGCCATGCCCAGCACCGGAATGACCGGCACCGGGTTGCTCAGCACCGGGTTGCTCAGCACCGGGCTGCTCAGCGCCGGGATGACCGGCACCGCCACGCCCGGCGGCGGGACGTTCGGTACCGGAATGTTCGGCGAGGCGCCGACCCGTGACGGGTCGTCGGCACGCGCGCGGCGCGGACGGCCCGCGCGCGGTGTCGCTGCGCCCGCGCCCATCCGCGGCGACGGCGGTCCCGCCGCGCCAGTCCAGAGCCGTCCGTCTCCGCGCCGCGCCGCCGCCCGGGCGACCCCGGCCGATTCACGTGTCACCGGAAGGGACTCGCAATGAACCAGCGAGAGCGAGTGCATCATCGGCGTCGTGCGGTGAGCTGCCTCGTCGCCGCTGCGACGAAGGAGGGACGGCCATGAGTGAGCGTGAGCGAGCGTGTCATGGGCATCGCGCGTTCTGGTGCCTCATTGCCGTTCCGACGAAGGAGGGACGGCCATGAGTGAGCGTGAGCGAGCGAGTCATGGGCATCGCGCGTTCTGGTGCCTCATTGCCGTTCCGACGAAGGAGGGACGGCAATGAGCGTTGCCACCCTCCCGGCCAGACCTGACTCCCCGCCGGGCCCGACCCGCACCGTACTGGCCTGCGTGCCGGCCGGCGCGGCGGCCCGACTGCTCGCCGAACGCCTCGTCGCCACCGGCAACGGCCACCTGGTACGGCTGGCCACCACGCCCCGGCAGGCGCTGACCTGCTACACCCGGCAGCACACCGACGTGGTGCTGGTCGACTACCGGTTCGCCCGGGACCCGATCACGGTGCTCGGGCCGCGCCGCTCCCCGCACACCGCGGTGATCGTGGTGGACGTCGGTGCCGACGGTGACCTGCTGCTCGCGGCGGTCGCCGGTGCGGTGACCGGCGCGCTGCGGGTGGCGCCGCGCCGGCCGCCGCGGCCGCCGATCCGGCTGACCGGACGCGAACAGCAGGTGCTGCACGCGCTCTGCGACGGCGCCACGAACGAGGAGATCGCCGAACAGCTGTGCATCGGCGCCGACACGGTCAAGACGCACGTTCGCCGGTTGTACGACAAGCTCGGCGCGCGCCGCCGCACCCAGGCGGTCGCGCTGGCACTGCGTGCGGGGCTGGTCGAGTGAGGCTGGCCGGCGTCGAGCGGACCGCGGTCGACCGGTACGCCGAGGCGTTGCAGCAGCTCGCGCTCGCGGCGGCGGCCGGCGCCGAACGGGTCCGGTCGCCCACCGCGGACCCGGTCGGCCTCGCCGGCGAGGTCGGCGCGGCGCTGGCCGGCGCGTACCGGGGTGCCACGGTGGCGCGGGATCGCTTCCTGCACCCGGACGGTGCGGGCGAACCCGGTGCCGATCGCGGACCGCTGCCGGGCACCGCCGGTACCGGGCAGAGCCTGCCGCCGGTCGCGGACGAGGAGCTGCCGCGGATGTTCGCGCTGTGGCGCCACCGCGACCCGACCGGCCAGTCCGGTACCGGCGTCGTGCTGTTCGGGGTGGCGTTTCCCGGTGGTCCGGTGCTGACCCGGTGGCGCGGCCTGACCACCGGCATCTACCAGCTGGGCCTGTGGAACAGCGTCGACGAGGTGCTCGCGGTGCACGGTCACCGGGGCGCCACCGAGCTGATCTGGCTCAGCAACCCGACCGCCCGCCGCGACTGGACGAAGGACGGCTGACCCGACCCGGGTGTACCGGGCGGGGCCGGCGGTCCGGCTGCCTAGACTTGCCGGATGCGAAGCGCTGAACTGCTGATCGACTCACTCGACCGGGTCCGCGAGGTGGTGCACGGCGCCGTCGAGGGGCTGACCGACGAGCAGCTGGCCTGGCGGGCCGACCCGCAGGCCAACTCGATCGCCTGGCTGGTCTGGCATCTGACCCGGGTGCAGGACGACCACGTCGCCGACGTCGCCGGTACCGGGCAGGTGTGGGCGGACGGCTGGGCCGACCGGTTCGGGCTGGGGCTGCCGGTCGGCGACACCGGCTACGGCCACCGCAGCGACCAGGTCGCCCGGGTACGGGCCGGCGCCGAGTTGCTGACCGGCTACCACGACGCTGTGTTCGAGCGCAGCCGCCGCTACCTCGACGGGCTGTCCGACGCGGACCTGGACCGGATCGTCGACGAGCGCTGGGATCCGCCGGTCAGCCTGGGCGTGCGGCTGGTCAGCGTGATCACCGAGGACAACCAGCACGCCGGCCAGGCCGCCTTCCTGCGCGGCCTGGCCGAGCGCCGCTGACGAAGCCCCGACGCCGGCGGTGCACCTCGGCGCCGCGCCGGCCGGGCCCCGACCGGTGCCGCGGGCTCACCGGTGCCGCAGGCTCACCGGTGCCGCGGGCTCACGGGTG